>CANHGM010000076.1 GCA_947460345.1 Bacteroidota bacterium | reverse complement strand
ATAGACAACTTTTCTTCAAAGGTGGTCTCAGCCATTATCACCAGTCTGTACTTATACTTAAGTCTGGTAATGAGTTTTTGTTTTTCTTTCTTTTCCATGGCACTTTTTATATACTGCAAAGTAAGATAAAAAGGTTGGAAGAAAAAAGAAGAGGTTTTGTTAAAGATATTATAAAAAAAGGCGAGTTGCCCCGCCTTTATATAAAAGAACTTAATCTGTCGTTTAGAAATTTCAAAATGGCCTTTAGGTTATTTCATACTATTACTTATTCCTAACTCCCTCACCTTCAACGCACATTTTTTTAACAACCCTTGTTCATAAATGAAATACTGAATTACATTTTTTAAATTTAAGTTTACTTACCAAAAAATAATTAATAAAAGATGACACGTAAAGAATATATGACTTTATTAATTAAAGCAAAACAGTTAGCTAAACAACAACAATTAAAAAATAAAACCATGTAACCAGTTCTAAAACCAATCAAAAAAAAGCACCAAGATATAATAGATAAGTTGAGGAGGGAATCTGTAGCGGCTGCTCAAGAAATGTTGAATCTACCGAAATCTTTAGAGAGTTTAATGGAAGCAATGAGGGCTTTGAAAGCAGACAAAATTAAAAACGGATACGATTAGTTTTATCTTTTTTGTGTTTTCTTCGCATCTTTGCCCTATGACCATAGATGATGCTCAAAAAACAGTAGACCATTGGATAAATACCATTGGCGTAAAATATTTTTCTGAACTTACCAATACTGCCATTCTCATGGAAGAAGTAGGTGAGCTCGCACGTGTTATGTCTCGCACTTATGGCGACCAATCTTTTAAAGAAAGTGATAAAAATATAGAAATGGCCGATGAAATGGCCGATATCCTATGGGTGCTTATATGCTTAGCCAATCAAACGGGGGTAAACCTTACTGAAGCATTCGAAAAGAATATTCAGAAAAAAAATATCCGCGATGCCGATAGACATTTAAATAATCCCAAACTTTTATAATCAATATCAATTGATGAAAGCTTTGATTCTTGCTGGTGGAGAAAGTTCTAGAATGAAAACCGATAAAAGCAAAATTATCTATAGAGAAAAAGAAATTAGATACGAACTATATGAGATTTTAAAACCTTTAGTAGAGGATATATATATATCATGCAATTTAGAACAATCTTCAACTATAAACCAATCATATAAATATATAATAGACAACCCTAACTTTTCTAATTGCGGCCCTATGACAGGACTTATATCTGCTTTTGATACATACAAAGACTGCTCTTGGTTAGTCATTGCCTGCGACTACCCTCTTTTATCCCTAGAAAATATTACATATCTAATTTCACAAAGAAAAAAAGATCTATATGCTACTATATATTTCAACAATAAAGCCCAGGTAATAGAGCCACTTATAGGCATATTTGAGCAAAAAATAATTCCTTTAATGCTTAATTCTTTTGAAGAAAATCAACATTCAATCAGACGTATCTTAGAAAAATTGCCTATTCATAAAATTAATAGTGATGATGTATTTTTGCAAAGCATTGATACACCTGAATTGATGAATCAAATTAAAAGTAAATTACAGTGAGCCATACCAAAACAATTTCGATATATAAATTTAATGGGCCGAACAGTGAACAACAGAGCGACGAAGTTGCTATTGAAGAGCCTTTAGAAATAAGATTAATCATTGGTCAATACAAAACAGAAAAAAAACTTTCTGTAACTATGCGAACTCCAGGGAATGACAAAGAATTGGCTGTTGGCTTTTTATTTACTGAAGGAATTATTTCAAGTTACAACGAAATAGAATCAATATATAAGGATACTTTTGACACCAACATCATTTATATTGTTTTAAAACCTGAAATTGAAATTTCACTGTCTTCTTTAGATAGAAATTTTTACACCACTTCAAGCTGTGGGGTTTGCGGAAAGAGCAGTATAGATGCCGTAAAAACACAATGTAAAATAATACTCAACCCAAACAATCAATTATCTATTTCATCTAGTATTTTATACGAACTGCCTAACAAACTCAAACAACAACAAGAAGCATTTAAAAGCACAGGAGGCATACATGCGTCTGCATTTTTTACTGAAAACGAGAATTTTGTAGCTTTGAAAGAAGATGTAGGTAGGCACAATGCCCTTGATAAATTAATCGGGAATATGCTTATACAAAACCAACTTCCAATTGATATATATATATTGTTATTAAGCGGTAGAGCAAGTTTCGAATTAATTCAAAAAGCCATGATGGCAGGTATTAAAATCATTGCAGCAATTGGTGCTCCTTCAAGCCTAGCTATTGAATTGGCATATGAGTCTGACATTACTTTAATTGGGTTTTTAAAAGATGGCAAAATGAATATATATACTCATCCGAATCGAGTAAAATAAAAACATAAATTTATCTAAGCAGAATTATTTCAATTCTACAACCATATCTCTTATCTCTCTCTTCCTTAAAAATACTCTTAGTATTTGGCCTTTTTTTAAAACACAACGAAGAAAGTAATTCTATATATATATCTATCTTGAGGTTTGATTTAAGGTTTGATTTTGAGGCGGATGAAATAAAGGGTTGGGAGTATACGCATAGTATATGACCAAGACTTTTTTGAAATACAACGAAGAAAGTAATTCTATATATCTATCTTGAGGTTTGATTTAAGGTTTGATTTTGAGGCGGATGAAATAAAGGCTTGGGAGTATAAGCATAGTATATGACCAAGACTTTTTTGAAAGACAACGAAGAAAGTAATTCTATATATCTATCTTGAGGTTTGATTTAAGGTTTGATTTTGAGGCGGATGAAATAAAGGGTTGGGAGTATACGCATAGTATATGACCAAGAATTTGTTGAAATACAACGAAGAAAGTAATTCTATATATATATATATATATATATATATATATATCTATCTTGAGGTTTGATTTAAGGTTTGATTTTGAGGCGGATGAAATAAAGGCTTGGGAGTATAAGCATAGTATATGACCAAGACTTTTTTGAAATACAACGAAGAAAGTAATTCTATATATCTATCTTAAGGTTTGATTTAAGGTTTGATTTTGAGGCGGATGAAATAAAGGGTTGGAAGTATAAGCATAGTATATGACCAAGACTTTTTTGAAAGACTACGAAGAAAGTAATTCTATATATATCTATCTTGAGGTTT
>CANHGM010000075.1 GCA_947460345.1 Bacteroidota bacterium | reverse complement strand
AATTGTAAAAATGATTGCATCCGTTTATAGGAAGTTATATATTTTTGATAAGTCCCTTTGCTATATTCCTTGCCAACTAATTGTTGAAGTTCATCATTATACTCTTGCCAAATCTCTAATAACATTTTTGGACTTGAGGCATTTATTCCTAAGATTGCATCTCGCATCATATCAGCAGTTAAATCATCATATAAATGAATTAGCTCATTATACTTTTTATGAGCCTTCATTTTCACTGCATTTAGATACTCATTAAAAACTCTTGCTTCTTCGGTCTTTCCTATCATCTGATATCTATTTGCATCCCAATTTTCAGGTTTCAAATAACGTTTTAATTGAATGGTTGCTCTTTGACCATCAATGTTAATTCGGAGCATTACTGGGCATTCTCCGTTTTTCTTTTGTTTTGTTCGGTTGATGTAAATTGTTAGACCGAAAGTTGTTTTTGACGACATTTTTATTTTTGTTTATTACGCCCCATTTTTATTTTACAAAATTAGAGACCCAATAGAGTCGAAACAACACTTATAACACTGATAATCTGTACTTTTATGTCCGAATTTGTTCGCACACTGGTTACCCTTTTTTCGCATTTTCAAAATGGGTAACCAGTTAGCAACCTAATGTATGTATAAAAACGCACATTTTCGGATTTTAAAGAACAATAAAAAAGCGTGTAAAGTATTAATTTACACGCTTTTGAACAATTTAGGAATTTTATGAGCGGACCGGACGGGACTCGAACCCGCGACCTCTGCCGTGACAGGGCAGCATTCTAACCAGCTGAACTACCGATCCGTTTTCCTTAAAAGGAGTGCAAATGTAGGGAGTTTTATTCCTTCTACCCAAAAAATATTTTTATTTTTAGTTAAACTTATTGGTTTACAATTTGATTAAATATTTTTTTTCACATTTTTGATTGATTTTCTTCACTTATTTAAGCCATATTTCAAATATATTTGCATCCATATAATCAGCTATCATGCGTCAATATCTCTTTCATCCAACTTTCGCTAAACAAATCAAATGGTTTTGGATCACGTTCATCTCCGCTTTGGTTTTTATCAACCTGCTAATCTTATTTGTAGCAATGGGCTGGCTGGGCGATATGCCTAAGTTTGAAGATATCGAGAACCCGAAAAATAATTTAGCTACAGAAATCATTTCAAGCGATGGCGAAATTATAGGCAAATATTATATCGAAAATAGAAGCAATGAAGATTATAAAGAGTTAGGCACAAATTTAATAAACGCCCTGATAGCCACTGAAGACGTGAGGTTTTACCAACATGCAGGGATAGATTTTAGAGCGGTCTCTACTTCTGTTTTATATAACCTTGTTCTGAAAAAAAGAGGTGCCAGTACCATCAGTCAGCAAACAGCTAAAAACCTATTTCCTAGAGGAAGGTTTAATAATATTTTTCAAAAGACATTCACCAAACTAAAAGAATGGATTCTCTCTGTTCAAATAGAAAAAAGATATACCAAAGAAGAAATCATCAACTTATACTTTAATACGGTTCAGTTTGGTGGCAATTCTTATGGCGTAAAATCAGCGTCTAAATCTTTTTTTAATAAAGACCCAAAAGATCTCACCTTGCCTGAGGCTGCTCTGTTAGTAGGAATGCTTAAAGGCATTGGTAAATATAATCCCATCAAACATCCTGAAGCAGCTTTAAACAGAAGAAATACGGTGTTGAGTCAGATGAATAAATATAATTTTATAGATGTTGATACAGCTGAAAAATTTAAAGCCACACCATTGAATTTATCATACTCTCAAGGCGACCATACCGATGGTATCGCTACGTATTTCAGAGAATACCTCAGAAAAGATATTGACAAATGGGCCGAAGAGAATGGTTATGATATATATAAAGATGGACTAAAAGTATATACTACTATCGATTCTAGAATGCAAAAACACGCTGAAGATGCCATGAATGAGCATTTGAAAGACTTGCAAAAAGAATTTGATAACTCATGGAAAAAACAAACACCCGGTGGAAGCGACATGCCCGGTATCTTAGAAAAAGCCATGAAAAATACGGATAGATACAGAGCGTTAAAAGCAAGTGGTGCAAGCCAAGAAGAAATTCAAAGAGTTTTTGAAACCCCTGTGAAAGCTAAGTTGTTTTCGTATAATGGCGAGTTCGATTCTATTATCAGTCCTAAAGATTCATTGTTATATTATAAAAAGTTTTTGCTTAGCGGTTTTATGGCCATTGAACCGCAAACAGGTTATATAAAAGCTTGGGTGGGAGGGCAAAACTACAAGTATTTTAAATATGACCATGCTAGCCCTAACTCGTCTCGTCAGGTAGGTTCTACATTCAAACCTTTTGTATATAGTTTAGCGGTAGACAATGGGTATTCTCCTTGTACGCTTATTCCCAACCAACCTGTGACATTCGAGAATTTTGAGAATTGGACCCCAAGCAATGCTGAAGGATATAAAGCCAAAGAACTCACTATGTATCAAGGTTTGGCTTTTTCAGTAAATTATATAGTAGCTTATTTATTAAAACAGCTCGGTCCTGATGGTCCGCAAAAAGTAATAGAATTGTCTAAAAATTTAGGAATAAAAAGCAAATTAGAGCCATACCCAAGTATATGTTTAGGCGTGTTTGATGTAAGTGTGATGGATATGACTTCAGCTTTTGCAGCGTTTGCAAACAAAGGCGTAGCTGTTGAACCTCAATATATCACTAAAATTACAGATAAAAACGGGAACGTGATAAAAGAGTTTATTCCACAATCTAAAGAAGCCATGAGCGAGCAAACTTCATATATCATGCTTAAGTTGATGGAAGGAGTAACCTCACATGGTACAGGATATGAAGTAAAAGGCAAATACAAAATAAAAGGAGCTACAGCAGGTAAAACAGGCACTACCCAAAACAACAGCGATGGTTGGTTTATGGGTATTACGCCCAATTTAGTTGCTGGTTGTTGGGTAGGTTGCGAAGACAGAGCGGTGCATTTCAGAAGCACAGCACAAGGAGCGGGGGGGCATATGGCATTGCCAATTTGGGCTAAGTTTTTTCAGAAAGTACAAGCAGATGAATCGATCAAAATAGAGTTCCCTGATTTTTTTGAGCAACCCAAGAAAAAACTATCAATTGAAATAGATTGTGCCAATTTTAAAACAGAAGACGGAAATACAACCCCTATCGATTTTAATAGCGGTGACTAGAAATAAATCACATTAAATTTCAAGGGAGCGTCTATATTTAAAGATAATGGTTTTAAGCAAATTTCTTTTGATTGATTTGTTGGATGGACTGAAGTTTTATCATTAAGCTAATCCGAATACCCCAACAACCGATGCAGCTCAATCGAAGGTCATCCTGAATTTATTTCAGGATCTCACTTAAATATATGATAAATGCAACCTATCTCTACGTAATCGCCGTTCTTCTATAACGTGATATATTCAAAGATTGTAGGGTTTGCAACCTGGTTTCAAATATATCAATTCTAA
>CANHGM010000074.1 GCA_947460345.1 Bacteroidota bacterium | reverse complement strand
GTAGCGGCATATATAGTTCCAAAAGAGTTTATAGCCAGCCTATTGATATATGAAGGAGTACTGCCATTCATTAATGAAGCTAGCTGTGTCCAAGTACTTCCTCCATTTACACTTCTCCATACACCTAAACCTCTGAGAGCATCGGCATTCCCAAATCCTTCACCAGTTCCAAAAAACATCGTATCAGGATGGTTTTGATTTTGAACCAAGCAATTGATGGCAATATTGCTAAAAAAATCGTTTATCTTATTCCATGTTGGGGTTGCAGCATCTATATCAGTGCATTTAAACAAACCACCACCCACTGAGGCAGCAAACACTGTTTTGTTTGTTATATCATTTCTATCAAATATAATGGCTCTAGTTCTACCACCTATATTATTGGGGCCACGCTCTGTCCATTCTATTCCAGCTACAGGGGCTTGCAAGTCTGTTTGCTCAGCTATATATTTTTCATATACCGTTACCAAATTCTGATTAGGCACTTCACCAGTCACAGGGTTTTTCACCCTATCATATTCCCATTTCATCATCAGTTCTGGCATATCTGTCTCGGTTTCTTTATGGTCTTTAGACTTTGACTTATTAACCAACAAAGAGCAGGCAGAGAGACTCATTGCAATTAATAAAAACAAATATGTATGTATAGATTTCCTCATCGTTATTTCAATTAAAAATTGCTACAAAGATATGTCTTTTTCAAAGAAAATAGAAGCTAAAAGTCAGCATATTACCGCTAAGTATATATACCAAGTCGCTTATCCAGCTTGTTTTCAAAGCTATTTATAATATTGCCTTGGTTGCCTGTCCACACTATAGACACTAGGCCTAGGCTTGGGTAGTTGTTTGATTATATATATTGTTTCTTTTTAATTCTTCATATATATATATTCTTTTTTGAAATTCGCAATGGTTTTTATATTGCTAGTTTATAGCATATATCCTGAAACTTTAAACAAAACATACAAGGGCTAAGGTCACTAAAAAACCCAAAAAAATCAGTGTGATTGTGTTCGCTCTCGCACTATAAATATAAGAATAAAGAAAGTGTGAGTGTGAGTCTAGAAGAAAAAAATCAGTGTGATTGTGTTCGCTCTCGCTCTCACACTCACACTGATTTTTTGTACCCCCTACAACTTTATTCTCGAACCAATTTAAGGATTCGATTGGTAAAATTTGTTCACTTGCGCTCGGTTGATTTCAATAATTTTTTGTTAGTGCTTTGAATTTATTCCTAACATTGTGAACCAATGGGATGCTTCAAGATGAATTATTCAACTGATTTTGTCTTAGACCTCTATTTATTGGATAACACCGTCCAATGAGTTTAGGTCTATTTCATATTGTTCCGGTTGAGTTTTTTTAGGCATTCGGAACAAAAATGATTGATTAGATGATGGAGCAGTGATATTATATACTTCTTGCACCATATCATTTCCGTTCATCGGATTATTCCCGGCGGGTTACTCTCCAGTATTGCCCGATTCCGCTTTATCTGATATTATCGAAGAGCAACGGGAATTGATAAATAGGTTTTGACCCTATGAAGTAAAAAATTAGAAAAGTTTTTGAAAGAGATTTTTTAATGACAAATTTATTTCTTCATAAGATGGCAGCTCATCACGGCTAATTTGATGAGATAAACTATTTTCCCATGCTCCCTTTAAAGCCTTTTCATTCTCAGGGTTTATCAGTTGGTCAATTCCGGTAAATGTGAATCCTTTGAAAAGCATTTTTTGATGAAATGCTTGTGTAATTAATAACCAGTCAAGATTAGGGAACTTTTGGTTGAGATACCAAAGGTCATAATAATCCCTTGGTGCAGTATATGACCTTTGAATAAGTGCTCGCATTTTTTCAGCCAACACTTCCTCTATACTATAACAAGGAATTTGTAAATCTTCAGGTTGCAATTGGTCTGAATAGGTATGATATACAGGTCTAATTTCAGGCTTAAACATCATTTTTTCAAATAGTGTAATTTCCATTTTAATTTTACTGTGCCAGCGGTCTTTGGTCGGTGGAACTTCATTTTGTCTGTGGTCTGCACCCCAAAAGAGAATCTGAGCTTCGTAACCTACCAATATATTTTTATGCAGGAGTGGACGAATTGAAAATGGGTGCATTTCAATACCTGATTTATCCAGCACATATTGGCAAATCTGTTGAATATGCTCCTGGGTTAAAACAAAATCTTTACTTAGGGAAGTAAAATCAAGATCTTCAGAAAATCTATAATCTTTGAACCAACATTTTTTCAAACAGGTTCCACCTTTGAAAATCAAGCTATCTTGTAAATCAGGCAAACTATATATTCCGGCAAGAAAATGTCCTAAAACCCAATCTTTATCTATAGTACTTTTAGGTAACCCCTTTTCTCTTGAAATTTTAATAATCTCGCTTTGAAAAATCATATTGTTCCTCCACAAATTTTCTGAATATCTTCGGAAGTGATGTTCATCCTTAATTTCCATTTGGTTGAATAGCTGCCCTTAGCTGCCCCAAGCGGATCAAAGAGACTTTTGGATTCGTTTACCTGACTTTGAGCATAACTGATAAACTCATCCATTCCTTTTTTAGAGGATATTTCAGCAATTGCTCCCATTCTTCTGATAATGGCTTTATTGTCACTTTGTACACAATAACTGATAAGTTTTTGTACATCTACCTGAGCCTGAAAAAAGGCACGGATTAATTCTTCATAGCCACCGGAGTATTGGGGCAAGTCAAAACAGTCTACAATTGTTTTTTCAAGATCAGTTATACTAAAACGACGGCTTCCCCTTCCCTCAATCTTAATACCCCCTCTTTTCGTCTCCGGGATGCGAATAAATCGGTATCTGACTCCAAATACACTTTTTTCTTCTTTCCTATGCGTTGTTTGAATAAAAATGGTATTGGGGAATTGGTCTGTTAGCCCATGATAATTGAGAGCTGACCAGTAAGAAACAAGACCATCTGCAACAAGGTGGCAACCAATAACTAACTCATCTTGGAAATTAGCCCGACAATACTTACCTCGCTCGATTCGTAAAAGTAGTTTCTTATGAGCCAAATTCTCGGTTAATTCACTCAGATTGCTGTATTGGCTTCCTAACTCTTTTTCCAATTCACCTAGACTAAAAATGTCCATTTCCCGCTCATCCAAAGAGAGTAAGAACGCCACCTGAATGGGGGTTAAGGTTTTAGTTAGTTGTGTACTTTGCGCCATTCTTTATACTTTATTGTGCAAGTTAGACCCAATAATTAAGGGTTTATCTTGCATTAAATTGTACCACAAATATAAAAGATTATCTAAGACTTAATCGGAATGGAGAGAATTAATTTTAAAATAAGTGGTATTTACTATTAATATCTAATTGTAGTTTGTACTAAGTCTATATTGATTTCTTTACAAGATTTTCTCAATAATAATAAATCCATTTATGAATTTATATTGCACCTTTAAAAATGGGCTGCCCAAATCTTATATATAAACCAAAACTGAGTATATATTCTTCTCAAAGAATAAAAGAGAAGTTTGGGTTGGATAGAAAAAAATATAGATT
>CANHGM010000073.1 GCA_947460345.1 Bacteroidota bacterium | reverse complement strand
TAGGCGGCCCTGCTGACGATGCCCAACTAGTGATGGTAGCTATAGAGAAAGGTGGGGTTTATGAAACGGTTGCCATTATACAACTGGCCTCATACGAACAAAAAACCATTAAAGTAGCGGTGGTGCCTGTGGGTAGTGCTGCATTGCCAAGTGGTATCACAGCCGCTAACCTACAAACGGAGTTGAATAATATATATAACCCTGTAGGTATTAAAGTAAAACTTAGAATAGCAGAAAAGTTTGATAATAATACATGGGATAATGGGTTGAAAGTAGAGGGTAGTGGATTGTTTAACTCTTCAACAGATGATATGATAAGTCTTAGTTCTTTATACAAAATTGCCAATGAAGAAATATCTGATGAATCTTATTTATTTTTAATGCCAAAGTTTTTAGATGGCAATAACAATGTTACTTCTACAATTAAGGGGGATATGCCAAGATCTCAAAATTTTGGATACCTTAATTTGTTATACCTTAATAATGTATCAATTCAAGACTGGATTTGGCTTATAGGACATGAATTAGGTCACGGCGTGTTTAATTTAAAACATAGCTTTGATGATGCATACTGTAATAGTGCATTAAATCCTTCATGTAGTACATTTATATCTGGCAATTTATTGAACTACGACAATGGCAAGCAATTAAGCAAATTTCAATGGGACTGTGTTCATGATCCAGCATTGGTGATAAAAGCATTTGAGAATGATAAAGAAAGTATGGCTTATGGCTTAGGAACAATATGCATTATACCAGAAGTACAGCTAGTGCTTAAAAACAAATATTGGAAAGCTCCCAATGGTAAATACTTTAAATTAGAAGGAGCCATTCCAACAAAAATTGATTTGAATTTGGAAATAGAAAGTTACCTGTATAATGGCCAGCTATATTCTGCCTACTATGGTAAAACAGCTGATAAGTTTACAGGATATGATTTAAGCAGTAAAGATGGAAAAGGTGTTAAAGATTGTATTAATTCATCAGAATACAAATCTTCAAGTACTGTATCTTTTCCAACAATTGAAATAGATGTAAAAAATTTCAAAATAAAAGTAGATGCAATAGAGTATATCTCTAACAAGGCCGGATTTTATTGTAATTTAAATAAAGAGTATTCGAAAGCTTTAAGTGGGCAAGTTGCTGACTCAAAGAACAAAGATGTTATAAAGGCTATAGATGAACTTTCCAATGTATTAGCCAATTTAGATCCAGAAATTATTATGCTTAATAATTCAAAGTTTAAAGCAGAGAATAATGCTTTTAATAATTGGCCTTTTGCGTATTTAATACCTGCCAATCATAAACTTTCTTTACAAGAACTTAAAGACTTAAAAACAAGTTTTTTAAATCTGACTTCTACTACTGCTGCATTCCTTAATTGTTCATTAATTTCAGCTGATGATATAAAGAACTACGTTGACCAACATTTTACATTTGCAGGGTCGGATTTTAAAGCAGTTCAAAGAATTCCATTTTTTATGTTAAACTTATCGAACAGAAAATGTATGATTGATAAGCTTCTGAAAGAAACAGGATATACAGGAAATGGGTCAGTAAACACTTATTACAATAAAGGAGATATTTTACTTCTTTTAATTACTTGTGCATCAGCGGAAGACAAACAAAGTATAGTAGAATATTTGGATGGTAAAGACGAAGTATTTAATATTTTAAATAAAACAACTGTAGCACCTTTTAATGGGAATATTTTTACAAAGTTTTGTATGGCATTTGGAGAAATCTATGCAAAAAAATATAATATAATAAGTGATGAAAATAAAGTAAAACAAATTCTTTTTGAAAATGGACATTATATATTTTTCGATCCTAATTGGAATGGACTTAGACAAAAAGAGGATTTTAATGAGACTAACAAAACTTTAACTTTTGAAACTTCAGCAAGTGCATATCAAAACTCAATTGCAGCCATTGGGTTTAAATTTTTGGGTGAGGGTAATACAACTTTAGCAGCTTGGGTAGATAAGAATTTACAAACAGTAAGTTTTAATAATAAATGCTTTATAGGTACTAAATCATATAAACCTGGTGATTTTTTGGCCGTTATTCCTACTGACAATGTTAATTACGGCTTTATGAAGTTAAAAAAAGGGCAGATATATATATTACCTGCTTGTATAGTTTATGCTTTATTTCATGAAGACACTAAAAATGTAATTACAACAGCAGCCTGGTTAACATTTGACATCGGATTATGTGCTTTAGGAGTAGGTGAACTCAACGCTGCACTAAAGGTAGGCAAAACAATTAGAACAATAGCAGCAGGGACAGATGTAACTATGGGATTTATAGGAACAATGGTAAATGGCATACCTGAAATTGCAAAAAACAACCCTGAGGCTGTAAAGTATTACAATTATGTTTGTTGTGCTTGGGGTGTTGGTAGACTAGGATATGGTTCATATAGAAATGCTTCAGAAGAAGAGTTGAGTTTTAAGTTTCCCGATGTAAATGGGGCGGGGAAGTTGAAAACATTACCTAGTAAAGTGCCTAATCCAAATGCAATACCAAGAGGTACAAAAACTATTGTTACTGAAGGGTTGGATGATGCTACAAAAACTTCATTAATAAGAGAAAATGAAGCTGCTGATATTTTAGCAAAAAAAGGATACGATATTGAACAAAATCCAAATATTACCAGCACAACTAAAAACCCTGATTATAAAATAGAGGGGGAAATATTTGATTGTTATTCTCCTTATAATTCTAATAAAAGTGTGAGAAATATATGGTCTGAGGTTAAAGGTAAAATTGATACAAAGCAAACAGAACGAGTAGTTATAAATCTTAAAAACTGGGATGGCGAAATATCTAATTTACAAAAGCAATTTACTAATTATCCAGTCGAAAATTTAAAAGAATTAATGATAATAAATAAGAATAACATAGTGTCACATATAGAATTATAAAAAATGGCTTTAGAATATAAATTACATATTAAAAGTAAGATATCACTTTTAAACCTTGTAGAAAATTATCTCACAGGAAAGAATATTATATTTTCAAAAGAAAATATAAGTAAAGGAGTAAACCTTTATTTGCATGAGTCATTAGGCTTCATAGTTTCAATTTTATTTTCAGAAAAAATATATTTTGAATACTTGATAAATAAAAATCACAGTATAGAGGACGAATGGGATTATTCAAGTGATATTCATTTTAGGTTAGATAAGTTTTACGACAATTTACTTGTTCGATTAAACATGATAGATGTATGTATTTATGTATTAAATAATACAGAAGGGGATGCCAAATTATTATTCAATGGTGATGTTTTAGTCTTAGAAAGAATTAAAGGTGTAATTAGTATAAATAAGAATTTTGGATTTTGGAATTCAGATGAACTGTTAAATAAAGTAGAAAGTGTAATATAGAGATTTTGTAGGTAGTACCCACGCTGCCTTGCATTGCACTTTCTAAGTCCATTCTATTCTACAATGTTCCATTGCACTCTCTAAGTCCTTTCTACAGTAGAATGTTCCAATATTGGAACAAATAAAATCGACTAAAAAACTTCTCTAAATGAGGAGTTTTTTAGTTTTTATATACTTTCAATTTTTAGGATATACACCACAAGCATACCTC
>CANHGM010000072.1 GCA_947460345.1 Bacteroidota bacterium | reverse complement strand
TCATTAAACGATATAATATCCTCTGGACGCATACCTAAAACCCCAGCCACCTTCTCTAATTTGGAATAAGAAACCTCTGTTTCTCCGTGCTCCATTTTACTATAGGCACTCTGGGTCAACCCAATTCCTTCGGCTACGTGCGATTGTGTATAATTCTTCAGTTCTCTTAGCTTTTTTATTTTCTGACCAATATGTAACCATGGTAAAATATCAGGTTTGGGAGTTTGATGCTGGTAAACTTTTTTGGTTTTCTTTGTTTCCATAATGAGTTGTAAGATAAATAAGATGTGTGAAAATTTCAACGCTAAATATTTATAACCATTCTATAATTCCAAATAATATACTTGTGCTTTCCTATTCTTTCGTTTTCTTTGCTCAATGGATTTTAAGAAAGAGATTAAATTATTTGATGCAGTGATGCTTGTTGCCGGAACTATGATAGGTTCGGGTATTTTTATAGTAAGCAGTGATATGGCCAGAGAACTTGGAAGTTCAGGTTGGCTCATAGTTGCTTGGTTACTTTCGGGTGTGATAACAGTGATTGGTGCGTTAAGCTATGGCGAACTTTCTGGTATGTTTCCAAAGGCTGGAGGGCAGTATATTTACTTAAAAGAAGCCTACGGACCCTTTGTGTCTTTTTTGTATGGATGGACTTTGTTTCTGGTAATACAAACAGGTACTATAGCAGCAGTGGGAGTTGCTTTTGCAAAATTTTCAGGTGTGTTGTTCGAACCTTTGAGCGAGAATAATATATTGGTGACTGTCGGAAAATTTAAGTTATCAGCAGCTCAGTTTTTAGGTGTTGGCGTTACCATATTACTCACCTATTTAAATACCAAAGGCGTTAAAAACGGGAAATATATTCAGAACATTTTTGGAAGTACTAAAATCATAGCTTTGATATTATTAATCATTGCTGGTTTTTTTATTGGGTTTAATATGGATACCTGGAATTTGAATTGGGAAAATCCATGGGATTCAAAACTATATAAGTTAAACGAAGATGGAACTTTAAATGGCATATATAGCATATCTGGTTCGGTTTTGATAGTAGGAATTGGGGTGGCTATGGTGGGCAGTTTGTTTAGCAGCGATGCTTGGAACAATGTGACCTTTGCAGGAGATGAAGTGGTAAACCCTACCAAAACACTTCCAAGAGCATTGTTGATAGGAACAGGGTTAGTAACAGTTATATATATATTGGTAAATGTGGTTTATTTGGGTATAATACCTTTAGTCGGGAATCCTGATGGCAATGATGCATATGAACTAGGGATGCAATTTGCCAAGAATGATAGGGTAGCTATTTCAGCTGCTTGGCTTAGTGGTGGTTCTGTTTTAGTATATATTATGGCTTTGCTTATAATGGTTTCAACTTTTGGATGCCAAAATGGATGTATACTCTCAGGGGCAAGGGTTTATTATAGCATGGCTAAAGACGGGTTGTTTTTTAAACCCATGGCTAAACTTAATAGCAAAGGAGTTCCGGGGGTTGCATTATGGCTCCAATGTATTTGGGCATGTTTGCTGTGTTTAAGTGGAAGTTATGGCAATTTGCTTAACTATGTGATGTTTGCTGTGGTACTATTTTATATATTAACTATAGTAGGAATTTTTATTTTACGTAGAACCAAACCTGATTTAGCTAGGCCATATAAAGCACCTTTATATCCAATTTTACCTTTATTATATATATTCTTAGCAGGTGCTTTTGTATATATATTATTTGAAAACAAACAAGATTACACGTTGCCAGGACTAATCATTATTGCTTCTGGAGCACCTGTTTATTACCTATTTAGTAAGAAACTTAAAAAATCAGCATAATACTTCATTTATATATTCATGATTTATTCGCAAGTATGATTATTTTTGCAAATATGATACAACGAATTCAACACATCTATTTTTTCTTAATCGCACTTATAGCCATTTGGTTTAGTGTAATCAATATCTGCAGTTTCTCATTAGAAAACATTTCAGCTCAGTTTAAAAACATATATGCTACTCATGTTGAAATTACCAGCAATACAGCTCCGTTAATTACAGAAGAGTATAATGGAATGTTGGTTTCACTAATACTAATTGCCTTAGTTTCTTTCGTCAATATTTTTATGTTCAAAAACCGAAAACTACAAGAAAAGATAGGGTATATAAACTATATAGCTATCACAGCTTTTATAGTTCTTTTTATCATGAAGTTTTTAGACAATACTGATATGACAATGTTTAGCACTAGCTCATTAACTACTAGTAGTTGGGTTAATTTTGCTCTTATGTTTGGAATGCTGTTTTTAAACTTCTTAGCTATAAATGGTATTAAAGCAGATGAAGAATTGGTAAGAGCAGCTGATAGAATTAGATAATATTACTTTTTATATTCGTAAATTTTATTGTTATTAGGACCAACTCTGCCTGAAATATTCATACCAAAAGTCATGGTTGTATATAAATCTGATTCAGGAATTATATAACCTGGAAGCAAACCAAACTCTACTCTAAAGTTACCGCCAAACGTAAGAGCACTTCTCCAGATCCATCCCATTCTAAATCCCATATTTCTTGTTAATATTTCGCTTTTGGTATCACTTGAAACCCTGCCAGCTGGAATAGTTGAAGCAGGGCAATATAAAAAGTCTAAATAAAACTCCCTGATTTGTCTTACCCCCTTTTTCTTTCTTAAATCATTCAATACCTACTTAAAAATCTCTTACTTTTTTCAATAAAATACTGCCAAACAAAGAAGATGTTGCTACGTTGTAATAGTTAGTTATAGCCTGCTATATGTCCGGTTGCGTCTTTTACTTTAGTATCAGCAGGTCTGTTAGTTCTTAATAATCCACCTCTTACTCCAAAAATATTTATCACATATACTGGCACTGGCAGATATTTAGTGTTGGTGGTGTTATATACATATGTAACACCCATTACATATTTATAAGTTGATTTCTTTACCTTGTCAGATAAATGATTAGCAGCGTTTAATTCTGTTGCACTTGTTGGGTTTAATCCCCTTACAGAAGTGCTATCAGACCCGAAAAACTTGTCTCCAATTCCTCTTGAAAATTTCCCTTCAAAAGAAAATCTACTAATCATATAATTTGCTTGAATTCCACCAATCACATCTTCTAAATAAAAATCAAATCCCCATAGGCACATACCGTTAAGTTTTTAACATTGTAAGGGTTGTTGTCTTTGTAATTATATGAATATAATTGCGAGAATGATTTAAAAACAGTAAAAATAGTTAAAAGTAAAAGTGTTGTTAGTTGTTTCATGATATTTCAATAATGAAATGCAATAATGAAAACAAAAAACTAAGTATATATAAGCAAAAAGTAGTTAATATATACTACCAACCTAACACATTGGCCAAGCCATATAATACCATACTAGCTCCTAAAGTAGTAACTCCATATAATACATACTGGAAATAAGGATGGTCAAATGACATAAATAGCAAAATGAAAAAACAAAACAATAAACCCAAAATTGTCATTAGGGAAAATTTCTAATGGCGGTCATTAGAAAATGTGAGGGCTTTATCCTTGCTATCAGTGGAAAAAAAGTGTATTTGTATTTGTTTTTTTTTAGTCAATTTTGAGTAAGAAAAACTTACTATGAAAAT
>CANHGM010000071.1 GCA_947460345.1 Bacteroidota bacterium | reverse complement strand
GGTGATAAAGTAACTTGGTAACCATTCAAATCAACCCATCCTTTTCCAATATTTACTAGTGAACGTATATATACATTCTTACCCAAAGAAACTCCAGTTGTGTTATTAAAATACACTTGATATATGGTATCTAATTTTAAGCTACTTATTACGGGAGAATTGCCATCACCATTTATTTGTAATCTGCCAATATTATATGAGTTTGTGATATAACCATCATCAGTATTTACTGCTAAATTAGACCCAAACTTACCTAAGGTAAAATCAAACCCATTCATATCAATTATTCCATGCTCTAAATACAAACCGGCTGCATAAGATTTATCACCTAAAATTACACCTCGGTTAGGTTTGCTTATATGTAAATTGCCTAATATATGAACTCTCAGATTAGTGATCATAGGCGATTGTATGTTTCCATAAATACTCAAATTAGATGGCAATGAATTACCAGAAATTATATTCCCGGCTATTGAAACTATATTCCCTGAAATTGATGCATTATTCCCTACAACTAATGTTTTGTATGGAGCTATAACCAATGTGCCTTTTGTAAGATTCAAGGTTTGTGTAACAGTGATATCAGAAACAAAACGCACTCCCATATTATTTGGATTGTTCAGTTCAATATTCGAATATGTAGCATTACCTTGAAGGGTCTGATATCCATTACCTCTTTCAAAGATTAGTTTACCTCCACCTTTAATTACTCCTGAATTAATTACATCCCCAATAGTATTTATATGATAACCTCTGTTGTCTAAACTGTACCCACTATTCATATTGAATGTGTTTTTTATAGAGATATTTCCACACATTTTGATGGCTCCTTCTAAAACTAAAGCGTGATAACTGCCTTGTGGCAATCCTGTATTGGCTGATAGTTTAAACACCCCACCATTCATTACAATAGAACCATTACCGGTTACCGCACCTTTTATTTGTATAGTTCCAGTGGTAATTGTTCTCACTTCAGCACCAGTTTCTATGATCAAACCTTGTATAGGTGTATGAGCAGAAATACTAGGATATCTTGGTTTGCCAGTTGGTATTAATACCGTGTCAGTATTGGTAGGAATTCTATTTAAGTTCCAGTTGTTTTTATTGGTCCAAACCGTATCAACACTTCCTGTCCAAATGATATTGGGTACCATTTGAGCTGGCTCATACAAAGTGGTTTGAGCACTGATGCTGCAATTGTTTGAATCTTTTGCTGTAAGTATATATGATCCTTTACCTAACCCAACAAATTTATTGTCTGTTTGATAAGCTGATGTGCCTATTTGATACATATATGGTTTGGTGCCACCTGTTAAGTTTACAGAAATCTCACCCGTGTTGGTTCCATCACAACATACATTAATTTTACTAAGCGATATGGCCAATTGTATATTATTGGCAGGCATCACAAGCGAGTCAGTATATATACAACCATTGGTGTCTTGTATGGTAAGTAAATATTTGCCAGCTGACAAACCTGTGAACTGATTACTTGATTGATAACCACCTGTTCCTAACTTGTAACTATAAGGTGCTGTACCGCCTGTAGCTGAAATACTTGCTACCCCGCTATTGCCCGCACAATTGATATAGCTTGTATTTGTTGTATAACTGATATAATTTGATGGCTCTGTAATTTGTATATTTTTAGATGTGATACAATTGTTTGAATCCTTCATAAATATAGTATAAGTACCAACACCTAATTGATTAAACTGATTGCTATTAGTAAAGTTTCCATTACCCAATTTATACATATATGGTTGTTTACCTCCTTGTCCATATATGGTTATACTTCCATCTGTATTGCCTTTACATTTAACATGTTTCACAGAGTCTATAGTACTTAAAACCGCCGGTTGACCTAAAGTTACTGATTTTTGTGAGATACATCCATTGGCATCTGTTACTGAAATATTATATACTCCAGCTTTTAGATGATTATATATACTTGTGTTTTGATAACTACCTTGGTTTAATTTGTATTGATAAGGACTAGTTCCTTGGCTAGCAGCAAATGTGATACTTCCTGATGAATCGCCATTGCACAGAGGCAAAGTATTTGAAGAAGAAATAAGTATAGGCAAAGCTTGATCTACAAAGTAAGTGGCTGTATCTAAACATCCATTGGTGTCTTGAACAGTTGCTAAATAGAATCCAGATTTCAATCCGCTAAACTGATTGCTAACTTGTGTTTGAGTAGCTGGCAAACGATATCTCAATGGCGAAGTACCGCCTGTTATCTGAACCGACACTTCTCCTGTAGAATCACCATAACACATCAAATCGACATTGGGTGTAGGCACATTTAATGCATTCGTTATTTTCAATTTGGCTGGTTGGGTTATATTCACTTGGAAATTCTTTTCACAACCATTAGAATCTTTCATATATAGCGTATATGTTCCAGCTTTTAACCCAGAAAACACATGCTGACTTTGATAGTTGTTTGTATTTATTTTATATTGATACACTCCTACTCCTCCTGTTAGATTGATAGTGATGCTTGCATTAGAATCGCCATAACAACTAACATTTTTAATAACGGTTGAGTAGGCTAATGCTGATGGTTGATATAAATAGATAGATGTATCGATTTGACAATTGTTACTGTCTTTAATATTCACAGTATAATTACCTGCAACTAAGTTATTGAATACATTAGACGTTTGATAATTTCCGTTATTCAATTTGTATTGATAATTTCCAACTCCTCCACTTGCATTTAAAGTGATGCGGCCATCAGAATCGTTATAACACAATAGATTTTTATAGGTAAATGATAATTGAAGTGCTGCTGGTTGTGTGATGGTGATATTTTTACTTGATATACATCCATTGGTATCTCTAGCCGTAATGTTATAATTACCTGGTGTTAGATTAGAAAACACATTGCTGGTTTGGTAGTTTCCATTGCCTATTCTATAAGTGTACGGTGCATGCCCTCCTGATGCGGTTACAGTGGCTGTTCCGTTATTGTCTCCAAAGCAAGTCACGTTGGTTTGTACGATTGTATCTATTTTAGTATTGATAATGGTTAGTGTTAATTTCACCACACTGTCACAACCAAGTGAAGTACTTAAACTATCATAATATATACCTGAGTTGGTATAAGAATTTCCTTTGAATATATAACTGTTACAAGCTATAATATTAAAATTGGTTTGCGTACTGTAATATATAGTTAAGTTTAAAGCCACCACACTATCGCAACCATTGATATTACTTAACGTGTCATAGTATACACCCGTTTGGGTTAAATCAGTTCCTTTAAAGGTATACTTATCGCATGAGGTGATATATATACTTGTATCGTTC
Organism: Bacteroidota bacterium; assembly: GCA_947460345.1. GTDB lineage: Bacteria > Bacteroidota > Bacteroidia > UKL13-3 > UKL13-3 > CANHGM01. The sequence goes on along the minus strand of CANHGM010000071.1, from coordinate 416 downwards.
GGTTGATTTACTTTTATATATACCGAATCAGTTTTGGTACATTGCGTAGCAGTTATAGTTTCAGTTAAATAATACCATATTGAATTACTTGGTTTTACTGATGGATTAGCTATAGTAGCTGAAAACCCTGATGGGTTACTTGTCCAACTATAAGTGTTGCCGTTTATAGCTGTTGCACCTATATATACTGAGTCGCCATTGCATATAGTTTGTGTGTTGCCCACTGTGGCATTTGGTTTTGGATTTACAGTAATTTTAATAGTATCCCTATCGCTTTCACATCCCAAATAAAATTTTGATATATATATTGTATCCGACTGGTTTGTTTGAAATGAAAATGCACCATTAGTGGTATCGAACGGAAGCCCACCTGAAGCTGTTTGATATATATAATAGCCGCCGTTGTTTATTGTTGG
>CANHGM010000070.1 GCA_947460345.1 Bacteroidota bacterium | reverse complement strand
GAGGTATGCTTGTGGTGTATATCCTAAAAATTGAAAGTATATAAAAACTAAAAAACTCCTCATTTAGAGAAGTTTTTTAGTCGATTTTATTTGTTCCAATATTGGAACATTCTACTGTAGAAAGGACTTAGAGAGTGCAATGGAACATTCTAGAATAGAAAGGGCTTAGAGAGTGCAGTGGAACATTCTACTGAAGAAAGGACTTAGAGAGTGCAATGTAGAAAGGACTTAGAGAGTGCAATCCAATTCAGCTTTGGTAAACCAGTGCTCTGTGAAATTAGAGAAGTTAGTTATTCAACCCCTTAAAAAATTTCTCTCCATCTTTAATTTCATCACTAGTATATACTATAATTGCTGTCAATTCATCTATTATTAATTGTAATTATTAAATATTTGTTCTTTGGTAAACCTTCTACCCCATCCATTATTTTCTAGTATCGAATATTTATCAAATAATTTTAATTCAGGATAATTAATCTTATTTATTTCCATAATTCTTATGATTTCCAAAACCATCTGAGTTGTTTTTTCAGAATAATCCATTATTTTTCCATACAATTCAATTGTTCCGATTTCAAAAACAAATTCTATCAATTCTAATATATATTTTGGACTTGAACTATAAAGCAATTTTAATGTATTATAATCCTGTAGGCTAATAATTTTATTATCTTCATAATTATCTTCTAGAATACAATCGGGCATAATCTTGGAAACAATATAAAGCCATTCATCTACATATTCAATATCAGTTTGAATCCATAAGACTTCTAATACCTTTTGCCAATTACTTTTTAATTCTAAATTATCCAATGCATTTTCTAAGCATAATATTCCAAATGCTACTCTTGCACGGATTGATATCTGTTTGATTTTCTCTTTCATGTTAATGTAATAATTCTATGCCTTCAAATGTAAGTTCACAATTTGAACATTTTGGTTTAGGGAAGGTATTACCAGTATTATAATGTACACCAACTGTGTACATTTGTAAATCATTCCAATTTGCTTTATCATTTAATGCTTGATTAACAGCATCACATTCTGCACAATTGCCCAACTTTAACTCATTGGTTGTAGTTTTAGGAAGTTTATTCTTAAGTGTAGAATGTATTTTATCTCCTTTAATAAAGATGCCTTTATTTGCACCATAATAATATTTACCAGTTGACTTATTATACACAATTGTGACAGTATTAAATTCTCTTAATTGATTATTTGAATTTGCTAATTGTCTTTGCAATCGAACCCATTCATCAACGGAATTTTTCATTTCTTCTACAGTCTTACCTAGTTTTTGTACCCCCCTCGCTTCTACCAACTTTTGCTCAAACTCAAAAATATTATCTGCATTTCTTTGTTCGGAAGGCGAAAGGGCTGCATATTCATTGCTATTCTTTACAGCTTTAAAGTCTATTTCGGCAATCTCATCCACCTCTTTCTTCATAGTATTATACAAGTTTCCAGACTCATCTATTAAGTTATTATATGTTGAACGCATCTCAGCAAACTCTGAAGTCATATGGGCTGAGTTAACTATAAGATTTTTTATACCTATTAACCCCATCACTGCATTGTATCCATTTACAGACTTTGCTAGGCCACAATGAGGATCAATACCATTAATATTTACATATATATTACCAAATGCTCCTATTGTTTCAAGTAATGCCCATACCCTTCGAGCTCTACCTACTTCTGCTGCTAACATTGTTGCTCCACCTGTAAATACGGTTGTAGCATCTAACGCAATCATAACTCCTCTATCTACCTTATCAACAAAATTGCTATGGTCGACATAGTTTAAGAAAATAGCAGGAACAACATACACCTTTTTACCGGCTTCAATTTCTGATTGTGCTCCTCCATTTAGAGCGAATTTTACAACATCTAATACATATTCGTTTCCACTAGTTACTAGAATTGGTGTCATTGGACTAAGTGTTCCTATCTCTTTTTCAGATAAAAACTGAGTACTGATAATTTGAGTACTTCCACCTCCTCGATAATAACTTGTTGATTGTATAATATTATCTATTTTTTTAATTAAGGTTATATTTCCAGTGTTTTTATCATATATTCCTTCAAAATAATAACTTATGCCAACTTTATTATTATCTATAGATTTAGAAATTCTATTTTCAATTGGACTAATATTTATATGTTGTTTTAAAAATAACTGAGGGTTGGTACCCCATACTCCAAGTTTCTTTACAAAACTTTGGCATGCAGGCAAACTTGAGTTTTTTTGATATAATCCATTTCTGAATATATCATTATATATCTTAATTAATCCTGCATGAAAATCATTATAATAACTTCCCTGAAGTGGGTTACCTTTATGATTGGAGAATTTAAATTCAAGAAATTTCAATTTCTTGTTATTGTCTGCTTCCAAATAACTGATAAATTCAAATTTGTCTGCATCGTTCAAGAATGTCATTAAAACCAAAAAAGAAAGCTCTTGAGATGATGTAAAAAAATTATTTTCATTATAGGTTAACAAATCAAATAACTTTTTTTTCCTAACCCAAGACAAAGAAGCTAAACTACTTTCACATGATGCAAATATGCGATTGATGACACTTGTATCTGAACGAACTATATTTTCATAATTATATTCAGCATCTCCAGTTATAACTGTGAAATCTGCCTTATCTTCTAATTTAATTCTTGCAGCTTCTATATAATTTATATCATTGCATCTTGAGCTCTTTATTGCAGATAAATCTGAAAGGAGTTTAGCTCTACAAGCATCACTTGCAAGCTTATATAGATCTAATTTCCAACTTGATTCACTAATCAATTTTTTAATATTTTCTGTCACATTACCTGCGGTTGCAGCATTCCATAGCACATTTTGGCTTTTATAATAACAAGCATCTACCTGAACAAAAACAGGCAACATATAATCACTTGATATATCAACATCAATTGAACATTCGTTGCCAAGCTTATTCAAGTATTTGTTCACATTATTATCCCATTTATATTTATCCCTAGCCACATTCTCTATGTACTCTTCTTCCTTACCTAATGCATTAGTTCTTTTACTATAACAGGTTATTCCTTCTATACAATACAAATATTCACTACCAATATTAATTGTTGGATTCTGAGTAGTTATTGTAGGATTTATCTTAGTAATAGCTTTACCATTGGGAGTCAAACCTATATATGATGTTTTATATGGCAAAGTAGGTGTTGTGTTGCTTGACTCTATATCTTGCAATTCAATAACTTGAGCAGAAGTGAGCATTCCATCAGCACTGCCATCAAACATGCCTATAACAATAGCTGGGTCATGAATACAATCCCATTGAAACTTAGAACTATTGCTACCATCATGGTAGTTCATGAAATTATCAGTAACTTTAGTATCTTTATCTAAACCATAATCTGAATCAAAACTATGTTTCAAATTGAATACTCCATGTCCAATTTCATGATTAATAACTCGAGCAAATTTACTTATATCATAATTACTCATCATTGAATGTCCTAAGAAACCAAACTGACTTTTACGAGGCATATCTCCTACAATTGCATTTGTTCCTTCTAAAAGTGATGGTAAATAAAAAAGCGTCATTTCATCATTTATTGCCCTCCCAGTATTTTTATAAACTGAGATTAAATCCATCATATCTCCACTTAAGTTACTCCAATCGCCAATAGTTCCAACGTCCAACCCATTATCCCAAGTATTATTATCAAACTTTTCTGCTATTCTAAGTTTTACTTTAATACCTACAGGGTTATATATATTATTCAACTCCGTTTGTAGGTTAGCGGCTGTGATACCACTTGGCAATGTAGCACTACCTACAGGCACCACCGCTACTTTAATGGTTTTTTGTTCGTATGAGGCCAGTTGTATAATGGCAACCGTTTCATAAACCCCACCTTTCTCTATAGCTACCATCACTAGTTG
>CANHGM010000069.1 GCA_947460345.1 Bacteroidota bacterium | reverse complement strand
GTAACTATATTGCTATTTTTAGAAACGGTAGCAGGTCTTCCGGCAATTAATCTCGTTCGTTGGTTTCCTGTTTGTTTATACAAGCTGATAGAATCTGTACTTCCAGTTGAGCCGCCAAACTGAACAAAATATCCATTTAAACTTCCTTTCAAATCAGATTGATCACTCATTAAATAAAATCTAGCATAATTTTGAGTGCTAGGGCTTAGATTAAACTTGGTATAGAATTGCCAAACGATCTCTCCGCTAAGCGAACAAGCTGTGGCTAAAGATGATACCTCGCCAGATGTGGCTGTTGTGCCGTTTGATTGTAGCTGAAAAGAAGCATTAATACTATATAAAGATGTATCTCCTATCCATTTTGGACTAGTAGTAAAGTTACCGTCAGTAAAGGATTCTTTTACTTGTGCTTTTGCATGGAGGACACAAACCATTGATAAGTACAATAAAAATTTTTTCATTATTATAGGAAACAAATATAAGAACAATTTATAAGCCGTGCCAAATTCAAAAAATGAAAAAAAAACCGAGTAAAAAAAAGCTATTTTATTAAGCAATAAGATGTCGCAAAAAAACTAACATCTGTTTGTAATAAATAACATACACCACGCAAATTTTTTTACACATATTTTTCCACAGACATGTTCATTTTTCAAGGGGTTTCGAGGCTTTATTTTGTTTTTCCACAGCGTTAGATGTCTATATTATTAGGGGTTAAAGCCTATTTCAATTTGTGTTGTGGAAAATGGGTTTTGATTATGATGAAAGATATAAGCTACTTTTGACTTCCCTATAAAGGATAAAAGATTTATAGATTTCTAACCACACAAATAAAATATCAACCGCAACCCATATGCAAAAGAACAAAGGCCTAAAATTCGAGCGTCATTTCACTAGTGACCAACAACCTGTTTACGATCAATTTCAGTACGATTTACGTCAATCAGTAATTAAAAATCCTAATGGAGAATACGTTTTCAAAATGGATAACGTAGAGGTACCTAAAGATTGGAGTCAAGTTGCTACTGATATATTAGCACAAAAGTACTTCAGAAAAGCAGGAGTGCCACAACCTGATGGAACCATCGGAGGTGAAACTTCAATTAAACAAGTTGCTCATAGAATGGCTGACTGTTGGAAAGTGTGGGGTGAAAAATATGGCTACTTTAATAGCAGTGAAGATGCAAAAGTTTTTTACGAAGAGTTGGTTTTTAGTTTGATGAGTCAACAAGCGGCACCTAACAGCCCACAATGGTTCAACACAGGTTTGCATAGCAGTTATGGTATTACAGGTAAACCACAAGGTCATTATTATGTAGACCCAGAAACTGAAAAACTATGTAAATCTACTTCAGCATATGAGCGTCCTCAACCTCATGCTTGTTTTATATTGAGTGTTGATGATGATTTAGTAAATGAAGGTGGAATCATGGATTTGTGGGTGCGTGAAGCAAGAATATTTAAATACGGAAGTGGTGTGGGAACCAACTTTAGTAAAATACGTGGTGGTGGCGAAAAACTGTCAGGTGGTGGAACATCAAGTGGTTTGATGAGTTTCTTAAAAATAGGAGACCGTTCTGCAGGTGCTATTAAATCAGGTGGAACTACCAGAAGAGCCGCTAAAATGGTGTGCTTAGACTTAGACCATCCTGAATCTTTTGAGTTTATTAATTGGAAAATGCAAGAAGAACGTAAGGTTGCTGCTTTAATAGCTGCAGGTTACGATAGTGGTTATGAAGGCGAAGCTTATGCTACTGTTTCAGGTCAAAACTCAAACAACTCGGTTCGTATTCCTGATGAATTTTTTAATAAATTAGACAACAATGAAAACTGGCAATTCAAAGCTCGTGGCGATGGTCATGTGATGTTTGAAAAACCAGCGAATGAAGTTTGGGATGCCATAAACAAAGCAGCTTGGGCCTGTGCTGACCCTGGTGTGCAATACAATACCACTATCAACGATTGGCATACATGCCCTGAGGGTGGTGAAATAAATGCTTCTAATCCTTGCAGTGAGTATATGTTCTTAGATAACACTGCTTGTAACTTGGCTTCATTCAACTTAATGAAGTTCTTTAATAAAGAAACTTTACAATTTGATGTAAAAGGATTTGAATATGCAACCCGCTTATGGACAACTGTACTTGAAATATCTGTTGCTATGGCTCAATTCCCATCTAAAGAAGTGGCACAATTAAGTTATGAATACCGCACATTAGGTCTTGGTTATGCCAATATGGGAACTATGCTTATGGTATCAGGTATACCTTATGATAGTCCTAAAGCAGCTGCTATTATTGGTGCAATTACGGCTATCATGACAGGTCGTAGCTATGAAACTTCAGCTGAGATGGCTAAGTATTTAGATGCGTTCCCTAAATATAAAGAAAACAAAAAGCATATGATGCGTGTGATGCGTAATCACCGCTATGCTGCTTACAATTCTTCAAAAGAAAATTACGAAGGATTGCATACTACACCAAATGGAATTGACCCTAAGTTTTGTCCTGAATACCTTTTAAAAGCTGCTACTGACGCATGGGATGATGCAGTTCAACTTGGCGAACGTTATGGTTACCGCAATGCACAAACTACCGTAATTGCTCCAACAGGAACAATAGGTTTGGTTATGGATTGTGATACTACAGGTATTGAGCCTGACTTTGCCTTAGTTAAATTTAAAAAATTATCAGGTGGTGGGTATTTCAAAATCATTAACCAAGCAGTACCTGATGCTTTAAGAACATTAGGTTATACCGATGCTGAGAGTGATGCCATCATCAAACATGCAACTGGAACCGCAAGTTTAAAAGACAGTAACTGCCCTATAAATGAAGAAACTTTATTGGCAAGAGGACTCAATAAAGAAGACCTTGCTAAAGTAGAAGCACAATTACCATCAGCATTCGAAATTGGATTCGCCTTTAACCAATGGACTTTTGGTGAAGAAACTATGGCTCGTTTAGGTTTTAAAGCTGAAGAATACAATGCAGAATCATTTAATATGTTGCGTGCCTTACGTTTTACTCGTGAAGAGATAGAGCGTGCCAATGATATGATATGCGGAACAGGAACCCTAGAAGGTGCTCCATTCTTAAAGCCAGAACATTATGCTGTATTTGATTGTGCTAACAAGTGTGGTAAAACCGGAACCCGTTTCATCCACGCTCACGCTCATATCAAAGCCATGGCTGCAGCACAACCGTTCATCAGCGGTGCTATCAGTAAAACCATCAACTTGCCAAACGAAGCCACCATTGAAGATATAGCTTCATGCTACCGTTTAAGTTGGGAAATGGGATTAAAAGCCAATGCTTTATACCGTGATGGTTGTAAACTAAGCCAACCGCTATCTAACAAATCTGATGTGAAAGAAGAAGTAGCTACTGCGGTTGTAGGTGAATTGGGGAACTTAGATGTAACTCAACTTCCATACGACAAAGTAATTGAAGCAGTACAAGATATATTGAACAAAGCCAGCGACCGTAAATTTGCTCACGACCTAGCGGTAAGAATCGAAAAGCAACGCCTGCCTAATAAACGTGGCGGCTTTACCCAAAAAGCAAAAATTGGTGGACAAGTAGTATTTGTTCGCACCGGACAATATGCTGATGGTTCGTTAGGCGAAATATTTATTGACATGCATAAAGAGGGTGCAACCTTCCGCAGCATCATGAACTGTTTTGCTATAGCAGTGAGCGTTGGTTTACAACATGGTGTGCCATTAGAAGAGTATGTAAGCAAATTTACCTTTACCCGTTTTGAACCAAGCGGTTTTGTAGAAGGACACGACAACATTAAAAATGCTACTTCTATTATAGATTATATCTTTAGAATGTTAGGCTTTGAGTACTTAGACCGCCATGATTTGGTACAAGTGCCACCAACTATAGAAGAGATTGCAAAAAAACAACAAGAGTATTTTGGCGTAGGCACTGATGGTGATGAAGAAGCACCGGGTTTTGAGAACTCTTTAGACCC
>CANHGM010000068.1 GCA_947460345.1 Bacteroidota bacterium | reverse complement strand
GGATATGCTTAAAAAGACTTTATAAATAACGGATTTATATATTGGGTAATTAAATCAGTATATTTCAAAATATTAATTCAATCAAATACTTCTGTTTAGAAGCGTAAGTTTTTATATATACACATAATTAAGTATAATTTGATACCTAAGCAACCCTTTTTGTTTAACTTTACAATTGTTATTTCAGCAAATAGTTGACGTTTAAAGAATCATTTACTTCAAAAAAACTATAAAATGAAAAAAGTCTACCTCCTTATTTTTGTTGCTTCCTTATTACTTTTTAAAACCGCCTTCTCACAATGTAATGTTGTTGCAGGTTTTAATACAACTTATGTAAACAACCAGCTTAATGTAGTTCAGTGCTTAAATACGTCAACAGTAGACAGTAATTCTGTTGTTTACAGTGTTTGGAATTTTGGAGATGGCACACCAAGTGTGAACACTTCAGGACTAAGTCAGCCTACACATACTTATACAGCATCTGGTTTATATAATATTTGTTTGCAAGTGATTTCAGTTGTTCCGGGTTCTACCACCATAAATTGTGCAGACACTATTTGTCGCCAGGTACAGGTACAGGCACCAACAACATGTGCATTGGTTGCAAGCTTCACCACAACTCAATCATCAAATGTTGTAGCACTCCAAAACACAAGTACAGGATATGCTGCAGGAGATTCGGTTTGTTGGACGTTTGGCGATGGCACTGTTGCGTATAGTTTAAATACAACACACACCTACACTAACTCAGGCACTTATACTGTTTGTTTGAGAATCAAAAAAAATACGCCTGTTGGTTCAGCCCCTTGTGTTAGCGAGATTTGTCAAAGTGTTACTATTTCTAATACAAATCCATGCAGTATTTATCCCAATTTTACAGCAGCTCCATCACCCAACACCAATAATGTGTATGTATTCACAAATACCACTTCTCCTGCATCATCACCCGCAAGTGTGACATGGAATTTTGGTGACAGTACCTATGGATCCGGAAATGTAGTTACTCATACTTACGCACAATCAGGCGTTTATCGTGTATGCATGACTGTTGTTTTAAACAATACATGCAGCAGAGATACTTGTATCACTCTTATAGTAAACAATCCCGTTCCTCCTGCATGTTCAATATCTCCTCGTTTTTCTGTGATTGCATCACAATCGCAACCGGGTTTATTTGTGTTTAATAATACTAGTATTGCTACAGTTGCAATGTCAGTAGTTTGGAGTTTTGGAGATAGCACTGCTGGAACAGGAAATAGTGTCTCTCATACTTATACTCATTCTGGAGTATATAATGTTTGTATGAGAGTTTCAACAAACAACAACAGTTGTGTAAGAGATACTTGTGGAACAATAGTTGTCAACATTCCTACACCTCAACCATGTAGTGTTGTTGCAGGTTTTAATACAACTTATGTAAACAACCAGCTTAATGTAGTTCAGTGCTTAAATACATCAAGAGTAGACAGCAATTCTGTTGTTTACAGTGTTTGGAATTTTGGAGATGGCACACCAAGTGTGAACACTTCAGGACTAAGTCAACCTACTCATACTTATACAGCATCGGGTTTATATAATATTTGCCTGAAAGTGATTTCAGTTGTTCCTGGATCTACTACCGTAAATTGCGCTGACAGCATTTGTCGTTCTGTTCAGGTGCAGGCGTCTACCACTTGTACTTTAGTACCAAATTTTAATATTACAAGAAGTACAGCAAACAACAACACATTTGAATTCAGTAACACGACAACAGGCATGAGTGGAAATGCTGTTGTGTTATGGAATTTTGGAGATGGAACAACTGCCACTGGCAATTTGGTACAGCATGCTTATAGCCAATTAGGCAATTATAATGTATGTATGGATATAGTAGATAGCCTATGCACAAGAAGAACTTGTCGTTATGTATCACCGGCTAATTATTTACAATCTTATCCTAATCCTGTTCAGAGTAATGTAAATGTAAATATTAATTTAAGTCAGTCAACACCCATATCTGCTTATGTATATAATTCACAGGGAATGTTGGTAGGTCAGTTATTACAACAGGGTATGCAGGGTAATAATTTACTTACTTTTAATGTTGCAGCGTTACCTTCAGGATATTATACGATCAGAATATACACAGCGAACGGAGTGTTTATTTCAAGATTTCAGAAACTGTAATTAATAAAGAATTAAAATATTAAGGCAGACTTTGAAAAGAGTCTGCCTTTTTTTTGGGTAATAAAATCTTACTTTTGCTTTCCAAAATTTGGTCCCGTAGTTCAATGGATAGAATACCCCGAGACCTCGGGGCTAAACATTAGATCCAAGTTCTTTTTTTATGGTCCCGTAGTTCAATGGATAGAATACCCCGAGACCTCGGGGCTAAACATTAGATCCAAGTTCTTTTTTTATGGTCCCGTAGTTCAATGGATAGAATAGAAGTTTCCTAAACTTTAGATCCAAGTTCGATTCTTGGCGGGACTACAACCCAATCCGCCATAAGCGTATTGGGAGTTTAAAGGGTTTAATGTTTTATAGTTTCAGATTTTTTTATAAATTCATCTAAATCTATATTAATAATTATCATACTCTTCTTTACTGATAATTCTGGGATTACTTAATAAAGCTTCAGCAACCAACATGGCATTATATTTTACAGGAAATGCTCCACCATATCCTTTATTCTTTGCTTCATAATTTCCGCCCCCTAAATATTTTAAGGCAATTTCTTCAAATTCCCATTCGAAATAAACTGTTTTACCTTTAGAAATGTATTCTTGTAAAAGTTCAAAATTGTTTTTCATTATCATTGCTAAGAAAAAGTGTGAATAATATTGCTTGGATTGATCTTGTATTTCTTTTTTTCTTTTTAAATCTTTTTCATCATTTAAAACTCTCCATTCTTCAAATAATTTATGCCCAAGCCCACCCTTTACGCCTATGCGTTTAGCAATTTCATCATATTTTTTATCACCCAATATTTTTCTTCCTCTACTTTCAGTTTCTTTTGCATAAATAATCTCAGGGGTGTTGATTTGAACCTCGCCATACATGCCGTTCTTAGTTTTGAAGATAATAGCATGTCCTTTATATCCCAAATTATCTGTGTCGGGATTTCTTTCATTAGTACGAATATAACCAGGAATACTTTTTGCCCTGTCAAGGGCTTGTTGAATCTTTTGCTTGTCGATAATCACTGTGTTTCTAACCGCATCTTTTACTTTATCAATTTTGCCTTTATAATAGTCATTCGCTTTTCTGGCTATACTGTTGGCAGATTTATAGTCAATCTCCGAAACTTGCCCACCAAGCAGTGATGCAATATTAACTCCAATCTTTTCTATCTCGTTTCCGGCTTCTTTTGCTTTTTGAATATAAGCTTGAACTTCAGGAGAGTCAGGATGAATGTTATTTTCGTGAGGCCCGCCTTCAGGATGCCTTCCTGAACCTGGCCCACCAAATTCATCAAGCTCTTTAAAAATTTTTTTAATTTTTTCAAGTTCTTCTTGAAATTGTCTAGTTTTCATAATACAAATTTTTAAGCTAAAATAATTAGCGCAAAAATACTAATAAAAATAGCAACATAGTGATATTTTTAATAATTAGTTTTCAACAACCCTTCAACATTATGGTGAAAAAAATTTGTCTGTTTAAGTAGAACAGAAATTGTATTCATGTCCTCCTCCAAACCTTTCGAACTCATTCCATTTAGGACTACAACCCAATCCGCCATAAGCGTATTGGGAGTTTAAAAGGTTTAATGTTTAATAGTTTCAGATTTTTAAAAAAATTCATCCACACCTATATTAATAATTATCAGACTCTTCTTTACTGATAATTCTGGGATTACTTTATAAAGCTTCAGCTAAGATTATTGCGTCATATCTTAGAGTTAATTGACTAATAGTAATTAACTCTAAGCTGATATTTTATCATCAATATATCCAAAGATCATTACTTGCAGATGTTAAAGATGAAACCTATAATAAAAAGGCTAAGTAGAACTATTTCAGTAGAAGAAGATTGCCACTTTGTTTTCTTCGGGTGCCATTAAAGGTGTATGTTGC
>CANHGM010000067.1 GCA_947460345.1 Bacteroidota bacterium | reverse complement strand
GCCAAAGGCCGATACTCTCGAAAAGCCTATAACCAGAGGTATGCTTGCGGTGAATATCATAAAGATTGAAGGTATATAAAAACAAAAAAAAACCTCATTTAGAGAAGTTTTTTTGTTGATTTTATTTGTTCCAATATTGGAACATTCTACTGAAGAAAGGACTTAGAGAGTGCAAGGGAGTTGTTAATCCTTGTGAAGGAGGACTTTTAACATCCCAATATTTACCATCAGCATCAGATTGATATCCTTATTGTGTACAATTTTTTCAGCACCTTCAAATCCTGCCTCTGAATATATTAACTCGGCTCTGAGTCTAAGCTGAATTCAAATCTAGATTTAAGCATGTTTAATCTTAACTTGATATCAGATACTTCCGAATTGAGTTCCTCATGTTTATGTATTTGGCTTACAAAATTGCTTTTAAGTCTATCTGAAACATGCCAATCTTTAGAAAGCCTATTTTCTAATTTTCTATTCACATAATATGACCATATAATGCCAATTAATTGCATTAAATCATTAGGTGATAAAAATTCAGATTCAAGAATTTGACTAATAGAATTGTCTAAAAGCTCATACCCTTCCGATTCTCCAAATTCATTAAGATACATTAATATTTGAGAATATGTATCAGTATTATCATGCCCTCCTCGGTCTAAATCTCTAACAAAATATTGCCCTCTACCTAGCAAAAAAGCCTTAGTTTCATTATTAATTATTGATTGTTTGAATTTATTCATTTATTTAATTTTAATTACATTGCCACTGCCAAAAAAATCAACAAAAGTCTGCCAATTATTATTATGAGAAAATGAACCTGAATTAGCAAGCACACATTCCGCAGTTCCAGACTTCGTAAAACCACCAAGCACCCAATATCCTTCATATGCTCCACCTTCGTTACCTGTTGGCATATCAAATTGAAACCCTTTGTTAGGTTCAACTGTCACAACATAAACTTCATCTGTGGAGTTAAAGTAACTATTACCTAAATCTAATTCATCAATCAATACTTGTAAATTTTGATTTGAATTATTATACTTTACAACTACTGCATCCATTTCACTCTTTAATCCAACAAACTTCCTAGGTGCAATACTAGTATATGTAGACTGGGTTATATCTCTTTTCCTAATTATAAATGATCCTCCTTCTTGCTTAAATCTATTTAAATGACTTTGAATATAAGAAGCATCTAGATATGTATTTGGTTCTGGGATTTCTCCTTTTATCTTGCTTACACTAAAAACTCCATTCTCAATTCGCCCAATTTCTTCTCCACCTGTACTGATGTATTTTATAATATTACCATCTTCTATACAATTTAATCCAGCATTCATAAGTCTCTTATGCAAGGCTTTGAGGGTTTGAGACAAACCACTTACAAGTCCATGTGTAACAGTCATATAAAACCCCTCACCCACATTCCACACTGTTAAGTCACCTTTATGTTCAACTCCTAATGCATCTTTGTAGGTAATATTTTCAAAATTACCTACTTTTTGTACTTTGCCTGGTGCTCCATTATACCACCCTATATCGGTAAGCACTATTTCACCACTAGATTTCTCGGCAACCTTAGCTACTTGATGTCCTTCAAATACTAGTTTATCGGCTTGAACCACATCATACCTTGTCATATGAGGTGCCTTGTCATAAAGTTTAAATTTTTTAACGTTGATGCGTCCAATATTTTTTAGGCCCTCCAATCCTTGAAAATACTCAATCCCCTCTAATTGAACTAGTAATTTTTCAAGTTCTGAAGCCACATTAATGGCTAAAGATGGATTTACTTTTAATTTAGATAATATATAATTCCAATTACTCTCAAATATTTTGTATCCACTACGGGTAGCACCACTTACAACTTTATTTATACCTGCATCAAGTTTGAGCGTTGATGTACCTATTCTTAATAGTCCATAATTGCCATAAAATTCGTTCCATGACTCTAAAGTTTCTTTCTGCTTTAGATTGCCATTGGTCATTATCTTGTCTTCGTTTGTCGCAAAATAAAAATCAGCTGTACCTAATATAGCATCAAAAACCATCATAGGTTCTGGGTTGCCATATGCTGCAGCCAATAGTCCTGCACTTATTGTCTGTCTTATAGCCGTAAAATTGCTTATGGTTGCCTGTCTATCCAGAATCATATATGCCCATATTGCTGGAACCACCACTTCAGTATTGGCTCGTATATAATCGTCACCGTTTAATAATTTAAATCTAAAGTCGTTCAGAAACCTTACTCGTATCAAACCAAATGGTTCTCCATCATAAAATTGGTTTACTGTAGTTGTTGAGAAATCATACGATTTTTCTGTATAGCTAATTTTTATATCAGGCTTTATCATATTTACTCCTAGAAAATAATTTTCATGATTACTTTCTTTATTACCAGCCATTCGGTTCTTAACTATGTTAATAAATTTGGTAGGCCCAATATCTGCTTGTGATAAAAGTGGCCAACTATTTAAACTTTGGTCACTATTCTTGTATTTTAGTATTTCAGATAGTGTGCCTACAAAAGACTCACACAGGTCGCCATTAATCTCAAAATATAATTCCCAAAAGAGCTTGTATTTATTATCACTGCCTTTTAATGCTAATATTAACTTTTCGTAATCTTCAGTTGGAGTGCTCAGAATCAAATGATACATCAATTTTTCCTTTTCTTGATTTACTGATACTTGATAGTTCTTGTTCAAAATCTTCACTCTATTGGTAATAGGCAATTGTTGTAGCAAACACATTCTGCCTGTTTTAAAATTAGATAAACTATTAATAATAGTATTCAAATCATCTTGTACACTGAGTAATTTGTCAACTTCACTCTCTAAACTATTACCCCACAATGTGAGGGTTTGATAAAAACCTTTTGCTTTGATCTCTTCAACTGAATTATTTTGGGTATTGATATACCCTCCATATCCTACTTCTTTTCTTTGTTCAATTTGTTTGGAAATAGTTAATGAAAGTAAATCAGAACTTATTGATTCTGCTTCATTCATGCATTCTTTAATTTTAGGAAACTTAGATATTTTCATGGCACTTGCATACACATACAATGCAGTCATTCCACAAAATGTTCCATCACCTTTCTTTTCTAAATAAAATAAATCGGTAGCAGTTGGGCTATTTTCTATAGCCGCATATATATCCACTCCTTGGCTTTCGTTTGATAAATAGTTTTCAAGAAAGAATGTTTCCTTTAGTAGACCACTGCCGTTAACATTTATATCAGCAGAAACAGGCGTATAGGTAGTAGGAAACACTTTAAATATCAAATCGTAACCTTTAAAACATGGTATCCCAACCAAAATTGGATTTGTTCCGGTTATCTTGTCACTTTCTCTATATGAACTATTCTTACTTTCACCATAACCAGTAAATGTTTCGTTATATGGCTCTACATTATTCCTAGTGGCATACAATCTATATGATTTACCATCTACAGTGAAGCCTTCTAAGCATCCCAATGCAGGGAATTTATTGTAAGGCATATGAGTTCCATTTTCAAAGATATCATCACCACTGGCTAAAAAAGTAACACTAGTCAATTTACCTTTGATATTATAAGGTAAACCTGCTGGAGTTAAGAAAGTATATGAGCCATCAGTTTCATTTTTAAACTTTTTTAAGCTACTTATATTCTGCACCACAGCCCTTTGTGCAGCCTTGTCCTTCTCAAAAGCTGAGATTACAACTGCTGGGTCGTGAACACAATCCCATTGAAATTTGCTTAAAACAATTCCTCCGTTTTTATTTAATAAATTATCAGTAACATTTGTTGTAAGACCATAATCTACATCATAACTATGCTTTAGATTAAAAATACCATGTCCAGTCTCATGTCCAAAAAGTCCAGCCCAATAAGCCACATTTTTGGTTGCCATTAAATGGCTACTTATATATCCAAATCTACTGACTCTAGGCATATCTCCTTCAAGTCCACTTATTTCTGTTCCATTCTCGTCTAATAATTTACTTACAACTAATAATGCATATTCATCTTTTGCTAGTTTATTCTCAGCTTCATACGCATTATTAATAGTTAGCATATCATCTGTAGATGAAGTAAACAACCCACTACCCTCTACTTTCAACCCATTATCCCATGTATTATTATCAAACTTTTCTGCTATTCTAAGTTTTACTTTAATACCTACTGGGTTATATATATTATTTAACTCCGTTTGAAGGTTAGCGGCTGTAATACCACTTGGCAATGTAGCACTACCCACAGGCACCACCGCTACTTTAATGGTTTTTTGTTCGTATGAGGCCAGTTGTATAATAGCAACCGTTTCATAAACCCCACCTTTCTCTATAGCTACCATCACTAGTTGGGCATCGTCAGCAGGGCCGCCTAAT
>CANHGM010000066.1 GCA_947460345.1 Bacteroidota bacterium | reverse complement strand
CAATGTGGTACATATGTTAGCATGATAGATGGAGGAGTATTTGAATTGGGAGCTGCTAATTCACAAAATAAAGGATGGCTAAATGCACTTGAAGGTTCTTTTATTACAATATACAGTGGTGGCATTTTGAGAATAAACGAAGGTAGCAAACTTATAATTAAAAAAGGAGCATCACTCATTATAGAACAAGGAGCCATCATAGAACTTAACGGCCCTAACGCCCTTATAGAAGTAGAAGATGGCGGAGTGGTTCACATAGCAGACAATGCCACATTAAGCTTTACAGGTACAGGCAGAATTAAGTTCACAGACTTTTGGCCATATTATCAAAACGTAACATGCGGAAGCAACAGTAGAATAAACTTATCAGGCAGCTCAACAGTTACCCCTCAGAGAGACCATGTGGTATTAGAAGTAGCAGGAGATGAGTCATTATCATTACCAGATAACTTAGCAGAGTTTAAAGTAGAAAATGCAACGATAAACTTAGGAGGCAATTGTAGAATTAATGCAGCCTGCCCAATATGGTTTAACGACGTGAGAGTAGCAGCTACAGACCCCAATCAGTTGCACAGAGGCTTGCATACTTTTGGTCAAGGCAATATACATATAACCATGAGCACCTTTAAAAATGGTGTATGGGGTATACATGCTGACAATAGCTACTACAGACAAACCATACAGGTAAATAATACAACCTTTAGAGACTGCAATACGGGGATATATGTATATGACAAAGGTTTAGTGTTTGACAACTTAGAATTTGAAAACTGCAATACAGGTGTGTTTGCTGTGCACATGTCAAAATCATCAAATATTTCGCACTCATTTCATACCGGAGCACCCTATAGTCACGCTACATCAGTAAAGTTTATTGGTATGTCAGGCGGAAATCTGACAGCTACAGGAAATGACTTCTCTTGGAACACTACTTCAGGCTTGTGGTACAAAGGCCCAGCATTAACACTTAGATGTAACAGAATTAATAACAATGCCTTTGGCGTTTATGCAACACCAATTACCTTAAACATGTCGGAAGCATATAGTAAAACAGCAGGAAGAAACAAAGTAACAGACAACACATTCCACAATATTCAGTTGCCCTATTGCACCAATATTTTGTTAGAAAAAGGATATAACGATTTTTCATTTGATAATGCATTCACAGGGTATAAGTCAATAGTTGGTAAATCTAATAATTATCATTGGATGATGGTAGATGCAAATGGAGTAATTCAGAACATCACAAATATTACCTTAAATGCAAGCAATAACCATTGGGATGCAAACGCAAACGACAATAACCCCAATCAACGAATGGTTGTGAAGCATAGAAATGCAATTGTAACACAACCCGTCACTGTGGTTGATGCCAGTCCACTCGCTACAGGCATTATCCAACCCATGTCACAATGCCCACCAAGCATTATATTTGATAATCCGAGTATAGCCTTGCCTCCAGGAGACGGTGGAGTGAATATCAATGGCACATTATTTATTGGTGTACCAATTGAACAAGCGGTATCACAAGCATTGATGGTGCAATACCAAGATAATAATCTATTAACTGCTATAGATATGTGGCATGATATCATTGCCCATGTAAATTATAAAATGTCAACCATAGGCGTGAGAAAACTCATAGACTTGTCATATGGAAAAATGTTAGAAGCACTTGGTGATGCAGCAGCTGATGGTTCACTACCAATTACTAGAGATGGAAATATGCATCCAACGTTTGATAAAGTAATTGCAGTAAACAACTACTTTTTAACCAATGCCCCAACTACTCAAAATGGAGAAATAGTTCCAGGTGAAGTAATATTAAGTACGAATGGTTCATTTGGTACCATAAACCCTGAACCAGACCCTAATAATCCAGACTTGATATTAGAACCAGCACCTGTAGAAGAAGCAACAGACTATGGAAGAAAGCTAGAGTTGAATTACAATACAGCCTTTACTTATAGAATGGCAGAACTCAGACAAACATGTTTAGACCAATTGAATGCCATGCAAACTTGGGTTGCAAGCGAAGACCTTCCATTGTTAAATTATTACCAATGTATACTTGAAAAAGAAATAGCTGTGATTAATGGAAGTATAAGTAAATATGCCATAGACAGTATAGAAATATGCCAATACCCAGAAGGAATGTTACAAGAAGTATATATGAAACCAGCATTTAACTCAAATGAAAGTAACAATTCAAATGAACTAAAAGCCAATAAGGTATTGATAGCACCCAATCCAACTAATGGTATAACCAATATTGAAATACAGTTAATAAAAGACAGTGAAGTTAGCTTAAACATTGCAGATGTCACAGGTAAAAAAATTAAACAATTGGTAAATACAACTACTTTGTTTGAAGGAGTTAACAATGTAAATATAGACTTATCATCATATTCGGCGGGAGTATATATAATTGAAATTAAAATTGGTAACACGACTAAGAAATTAAAATTAGTTAAAGAATAATAAAAAGAATTTAACCAAGCAGCAAATCACTGCTGCTTGGTTATTTAAACTTCACACCATGACACCCCACACTTTTATCCTCGCAACCCTTTGTTTGCTTGCGGCTGCTTGCACCCGCACCACAAACCCCAACCCCAAAACTGCTTGCCACGGCAAGGTTATAGACTATACCTCGCTCAAGCCCATACCCCACTCACAAGTAGAGGTGTATATAGGCAGCTATGCCAGCAGCACCAGCAGCTGCAATGCCCGTTATATCAAAACCATTACCACTGATACCCAAGGCATCTTTAACCTATACCTGCCCGCACCACCTGAGGGTAGCTGGTATGCACTAGTGCCCAAGCACCCCCGCTACCAAGGTTATGATGGCTTCTATACCATAGACCCCTCCACCTGCTCTTATATAGGAGCAAACCTGGCTCTTAAACCTTATGTATGGGTCAAAGCCCATATCAAAAACACCAACCCCCACAACGCTCAAGATATATTAGAAATTTCCTATAACAAGTTTTTAGGTAAAGCCATAGACACCACCGTGGTGTTCGATATTCCCTACGATTTCCCAGACAAAAACATCTCAGCTATTATATATAAAAACGCTAAAAGAACCTATAAAAAATTCCCTTACCAACCCATCACAGGCGATACTACCAGCATAGAGATTTTTTATTAAACAGATATAGCAATGAAAACAAACAAGCTAAAACAGTATAATGTAAACCTATATATAGCAATATTTTTTATAAACCTCTTGGCTTCTGCTTGTCAGCACGACAAATGCAAAAACGCTGCCTGCAACTACGGAAGGGTAATAGACGAAACCACAGGAGAAGGTGTGCCACATGCAACTATAGATTTATACTACAAATACAGATCTGACTCTTGGTATTCTAAATACGAATATATAAAATCTGTTACGTCAGACTCTAAAGGGCATTATAGTTTAATGCTCGACTCAGTCAATGTTCAAGGGCGTTATGCATTAAAAGCAAACCAACCGAATTATTTTTTTGATGATGATATTGTTTCTATAGCTGATAATGCTGGAACCACCGTTGGCGTTGATTTAAAGATGCAGCCTAAAGCATGGGTAAGGTTGCATATAAAAAATGTAAATCCTGAAAGTGATAATGATGCCATAGAAATTTTTAACAAAAACTATATTGGTAAAAACATAAATGTTTTAAGAATTGTAGAAATCCCAAGCTATATTAAATATTATAATATTACAGCTAATGTATATAGAAGTTCAACCGGTGTAAAGTATCAAAAATATCAATACAATTTAAAAAATCTCGATACCACAGACGTAGATATTTTTTATTAGTATACATTCCCCACACCCATGAAACCCATTTGCCTTTTATTTTTGATAAGCATATGTAGCTTTAGCTGCAAAAAAACCGTTTTCAATTATACTACCTCTGGTAAAATAATAGATGCGAACACAGGCCTAGGCATACCCAATTCCAAAGTGAGGTTAGACCGCTTTAAAGGCGAATTATTGGGCAGTACTAGTATGGCTTTTGTAGACTCAACCATAACAGATGCAGATGGCGAGTATAAGTTTAAACTTAAGCACGAAAGAGGCTGGCAATATGAAGTAAGAGCCCAAGCAGATAACTACTTCTTTGACAACAGCAACGACTATGTGAGTTCATCAAGGCACGCCGATATAAAACTACTACCACAAGCTACTTTAGAGTTTGATGTAAGAAATACTAAAGGAGGTGCTGGGGTTTATTTTACGACTTTAAATACTAGAATAATTCAAAAAACAGACGAAACAGGTCAAGGAACTTTTCAAAAATATCCTTGTATAGTAGAAGGAAACAAACTAATTAGCATATATTATTATATATACGAGAAGACAGGAAATAAAACAAAATATGATACAACTATATACTGTCCTTCTTTCCAAACCACTACTTTCAGAATAGATTACTAAAATAACATATTCATCCTATGAAAAATATATTACTCATTATATACTTGATTATAATAAATCAAAAAACACAAGCCCAAAACGACACAACACACCAAGTATTATATATAGAACTTGGTGGAGCGAATACACTATATTCAATAAACACAGAAAAGTATTTTCAAGACAAACCCAAGTGGACCCAATAT
>CANHGM010000065.1 GCA_947460345.1 Bacteroidota bacterium | reverse complement strand
TGTTGATAGCAAAGGCACCTACTACCAAGTAGATGAGAATGGCAACCCTAAGAAAATAGCTGAGACTTTGAATCTAACCAAAGACCAGCTAGCCCAATTAAAGAAAATAAGCCCCACTAAGCAGCAGCCTTCTAGCATTTTTTCGGCCATTACCGGGGTGACCAAATATGCTTTAGACAATTACAGAACTGACTATGCCTATAGCTTGTTATGGAATGCTAAATACTTTAATGATGAGTATCCAAACTATGCCATCACAGCCAAGTGTATGCTGCCGGGCAAGCCTGACCAGATAAAAGTGAGCCTGCCAAATAACTGGAGTGCTGAAGACTTAAAAAGCGTAAAGTTTATAAGCACCAAAGGGGTAAAGTTTGTGGGTGAGCAAGTAACCAAGGGCTCAAGCGATTTTACCTTAAACTTATTAGGCGGCCCTGCTGACGATGCCCAACTAGTGATGGTAGCTATAGAGAAAGGTGGGGTTTATGAAACGGTTGCCATTATACAACTGGCCTCATACGAACAAAAAACCATTAAAGTAGCGGTGGTGCCTGTAGGTAGTGCTGCATTGCCAACTGGTATCACAGCCGCCAACCTTCAAACGGAGTTAAATAATATATATAGTAAAGTGGCGATAAGTTTTAAAGTTGAATTAAAACAAACGTATGTTACAAACTTGTATGAATCGGGGATAAATGTTGATGAAACTGGTGCTTTTACCACCCTTACATCTGATATGAAGAATTTAATAAATTCATATAGTCTCTTAAATAAAACACAAGATGGTCAAGCAATTATATTTTGGATGCCCGAATTGTTGCAGACTGCACCAGCAACAGGAAATGTTGAAGGATATATGCCACGAGGAAGCAATGTTGGATTCATTAATGGTAAATTATTTTCAAATTCAACAAAACAAGTTATAGGGAGAATAATTTCACATGAGCTTGGACATGGAGTTTTTAAGCAACATCATCCATTTCACAATGATATTGGATTTTCAAAAGGTCTGATTCAAGATAATTTGTTGGAATATTATAATGGGGTAAACTTGAGCAGATATCAATGGGATGGAATTCATGATCCTGCTATACTACTTAATATTTTTAAGGACAAACAGGATTATAAAAGTGTTGCTGTTGGTATAGAGAGTTTAAATTTATTAAAGAACCCTCCAGTGACAGATGCAACAATAGGAACAAACATTTCTACATATACTTTTATTACACCTTCAGGAAAATACATAACCTTCATTGAAGATGAGATATCTTCTGTTGAATTTTCTACTCTAGATAAAACTACATATGTTATTTCTAATGAACTTTCTAAAACAATCATACCAATTGGTACCTTAGAAAGCTTTATTCTAAAAGGTGGAGCAAGATATACTTATAGAGGTAAAGGAGAGATATTTGATGGATATTTAGATAATAAATATCAAAGTTTAGAAAAAGATTATGAGCAATATTTATACAAAGAATCAAAAAAAATATCAAGTATAGTTAAACCAACAAAGGGTATTCTTGGATTTTTAGTGATTAAGGAAGGTGTAACTACATTTTACGATAATAAATTTATTGTTAAAGCATCAATGTATAATAGCCCCAATAACTCTGCTGCTTCAGATGCTGAAGATCCAAACAGAATTGGATTTGGTGGTAAATTATATGAAGGATTTGAAATTTTGAATATAGCTGAAAGTGAACGAGCATCAAATTTTCAAGCATTATTGCAAAGTAAAAGAATTGGATCGACTACACAAGATGTGACTTTAGATAATAATAATATAAGTTTTTCGAATGAAAACATAAACTTACCAGTGTTTTTATATGAAAAACCAAAATCACTTTATGATATGCCACCAGGTGAAATTAAGAATATTCAAACTCGCAAATTCTTGCTGTTGGCATTAAAAGAAAGCTCAACATTTAATGACTATTTGTTTTATTTTAATTTTGTTAATCTTAAACCTGAATTGTTAAAAACGATTGGTTCTTGTGCTGCAAATAATACAATTCCATATTACCTAATAAACATCTGTTCAAACTGCACAACAAATTACAAACCAACAGCAATACATAAGAATTTATCAACACAGACATATAGATATATTATGGAAAATGTTGACCCAGCAACTCAAAGTATAGAAGCACTTATTAAAAGCAATTCTTCAATGAGTTTAATTATAGATGAAATTTCAAAATATGAACTAACTTGTTTATTTACAAAATTGAGTATTGAATCTAAACTATATATCCTTAAACATGTTTTTGATAATGGACTTTGGTGCAACAAGTGGTTTACAAACAATAACGAATTATATTTAAATCATCTAATCAGAGAAAATTATAACCTAAATGATAAAAAAGCAATTATAGATGAACTAAAAAATAGTGATTATGTATTACTTAGAAATATATGGGATAAACACACAAGTCAAGTAAATGGTTTAAGCTGCCCATTTGAAGATACAAGAGACGTGTTGTACGCTATTCTTGATATAATGAAAGATGATTACAAGAATTTAGATATTAAACCGACTAGTGAAAATTTTTATATAGACATGAACTTCGGTACGCCGTTTAGTTATAACCCTGGAATGGAAGAAGTGATTTATTTGAATGTTCCTTTAAATACAGAATTAATTCTTAAAGGTGCAAGTCAAAAAATCACAGTCAGCAATTATAATTTAACATATACAAATAATAATAAAATAGAATTTAAACAACAATACTCAACAACCAATACCAATACAGTTATCTATCAAGCTGGGAGTACTTATTCGAGACAATATTCTACAAATTATAGCCATATTTACAATCCATTTGAATTAGTTCATTGCAGAGTTTATGATGGAACTGATGCGAATGGATACGCTTTGTTTGAAGATATTTATGTTCCTGCTTTTATTGCTTGTTCCATACAAAATGAATATAATAGAAATAAGAAAAAGGAAGAGCTAATAAAGAGTGCATCTACTGCTTCTATAGCAATAATAGGTGCAATATTTTTACAACCTGAATTATTAGCTGCTGATGCTTCTATGGCAGCAATTTTTATTGCCAACATGCCAAAGGTATTAGCAGCAGCAGAGCTCGCAAGATTATCACTAATAACAGTTTCTTCACCCGATGCAGTTGTAAGTGATGAGATACAAAAAATAAATGAATTATATGATTTGGCATATTCTGCATCTTTTGCATTTGGCTTGATGCAAGCAGCAACAGTAACAGTAGATTATTTAGCTTATAGATCTTTAACTTTTGTTAACACTATTAGATTTATGAAAAGAGCTAAAGAGCTTGAATCGTTAATGATGTCATTTCAAAACAAAGGGTATGCTCCAACTAGAAAGTTGATTGAAGATTTATATAGATTAATTGCTAGGAAGGAAGTAAATGTGTCGGGAAATGTCTTTAAACCACTTGATATATTACTTACACAATTCAATTCCATAATTGGAAATAAAGGTCTGAAACATTTATTTAGAGGAGAAATAAACAGTTCAGGAGTAGCTTCGGGTGTTCATCATATTTCTGCCATTAGAGCCGGAACAGCCAAAATTGTTCCTAATACAATAGATAATTTAGGGAATGGATTTTATAAAGCTTCTGTTGAAGTGTCAGATGGTGCTGGTGGTTGGATTGCTAAAGCTGAAAAATCAACATTTTTTCCAGACGCTTGGGATGAAGTAAAGGTAATGCAAGAAATACAGTCAGCTGCAAGTAATAGAGTCGGAGTTTTTATTGAAAATACTACTTCATATCAAAAATATTTCGGCATTTCATCCAATGGCAATAGAATTTACATCGTAAGAACCCCAACGTATAACAATAACATTTTTACAGCGTGGTTTGAGCCACTTTAAATAAACTAAATGAAAACAATAGATTATTATTTTACTAAAGAATATCAATGGAAATCAACATGGTTTTCTGATACAGGATTATTGAAAGCAAAAGTTTATCCAACAAATGAATTTATTCAACAATTCAAATATATTGATTTCAATTTAGTTGGTCAAATATTTACAAGCAAAAAGGAATTTTATGATATTGTGTTTGTTGATTCTATTATTTCAGAAATTAAAAAGGTAATTAATCTTGAAAAAACAATCCATATTATTTCAAGTGAAATTGTATTGCTTGAAATTCAAAGAATTAATTCTAAACCTATTGATATGCTTGGTGATATAGAGGGAATTGAAGCTCCGTTAAGTTGGAATATTTCTACTCCCAAAGAACTTCAATATATACCGACTGTCGAAATACTTCAATTATTTCAGGATTGGAAAAGCTTTTTAATTGCACAAAACAATGTAATTTTAAAATGAAACTTAAGAGTAATGGATACAAAGTTATAATTGAACCTTTTTAATCTTTAAAAAATGCAATTATAACAAAAGCAGACCAAACAGAAATAAAAATATTAAATGCTATCGAAAATGCTCAACCTCCCAATCCAAGTAGTGAAAAAGTTATGGCTGGAGCTTATTTGCAAAAAACAGTCATATTGACCCCCTTGCGACGATTCATATTGACCCCCTAAAACTGAATGACTTATTTTGCTTCATTGATTGACTTATTTTCTGTTTACAAAAGTATATAAATTATTCAGTTAATTTTCTCTTTCTCCTTAAAGATT
>CANHGM010000064.1 GCA_947460345.1 Bacteroidota bacterium | reverse complement strand
TTGTACCATGCCATACAAAATTTCCGCAAGATGATTGGGTAAGAGAGTTATATGTTCCTGTATCAATAGTAAGATGTAAGGTGTCGGCTGAGTTACATCCGTTACTGTTAGTATAGTTGTAGATATAAGTACCGCTTGTATTATATGTTGTGCCATGCCATACAAAACTTCCGCAAGTAGATTGAGTAACAGCACTATAAGTGCCGTTGTTAATGGTGAGATGTAAGGTGTCTGCAGAGCCACATCCGTTTACGTTAGTATACGTATAGATGTAAGTGCCACTTGTATTATACGTTATACCATGCCATACATAATTTTCACAGGAGGTTTGGGCAACACTGTTGAAAGTACCATTGTTAATGGTGAGACGCAGGCGAACTACTGAATCACAATTTGCTACATTAGTTGTAGTATAGGTGGGCGTGTTAGTAGAACTTGTGTAAGTTATTCCATGCCAGGTAAAACTAGAACAGGCTGTTACAGTTGTATCTCCTGTTGTGGGATTATTGATAGTTAGACGAAGTGTTACGATACTATCATTACCTGAAACACTCGTTGTGGTGTAAGTAGGTGTGTTTGTAGAAGCAGTGTAAGTTATTCCGTGCCAGGTAAAGCTTGAACAGGCAGTTACTGTTGTGTCTCCCTTTGACTGAAAACTGATATCACTGCAACCATTATTAAGATAAAGAGTATATCCGTTATTCCAAAAAACGATATTTCCATCTACATTAGCAGCCCAGTTTCCGGATGCGGTGTAAGACCTAACAGGAGCATTACTACCACTGCAACTTGTACTTCCGTTGTAAGTTACCTGAAGATATCTTGGAGTAGATGGCGTATTTCCTAAAGTTCCAGTTGTACTCCAGTTGCTATTAGTACCCCCTGCGGAATTCGTTTTGATAAATACAACATAAATAGGTGAACTCCCATTACATAGAGAGGTAACATTATAGTTTTGATCGAAAGAAGCAGGAATGAACATAACGGTACTTCCGGCGGGTATAGATGTTGAAGGGGAGGTAACCTGAATTACGGGACAACCTCCAGTTGTGGTTACGGTTCCTGTACCTGTGGGTGTTGTAGCGTCAGCTCCAGACAAATTATTTACTCTTGGTGGATTAGTGGTCCCATAGTTGAGCGTATAAGCGGATGCATTTGCAGTCACACTTGTAGTGAAAATAACAAATTCATTATTTCCTTCTCTTACTCCACAGGAATTTACCATAGCCGTCAATAAATTCGGGCATTGGGCCCAAGAGATACGGCTAATTA
The DNA here is from genome assembly GCA_947460345.1 of Bacteroidota bacterium. Classification (GTDB taxonomy): domain Bacteria; phylum Bacteroidota; class Bacteroidia; order UKL13-3; family UKL13-3; genus CANHGM01. The sequence continues at coordinate 3,542 of CANHGM010000064.1, read as the reverse complement.
ATAGCAAAACAATGAATAAGTATTTCTTTTTCATCTAAATTGAGAGCTAAGGTATAAATAACATTCTTATTAGAAGAAAAACAACACAATATTGTCGTTAAATTAATACGAAAAAATCATCCTTAGTTACCAAAAAAGGAGTATGTATTTTTAATACTATTTATTCAGTAAAATCGAATATATCTCTAATTACAACATTAAACGAAGCGTACTATGTGCAGGTTAATGCCATCAGTACAAGAATGAGAACACAAAAAACCAGTAAAATAAAAATACAGCAGAGCTCTTTATCAGAATTAAACTTCCGGAGATCAACGCCTTTAAATAATACCAATAGGATAAAAAGATAGTTATTAAGAGTTAAATACAGAGGATTTCTGTGTTGATGTTCTAGGTTAGTTTATATCACCAGATAGATAACAAATTTAGATTTCTTAATCTTTATCAGCCCATACCAACTAGTTTGTATTTTAAGTAGAGATCCATTTTTTTCGGTTATATTTATATTAAGTCGTAATAAATAATGAGGTTAATACAATTAAGAACGTTTTTTTACATATTTATTTTTATATGTTATTCCAACGCTTCCTTTGGGCAAAACTCAATAGATATATCCCAACTTCAAAAAGCAGGTCGCATAAACCTTTCCTCAAGCACACTTTATAAAACAGGAAACGATATTACTGAGATAGAACACCTCGATGATACTTCTAAAGAAAAGTGGTACATAAATAAAGACAATATCTATCATTTTGGGTTTAGCCGCAATGCATATTGGATAAAATTCAAGCTAAAAAATTCAAAACACAAAACGTCAAACTGTTATTTGTTATTAAGCAATAGAGGTATAAATTCTATTGAATTGTTTAAAAAAGAAAAGGGCAGCATAATCAGCTATGGCATTTTAGGAGATCATGTTCCCATTCAAAACCGAAAATATCATTCTAATTTTTTTATTTATCCTCTTGAAATTCCTGAAGGTGACACAGGTACATTTTATCTTTATTGTGCCAAAAAGAATGAGAATTTTAATTTAAGTCTTTACCTGTATTCAGAGCAAGCTCTTAGAGAGAGAGAAGATAAATCCAGATTTTATCTGGGTGTTTTCATCGGAACTCTTTTTCTCGCTACCATTATCAGTTTTTTTCTATATCTCTCCATGAAGGAAAAACTACATTTATGGTACACGATTTATATTTTTTCGGTAATAAATATTTTAATCAGCTATGAAGCTTATGATACTTTATATCTTTTTAAAAATATTCCACTGTATGCCGACATCTCAAGATATATTGCCAGCTGCATTACTTTGTCAATTATGATCTATGTGATGCAACTTTTTTGTAAGCAATCTTCACAAAACAGCAGATTTTTTAAAATAAGCAACATCATTAAATGGTCAATTGTCTCAATCATTCCCCTTACCTTTTTAATTTACACCAGCTTCCCAACATTTGAAATGAAGAAGATGCACTACATCACTTTCATTTTATTGCAATTTGCCGGTATTATTATTATCATGATTTCTACAATGGAAAAAGTGTTGCAAAAATACAAGCCGGCAATATTTTATTTGTCTGCAGTTTTCATTCTGTTGATCTCCGGAGTTATGGCAAATTTAGTTGAGTCGGGTTTGTTGATTCGTTCAATAGAAACGCCTAATCAATTACAGTGGAGTTTTACTTTAGAAGTGATAATTATAGCAACAGGAATTTTATACAGATACAACCTTATTAAAAAAGAAAATGAAACACTGTCGGACGAATTGAATAAGATTAAACTTGAAACAGTTCGAAATATTCTTGATACCCAAATAAAAGAACAACAAAGAATAGCCGAGGATCTACACGATGTACTTGGTAGCCAACTTTCAGCACTGAAAATAAAAATCGCATTTTTACTTAAAAATGAACAGCAAAACGAAATAGATAATTTAATTGACGACATATCAGGAAACACAAGAAAAATTGCCCATAATCTCATACCTGATGAGCTGAATAACAACTCTATATCTGATATTATTGCAACGTATTTAAAACAACTCAATAATAAAGGGACGATAAAATTTAATTTTATTCAAACTGGAGAACCGGTTGAGTTTTCAAAGGAGATAGAAATCAATATTTATAAAATATTGATGGAAATTATTAACAACATTATTAAACATTCTCAGGCAGAAGAGGCTACTGTTCAATTCTTTTTTAAAGAAGAGGAATTGCAAATTTTTGTAGAAGATAATGGTGTTGGAATTGAACACACTTTTTCGGCGGGAATGGGTATAAAAAATATATATAAAAGAGTTGAACATTTGAGAGGCAAAATTGTGATTGATTCAAGACCGGGAAGTACATCTATAATTATTACGCTACCCATAACATATGACACACACCTCTAATAAAATAAAAGTTCATATCACTGAAGACCACCAGCTTTTCACAGAGGGTTTACGTGCTATGCTTTCAAATGAGAAAGATATTGTTATTGATAGTGTTTCTTCTAATCAAAAAGAATTGATGTCTACAATTGACAACATAAAAATAGATGTTTTATTGCTTGACATAAAATTACCTGACGCTAATGGAATTGATATTTTGAAAGAGATAAAAGTTAAACACCAAAATATAAAAGTGATCATGATATCTACATTCAGCGATATCGCAACTATCAACAAATGCAGATATGTAGGCGCAGATGCTTATCTACTCAAAAACTCCAGTAAAGAATTGCTTTGTCAGTCTATCAGAAATGCAATAAAAGGAATTAAAACCTTTCCGGATTTAGACGCAGAATCAGAAGATCAATTACAATTCAGATATTATGCTGACACCTATAAGATAACCAAACGAGAATGGGAAATTATGCAGTTGTTGAAAGAAGGTAAGACCAATCAGCAAATCAGCAACTATTTGTTTATTAGCATCTATACAACTGAAACACACAGAAAGAACATCATGCAAAAACTAGGATTAAAAACGCCGTCGGCATTGCTCCTTTTTTTGATTAATAATATGATCTAATAACGATGATATGAATGGGAAATATAAACATCATGAATATTTAAATTATTTACATTAACCAAAAATTATTTTCTACATAAACTAAAAACAAATCAACATGAGATTACTTCTGATTTTTTTACTACTTATTTCTGTTTTCACTGCGACTTCTCAATCTTCAAATTTATCGGGTACGTATCAGGGTACGGGCTATTTTTTCCATCCTACGGCATCGAGGTTTTTGAATGCTGCAAAAGGCATAACCTCAGTAGGTGTTAATAAGTACCAGTTAAATCTGGCAGATTTAGGTGGGAGTAATTTTGCGTTTCAGTTTGAGTTAGACGCTAATAATAATGCGGTGAACTGGGTTGCTGCTGGGAGCACTCCTGCATCTCCTGCGAGTGGATTTATGAGTACAGATAATTCTGGAGGATATACTTTTTATCCTGGTACTACAACAGGATTTACGCATAGCATATATAATAATCGTTATGATGCGGCTACCAAAACATTTTATCTTCATTATGGCTATCAAGGAGGATCAAC
>CANHGM010000063.1 GCA_947460345.1 Bacteroidota bacterium | reverse complement strand
GCCAAAGGCCGATACTCTCGAAAAGCCTATAACCAGAGGTATGCTTGCGGTGAATATCATAAAGATTGAAGGTATATAAAAACAAAAAAAAACCTCATTTAGAGAAGTTTTTTTGTTGATTTTATTTGTTCCAATATTGGAACATTCTAGTGTAGAAAGAAGTTAGAGAGTGCAGGGCATCTCTCAATAGTTCAAGTGTAACATCTTCATATTCAGCAAGTATATCTGTATACTTATTGTAAACCATTGCACGATAGACTTCAATGAAGGTATTAAACTCTCTGGCTTCTTTGGTATTGCCTATAACCATTCCTTTACCCACATCCCACATATCTGGTCTGATATTTCTTTTGGTATAAATGGTTAGTCGCTTAGCATTGATACTAATGCGTAAATAGAGAGGGCATTCTCCATTTTTTCTAATTCGAGTTCTGTTTATGTAAAAAAACAGAGCAAAAGTTGTCCTTGACGACATGTTTGTAATTTTGTTTTATTAATCCCCTAAATTTTGGAACAAATAAAGCTACCTTTTTACACTTTCAAAAGCGTCAATACTAGACAGAACGCGACATTTTAGATTTTCAAGTTACCCTTTTTTGTATTTTTTAATAATGGTAACCTTTTAGAAACTCAATATGTCTTTTTTTGTCGTTTAAAGTCGTCTCATTTTGACACTTTTTTACAACAAAAAAACCAGACTCTAATTGATAATCAAGGATTTGTGAGTTTCAGTCTCTTTAACAGAGGAAAGTGAGGGATTCGAACCCTCGAAACCTTTTGGGTTTACACGCTTTCCAAGCGGGCCAGTTCAACCACTCCTGCAACTTTCCTATATCTCTTTAACTATATATATTTCAGGATACAAAACTACAGGATAGAAAATATTAAAAAGAATTTAAATAAAAAAGCCTTGAACCAATGGTTCAAGGCTTTTCATGTTTTTGGGTTAGATTACTTAACTTTCTTAGAAAGCTCAGTTCCTGCTTTAAATTTAACTACTTTTTTAGCAGCAATTTTAATTTCTTTACCAGTTTGTGGGTTACGTCCTTTACGAGCTGAACGTTGTGCAACTGAAAAAGTTCCGAATCCTACTAAAATTACTTTTTCACCTTTTTTAAGTGCAGTTTGAGTTGCACCCATGAATGAATTTAAAGCTGATTGAGCTTGTACTTTAGTGATTTTTGCGTCTCCAGCCATTTTGCTGATTAAATCTGATTTGTTCATTTGTTTGTAATGATTTTTTTAGGTTATTAATTATTATAAAATTGTACTGCTAAATAAATACTTAAAACCTTACTTGTCAAGTGTTGACGGTTAAAACTTATGCACACATCCAATGATATCAAGGCTTTTAGACGAAAACTTTGTTATTTATCTGTATTTCAATCATTTATATTAGTCGTTGACTATCAAACGAATGAGGTTCTCACAATCGATTTTATAGTTATCCACAAGCGTTAATATTTTTGAAGCTTGCTCATAGAACGGTTTTCTGCGTAAAACAAGCGTTTCGACCATGCTTTTTACATCATCAGACGATCTGTTTTTCCATTGTGGTCTGTGCATATTACTACTACTAACGAGCCTTTTATGTATTCTTTCTTCACTTAATTTAAGATATATAATTTCTCCTGCTTCTTTCATCATATTTATATTATCATTAAAACAAGGCGTTCCACCTCCACTTGCACATATATATATATTATCCTTATTTGAAGTTATATAATCTTCTAAACACCTACTTTCTATTTCTCTAAACTTAGTTTCACCTCGCACTTCAAATATAATATCTATAGTCTCATTTTGAGTATATACTATATATGAATCTAAATCTACAAATGGTACTGAAAAATATTTAGCAATTGCCTTACCTAGTTTTGATTTTCCACTAGCTGGCATACCCACTAAAAAAATTGATTTATTTAAAGTATACATTTATGTTTATAGTTTTTCTAAAGCACTCATATCATAATTCACTTTATTCAAAAACAAACCGCATGCAGGCACTGACTCTCCAGCCTCACTCCTTTTTTTGGCTTTGATTATCTTTTCAAATTCTATTAAATCAATTTTATTCAAACCAACATTTATAAGTGTGCCAACAATTGCCCTTACCATGTTTCTTAAAAAACGATTGGCTGTAATTCTAAAAAATATCTTTTCGCCTTTTTGCTCCCATGTTGCTTCGTATATCGTACATTTAAAATTATTTACTTCTGTATGTATTTTACTAAAGCTTTCAAAATCGGTATGGCTCATTAATATTTCACATGCTTTATTCATTATCAACAAATCAAGTGGTCTTTTCATTAGCCAATACAAATGCTGCTCAAATGGGTTAGGTACTTTAGATATTACATACCCATATTGCCTATTTAAAGCATCAAATCTTGCATTAAAATTATCTGGTGCACGATACACATCAAAAACACATATATCTGCCGACAAGAGCTTATTTACACGCAACACAAAATTGGACGGCAAATCTCCATCATAATCAAAGTGCATATAAAAATCTCTTGCATGCACACCGGCATCTGTTCTTCCACATCCTATTGTTTGAATCTCTGATTGAAAAATTAAATTAATGGCATGATTAATTTCACTTTGGACTGTTGGGGCATTATTTTGAATTTGCCAACCATGATAGCGAGTCCCATTATATGCTAAATTTAAAACAAATCTATTCAAAAGTGTTGCTTATACTTGCAGCAAATATAACGTTAGCATATATATATAAGTAAAATTTCTAAAACTATATACACATGTACGAACATAAAAAACAACCATTAGCTTCTAAAGATAAGTTTATAAGAAGAGTACTTAGAAATGTCACTTTTTCTTTTTGTATAATTGCTATTTGCTTACTTATTGGTATTGTAGGCTATCATTACCTTGCTGGCATTAGTTGGATTGATTCTCTTCACAATGCATCTATGATTCTTAGTGGCATGGGGCCAGTAGTAAATATTCAAAATGACATGGGCAAATACTTCTCTTCTTTTTATGCTCTTTTCAGTGGAATTGTTTTTGTTTCTAACTTAGGAATTCTCTTAGCTCCTCTAGCTCACAGACTCTTTCATAAACTGAACTTAGAAGAATAAAACAATTTATCTAATTACTGTATCCAACAAATTCATCTGGAATATCATTTTCTCCTTTTAATCTTAATATCAGTCTACTCAATGTTACTACGTCTTTTTGGCAGTATATTTTAATTCTATCTAAATCATTTTCATGATAATAAACTTTATATACTTGAGAACCATCAATATCATCTTTAGGTGTAGGTATATTTAAACATGCAGCAATTAAATTCAAAGAAGTATAAGCTTTAAAATCTCCAAACTTCCATAAATCCATTGTATCTATCAAGTTAACTTCCCAAGGCTTTTTACCAGACAAATCAAGTATAAATGGAATAGCAATCCTATTCACCACCAACCTTCTGGCAATAAATGGGTAATCAAACTCTTTACCGTTATGGGCAGCTAACGAACTTGCGGGAGACTTTATATGTTTATTAATTGATTCAATAAAATCATTTAAAATGGTTGTTTCATTTTGCCCATTAAAACTTTTAACTTTAATCTGATAAGTCTTCCCCCATTTAACAAACGTTCCAACTGATATACATACAATTTTACCAAACTCAGCAAAAATACCCGCCATTGGCCAAGATTCTTCTGGTGTTTGATTTGGATATTTTTGCTTTGACTTTATATCCCAAAGTTTTTTCCAATGTTCTTCTAAGTCTGAATAATTTTTAACCATCGGAACAGTCTCAATATCTAAAGACATTACATTTGTTAAATCAATATTTTCTAGCATATATGTTTTTAGTTTAATATGTCAATATTGCCGCAATTTATACAAAGGTTAGATATTTGCACAATATTTTTTTCAAAACAATATAATATCTTAAATTGCAACTTAATTAAAAAAAACAATGGATCAACTAAAAAAATTTTTACCTTGGATAGTTATCGGACTATTAGTTATTTGGGTTATCAGTGGCCAAAGAAGTTTGGTTAGTATTGATGAGTCAGTAAATGAACAATGGAGTCAAGTAGAAACCCAATATCAAAGAAGATTAGATTTACTTAACAACTTAGTAGCTGTTGTAAAAAACTATAAAGCTTATGAGGGCGATATAATTGTAAAAGTTACTGAAGCTAGAGCAAGTGTAGGTTCATTCAAACTAACACCTGAAGTGTTAAAAGACCCGGAAGCAATGAAAAGGTTTGAACAAAGTCAGAATATACTAATTGGAGCCATGAAAAGCATAATATCGGTACAAGAAAATTATCCAAATTTGAAGGCTGACAAACAATTCGAAAAGCTTGGTGATGAAGTAGCTGGTACTGAAAACAGAATAAATAGAGCACGCCAAAATTACAATACTTCAGTAAAAGAATTAAATTCTACGGTGAGAAGGTTTCCAAAAAGTATATTAGCAAGTATATTTGGAATAAAAGAAAGAGTATATTTTAAAGCGTCTGAAGGTGCTCAAAATGCTCCCGATTTAGATGCTAAATTCAAAGATTAAATATGGCCGTTACTCCATTCACTCCCATTGAAGAAGAATTCATTGTTGCTGCTATTCGTTATGCTGAACATAAAACTTCAGGTGAGCTTAGGGTACATGTTGAAGCAAATTGTATTTCAGACCCATACCAAAGAGCTATTAAGGTTTTTGAAGAACTTAAGATGCATGAAACTGCACAGAAAAACGGAGTTCTCATCTATCTAGCTTTTCAAGATAAAAAATTTGCTATCATTGGTGATACTGGAATACACCAAATTGTTGGAAGTAACTATTGGGATAGATTAAATGTAGAAATGAAAAACATATTTGCTGAAGGATATATTGCAAGCGGACT
>CANHGM010000062.1 GCA_947460345.1 Bacteroidota bacterium | reverse complement strand
TCTAAAGGGTATCCTGATGGTGAGTTTAAAATTTATGATAATAAAAATAGAATTATTACAGAAGGTTCAATAAACAAAAGCAGTAAAACTGGATTATGGAAAACATATTATTATGAAGATAATATAATTCTTCAACAAGAATTTGATGCTGGTACGATTGGTATAGAGAATTACTATTTAATTAAATCGAATCAAAAGTTTTGTGGTATGTTCATCCAAAAATTTGACAATGGTAAAATTAAATTCAAGTTTAAAATATCTGAAGGTTTACGCAATGGTAAATCAAAATACTATGATGAAAACGGAAAGTTAGTAAAGACTGAAAAATATGAAAAAGGTATTCTTAAATAAAAACACCCCGTTATCTCCATTCTTCAAGAACGGTGATATATTCATAATAGTAGGGTTTGCAACCCGGTTTCAAACATATCATTACTTAATTGTCATGCTTAATATTAACAGGTCACAGACCTTGCTTTTATTTTTAAGTCACTGTTCTGGAAGAACGGCGACAACAATGGGCTGAGCTATGCCGAATAAACTATTGAACATATGAATATATATAAATCTTTTAAGAGTTTTTCGGCATGTCTATTCTAAATGATTTATTCGCTTAAACTCATAAATCATAAGAATAGATACAGTAGAGCAGTTTGCCTTCACAAACCCATTCTTGAACCAACCATCTCTTGCAAACATTTGCCTTTCGCGATAAAAAATTGATTCGTAGTTTTTCAAGAAAAAGTTCCATAGCCCTAGTTCGCGATAGCCATCGGAACTTTTGCTTACTTTTCTTGGCAATGAAAGAAAAGTAAGAAGTATATATAACCGTTAAAGCTCTTTCAATCCAACAATGCTTCCCAAACCACAACACCCATCACACAGCTACACCTCTTTGTCTAAATCACGGATGAAGTGAATGACTCAGATTAACCTCTGCAACAAAAGCAGTGCAAAAAACACAAAAAAAAACCCTCAGTGAATTTCACTAAGGGTTTTAAATTTTTAAGCGGACCGGACGGGTCCATTTCGAACTCTATAAATACTCTGATTATCAAACTTTTGCAACACGTCTTGTCGTGTCGGGGTAACCTCAAATTATAAGATTTCAAACATGGGGATTATTATGCCTTATTTCTTATAATTTGGTTCAAATATATATAATTTCTTTTTAACCACAAAAAAAACGAAAAATAAATGATATATATTTTAGTTTTTTACTACATATATATATACATCTTTAACAAAGCTATTATATGAAATGTAATAAGTTTTTTCTATTTTTAAGTTGTAATATTTTTGCGGATGGGTACAAAAGCAAAACAGTAACAATACATTCACTGTTTGACTATTCTTATTTGCAATAATCATTATAAACTTTTGAAGCACTTTTGTTTCCTAATTCAATTGCTCTTTTAAAGTCAGGACAGCAATCTTGTCCCAAAGCTAATTTAGCAAGACCTCTATTCCCCAAAGCCATATTTGAAATCTCGGAAGTGTAATTATCATATTTTATTGCCATTGTAAAGTCGGCAATAGCACCAGTATAGTCTTCTAATAATAGCTTCGCATAACCACGATTGTTATAAGCCTTAATATAATCAGGCCTTATTTTAATTGCTAACGTATAGTCTGAAATTGCACCTTTAAAATCATCAAGATTCCTTTTATTGATGCCTCTATTGTAATATGCCTCTGATTTCTTTTTATTCTCTGTAATTGGATAATTTGTAATTGCCAATGAGTAATATTTTATCGCTTCTTTTGAATCCTTTAACAATGTTGACTTTATTAATCCAAGATTATAGTAAATCGAAGCTGTATTTAGACTATCATATGATAGTTCCAATGCTATTTCTAAATTTTGCGTCGCATTAGTTGAGTTTTTTAAATTCAAAAAAGCTTCTCCAATAAATCTATACATTTCAGCAAATGAGGAGAAATATTCGTTCTGGGCATTAAATAATTTCAAAATTGAATAGTTTATTTGTGCGTCTTTAAAAGACTTAATCGCCTCTTCGTATTTCTTTTGATTGTATAATGCCATTCCTTTTATTATATAACCATTAATATTAGTTAAGTCTATTTTTAAAATTTCATTAGCATCAGCTAATACATCTATGTAATTATTCAATTTTAGATTTAAACCTGCCCTTATTTCATATGCTAATATATTTTTGGGCTCTTTATTAATAGCTTCTAGTAACTTTAATTTAGCATTGGTGAAATCATCTTTCCAAATTAGTTCCTTAAAGTCATCCAATAATTTTTCATATTGTTCATTGTTGATATACTCTATGCTGTTAATAAAATCAGTATTTGAAATTTTCTCTATGCTGTTAATTGTAAGTGTTATTGTCGAATTTCGAGTTTCAAAAAAATATGCCTCTGAATAATAGGTGAGTTCAGGAGTTGTAATTTTATTCAGAAGTGAAACATAATTTCCAATTAGAGTTGAACCATTACTCATACTTAAATTTTCGATTTTTGATTTATTAATAGAATAACAATTCTCTTTTAATTTTTTCTGAAGTAATTCAGGTAGTTCCTTATTAACAGGAAATTTAGGAAATCTAATAAAAGTAGTTATCTCATTGTAATTGTTCTCATTTATAAGAACTTGATAATTTGGATTTTTAATAACATTGTCAAGTGCTATTTTAGATTCACTACAAATGTCAATAGTACTATATAATTTATCTTTTAATTCCTTCACATTTTCAGGAGTTAAAAGATAATAATTTTTATTCTTGATTATTTTCACTCCAATTTTATACAGTGGGAACTTATACAAATGTTCTTGGGCCTGTGTTGAAAGAAAAATTACTAAAAATAATAAGAGAGTTAAATATTTTTTCATTTAATATTTTCATTGAAAATTATAATACACAAAAAAGATACTTCGCTTTTCTATTTTTAAAAAACAGATAATAAATAAGAAGTATCAATTGAAATATAGTCCACTTTATGCCAATAGGAGGGTTTAGTTTTTCAGGAGTACGACATCAAAAATAAGCATATTATTAGATATTTCATAAAATGGTTATTATTTGGATTTAGATGATAACTCTTTTAAACATTCTAATGATAGTTTTTGTATTTCTTCTTTAGATGTTTTATTAATTTGCTCTACTGTATATTTTGCAACTATTTTATCCAAACAACATCGTACAAATTTGTCTTTAGTTTCTTTTGGCAAATCAGACTTAGAAATTTCTTTTTCAATACCAAGTCTATATGCTTCTTTTAACTCTATAGTCCATCCCCCATCTTTACTAGCTATAATTCGGTTAAAGTCCTCTATATTAGCCTGCATCTGCTTTTCCATCTGTTTTTGTTTTAACCTATCAACAACGCTGGTATATAAAATATCTGTAGCCTTGTATTTAGTATATGAAAATCCTATCGCAACAACTATCCACGGGTAAAACATATACTTTATGTAATCAAATCTTGATTCAATTTTGACTCTTGCAATTGCTATATATATAGATGCTATAACAAAAGCGACAGCCATGTATACTAATATATTTCCTAGTGCAGCACCTATCAATTCGCTCCAATTTACAAAACCAGCTTCTACTCCTTTTTTATTGGAGATATAAATTGGAATTGCGATAGTCATTATAAAAGTTCCGATTATCATAACTGATAATTTATTTTTCGAATTAGAAGTATTCATTTATATATTTTTTTTGTTCCGCAGCCACCATCAGAACGGATTGAAAAAGCAACGTGTGGCTAACCTATTTTGTCTCCAAGTACAGGCGAATCTTTATACCTTAACAGAAAGCACCACTTGCTGAACAGTACGCTGGTTATATCTTGTCTTGGGTAAAAAATAGTTTAATTCGACAGATTTGGAGAGCATAAACAAGTACGAGGCTATTATCTTAACTAAGGCAAACCTATAACATCAGATTCTAATAACCAAATGAAAAATATGAAACACATTTAAAAGTAGGATATTCTTAGATATTTAGTATTCTTTAGTCATTTGAATAAAATCACGTTATCACCGTTCTTCAAGAACGGCGACAAAAAGGTTATAAAACTGATTCCCGATATGAAATAATAGAAAGGATTTTAAAAAGTAAACGGGGCTCCTTCTTCAAAAACGATGTCGTTCTCATGATCTGGAGTTGGCAAATCATGAGTCTCTTGAATACCTGAAGATATCTCATAAGGTATTCCAACAGGGAATGCATTGCATCCTCCTCTTAGGTCCATTTCGAACTCTATAAATACTCAGATTATCAAACTTTTGTAGCACGTCTTGTCGTGTCGGGGTAACCTCAAATTATAAGATTTCAAACAGGGGATTATTATGCCTTATTTCTTATAATTTGGTTCATATATATATATATATATATTCTTTATAACCACAAAAAAATCGAAAAATAAATGATATATATCTTAATTTTTTTACAGCATATATATATATCATTTTAACCTTTAATTTAAGATATTTATATATATCAAATTGACGTTGCATAGTTATATATTAGATGTTTTAATGGCAATTCTTTTTGTCACAAATTTCGACAAGATTTGTGACAGAATATTGAAACAAATAATTTGTTTAATTAGTCTGAATTCTCAAAATTATATGTTTTTGCATATAAATTCACATAAATACAAATAATTATACTCAATTGCATATAATTTGATTTTATAAAAAAAATATCGATTTTGATAATCAGCTTTTATTTCAATGAAAATGAATTCATCTCCAATATCACTATTTTTTAGTCTGTTTCGATACTGTTCCTTGGGTTTTAAAGGGATAATGAACTTAAATAAATTATCATATGACTTATTGATTTTTAACCCACTCATTAAATTCATTCTCCAATTGTTCAGCAAATGACATAAGCTCTTCAAACGAAGGGATATCTTTATAAATCATTACAGCAGTTCGATTATAGT
>CANHGM010000061.1 GCA_947460345.1 Bacteroidota bacterium | reverse complement strand
GTTTTCTTCATCGTCAGGCACATGCCATGCCTTCAATGTCTGACTCCACTTACAGTCGGCCAACTTTTTTATTCTGGCTATCAGCTCTGCATCTTTCTCAAAATATACAGCTATCCGGTTTTCTCCTTTGTGTTTCACCAGTGCCGCTTTCCATATCCTTTTTTGATTTTTCATAACCTTTATTCTGTTTTATGCAAAAATATAAATAAGTTTAATATGTACTATTATAAAATTTTGAAAGACGAAAGTAGCTATAAAGACTAAATTTAAATATAAACTCACTATATAACTACATCTTTATTCGAATCAAAAAACTAGACTTTCTAGCAGCTTATAGAAGTAATTACAAACCATTCAGATTAACAAACATAAAACACTATATAATAGCAGAACTTTAAGTAAAAGAAAACTATAATTATATATTCAATTTCACAATCCGCAATTGATGCCTATTGTTATTCTTATTTCTATTTCAAAACAGTTTATAATAATTAAAATTAGACATCTTGCATTAAAACAGATATCTTGCATGAATTCCTCTCATTGCAATACACATATTAATTTATTATGAAAACAATTCAACGGTTATTTCAGAGTTTATGGGTAGTTATCTGTTTGCTTGCATTCAATACTTCTATGTATGCAGCAGGACCAACTTCTAAAACGTTGCCTGCAACAAAAGTTACTTATACTTCTGCGGTTTTAAATTGTTTTATTAATGGTGGTGGTAATTTTACCCATGTGACTTTCAAATACGGCTTGACTACAAATTATGGTAATACGGTGACTTTACCTATGGAGTCTGGCAGCACTGATGTATTTAGAGCATGTGAAATAAATGGTCTTTTACCAGGCAAAACCTATCACTATCAAGCAAGATCGGTCAATATAGGTGGTAATGGAGGTGGTGTTGACATGACCTTTACAACTGGGAGTAATTTTAAAAACAGCGGAGCTTATGCTAGCGAAACAGTTTTTGTAGATGCTTCTGGAATTGTATACTATATCAAGGGAAATGTAAGTGGTAGTTTGCCTCAAAAAGTTTTAAAAGGTGAATACCCAGGAACTACCTATTTAGGAGATAATCCAAATAATAAGATTATATCAGTGGCTAATGGAGCTGAACATATTCTTGCCTTGGCTGCTAATGGTACAGTCTATTCGTTTGGACGAAATAGTTTCGGGGAATTGGGTGATAGCTCTTCAACTAACAGAACCACCCCCGTAAAAGTAATGAAAGGTGCATATAGCGGCACCAGATATTTAGGCGATAATGCATCCAATCCTATTATTGCAATTGCTGCTGGATATTATTTTTCTATGGCACTTGGAGCAGATGGCATGGTATATACTTTTGGCTATAATGACCGAGGCCAATTGGGTGACAATACAAATAATAATAGAAGTATTCCTGTAAAAGTTTTGAAAGGGGCACAAAATGGAACCACCTTTCTTGGCGATAATGCAACTGTAAACCCAATGATTGCAATAGTTGCAGGTGCTTCTCATGCTGCGGCACTTGGTGCAGATGGCCTAGTATATACATTTGGATATAATGGTGAAGGTCAGTTGGGAAACAATACCACCACCACAAGTAAGCTTCCTGTTAAGGTATTAAAAGGTGCATATTCAGGGACAACCAATCTTGGTGATAACAATTCAAGAAGAATCATAAAAATAGCCTCTGGAAGTTATCATATATTAGCCTTATCTGCTGATGGATTGCTATTCGCTATCGGAAGTGCTTCTTATGGGCAACTTGGTGATAGTTCAACTACCTATAAGAAAATTCCAGTGAAGGTTATGAAGGGAGCAGCGGTTGGGAAGCGATATTTTGGAGATAGTTCTGCCACAATGGTAACTTGTATGGTAGCCGCTGATAATCATAGCATAGTAGCAACAGAATCTGGTTTTGTTTATACTTTTGGGGGAAATAATTCTGCTCAATTAGGTGATAATACAACCACAAATTCTAATATTCCAATTCGTGTGTTGAAAGGTGCCTATTCAGGTACCACATATCTAGGAGATAATTCAACAGAGCAAATTATTGGACTTGGTGTTGGTCAAACAAATAACTTTGTTCTTACTTCCGTAGGAACAGTTTATGCATTTGGATATAATGGAAGTGGTCAGCTTGGCGACAATACTACAACCACTCGTGGAATTCCTATAAAAGTTAAAGATGTGTCAGGTACAAGGTTTTTAGATTTGATTAAACCAATTGTATATACTGTCCCCGCTAACAGAATCACTTATAACAGTGCTTATCTTAATTGCATTATCAATCCAGAAACCAATGAAACCACCGCTACAAAATTTGAATATGGCCTAACAACTGCCTATGGAAATAATGCCATAGCTCCACAAAATAATAGTGGTGGGAATAATGCTTTTATAAATTTTACTGCTACCAATCTAATTCCTGGAAAAACCTACCACTATAGAGCCATTGTATATAATTCCATAGACACTATATATGGAGCTGATAGAGTTTTTAGTACAGGAGCCAATTTTTCTAATACATCTTCCACTGCTTTGCATTCAACTTATATAGGTTCAGATGGCCTATTGTATACATTTGGCAGCAACGACTTTGGTCAATTAGGAGATAGCAATACAACCTCTACCACAACACCTCATAAGGTTCTAAAAGGTGCATATAATGGCACCACTTATTTAGGCGATAATCCTGCAAATCCTATTGTGGCAGTGGCTGGTGCGGGAAGATTTACACTTGTATTGGCAGCTGATGGAATAGTATATACCTTTGGTAGAAATAATTATGGACAACTAGGTGACAATACAACAACCAATAGATTGCTTCCTGTAAAAGCCCTTAAAGGAAACTATTCAGGAACCACTTATTTAGGTGACAATCCTGCAAATCCAATCATATATATAACTGCTGGATTATACAACGGAATGGCTTTAGCTGCTAATGGACAAGTTTTTGGTTTTGGCGATAACTCTATAGGGCAACTTGGAGATGGCTCAAATTCACAAAGAAATACTGCTGTTTCAGTTGTTAAGGGGCAAGAATACGATGGCACTTTGAACTTAGGAGACAACACCTCCAATCCAATCATTTCAATCACTTCTGGTGATTATCATTCAATGGCATTGGCTGCAGATGGAAGTGTATATAGTTTTGGCAGCAACGACTATGGCCAACTTGGGAATAATACTTCAAGCTCAAATCCGGGGGTGATCAAAGTATTAAAAGGACTATATCCTGGACTAAGATATCTTGGAGATAACAATCTGAATCCTATTTTATCAATAACCGCAGGACAAGATCATTCAGCAACCTTGGCTGCCGATGGTACCGTATTTACATTTGGAAGAAATACCTATGGACAATTAGGAGATACTACTTCTATTACCAGACTAACTCCTGTATATGCTCTAAAAGGACGGTATAATGGAACCAAATATTTAGGTGATCAAATATCGAATCCTATAAAATATATAGTGGCTGGCTCAACCCATACCATGGTGCTTGCTTCGAATGGTATCGTATATAGTTTTGGAAATAATGCCGAAGGTCAACTTGGTACCAATGCAAGTTCAGCATGCGACTCTGCCGTGCAGGTTTTGAAAGGAACATATAATGGCACCTATAGCCTTGGTGACAATGTCGCTAATCCAATTATATCCATTTCGCCACTTGGTAGAAGCGGTGCTGCATTGGCCTCTAATGGCTCTGTATATACATTTGGCTATAACGGACAAGGACAATTAGGTGATAGCACAACCATCAACAGAACAACTGCTGTTCAAGTGAAACAAATAGGTGGTTCAGGATATATAGATTTAATTGGCTGTACAGCTTCTAATTTATTACCTACCCAACCTAGTACCACATATGTTGGTGCATATCAAGATACCACTAATGGCTGGACACAATATTGTGATTGCACAGGCAAACTTTTGTTATCTTTAAAAATCGGGATTAGTGGAGCCGTCATTATGCCAAATGAAGTTTCCCTAAAACTTGGAGATTCTACCACATATTCAAGTAACAGTTATGGTGGTCTTGTCAAAAACACCAATGGGTATGCTATAATTGATAGAAGATGGAATGTTTCGCCTACCATGCAGCCAACAAGCAGCGTTGGTGTTAAGTATTATTTTAGAGCCCTTGAATATTCAAAATTAGTCTCAGCTTTGGGTGGTTTATCAAGTCCGAGTACAATTACTGCTATCACACAATTAAATATGTACAAAGCAACCAATGGCTCTGCATATGCAAACCCACATACGGTGAATGGAATGATATTATATCATGATTCTCTAGCATCAGATTCTACTTGGACATACGCCAACTTAGGTGCAAATCACACTGCCGAATTTAAGGTGAACAGTTTTTCTGGTGGCGGAGGGGGCGGTGGTGCCGGTGGAGGTAGTAACGCTGCTCCATTACCCATTTCTCTGCTAAATTTTGACGCACAATTGCAAGATAAAAAAGTATATATAACTTGGTCGACTTTAGATGAAATAGGTAACGATTATTTCACCATCCAAAAAAGTATTAATGAAATTAATTTTACTGACGTTGGCCAGTTGAAAGCCAATTCAAATTCATTAACACAAACAAATTATGCAATGATTGACCATAATCCATCTAAAGGTATTTCTTATTATCGATTGAAACAAACTGATTTAACAGGTGAATTTACTTATACCAACACCAAAAGAATTTGTCATCTTGAACAAGCTTATGTTTCTTGTTATCCCAACCCTACAAATGGTAAGTTAAGTGTTGATTTGGATGAAGAAACTAATACCTATACATTCATCAATCTTCTAGGTCAAGAAATATTATCAGGTAGACTGACTAAGTTGAATAATTATATAGACATAAGTAATTGTGAAAATGGTCAGTATATTTTATTTATAAAAAATAGCAACCAGGAGGTGACAAAAACTTTAAAAAT
>CANHGM010000060.1 GCA_947460345.1 Bacteroidota bacterium | reverse complement strand
TAACTATCCAGAAGACAAGCTCATAGAGTTATCAAAAGCTGTAAAAACGATAGTAGATAATCAAGCTAAATTTCCTGATTGGAATAAACGCGATGATATCAAATCTGCATTAAAGGTTGAGCTCATTCTCTTACTCGATGAGTTTGGTTATCCTCCAGTAGAAAGAGATGAAGTATATGTTGAAATATTTGAGCAAGCAGAGAATTTTAAACGGAATAACAATTAAATAAATAAAGATTTAATAAACTAAAATAATATATACATATATCAGCTAATAGTACTAGCATTTATATGTAATTTACCAAACTTTAATAACGGCGACAACAGATAGCATAAACTAATAAGCATTTAATAAAAATGAAACAAAAAGATATTGCAATAGCAATTTCACTTGCTATATTTCTTCTACTTATATGGATAATTCTTGAAGAGAAAGAACGTAGTAAATTGAAAGACAAAATTATTAGAAGACTAACAGATGAAAATGATGAATTAAGAATAGCTTACCTTGATTTACTCCAACAACATCTATTGCTACAAGAAGAAACGCCCGGTGAAATAATTAAGGAATTAGAAGGTTTAAAAACGAAAGCTATTAACCTCAGTCGTGATATACATATTGAGTTAGGATCGGTTATAGATAATGTAAGAGCCCAAAAGGGTGTAAAAGCAGTTCGAGAATTAGGGAAAATAATAGAACAGGCACTAAAAACTAAGGCTCAAAACGAAGGAAATTTTAAAGGAAAACAAACTTTAAGTAATCTTTTAGAACATGCAAAAAAATGTAATTGGATAAAACCAAATGAACAAGCTTATGGTGAATTAATTAGAGAAATTAGAAATAAAGAAAGCCATGAATTAAATGTAGTTGAAAAACCACATAGAATAGGTTTGGCAATCTATGCAGGAATTGAGATTATATATTCGATACATAATTTATCATAAAGCTCAGAACAACAAAATAAGCACTTTGGAGATTCTTAATATAATATTACTTAACAAAATATGAACTTAGTTTCCTATAAAAAATACTCACATGAATATGCGACATGGTGCTCTGCTAGAGCAGTTCAAAGAGGGTTCGTGAATTCTATAAAAATAAAATCTGCAATTGAATATGCTGGCTTACAAAATTTTGAACAAGAGCTTTTAGAAACTAATTTATCTTTCGATGTATATAAAATTTGGCATAGAAATAAAGCTGCAAAAATCCTTAAAGGTTTTTTGAATGAAAATGTCTCGTTAGAAGATGCAACTTTTGGAAGAGCTGCCAAAATTATTGCAATTTATATTAAAACTGCTCATATTCTGGGAAATCCGGAAAGCACAATATCACGATTTGCATTCCCACCTATTGATAGAATTTTACTATTCAACATCATTATTAAATATGGTAAAAATATCTTTGATGTTAAACCCCTAAATTGGACTAATTTTAATGAAGGAAATTATGATTCAATTATAACTTCATTAAAAGATATCTGTAAAAATGAAAACTTGGAGTTTTTTTGGATGATTGAAAAATATTGGGAAATACAATAGTAAAATAGTACTCAAAAAAACTGTATAGTCATAAATACCAAGTCACAGACCTTGCTTTTATTTGTAAGTCACCGTTATTGAAGAACGGCGACAACAGAGGAATATCTAAATTTTACTACTTTTCTATAATATGAAGTGTCCCCGAAGTATCAAGGCAATATATTTCATTATTTAATACTTGCAAATTTCCATTTCCACCTTTTAGTTGAGTTGCAGTTTTTTCAAACTTAAAATTATAGTGGTCTATAATTTTCTCACTTTTGGGGTCAAAGATTACAAGTACATTCCTATCTCCATAAAAATAGAAAAGGCCATTTTTATATATAGAGGTTCCGGCAGTAAACCAACATGGAGTTTCATTTGGAATATTCATCAATTCTTTAAATAAACTTTCAAGATTTATCCTTCTAATAACTTTTCTTTCTACTACATCTATTTCGATAAATGTAGTGTGCTTTAACCCTAAGAATCTCGAACTACCATCTGACTCCTGATACACACCTGTTCTTATGCCAACTTCTCTGAAATGCTCTAACATCTGTCCTGATTGCAAATCTAATAATAATATCCCACCACTATTTAAAGTACATACCAATATGTTTTGATAAATACCCGAGAATTCCATTACCTGATAAGGTGTTTCTTCTACCCCATCCATAAAAGTACCTAGTGAGGCTAACGGGAAAGAAAAAAAGATTTTATCATCCAATAGGCTTGAATAATTTATTTTATGATTTGATGTATCAAAATACGAACCTTCATAATAAACAAAGCATTTTGTGTATTTATGTAAAATAAACTTAAATATTCTTAGAGGTTTTATTGCCGTTAATCGATTATCCTTTGAATATATTTTGGTTTTGCCATTTTCAAAAGTAATTTTAAAATTCTCATCAATATATCTCAAAGACTCATCATGCAAAGTTTTTATCTCCTTGCTTAATAAATCAATTTCGATTCCGATTCCATTAATTGTATTAGTTATTGCCGCTGAATTAGCACAATAAATTTCTTGAAATCCATCTTCGCTGCGAAATATTACTTCATTATCTAGCATTATCTCTTTTGTGGTAGTAGTGTAAATTTTTTGAAAATCATTTACACAAAATGAATGAATATCATTCTTGGTTTTTTTAATTTGCATACTAATATACTTCAATTATTTTATTCAAAAAATTATTCAAAAAAACATCATCAATGTCACTTTGAGATGCGATTTGGAATGTGTTTTTTAAATTTTGATTCAAAGAATTGTACAAATCTAGCTTATTTGTCCCTGTATTTATCAGATCCTTAAATTTTTGTATTTGAGCGTCTTTAGTTATACCTTTATTAGCCCTAAAACAATACTTAATTTGATCTAGGCTCGTAACACTTGTATTAGACATATATGCCTTAAATTGGTTAAAAAAAGATGAAGTAAAAGTTGTTTTTGAAGCATAGTTTTTAGTCTCAATAAAAATAGACTTACCACCGTCCGAAAACTTCAAATCAAATCTACATCCTTCCGCTCCTTCTGCTATATCATCAATACTTGCTTCAAAGCCAGTAATCTTTCTATTAGCTAAAAAATTAGGAGGATTTGCTAAGATTTCTAGTCCATAAGCTCCACCTTTAAATTTAGAAGGAGTCTGAAGAAGTTCGTCAAAGTATTTCAAAGCCCCATCCACATCTTTACAATGAAGTATAAAATTTTCGATATTATCTATAACCTCAGTTGCTGGCTTAATATTATTAACACTAGGATTATTTATAAGCGTTACTATTCTTGTTTTTAACTTTTCAGCAGTTTCATAATTTCCTAAACGTTTTGCAGTAGAATTTCCACCCCAACTAGCAAAATTTAGTAATCTTTGATGAAAATCGGTAAATTGTGACGTTGAAACTAACTTGTTAAGCTTTGATGTCCAAACACCTGATACATCTGCATACTTCCCAATCTTCTTCATCCAATCAATAAATTTATCTCTTCCACCTTGCACGGCGGCTGTATATTCTGAAGAACCCAATTTTTGATACATAGCTGCCCAAGTATTCCAATCCATTAGCATTTCAGCTAATTCATTGTTTTGCCCGCCAAGCCATGCACCTAAATCTCTTTGTATAATCTCAATTGCTTTCTTAGAGTTTAAAGAATTATCAAAGTATGTAAATATTGCTTTGCAATATGTAGAATTTGATAAGTTCTTTTTTAATTTATTAGAAATTCCTATAGCAGTCTGTTGTTCTAATCTTTGAGCGGTTTGTTCTTTTAGTTTTTGTTTAGCTGCCGCTTCTGATGCCTCTCTCAAAGATTTCTCTGCTGCTGTTTCTACTATCTCTTCTCCATATTTCTTAAATATCCTATTTTTACACTTGTCAACAAAACCAGGTATATACTTGTTTAAAGTTGCAAATGTTGTGGATGTTACTAAGTTTATTAATATATTTCTAACGATTTTTGGATCATTGGTTGAATAATAATCCTTAATTATGTCTGCTGAGGTTCCAATGATGAAATCAACTGAAAACTCAACAATTGCTTTAGCAACGGCTTCTCCTTTGAATCCTGTGAATATTTTCACTAACTTTTTTGAATTACCAAATCCACTTGAAATTCCTCCTGCAACTGTAGCCACACCAATATCAAACCATTGACCACCTGAAAAATCTAGCATATACCAATCAAACCCTTTGTTAGCGTCATAATTTTCAATAGCTTTAACAATTATTTCTATAGCCCCCCCTATAGCTGCACCTATTGCAATGTTTGCTACTTCTGCATCTTCGTCTGATTCAAAAGCTCCTATTACAAGACCAGGATCATGTATTGCATCCCATTGGTAACGAGCTAATGTTATACCTCCTAGATAATTCATTAAATTATCAGCTAGATACGTTGAACATGAAGGATTTAAGCTAGAATTGCAATAGTCATTATCAAATGAATGTTTTAATTTAAAAATTCCATGACTTAATTCATGGGCAATTGTATTTGACCACATGTTTATATTTAACGAAATAAGCATGTTTAAATTTAAATACCCAAATTTTTTACCTCTTGGCATATCCCCTAAAGCATTTATGGTACTACCTGAATTGTCTAATAACTTTGGAAGTATGAACAAATAAGCTTCTTCTGGGTCAACTTGATTTTCTAACAAAAAACTTGTGTTTAATGACTTCATATCATCAGTCAAATTAGTAAAAGCACCACTCCCTTCCACCTTCAACCCATTATCCCAAGTATTATTATCAAACTTATCAGCTATTCTTAGTTTTACTTTAATACCCACTGGGTTATATATATTATTCAACTCCGTTTGAAGGTTAGCGGCTGTGATACCACTTGGCAATGTAGCACTACCTACAGGCACCACCGCTACTTTAATGGTTTTTTGTTCGTATGAGGCCAGTTGTATAATGGCAACCGTTTCATAAACCCCACCTTTCTCTATAGCTACCATCACTAGTTG
>CANHGM010000059.1 GCA_947460345.1 Bacteroidota bacterium | reverse complement strand
TAAAAACTTTAACACCGAAAAAGATACAACTAGAATAGTTATATATAACAAATTGAAACCATGAAAAAACAAACAGCAGTAGAATGGTTTTATCAAAGAATCTTATCAAAAGATATAAAAGCAGTTTTTGAAAAAGCCAAAGAAATGGAAAAGGAACAGTTGAAACAATTAATGTGGGATTTAACAGAAATTGATATGGCTGAGTTTAATAAAGGATTGATAATAGATGATCGATTTGATACTTATTATAACGAAACATTTAAACCATGAAATTAGAAGAAGCTATAAACCTTTTAAAAAGACACCAAGAGTGGAGGTTAGGAGGTGAAGGAGAAATGATTTACCCAAAGGAATTAACACAAGCAATTGATATAGTAATAAACGAATTTACAGAAATAAAAAAAGAGATGACAGCTAAGGAGAAATCAGAACACCTGATAAGACAAATGACAGTAGATTTTAATATAGATTATCAACAAAGTGTTTTATGCGCTTTAATATGTTGTGATGAGGTGCTGGACCACCTACAACTTCACGATATAGTAATGATAGATTATTGGGATAGGGTAAAATTAGAACTTGAGAAGCTATGATAAGTGATAACTGTTTAGTAGGATGCAAGGAAACGCACCACCACAAAAACTGCAGCGAGTACGCAAAAGCAATAGACTACGTTAAGCCAAACTTCTTAGAAGCTAAACAAGTTATTGCACGCGCTGGATATGCTAACTTAATAAGTACATTGAACGTATATACAATCATAGAAACTTATAAGCAGCAATATAGGGTGCAATGCGACAATGGGAAAGTTCACAATTTATCAAAGAAATTATTTTACAGTAAAATTTAAAACATGGATAGAGAGATAGCTTACATGAGATGGTTAAGAACTAGCAAACGTACTAGATTGATGCCACTAACTAGAAAACATAACGGAGGGATTCTAAGGAATAAATATGAACGTAAAGATAAGATAGCCTTTAACAAGTGTTTAAATGGTTTAGAATGGTTTAAAAACAATGAATATGAATAAGAAATTTAAAGCACAGGCACGAAAGTTGAAGTTAATTAACAATCAGTTGCACTATAATAAGTTGATAGCTGAGACAATGACAATGCAACCGCTATTTTTAGAAAACTTTGAGGAGCTTAACGAGGTACTCCCAGAGTTCTTCACAACGGATTTACTTAAAAAGTTAGAGATGTTTAGCAACAGTTTATACTATTCCCAATCAGGGGAAGACTTAGCAAGCGTTGCAGATGAGCAAGTACAAAACACAAAGGAATTAAGAGAGTTTTTTAATAAAAGTTTTGAGTTATGAGCGGTGGAAAATTCGATTACGACCAATATAAAATAAGAATGATTTGGGAGGTAATCCAAAATGAACTAGACAAACAAGGTCAAGAGAAACAGGTTGCACCTTGGGAGAAAGAATATTATGATAAATACCCTGAAGCAAGATTCGAAGAAGTTTATAGAGAAGACGTACAGCAAATATTTAAAGACGGAATTGAAGCGTTAAAGAAAGCTGAAGTCTACGCACAAAGGATTGATTGGTTTTTATCAGGAGATGATGGAGAGGATAGTTTAGTGTCAAGGCTTAAATCTGATTTAGATAAATTATAAGTATATAATCGAAAAAATTCCGATTGTTGTATAAAAATATAACATTTGGATTTCGCAATACTTTTGGCACATATACATAGCTGCTTAATGCGTGGTACGGTTAAGCAACTGAATAGGGGGAGTAAAATAAACGCAATTATTTTGTCTAAGCTCCCCTTATTCTATTTTGGCACTATTATTAACTTACTGCCGAAACACAAAAACACTACAAACACAATCATTTGCCGTATATTTGTGCATGAAATATTTACTAATCTTACTTTTATTATCCTGCAATACTAGCTTACACCAATACAACCTAGATAACCAACGTAAAATTATGCTTAAATACAATAGGAAAAGCATACGTAAACAGCAGAATATTAGAGATAGGAGGGGGAAGGCACTATTTAGAATTAATATAAATAAGAATAAAAAGATTATAATTAAATAATAAAGTTTGTTATAGTCAATATTATAATTACATTTGCAGAAACAATTTAAAAACACAAAAATTATGAAAACAGGAATTATCACAAAAACATTAAAAAAAGTAAATTCTCAACCTTTAGAATATTCTTTAGGTTATAGGAGAATAACATCATTACCTTTAGGAGTTAGACAAAAAATAAATTTAACTTGTATTTTAAGAAAAGAAAATGATGATAGTTCAATGAGAGATTTTTTAAATAATCTTACAGAAGAAGAGTTTATTAACTGGTTAAAATTAGCTTAATTATGAATGATTACGAAAAATTTTTAGAAACAAAAAGAAAAACTTTCATAGAAAGCGGATTTGAAATTAATGAAAATGAATTAAATCCATTATTAAAAGACTTTCAAAAGTTCGGAATTAAAACTGCATTATTTAAAGGTAAATTTGCATTCTTTTTTGATTGCGGATTAGGTAAAACATTTTCACAATTAGAATGGGCAAAACAAGTATATTTAAAGACAAATAAAAAAGTTTTAATCCTTGCCCCTTTAGCAATTATAGAACAAACTAAAAATGAAGCTATAAAATTTGGAATTGATTTAACTTATTTTGATATTACAAATTACGATCAATTAAAAAACACAGATACTAGTATTTATTCTGGAGTTGTTTTAGATGAAAGTTCTATTTTGAAAGGTAGGGATGGTAAATTATCATCATTGATAATTGAAACTTTTAAAACTACGCCTTATAAACTTTGTTGTACTGCTACACCTTCTCCAAACGATCATATGGAATTAGGCCAGCATTCTGAATTTTTAGGTGGTATGTCTTATTTAGAAATGTTAGCAATGTTTTTTGTTCATGATGGGGGTGAGACTTCAAAATGGAGATTGAGAAAACATGCTCAAGATAATTTCTGGAAGTATGTATCAGGATGGTCGATGGCAATAGATAATCCTTCAAGTTTAGGGTTTTGTAGTGATGGATATAATTTACCTGAAATTGAATATATTGAGCATATTATTAAGGTAGATAATTTAAGCGATAATTTATTTGGAGATGTTGCTGTTTCTGCTACAGAATTACATAAAGATTTAAATCGTTCATTTGATTCTAGGATTGATAAAACATTAGAAATAGTAAATTCAAATAACAATCAATGCATTGTTTGGGGATTAAAAAATCAAGAAACTGATACGTTATCAAAATTACTTAAAGATAGCGTAAATGTACAAGGTTCTAATAAACCTGAATATAAAGCAAAATATTTAAATGGATTTGCAAATAATGAATTTAAAACATTGATCACTAAAACTAGTATAGCTTCATTTGGAATGAATTATCAACAATGTAATCAAATGATATTTATGTCATATGATTTTAAATTTGAGGCATTTTATCAAGCTGTTAGACGTTGTTATAGATTTGGTCAAAAAAACAAAGTAACAGTTCATATTTTAATTCCTGAATCACAATTAAATGTAAGAAATACAATTTTAGAAAAAGAAAAACAACATTTTGAGCGTATAAAAGAAATGTCTAGATATAGCGCAGAAACTAATTATAAAAAAGCAAAATCAAAAGTAAAAATTATGAATAAAGAAATTAAAACAAATGAATATCATTTAATTAATGGTGATTGTGTTCAAGAGACCGCTAAACTACCTGACAACTGCGCTGATATAGTTGTATTCTCACCTCCATTTGCTGAATTATATGTATATTCAGATAAAGAAGAGGATATGGGTAATGTGTCCAATTATAAAGAATTTGAAAAGCATTTTAAATTTCTTATACCTGAACTGAAAAGAACTCTTAAAAGTGGTCGTATGTGTGCTATTCATTGCATGGATTTACCAATACAAAAAGGTAAAGAAGGATATATTGGTTTACGTGATTTTTCAGGAATGTTAATTGATTGGTTTCAAAAAGAAAATTTTATTTATCATTCAAAAGTTACACTTTGGAAAAATCCAGTAACAGAAATGCAAAGAACAAAAGCATTAGGATTGCTTCATAAAACTATTAAAAAAGATAGCATTATGTCAAGAGTTGGTATTCCTGATTACGTTTTATTTTTTAGAAATGAAGGAGAAAATGAAAAACCAATTACTCATCAAGATAAAGATCATACTAAATTAGATTATTTACCAGTTGATTTATGGCAAAAATACGCTTCTCCTGTTTGGTATGATATTGATTATTCAAGAACTTTACAATATAGAAGTGGTCGAGATGGAAACGATGAGAAGCATATATGTCCTTTACAATTAGATACTATTGAAAGGATATTACATTTATATTCTAATGAAGGAGAAACAGTTTTAAGCCCATTTGGAGGCATTGGATCTGAAGGATGCTCTGCAATTAAAATGAATCGTAAAAGTATATCAATTGAATTAAAAGAAAGTTATTTTAAAATAAATCAAAATAATCATAAATCATTTGTTGATGAAAAAAATAGTGTATTAACTTTATTTTAATTAAATAATAATTACTATATTTGTAATCGAAGCTCGACACTTCTAAAAACATTATTATAAAGTCATTTATCAAAGGATAGTCGAGCGTCCTTTTTTAAATGGCTTTTTTTATTAAACTTAAATATGGCAGAAAATAAAACATCATTTGTACTTTATTCAGACCAGAGAACTTTGATTAATTTACTCTCAAATGAACAAGCAGGAATACTTTTAAAGCATATATTCTCGTATGTTAACGATGAAAATCCTATTTGTAATGACCAATTAATAACTATTGCTTTTGAGCCTATAAAGCAGCAATTTAAAAGAGATTTAGTTAAATGGGAACGAACAAAAGAGGGTAGAAGTGCAGCAGGAAAAGCAAGTGCAGAAGCTAGGAGAATTAACAAAATTCAACAAACGTCAACAAATGTTAACAAAGATCAACAAACGTCAACAAATCCAACTGTAAATGATAATGTTAATGTTAATGTAAATGTAAATGTTATAAAAGATATACTTAGTGTCCGAAAAGTAAACTTTTCAGAATCATTAAAACCTTTTTTAGAAAAGTATTCAAAAGATATGCTAAATGATTTTTATTTATATTGGACTGAACATG
>CANHGM010000058.1 GCA_947460345.1 Bacteroidota bacterium | reverse complement strand
TCTAAAGGGTATCCTGATGGTGAGTTTAAAATTTATGATAATAAAAATAGAATTATTACAGAAGGTTCAATAAACAAAAGCAGTAAAACTGGATTATGGAAAACATATTATTATGAAGATAATATAATTCTTCAACAAGAATTTGATGCAGGTACGATTGGTATAGAGAATTACTATTTAATTAAATCGAATCAAAAGTTTTCTGGTATGTTCATCCAAAAATTTGACAATGGTAAAATTAAATTCAAGTTTAAAATATCTGATGGTTTACGCAATGGTAAATCAAAATACTATGATGAAAACGGAAAGTTAGTAAAGACTGAAAAATATGAAAAAGGTATTCTTAAATAAAAACACCACGTTGTTGCCGTTCTTAAAGAACGGTTATATATTCATAATAGTAGGGTTTGCAACCCGGTTTCAAACATATCAATACTTAAATGCAATTCTTAATATTAACAGGTCACAGTCCTTGCTTTTTATTTTTAAGTCACCGTTCTTGAAGAACGGCGACAATAGGGTTTATTTAACTCTTCCAAGGCAAAGTAACTTGTTTCACCTTCCTCTAATAAATACCCGTCAACTATACACTCATTACCTTTATTTGAAGAAGATACTATATAATTTCTTAATTTTGTGTTTAGCTCATACTTTGACATAACTTTCTATTCTAATTGCCTGAAATTAGTTTCTTCAGATTCTTTATATAAAGCGGCTTTTAATCTATCATTTATCATATCATTTATATTTTGATGAATAGATTTTTTTACCAAGGTTGTAAATTCTTTTAATACTCTTTCTGTAATTTCACTTTGATATACTTGCTTAGAATAATATTTCACAAAATCAGGACTTGGATTATTAAAGTCATTATTCAATAATACTTTTAATTCATTCGTATATTTAAGTTCACTAACAGCAAAAATATCAATAAATAATGAATCAATACTGGATTTTAAAAATTCTAATGATTTAATGAAATCAATTGATTCCTTTAGAAGCAACAAGATCGAACCATCTGCTCCAATAGTACTTTTATATTCTATGTTAAAATGTGTATAGTTCTCATATGATATATTCTCTGAGAAACGTTTTTCTAACTCATCCTTTTCTAAGGTTGGAAAATATATTTTTGATAATATAAATCGATTTCTGTTATCATTTAGATTTTCTATGTGAATTCGAATATTTAAACAACCTTTGTATTTATTGCAAGCATATATATATTCATTAGAAATTTGTTCATTAAGATAGAAGCCGCCGTTAAACGCTTTATTTATTTGAATTTTAACTTGAGTCTGATCAGTATATATATCTTTTTTCATTCCTGTAAGATTAAACTAAGGTTTTATAACTTAGGCAAAAATTGAATTTCAAAACTAATAGATTTATTATTTTTTAGACAAACTACTTGTAAACATTTTTTAATAAATCTATAAACAAAAAGGCCTTCAACTATTTGAAGGCTTTTTTAATTTAATGTCACAAAGGACAGATTTGTCTTTATACAAGGCTACAGAGTTAAATATGATTTATATTTTTCTTGCATAATCACCCTTTTGCGGACTTGTGAATTCCATTATATAACTTCCACCAGGTGTTATCTCCTCTATTATTTCAGGTCTTCTATTTTGCAAAAAAGAAGAAAGTTGTGAACCTAAAATATCTGTATGTTGTTTTATTATTTTTTTATGAGGTTCAGATTGAATTATTGTGGTTGATTCAATTGTACATAATGTCTCTTGTAGATGTATAACTATTCCTTTTCCTCTAATAACTTCAGCACTTCCTAATGATTCTTTAGTTTCTGGGTCAAACAATTCTTCTGTAAGTCCATAAATCAAGTATTTATCTCCTAATGTAACGTTATGATTGCTACCTCTATTTATAACTAATTTCGTTTTAGAAAGAATTTTCACAACTTGTCCATTGTTTCCTTTCAAAATATTTTCTACAGTTTCCATTTATTTAATTTTTTATTATTACAGAAGCATACAAATTCTCAATCTTATTGTTATCAGAACAAATATCTTTTATGTCAATTTTGTTCTCATCATTTTCTACAACTATTGCTTGTATATATTTATTATGAATAACTTCAATGACAACTAATAAGCATATTGGGTTTAATATCCCTGTACCATTTGAATGTAATGTTAATATTGTATTACTTTGAATATATTGATTGTATTCAATTTTGATAATATCTTTTCCTTCAAGACCACCTGAACCAACATAAATTCCTTTTATTTTTAAAAGTTTATAATTATTTGAGTCAATTAGTTTAATTAATAATTGATTAATAACGGCAATCAAAATGATGATAAATGTTATGAAAAATTTATCTAAATCTGAACAACTATTCAGCAAGAATGAAAACAAACTAAAAACGGTTAAAATACCTGTACCTAATTTTTTCCACAATTCCCAAAGTTCTTGTTTAAACATCTTACAAAATTAGATATTCTGTTGCATTTAGCCAAAACAAAAAGGCCTTCAATAATTGAAGGCCTTTTTAATTTGTGTCACTTAGGACGACTCAATATCGAGTCAGAATGTTTTGGGAGCTTAGTCTTATTCTAAGCAAAGTGGAGTGAACAGATACCTAATTACTTCCCAGGTTTTGTTGGTGCATTCCCTCTATCGCCACCTGATTTTTTAACAGGATTTTTCCTTGGTAGATTTGGTAAAGGGGCGTGTTTCAGACTTAAAAAAAATAATTAAATGCTATGTATTACTTTACCAATGATATTTTTCGAATTTGTTCAAACTCTCCTGATTCACTGAAAACAGCACACATATATAAACCAGAATTGAGGAATTGGAGATCAACTAAAAGTTCCTTTTGATTAATGTTTGACTCATAAACTATTTTACCATCTATATTGTAAATTCTAAGAATGTGTTTTTTAGTGTCAGAATAACTATCATAGCTTATATTGATTCTATTATTCGTAGGATTTGGGTATAAATCAAAATTCTTAATATTATTCTCTAAATTTACCGATAACGATAGGCAACTAATTTTTATAGGAGTTTTAGATTCGTAAATTCCAGTGAATCCCCCAGAACCCCATCCCCACATTGTATTATCAACTTTCATAGCGTAAGACCTTAATTGACCCCCACTAACATTTTTCCAGTCTTTGTCCATACCTATTTGAATAGGAGTTGTTTTGTCATTTGTAGTTCCATCACCTAATTGTCCATAACCATTATCTCCCCACGCCCATAGTGAACCATCAGTTTTGACACTCAAAGAATGATAGTTTCCGGCTGCTATGGCTGCCCAGTTTTTACTGGAGTCAATTTGTATAGGTTTGCCGGGATTCTTAATAGTTCCATCACCTAATTGTCCAAACTTGTTTTCACCCCACGCCCATAAAGTTCCATCTATTTTGGTTGCTAAAGAATGTCTTAAACCGACGGCTATAGATAGCCAATCTTTATCACTTCCAATTTGAAAAAAATCATCATCCTTAGTAGTGTGAACAGAAGACGAACCATCGTCGCCTAAAGCCCAAATAGTGCCATTTTTTTTTCTTCCAATACAATGTTGGAAACTTGACGCAACTTCAACCCAGATTGAATCCTTGCCAACTTGTGTAAAACTCTCTGAGGAAATTATTCCGCACTTCCATAATGTGCCATTTTTTTTAATTGCCATAGTAAACTGATTGCCTGCAGAAACATATTTCCAATCACTTGCACTACCACATCTTGTTGGTAAATTCATATTTGATTTAGATCCAATTCCTAATTGACCAGATTGATTGAGACCCCAGCCCCAAAGAGTGCCATCTGATTTGATAGCCATTGTATATTGATTACCAGCAGAAACAATCGTCCAGTTTTTGTCCTTACCGACTTGTTTAAATGACTTTTCACCGACGCCGGTTGTTGAGTTTGTTCCTAACCCTAACTCGCCGTAATAATTATCCCCAATTGTCCATAGTGTACTATCATTCTTTATTGTGGCTAAATGATTAAAGGCCGTAACTTGGCCACCTTTTGCAGTTGAGGAACTGAGCCAACACTGACAATAAATGTTATTAATATTGCCAAAAAAGATTAAGAGAAGAAGTTTTTTCATAAAGTATTATTTGTGTTCAGCAATAATAAGTATTTAAAAAATTCTAACAAAATTAAATCTGCGTCAGTAAAATTATCGGTATTTAGTGATTCGACCCATAAAAAAGCACTTACGAAAGTAAGTGCTTAATAATCAATGAAAAATTTGTGGGCCACTTGGAATCGAACCAAGCACCTACTGTTTATGAGTAAAACCAGGCTTCACTTTGGTTTGCCTTGCTTCTCTCGGTAAGTTGCTTCACCTAATGTTTATATATTAATATTTTTTTCACCCTGGCTCCCCAAATTCCTCCACAATAGCTTTCACCTGGGCAGGAGAGAAAATCTTCTGCTCAGGTGTGTAGCCAATTCTTTTCAGTTTTTTTAAAAGTGCCTTGTTTTCTTTAATCCATTCTCTGAGACGTTTGGATGCACTTTCTTTAGTGATAATAGGAAAGTATAATTGAGCGAGCTCACCTTTGCTGTAGGCTCGCATTTTAAAAAGTGTTTCCATTTTGCTTTTGTTCAATTTTGTTCAATAAAAAACCCCGGTGTTTCCGGGGTTATTTATTATACTGCTGTTGAGAATCTCGTTTCAAGTTTTCGCGAGAGTATATTCATGTCTTCTCCCACTTTTTGGTCAACTATTCGTGCATATATCTGAGTGCTCTTTATAGTTTTATGTCCAAGCATTTTACTTACAGATTCCATTGGTACGCCATTCATCATCGTTACTGTTGTTGCAAAGGTGTGTCGTGCTATATGAAAAGTAAGCTCCTTAGTGATATTGCATATATCAGCAAGTTCTTTTAGATATGCATTCATTTTTTGGTTGCTAGGAATGGGCAATACAGGATCATTTTCTTCAAGAGCTTCAAAAACACTATACTTATTAATGATATTCATTGGAATCTCGAGTAATGGGATATTGGAACGTCCGCCAGTTTTCTGTCTGTTCTTTCTAATCCAATATCTTCCATCGTTAACTTCTACTTCAGATTTAGTTAATTTTTTTAAATCTATATATGCAAGTCCTGTAAAGCAAGAAAAGACAAAGAAGTCTTTTACTCGATTAATTCTGTCAAGCTTAGTTTGGCAATTCACCAAACGATTAAGTTCCTGTTCGGTTAAATATGGTCGCTCTACTTCCTTTGAAGACAAACTAAATCCATTAAAAGGATTGCTGTTAAGCCAACCATTTTGTATAGCTATATTAGTAATCTTTTTAAATCTTTGTAGAAATTTAATTGCAGTATTATAATTACATCCCATCTCTGTTTTTAGATATAGATTGAATCTAGAAATAAAATGAGGGTCAATATTTTTTACAGGAATATCAGTTTTATGATAGTGAGATTCTAAAAATGATTGCATCCGTTTATAGGAAGTTATATATTTTTGATAAGTCGCTTTGCTATATTCCTTGCCAACTAATTGTTGAAGTTCATCATTATACTCTTGCCAAATCTCTAATAACATTTTTGGACTTGAGGCATTTATTCCTAAGATTGCATCTCGCATCATATCAGCAGTTAAAT
>CANHGM010000057.1 GCA_947460345.1 Bacteroidota bacterium | reverse complement strand
TCAATCATTTCTATTGCTGGTATTTCAGTTTGTGATTTAGACATTAAAGATACTACTTCATTATTCTTCATTAGTGCATCAGTTAATCTTTCAGCATCATTGTATTCTTTTCTTGTGTATACTTCTAAACCCTGTTCTTTTGCAAGTTTGTATTCTTTTCCAGCTTTAGTTGCTACATCAACAATAACTAAATCATTTAGTTTATGTGGTTCTAATATCATTGTGTGGAATAGTTTACCATCACGTAATGCTTGGCTTTCATCACTACCATATTGTGTAACGTATTTATATGTTTTTGGTGAACTAATAAGCATCTTTGCTGATGAACTGCTTAATGCGTTTTTACCTAAATAACCATAATAGAAACTATCATCATACATATTGTCTAATAGTTCTTGTTTATCCCATTGTTTGTTATCAAATGTTGTTATCATCTTATCTTATTTTAATGTTGTTTAAATTTTCATAGGTGTTATCCATATCTAATACTGCTCTGATTTCAGCAGCATAAGCATCAGATGCATTCCATTCGTTAATCAAATCATTTTTGATTTTAGTTATTAATCTTTTTTGATATGTATCACTATCTTTTTGTAATGAAAATAATATATCTAATCCTTCAATAATTTCTGTTTTCATAATATAGTTTCTAAAATTAATAATGTAAAAAATAATGCTGCTATAAATATTGCAACCTTTGTAGCTGTTTTTAAAACAAAGTCTAATTCTTTTTTTTCTTGCGGTGTCATATTAAATTGTCTTTATAGTTTATAATTTCATTTTTTACTTCATTCCAATATTCGTACTGGTTTGCTTGTGAGTAATTTTTAATTTGTAATAAATCAATAACCTCACTAACTACATTTAATGCAGATAAAATACCTTCTCTTTCTGCTTGACTTGTATTCCAATAAGTAAACTTATCAATCAGCTGTATTGCTTTCTCTTGTGGTGTCATCTTAAATTACGTTTAAAAGTATTAATGAACCAGTGAAAAATGCTAACCATAATAATAATGCTAATGCAAATTCTTTTAATAATGTTTTCATAATGTTTGTTTTTAATTGTTAATTGTTTAGCAAATATAATACTTTTTTTTAATTATAAACAACTTATTAAAACTTTAACATTTCTTTAACAAAAAAGGAAGCTATTTGCTTCCCTTGATTTGTGTTCTACATACTGTGTAGCGTTGGTCTGTGTCTGGATATTCACTTACCATTTTGTCATCAGTCATACATCTTTGTATAAACTCTTTTTCTTTTTCTCCTTGATTAGGTATTGGTATTGGCATAGCTTCTTATTTTATTTTGTGTTAATCTTATTTTATCATTTATTTTTTCATCATTTAAACCTTTCAAATAAAGTGAATTTCTTTTTTTAATTAAATAGTTTAAAGTATATTCAAGTTCTAATGTATCAAATACTATTTGTTCTGTTCTATCCATTGTGATTGTTCTTGTCTTAAATGTTCTAATTCTCTTTCTAAATAGTCTATTGCTTTTTCCAAGTCTTTTATATGTGTGCCTTTGTGTTTTGCTCTTGCAACATACTTAATAACGTTTCCTTCATTAAAGTTTAAATCATAATCTTTTATAAAGTCTATAACATCGTAGTTTTTTTTGTTGTCGTAGTGTACTGGTGTCATTGTGTAAATCTTTTAGCGTGAAACTTATATAATTCCATTGTTTTTTTTAATGCTTCATATTCTGTAAATTCTGCATTTACATTATTTTCTTTGTAATAAAATATTTGATTGTAATTACTGATTTGATACTTTATAACATTATACCTATTTGTATTATTTGATGGCTTTAAAACGTAAGCTAAATCATTTTTCCAACATACTGTCATTGCTTTTGTATCTTCTTCAGTTGGTGCAAACTTTACATCTTTAACTTTAGCCATCTATTCGTAAAAATTCAGCATTAGCGTTATCCATAAACCATTCTTTGTTTTCTTTGTATTTATCAACTACTGCATCAATCATTACAAGTTCATCTATTGTAGAAGTTTGCAATTTGCTAACTATATTTTCTATTGACCTTAATATGTTTGTAGTCATTTCCGGGTCTGTTTTATATACTTTTGTGTATTCTTCAAACACTACTTGCTCAAGTTCTTTGTTTAATCTGTTAATTAAATTCTTAATAGATTGTCTATACTGTGTTGTAAAAAATAAACTTTCATTTGCTTCTAATAATAACTGTGCTAATAATACTGATTTTAAATACTCTAATTGTATTGGATTGTCTTTCATAATTGTTTTGCTTTATCTATGTGTAAATATGTTACTTCTTTTTCTATTTTTTCTCTATTGTTAAAATATGTAGTTGCTGGATTTTTACTATTAAGTTCCCAAATTGGGAATATCAAATGTAAATTAAAACTATAAATTCCTTTTGGTGTTGAATTAATATATATTGGTATATCTAAATGCTTTTCACATTCTTGCACCATAGCATCATACTTTATCTTTTCTAATAATAAAGTTTTATAATGCACTTGTCTACATTTTAATTCAATTCTATGTGAAGTTGATGGACTGTAACAATCCCATCTACTCATTTGATTTTTAGCTTTAACTAAATCTGGATAAACATTTTCCACTAAATAGTTAAATAAATCAATTTCTTTCCAGTTATTCATTTACTTCATAGGTATCATAAACCTTTCGTAAATCACTCATAATAGTTCTCCAGCAACTTGAACAATTTGAACTATCTAATTTTTCTTTAAATACATTTAAGTAAATATCTTTAATTGTGTGCTGCTGTTTAGGTGTTAATTGATTTACTCTATTGTCAAATAATACTTTTAAAAACAAATATTCATCTTCTTTAAGACAATTAACGTTTCTGCGATATGAAATTAAATTGTTAAGTTTAGCTTTACGTTCTTCACATTTACAATCTATTCCTGTTGCTTTGCTAAATAATTCAACTACTGCTTTAATACCAGTTGCTTCTGTGATTTGTTCAATAGTATCACCTAATCCTGTTGCTTTCTTTTTTCTTCCCATAATTATATTAATTTTAGTTGTATGTTATCAATTATTTTGTTTCCTTTTTTAAGATTATCTAATGCCCATAAAGGTTGAAAATTTGTGTAATGATTTAATCTAATTAATTCTTCTTCATCTTTTGCTAATGATACAGGGTAAATATGGTCTAAATGCCATTTACCAATATTATCCCAATTCATACCATCTTTAAATTGTTTTTCTAAATGTTGTTTAAATTGTTCATATGTGCAACCTAATATATCATAAGTTTTTGTTTTTTTAGTATACCCTTGTCTTTTAAGAGCAGCAATGATATTAGTTCTTGTATTTACTTTTAATTTAAACAAAGGATTATTTAATCTTTTATTATTTTCATATTGTCTTTGCCATTCATTTCTTTTTTCCTTATTATTTAATAACCATTCTGCAGTTGCTTTACATTTTTTTTCTTTATTATTAATGTGATATTTTTTATAATATTCTATTCTATTTTCTTTATTTTTTAATTCCCAATTTTTTTGAACTTTATTTTTACAAATTTTACATTCTTTTCTAAAACCACCTTTACTTTGTTTATTAATATAAAATTCACTTAATTCTTTTTCTTCTTTACATCTACTACAAGTTTTCATAATTAGTAAATATTATTATAGTCATTAGAAATGTAATCATCATAATCCTGTTGAAACTTATCTTTTAATATTGTTTTATAAGTTTTAATACTGTGAAAAATAGATATTAAACTAATTGTAGTTTCTTTAGCTATATCCCTCATAGAAAAATCTGTATCTCGATAAAGCTTGAATAATTTTTTATCATACCATCCCCAATTATCAATTTCATCATCAATCATTAAACAAATATCATTATATGCTTTATGTTCATCTATATTATCTGAACTACTTAAATTGAATAATGTATCTATTCCTATTTTTTCTACTTTATTTCTTTTATTTAAATACTGAAAACATAAACTTTTAATAGTAAAAAAAACATAACCTTTTCTAACATTAC
The DNA here is from genome assembly GCA_947460345.1 of Bacteroidota bacterium. Lineage (GTDB taxonomy): Bacteria > Bacteroidota > Bacteroidia > UKL13-3 > UKL13-3 > CANHGM01. The sequence goes on along the minus strand of CANHGM010000057.1, from coordinate 1,733 downwards.
CTTTTACATCAATTATTTTATCAGCATCAGCATATTTGTATAAAGCTATATAAACTTCTTGAACTATATCTTCAGCATAATCATCTACTTTATAAAGGTTAGCAATTTTAACCCATTCTTTGTGATGTTGGGCAACCTGTTCTAACCATTTATTTGTAGACAATTCCATATTAATACATTTTAATTGTTATTTTACCAGTCTTTACATCTGGTGCTTCTTTTATTTTAATCTTTAAATCCACTTCTGTTAGTTCTGTATCTAATTTTAATATAGAATTAAAAGCATTTTGTATTTCTGTCCAATTTGCTTCATTATCCATTTCGTTCAATTCATACAAATATTGTAACTTATTTTTCAAATCTTTGAAATAACTTATTAACATTGAATTATCTGAATTTAAAACAAGCATTCTTGCAGCAGATGTTTGTAATTCTTGTATGTGGTGTTTCATTGTATCTTTCATAATAATTCTAATTGTGTTGATTTATTTTCTTTTTGTAATCCTAATGCTATTTGAAATATATGTTTTCCTAAATCACTATTTACTGCATTTCTTTCTTCTTTTGTTTTTTTACTTGCAGTTTGATTTTTACCATTCATTCTACCAATAGTATTTTTTTCAACTTCAATATATGGAATTAAAAAGTTACTCCAAAAATAATGTCTACCTATTTTTTTAGGATTAAACATTGGTTCATAATAAGATTTTACATTTTCAATACAAAATTTACCTTTAAAAAAATGATTAAGAAATATTATTTCCTGCCATAAACTCATATCTGGATATCTTATAACACCTTGTGCATTTAAAAAAAAATTAACTATACTATGTGTTGGACAAGGTGGCGAACTCCAAATAAAATCAAACTCTTTGTAATGGTCTAATAAATATTGGTGTGCATCAGCAACAATAACTATATCATTTATAAATCTTTCTTGATATAATTTAGCTAATTCTTCATCCCATTCAACTGCTGTAACTTCTAATTCTATATCTGCTTGTTCTGCTACTTCATTCCATTTGTATCTATTACCACCTAAACAAGCGTATAGATTTAATACTTTATATTTTTTCATTAGAATATATCTTTTAATGGGTCATAAAATGCTCCTTCAACTTGTGGCAATCCAAAGTTATTTACTTTAAAATTAAAATCTTCAAATGGTGCATTTCTTGAACGTTTGCAACTTACTTTAACTAATCCTTTATTAACTGTGTTTAACTCTAAACTAATTTGTGTTTCTGTTTTCTTTTCCAAGAATGAACCTAAATGACCTGTTGGTTTATCAGTTCCAAAATTTGAATGAATAACTGTTACAATATGGCAATTTAATTCTTTAGTCCATTTCATTAGCTTTTGCACTACATTATTACTTTCTTCTATATTGTTTACATCACTACATAAATCTGCAATACCATCAATAATAACTAATCCAATATCTTTGCTTTCTAATCTGTCATAAAGATAGTGTTCTATTATTTCTATTCTGTCATTAAAGCTATATTGTCTTAATGCTAATGTATGATATTTATCTATGTTCTTTAATCCAGCCATTTCTAATGGTCTTTTAAATACCATTTGTGCGTGAAAATTTCCTTGCTCAGTATCAAAATGAATTAAATGTTTATCATTTCTATTTGCTTTTAAATCACCACAAAATTGATGTAAATCTTCTGCTAAATAAATTGCTGATAATAATGATACAAAAAATGTTTTTTTACTTTTAGGTG
>CANHGM010000056.1 GCA_947460345.1 Bacteroidota bacterium | reverse complement strand
GTCCACCTCTTCCCATTCCGAACAGAGAAGTTAAGCCCACCTTGGCGGATGATACTGAAGTAAAATTTGGGAAAGTACGTAGTCGCCGATTTTTTTTTAAGACCTCTTCATTTTTTGAAGGGGTCTTTTTTTTGACTTTTTTTTAAGAAGTTACTTGTTTTTTAAAGTACCTTTGAACAATTCAATTTTGTTTCATGATAGATATTATTCATAAGTCTAAAAATATAGATTTTTTTTCAGTAGAGATTGGTTATAAATTAGTTCTGCCGTTTGTTAAGAATGGAATCTCCGCTGGATTTCCTTCTCCTGCTGATGACTTTTTAGATACGAGCATAGACTTGAATAAAGAACTTATCAAAAATCCCTCAGCTACTTTTTATGGAAAAGTAAAAGGCGAATCGATGAAAGATTTGGGGATAGACAATGGCGATTTATTGGTGATTGACAAAAGCATAGAACCTAAGGATGGTAAAATAGCCATTTGTTATATAGACGGCGAGTTTACTGTAAAAAAGATTAAAATAGATAAGGATTGCTGTTGGCTAATGCCAGCAAATGACAAATATGCTCCAATAAAAGTTACAGCAGACAATGATTTAAGAATTTGGGGTATTGTAATACATGTGATTAAATCATTTTAGAATTAAGATGTTTGCACTTATTGATTGTAATAATTTTTATGCATCGTGTGAACGTGTGTTTAGGCCAGAACTAGTGAACAAGCCCATAGTTGTACTGTCTAATAATGATGGTTGCGTAATAGCAAGAAGTAACGAAGCAAAAGCTTTCATTCCAATGGGAGCTGCAGCGTTTAAATATGATGATGTTTTCAATAAGAATAACATTCAAGTTTTTTCAGCAAATTTCCCACTATATGGAGATATGAGCCAAAGAGTTATGAATATTTTAGCTGAATTTTGTCCAGATGTAGAAGTTTACAGTATTGATGAAGCATTTTTAAATTTCAAAAGTTTCTCTATTGCAGACTATAAAAAATTAGGCAAGGATATTTCTTATAAAGTTTTGAAGTCAACAGGTATACCCGTAAGTATTGGTTTTGCTACTACCAAATCTTTAGCAAAAGTGGCGAATAAAATCGCAAAAAAATATCCTAAAGAAACGGAGAATGTACACGTACTAGATACAGAAGAGAAAAGATTGAAAGCCTTGAAGTGGTTGAAGGTTGAGGACATATGGGGTATAGGTCGTAATCTTTCAAAGAAAATGCAAGTACATGGCGTTAAGTCTGCTTTTGATTTTACTGAATTAGAAAATACATGGGTTAAAAGAAACTTAGCAATTGTCGGCTTAAGACTTAAACAAGATTTATTGGGAATACCCGTATTGAGTTTGGAGCAGATACAATCTAAAAAAAGTATAGCTACAACAAGGTCTTTCGATAAAAATTATGAAAAAATAGAGGATTTAAGAGAAAGAGTTGTTACGTTTTCAACAGTAAGTGCAGAGAAACTAAGAGGGCAAAAATCGTTATGTCAATCAATTATGGTCTTTATTCATACCAATGGATTTAGAAAGGATATGCCTCAGTACAAAAGGAATATAATTGTCCAACTGCCATTTGCGACTAACTCAAGTATAGAGATTGCGAAGTATGCTGTTAGAGCCTTAGATTTGATATTTAAACCAGGATATTTGTACAAGAAGGCTGGTGTTATATTATCGGATTTTTGTGAGGAGGGAGAAGTTCAGCGAAACATATTTGAAAACTCAAATCCGAGGCACAAAGACTTAATGAAAACAATAGATTATTTGAATAAGAGCATGGGGCAACAAAAGGTAAGGTTAGCAGCCCAAGATCAGTTAAGAATATGGAAAATGAGACAAGTTAAACTTTCTCCTAGATATACAACCAAGTTGTCAGATGTGATTACTATAAATGCTAAGTAAAATATTAGCTTGAATTTAGTCAAACGACTGACTTCCTCTTTCTGCTATTTGAACCATTTTATCGTATTCTGAAGCTGATATATCATTATAAAAATAGTTTATAGGGTTTATCTTTTGACCGTTTTTAATGATTTCGTAGTGAACGTGAGGACCTGTAGATTTACCTGTAGAACCAACATAACCAATCACATCACCTCTTTTTATTTTTTGACCAGGTCTAACGGCCGTTCTCATCATATGACCATATAGTGTTTGATATCCAAAACCATGATTAATAACTACTTTAACACCATAACCGTCACCTTCCATACCAGCAATTTGTACAACACCATTACCCGTAGCATGAATTTCTTTGCCCATAGGAGCTGTGAAGTCAATACCACTATGCATTTTCCATGTTTTGTAAATTGGATCTATTCTGCTTCCAAAACCTGAGGCTATCATGCGTAAGTCTTTGTTAGCAACTGGCTGCACAGCAGGTATGCTTGCTAAGAGGTCAGCCTTTTGGGAAGCTGCTTTTAAAAGTTCATCAAATGAGCTAGATTGTAGCTTAACTTGATTGTTTAATTTATCAATTTTTTTATTCAATTCAATAACCAAATCAGAACGGTCAAAGCCTCTAAGGTCTTTATAGTAATCATTTCCTCCTTTACCTGCATTGAATTTGTTCTCTTCAATTGGGTCTTTTTCATAAAAGGCTCTGTACAACTGATTGTCTTTGTCATGGATATCAGTCATCTTAGATTCAATTTGAGAAATTTGATTGTTAACTTCATCTAATTGCTCGGATAAGAAAGCATTTTCTTGCTTTAATGATTTTTCTTCAGGTGAATCAACAAAAGATTCAAACACAAAAAAGAAAATAACACCCATTACAAAAGAAGAAGACAAAAAACCTAAAGCTTGCATCAAACGTTTACGTATACTAATTGTAACCGGTTCGAAGTGAAGCTTATGTGGGTTATAAACCCATTTTACTTTTTTGAAATTAATTTTCATGAGTAGATTTTATCCATATTTTCTAATAAGGCAAATTTAAGCATCTTAAGTTTAATAGCCAAATTAATATTAAAATTTTGAAAATGTTGTAATTAATAAGGAATATAAACTATGAAAATATACTAAAAAAAGGTTTATAATTTGGATACATAGTAGATATATTATTACATTCGCTGAATGAGTTTATCAAAAAATATGAAGCCCATTATAGAGCCTGTGTCTAGGAATTTAATTTTAAGTGAGTTAAATAGCGATAGGTTTATTAGAAAAACAAACAAAGGTGATAATGAAATATATATAGTAAATTCAAAAAATTCACCTCATACCATGAGAGAAATTGGTAGACTCAGAGAAGTGACTTTTAGAGCAGCCGGTGGTGGTACGGGAGAAGAGATAGATGTTGATATATTTGATACTTCAGATGTTTGTTATGAACAGTTAATTGTATATAGTCCAGAAGATAAAGAAATTATTGGAGGGTATAGGTTTATAGATTCTTTAAAAGCAATAGATACGGTAAATAAAAAAGTTCATTTGTCTACAGCAAATTACTATGAATTTTCAGAACAATTTATAAGAAGGTTTTTACCTCAAACAATAGAATTAGGCAGAAGTTGGGTGCAGCCTAATTATCAACCATCAGTAAATCCTAGAAAAGGACTATTTGCTTTAGATAATATTTGGGATGGTTTAGGAGCTATAGCTGTTGAAAATCCGCATATAAAATATTTTTTTGGTAAGGTTACTATGTATACACATTACAATAGAGAAGCGAGAGATTTAATTCTATATTTTTTAAAACACTATTTTCCTGATTACGAAAATTTACTTCATCCGTTTCACCCGTTAAAAATAGAAACACCTATTGATCAAATGGATCATTTATTTAAAGATGTTGAATACAAAGATGGGTTTAAAATTTTAAATCAATCTGTTAGGAATTTAGGTGAGTTTATACCTCCTTTGGTAAATATATATATGAATTTAAGCAGAACCATGAAAACTTTTGGTACGGCAACAAATCCTCATTTTGGAGATGTTGAAGAAACCGCTATCATGATTACAATAGATGATATATATCCTGAGAAAAAAGAAAGACATATGAATACATATGTAAAAAATATATAATAGTTATAACTGGTTTTTCAATTTATATTTGCTTTTAATGAAATTTAGAATACTAACAATTCTTTTTATTGTTTTTACCTACAATTCTTGTAGAAATGATATTGGTATATCAAGTAAATACATCACGCAAAGAGTTGTTATTGTTGTTGTTGATGGTCCAAGATATCAAGAAACTTGGAATTATAAAAACAGAAGTTTTATTTCTAATAGAAACGAATTGTCAAAAGAAGGCGTTTTATTTACCAATTTTAAAAACACAGGGATAACTCTAACAAATCCAGGTCATACATCTATTGTTACAGGAGTTAATCAAAATATAAATAATGCAGGAGCTCAATTGCCTGATCAGCCTTCCATTTTTCAATACTATTTAAAAGAGAAAGGTTTGCCTAATTCTGCTTGCCAAATTATAGCATCAAAAGATAAATTAGCCGTATTAAGTAATTGTTTAAATTTAACGTATAAAAACAAGTTTATGCCAGAGTATAATTGTGGTATTTCAGGGCTAAATTCTGGATATAGAGAAGATAAAGAAACGTTTAAAGTAGCATTGCAAACATTGGCAAATAAACACCCAAATTTAGTTTTAATACAATTTAAAGAGCCTGATGCAAGTGGTCATGCAAATGATTGGAGAGGTTATGTTAATGGAATACAAAAGACGGATGAATATATAGGTCTTATTTGGAAATATCTTCAAGAGGATAGTTATTATTTTGGTAAAACATCTTTGTTTGTAACAAATGATCATGGAAGGCATGATGACAATGTTTCTAATGGTTTTGTAAATCATGGAGATAATTGTAATGGTTGTCGTCATATAGAATTGTTGGCCATAGGGCCTGATTTTTCAAAAGGCAAAGTGATTTCAAACTCATATAATCAAACAGACTTGGCTTCAACAATAGGAACAATACTAGGTTTTAAGTCATATTATTCACAGGGTAAAACCATACAAGAGCTTTTAAAATAACATATATGTATAAATAAACTTTTTAATTTCAATTAAAATGTTTTCTTTTGCAATTAAATAAATTAACCAAATTAACAAATAATCATAATCAATGAAAAAATTATTTACTATACTAGCATTAAGTCCGCTGTTAGTATTTGCTCAAACAGCAAAGTTTGAACCTACGTTACAAAAGCGTATAACAAGCGACGTTTCTTTCCCAAATCCAAACACCAACAAGGTTTCTAATAAGACCACAGCTGCAAACGGAATATATCCTTCTACACAAGTTGGATACACAAATTACGATTTACAATCAAATGCAGCAGTATCAAGAAGAATTATTCAACATTCAGGCAATAAAATTTCATTAGTATGGACTACAGCTAAAACTGGCTCGAGTGCAAACTTTTCGGATAGAGGTGCTGGATACAATCATTTTGATGGTACTAATTGGACATCTAATAATGATGATGCTTCTGCTAGAAGAGAAAATATTCGTTCAGGTTGGCCTTCAATCGGAGTTGTTCAATCTGGAGCTAAAAGCTTAGAATATATATTGTCTCATGCTGTAACAGCTAGCGGTCAAGCTGGAGGGTTTTATTTTGGTAAAAATGGACAAGTTGGAGACAATGTATTTACAGGTTCTGTTGTATTAAATGACACCTATAAAAATTCAGAACCAGGTCCAATTTGGGGTAGAAGTGCTGTAAGTAACAATAAGATATTCTTGATATCTTGTTTTACTAGTCCAAATGCTGGAGCTGGACAACCTGATACCCCTATAATCAATGGAATTAAAATGCCAAATGTATATTCAATTTATGATGCTGCATCAGATACTTGGGTTATAAAAAATCAATTATTACCATTTTATGATTCAACTAGATATACTTTTGGAAATGCAGATGCTTATGCTATAGATGCTACAAGTTCAAAAGTTGCTATTGTTATCGGTGGTTTACAAGACGATTTAGCTTTATGGCAAACAACTGATGGAGGTCAAAATTGGACTAAAACCATTATTGATACTTTTTTAATGCCAGGTGTATTAAGAGATAGAACAAAGTCTTACCCAGGTAATAATGGAGCAGTTGAAGTTCTTATAGACAACAATGGCAAAACACATGTGTTTTATCCTTGGTTAGGTAGTTTCTATGATACAATTGTAGGTGTTGACACTTCAAGATATGTTTCTTACGGTAATAACGTAAATGGTATAATCCATTGGAGTGAATATACAGATGGTAATAATAGTTATTTGCCTGCTGTAATTGCAGGTGGAATGTTAGACGTTAACGCTGACCAAACTTTAACTGTAGGAGCCAACACAAGAGCTAGAGATTGGGGAGGATATGGTAATGCATTAGCTTTTTCTCAAGGTGGAGCTACTGTTACTTATGCAGCACTTACCACAATGCCTTCTGCCTCTATTGACGCATCAGGGAATATGTTTTTAACTTACACATCAGTAATTGAAGATGATTTATCTGCTGATGATGAAAATTATAGTGATATTTATGTTGTATATTCATCTGATTCTGGCAAAACCTGGAGT
>CANHGM010000055.1 GCA_947460345.1 Bacteroidota bacterium | reverse complement strand
TAGTTAGATAATAAAAAAAGAAGTGAGAGATTTAAGAATATTTTACCAGATGGCAAAAAAATACTTAAAATTTTAAAAGTTTTTTTAAAAGAAGTTTGGTTTTTCATTTTGGTTGTTAGTTTGAATCAAAAATAAGCAAATTTATTTAATCTCAAAATAAATTTACTTATTAAACTTTAAATGCTTTAAATTAATTCCATTATTTGCTTCAACTATTTAAATTAACTCCTTCTGATGAGAGGATTTATATTGTCAACTATCAATAATTAATAAATACGTGCCTGAGCCGTTATGGTATCGCCTAGTGACATTTGAGCCTAATTTTTACAAAACCATATTTATGAAAATGTTTGGGGGTGTAGTACCTTTATGTCTTTGTACTTTAGTATTTTTCTAAAGAAAATGACGCATATTATTGTTTTCTTTGTTTTTCTAAATACCAAATAAGTGATATTTACTCTGTTGTCACCGTTCTTCAAGAATGGTGACTTAAAGATAAAAACAAGGTCTGTTACCTGGTATTTATGACTTTTTTTTTTGAGTGCTATATGTAAGCAGTGCAAAAGATTATAAAGGAGAACAAGGTTTATTAAAGATTAAATTAATTGAATAATATATACGTATATAATCCGGGTCGAAAGACCCTACTATTCATTGAGAAACCGAAAGTCTCCCCACGCTGCCTTAAGACTTCCCCTAGTGAGTCTTATGGTAATAAATGAAAAGCAGGTTCTTCGACTCGACATTGAAACTGAAATATTATCTTTGAAGTATAAGTTCTATTTATCGTATAAATGAACCAGTTACAATGAGAATGTAATTGGTAATATATAATAAGTCCTTACGGCTAAACCATTCCAATGTTGCCTTAAGAATTCCCAAGTGGGGTTTGATTAGTGTCGAATTGTTTGATATTAAAATTCAAAATGGTTTTATATCACAAACATTATTCTTGAATGATTTTCTTGTTCTATGTGTATATTTTTATTAAGGTAGGTTGATGAAGTTTGTAAAGGTTAATAACGTGATAGTTATAAACTGTAAATAGGTTTATAAAATCTCATTAAAAAAATACCAATCTTTATGCATTATACCCGAAATTTGTACGCTATGAATAAGAAGAAAAATGCCATATGCTCTTTTTGTGGGAAACCTGAAAGTGAAGCCCTGTTTATGGCTAGCGGTATGGACAATACCCTTATATGTGATACCTGTATTGAAGCTGCTAATTTGATGTATCAAGAAAATGTAAAACCAATGGCCGCTAAACATATTGGTAAATTGCATTTGCTTAAACCCTTTGAAATTAAACAGCATCTCGACGAATACGTGATAGGCCAAGATGAAGCCAAAAAAGTATTGAGCGTTGCTGTATATAACCACTACAAACGTTTGTCGTACAAGCAAAAACCCGGTGATGTAGAAATAGAAAAATCTAATATATTGATGGTGGGAGAGACCGGTACCGGAAAAACCCTTTTAGCCAAAACTTTAGCTAAAATATTGAATGTACCTTTTGCAATTGCTGATGCTACCGTGCTGACAGAAGCAGGTTATGTGGGTGAAGACGTTGAAGGCATTATCACTAAATTGCTTCAAAACTGCGACTATGATACCACCGCTGCTGAAATGGGTATTGTATATATAGACGAGATTGATAAAATCAGTAGAAAAAGCGATAATCCTAGCATCACCAGAGATGTGAGTGGTGAGGGTGTGCAACAAGCCTTGCTTAAAATATTAGAAGGAACCATCGTAAATGCTCCTCCTCAAGGTGGTAGAAAACATCCCGACCAAAAGTTCTTGCAAGTAAACACCGAAAATATTCTCTTTATATGCGGAGGTGCTTTTGAAGGTATAGACAGAATTATAGAAAGACGCGTAACCAGCAGCAGCATCGGTTATAAAACCAAAACCGAAGGTCCTGAGCCGGTTAAAGAACATTTCTTGAATTATGTGTCGCCTGCAGATTTGCGTCATTATGGTTTGATACCTGAGATTATTGGTAGATTGCCCGTTCTTACCAACTTAAATCCTCTAGACAAAGAAACCTTAAAACGAATTTTATTGGAGCCTAAAAATGCTTTGGTAAAACAATATAAGAAGTTGATGGATATGGAAGGCAAAACACTTGAGTTTGACAACGATGTAATAGACTTTATAGTGGACAAAGCCAATGAATATAAACTAGGAGCTAGAGGCCTTAGAAGTATATGTGAAAGCATCATGACCGATTATATGTTTGAACTGCCATCTATAGAACAAGTGAAGAAGCTTACCATCACTTTAGACTATGCCAAAGAAAAAGTAGAGCATTTGAAGTTTTTGAAATCAGACGCAGCTTAAAATTATATATATGTCAGATAAATTGAAAGTAGAGAATAGCATTACTATACATGCCTCTAAAGAAATTGTGTGGGATGCTTTGGTAAACCCCGCTCAAACTAAAAAATATATAATTGGTTGTGAGACCATTTCTGATTGGAAGGTGGGAAGTTCTTTGTTGTGGCAAGGTCACTATGAAGGTAAAGATATAGTATTTGTGAAAGGATATATATTAGACATAAAACCTAACCAATTGCTTAAATACAGTGTGATAGACCCAAATAGCAAGTGGGAAGACATTCCTGAAAACTATTTGAAAGTTACCTATACCTTAGCATAAGATGGTGAAACAAACATACTCACTGTGATACAAGATAGTTTTGAGGATGCAGCATAAGGGGAGAAGCGTTATAAGGATGTGTCGAATAACGGAGATGGCTGGAATCCGATTTTAGTGGAGATAAAGAAAGTGTGTGAGGGGGAGTAGTTTGAGTGTTGAAATAGCTCGGTAGTGCTTCTTATTGAAGTTAATTATAATTAATAAATTAATATAAACTTTGTTTAAAACTATATAAATTATAGGATATGATTAATTCACTAAATGTATAAGTTTTTATAGTTTGAAATGTAGTTTAGAAATTTAATGCATAAAATAAATTAGATTAAAATGAGCTACTTATTTAAAAATATTAGAAATTTTAATTTTAAAACTTAAGAAATGCATTTTAAATATATTATGTTTTCCACTTTTTTCATTGCCAAAAAAGTTGAGCAAAATTCCGATAGCTATCGCGAACTAGGGCTGTGGAATCCTCTCTTGAAAAACTACGAAACAGTTTTTAGCACGAACGGCTAAGGTTTGCACATGTTGGTTGGCTCAAGTAAGGGTTAGTGAAGGCAAACTGCTCGTTCTAGCTGCAGGCCCTCGCACAAAACTGTTTCTTGTTTTTCTGCGAAATGATTCCAATGCCCGTCCCTTACATTTAGCTGCAGTGGTTATTGGGGCTTTAGGCGTAGCTGTGTAATGAGGCTGTGGAAACAATAAAGTACATTTATGTTCATCTGTATTATCTGTGAGCAAAAAAAATCAGATGCCCTTTCCTTACATTTCATTGCATCGGTTGTTAAGGCCTTGGACCTAGCTGCATGATTAGTGTTGGGATATATAATTTTGATTTTTTAATTTATATATAACTCCGAATTTTATAACTACTTTTTATTTTCGTAATTCTTTTCAGCAGCTTTTGCTTTTTCGAAATCGAGTACTACCCCATTAATACAAAATCTTAATCCAGTTGGAGGAGGTCCGTCGTCAAACACATGACCTAAATGCCCATCGCATCTTCCACAAACCACTTCTGTTCTAATCATGCCATGTGAATTGTCTACATTTTTTTTGATACTGGTAGTTGAGATAGGTTCGTAAAAACTTGGCCATCCACAACCACTTTCAAACTTCGCATCGCTCTTAAACAAAGGGTTGCCACAAGCAGCACAATAAAAAGTACCAATGTCTGTAGATTTTTCATATATACTGGTCCATGGTCGTTCGGTGCCTTTTTGTCTTGATACACGATACTGCTCAGGAGTTAAGTGTTTTTTCCACTCTTCTTCGCTCATCTTTACAGGGGCACTATCTACGTTGCTATATATGGGGTTTGTTTTTTTGAGTGAATCGTTCATGGTGGTGTTGGGTTTGTTTTGAGAGTAGCTACAACTGTTAAGTATAAGAATCATCAAAAATAAGATAGGAAGGCTTTTCATAACTCTATATACGATTAATTTTTTGAGTTGGTTTTATATATCTAACAAATAAATGAAAAAGATTGTTTTTGTATAATCATTTCACCCCTTCGGGGTTCTTTGGTAGATTATCTTTTTTTGTATAATCATTTCACCCCTTCGGGGTTCTTTGGTAGATTATCTTTTTTTGTATAATCATTTCACCCCTTGGGGGTTTTGTGGCAGAGATGTTTTTTGTATGTGTATTATATAGTCATAGTAACAATTGAGATAAATTAGTCTAACAAAGTATGCGGATCTTTAAAATGTTACTTCTTGTTTATGCAAATAAAAATCCCGAAGGGATGAAATTGTTTTAAAGGAAAAATAAATACCTAAATATGAACCCTGCAAGGGTGACATTATTCCATCCAATCAAATAAGTACTCTTGTTTATAATCAATTTCGAACTCGTTTAAAAATTCAATATACTCTTTCTTAAATGTTTTCTTTTGATGATGACTCTCTTGGTTTAATATATAATTATACACGTTTTCAATTTGTGAATGTGCATATGAAAAAACACCATATCCTTCTTGCCATTGAAATTTACCTTGTATAAATTTCTTCTCGTTAATAAACTTTGAAGAGTTGTTTTTAATATCTCTTACCAAATCAGAAATAGCCATATTGGGTTTTAATCCGATAAAACAATGAACATGGTCTGATACCCCATTAACAATTATTGCTTTGTGGTTTTTTGATGTGATAATTCCTGATATATATTTAAAAAGTTCATCTTTCCAAGTTTTTTGGATTAGATTTTCTCTGCCTTTTACAGCAAAGACTACTTGGATATATATTTGTGAGTATGTGCTTGACATAATAATCATTTCACCCCTTCGGGGTTTTATGGCAGAGTTGTTTTTTTGTTAGAGTAATGTCACCCCTTCGGGGTTTTATGGCAGATTACATTATGTATACACACACATATATATCACCCGTTAGTAGACCTTTTCAGCGAAAGTAGATAGTTCTTTACCTGATGATTCTTGAACATCTTTGTGTAAAGAATTACCATAACTGTCCATAGTGCATATAGCCCTAAAGCCTTCTACTTGCAATTTCCACATAGCCTCTGGTGTTCCAAACTCTAGGCAACCTCCATCAACTACCTCTTTGATACATCTAGCATAGTATTGTGCGGCCCCACCTATGGCGTTTAAATATATACCGCCGTGCTCTTGCAGTGCTTGCAATGTTTTTGGTCCCATGCCCCCTTTGCCCATTACCACTCTGGCTCCTGTCTTTTTTAATATAGTACCTTGATAAGGTTCTTCTCTAATACTAGTCGTTGGTCCAGCTGCAGTTATTTTCCATTTTCCTTCAGTATTTTTATTGATTACGGGCCCGCAGTGATAGATAACCCCTCCATTTAAATCAAATGGTGCATCATGGTCTAACATATGGTGGTGCATGGCATCTCTGCCAGTAAATATAATTCCATTTAACTCCACTACATCGCCTGCTTTTATCTCTCTGATTTGTGTTTCAGATATAGGTGAAGTTAATTTATGTACCTTAACTTGATTGCCATCTGTCGACGCTTCATTTGTCTTAAATTCGGCAGGCTTTTCTGCATCTCTATATAACCACTCCATGATACTGCCTGTAACCGCATCGATTTTTACCCCCAATCTTCTATACGCCCAACAGTTATAAGCAACACTCACAAAGAACGAAGCTGGCAGTCTGTTGTTCTTGCCAATTTTACAACCTAACAAAGTCACGTTGCCTCCAAATCCCATGGTGCCAATACCTAATTTATCTGCATTCTCCATTACATAATCTTCTAACTTCCCTAATACTGGATCCGGATTTATATCGTCAGTTCTTCTAAATAATTGTTCTTTGGCTAGTGCATATCCACTGGTTCTGTCGCCACCGATACCCACACCTATAAAACCTGCAGAACAACCTTGTCCTTGAGCTTGCCAAACGCTATGCATAATACATTTTCTAATACCATCAATGTCTCTGCCTGCTTTGCCTAAATGCTCTAATTCACATGGCAACGAATATTGTATATTTTTGTTTTCGCATCCGCCTCCTTTCAATATTAACCTCACATCTACATAATCTTTATGGTGTTGGTGGAAATGTATAACCGGAGTACCAGGTCCTAAGTTGGTGCCAGTATTAAAACCATCAATTGGGTCTACAGAATTGGTACGAAGTTTCCCGTTTTTGGTAGCCAATGCCACCATGTCTGTAATCACTTCTTTTAATGCCAATTGGTTATAATTAACAGGAGTTTTAATTTCGAAAGTAGGCATCCCCGTGTCTTGACAAATGGGACCTTGAAGGTCGCAAGCCATGTTTATATTTTCGACGATAGTGTCTAAGGCTAAACCTGCTTTGGTTCCTTTTATTTCGCTGTTATGTGCTTTAAGCATAGACTTTCTAACATCATCAGGAAGGTTGGTGCTGGTTTCAACAATAAGGTTATAAATGCTTTGTTCTAAAATATTCATAATTTTTATGGGTTAGTAAATTGGGACAAATGTAAAGATGGATATATATTTAATACCTAATAAAAATCATATTTGTTTGAAATGTGAAGAATGTTCGAAAGGGGATGTTTGCCATGAATGCACGAATGAATTAGCAAGCTACAGATGAGCAAATGATAGAAAAGGATTTGCCACGAATGCACGAATGAAGAATTAATAAATAACATGAATGCACGAATGAATTAGCAAGCTACAGATGAGCAAATGATAGAAAAGGATTTGCCACGAATGCACGAATGAAGAATTAATAAATAACATGAATGCACGAATGAATTAGCAAGCTACAGATGAGCAAATG
>CANHGM010000054.1 GCA_947460345.1 Bacteroidota bacterium | reverse complement strand
TATAATAAAGACTTTTTCTTTATGGCTGAAAATCCCAATAATAGTAAGTATAAATATCATGGATACAAAATTGATTTTGGTTCTTATCCTTATACTAAAATAGATAGCAATGTGCAATTTTGGGATATAAGAGTAGCACCGAGGGCAAATAAAGATGCATCTACAGCTCAAACAGTACTTTCTGACTCTTTTGGTAATGTACGTTTTTATGCAGACATGTATAGGGTTTGGAATAAGAACCATCAAATGTTGTATAATAATTTGGATTCAAGTGAGTTTTATCATAATCAATGTGCAAATCTAGGAATGTTAGCTCCTGTCCCTCAAAATGATAGCTTAGTTTATTATTTTAGTTTTAACCAAGGGTGCTATTATAGCAAATGGGGAATTAATGTTAAATATGCCTTGCAAATGTTCACTATCAATCAAAAGTTAGATAGTGGTAGAGGTGGCTGTATAGAAAAATACAAGTTATTTAATACCAACATCATTCCCTGTGGGGTGCTAATGAAACACCGCAATGGTAGAGATTATTGGTTGGTGGTGAAAAGATTTAATACCATAGATTATTTATCATACTTAATTACTTCACAAGGAATTGATACTGTAAATTATATATATTCTTCTACTTCAAAATATCAGTTTACTTCAAATAAATACGATTATCAAGGTTTGATGAAGGCCTCAGTTGATGGAAAAACCATTGTCACATCAGTATTAGAAACAGGATTAACAGAAGTGATGGACTTTAACGACAGCACAGGAGAACTCACTAATTCTAGAATGGTGAATATAGATGGAGTGTTTGATTTATCTCCCAATGGTAAAAAACTATATGTATTAGAGTTGGTTCAAAGCAAAAATACACTTCATATATATGATTTGACCCAACAAACAGACTCTGCTATGGAAAATACTCAGATAAGGTATAAAATAGCCAAAAATAACAACTTTAATCAAGCCATCCAATTGTTACCAGATTGTAGGTTACTTATACAAAATGAAGATAAACATTGGGGAACTATCAACTATCCCAATGAAGATACTTCAGCTTTTGAGTATGATTCTATGGGTTTTTATCGAAATCCCAATGTTCTAAATATTGTTACTTACGACCCTATTGGTCATCCACCTTCATGGAGTTTAATACCTAAAGGCATGAAGCGAAACAGCCTCACCAGCAAATTAGCTTGTACCAATGACACTGCTTTTATCACGCTTAAAACTTGCTCACCGGGTATATACCGCTGGCACTTTGGCGATGGAGATACAGCTATAACCCATGATAGTGGTGTGGTGGCTAAACATATATACAAACAAACAGGCAACTACAATGTAACTGTGTACATAAAAAACCCATGTGGGATAGATACTGTATACACCCAAGTAAATGTGATACAGAGCCCCATATTACTTTATGGCAATGATACAGCAATTTGTGATTATGGTCAACCTATAACTTTGCAAGCTCAAACCCTTGCAGGCTATAAATACCAATGGAACAACAAAGACACCAATACAAACATCAACACTACCAAAGCAGGCTTGTATATATGCAAAGCCAATAATGGTTTTTGTCATGTAGCAGATAGTATCAATATTACCAGAGATAAACCCATAACCTATTCTTTGTATAAAAGTTATATAGCCTGCCCTAATGATTCGGTCTTAGCCAATATTAGTGGTAATGGTTACCAAGGGAGTACGTTTTCATGGAGTACTGGCAGTACAGATACTTTTACCTACCTTACTCAAGCAGGTTTGTATATACTAACAGCCACACGTGGAGCATGCAGCCAAACAGATACGCTTACTTTAAAAAATTATAATGTTAAAAGCTTAAAAGTACTTGCATATGCTACAGATAGCATCAAGGTATCTCCTTTGTACAAAAACTACCAATGGTATATGAATGGCAACAAACTACCCAATGATACCAGCTCATGGCTAAGCATAAAAACAGCAGCAAGTTATAGTTGCACAGCCAAAGACCAAAACAATTGCACCATGATGAGTGATACCTTAAGCATCAATTTAGGTTTAATAGAAACGGAATACAATACCCCAATATATTTATATCCCAACCCGACACAAAACATCTTATATATAGAAACAACAGCACCCATTAAAACCATCACCCTGCAAGACCTCTCAGGTAAGCAAATACCGATTGCACCAACCAATAACAAAACCACTACACAACTCAATTTATCATCCTTAGCAAAAGGAGTATATATATTAAAAGTGAATGAAGTGTATAAGAAGGTGGTGGTAGAATAAAACAACAAAATATATGTTCCGATAGTCCGTCTCCCTGAACTTGTTTCAGGGTCTCTTATATAATCATAATTTAATTCTACTAGAACACAGATGCTGAAACAAGTTCAGCAAGACGCGTTGGAGGGAGTGTATATGTTGCGTTAGATTGTCACCCTGAATTTATTTCAGGGTCTCTAAAAAAAATCTAAGTATATATACTCATTTTTCGCAAATCCTTATTTTTTTTCTTTTGTTTTTCAAATATTTAAGTGATATTTGATGTAAACAAAACTTAAATGAAAAAAAATATATACGCCTCAAAATTCAGCAAAAATAAAAATCTGACACATTCGCACACTAACACTATAGCGACATTTAAATTTATATTGATTTTCATGATAAGTTTATTTTCTCAACTCAAAACACAAGGGCAGTGTAATTCTAATCCAGCAACATTTGAAACATGTGATACTACTTATACATTATACGCTGCTACTTTACCCGGTTACGATTATTTTTGGTATAGTTGCGACGCTAGTTCAAACAATCAACAACAACTAAGCATGACTCCACAAAGTAGTTATGTGGTCAATAGTTTAACGAATAATACTTTGTATTTTGTATATAAAGCAGTAGATACAGTCACACAGGCCATTTCGTGCACCTCAGGAGTTATATTGTTAACCTTTGATAACACTTTCGATATACAAAGCAATAATGCAACACCTGCTACCTTTTCAGCACAATATTATTCTACATTTGTAACTTATAGCAATTTTCAATGGAATAAAAATGGTCAACCTATTGCCAATGCCAATTCAAACACTTACACCACATCAACTTCGGGTTTATATTCATTAGATGCCTCATCAACTTGTGGCAATCGTACATCTAATAGCATTTCTTATCATGCACCTAATAATCAATGTAGTCAAAATACACCAGTATATTTAAGTTGCGATACCAGTTATGTTTTGAGTTTTAATCCAGCTGTAGGTTATGATGTTACATGGTATAGTTGTGATGCAATGGGTGCAAATGCTAGTATTTTAAAAGGAGGTGTAGCCTCAAACTCATTAACAGTTTATACATCAGTACCGTCTAGCAATTCAGTAAACTATTATTACTATGTTTGTACAGATATTTATTCAAATGCCACATGTACTTCAGCATTGATAACATTAGAGTTTGAACCCCAACTACTCATAACAGCAAATGCTAGTACACCACCTACTTTAAGTATACAATCATCATCAAGTTTAATAGGTTATACAAGTCTGCAATGGTATGACCAAAACGGTATTATCACAGGAGCCAATAGCAATACATATACAGTTACAAAATCAGGTAATTATTTTGTGACAGCTACTTCACCCACCTGTGGTTTTAGAACTTCAAATACCCTTACATATGCTCCAAATAATGTACAATGCAATACTACTAGAATAGTGCATTATACTTGTGATACCATATACTCACTTACCAAGACACCTTCAGCTGGATATGATGTTACATGGTATAGTTGTGATAGTTTAGGAAACAATGCTACCATTCTATATGGAGGAGCAGCAGCAAACACCATCAATGTATTGCCAAGCACAAATAGTAATTCACAAGCCAAACATTATTATTATATATGTACTGATGTGTTTACTCAAAGTACCTGTACCTCCGCAGTAATAACAGTAGTATACGAACTTAACTTAACCATCGTTGGCAATACAATAACTTTACCTGCTATATTATCGGCCAATCCATATTCAAATCACAATTCATATACACAATATCAATGGTATAGGAATGGTCATATTATCCCTAGAGCAACAGATAGTACATTTAATGCAAAAATTCCAGGTGGTTATCAATTAAGGGCAACTTCTATTTGTGGAAATAGTCAATCTAACACAATTGTATATAATTGCTCAACTTCTACTGCACTAGTTTTAAATAATTATACATTTCCAACAGGTACCACTGTTTTAAATGGTGAAATATATATAGTTGGTACAATAAAGGTACCTCAAAATGCAATAGTTAACATAGACCAAGCAAGAATTGAAGCAGAGAGTTGTTCAGAGATAATTGTTGATTCTGCTGATAGAGCAGACACCTCCGCAGTTGGAGGTATTTTAACTATTAATAATACAACTCTTTCCTCATGTAACAATTGGCAAGGAATAAAAGTATATGGACAAAAGTTTGATAGCGGTGCATTTGTGCCCCAGAACGGTGCATTAACTATGAATAATTCAGAACTTTATGGCGCTCTAATTGGAGTAAATGCAGTTTTACATGGTTATTTGTATATAAATAAATGTCTTTTTGAAAATAACTTCAATCACATAAGAATGTATTTTTGTTGGGAAATGAATGGATATATAGATAGTAGTAGATTTACATACTTAATGGAAGCACCGCAGACATTTTGTTATAATGATACTATGCCTTCATATTATAACCCAAGTAAACAAAAACATATATATGGAGATTATGTATCTATTGTTAGATTATTGAATGATACATTTGAATGTTATAATAATAATGGATTTCAATCTGAAAATGCAATTCAAATTGAAAGTGTACAATCAAGTTTAAATACCTCAAATTTATACGGTTTTAAAATTTCAGATTGTAAATTTTATGGCGATTTTTACAATGGTGTTTATTTTAAAGAGCCACATTATGTATACATAGATGGAACAGGAGAATCTGAATTTATAGGAGACATTGAACAAGCAATAGATATAAAAAACTTTACACATGTTTATATTGATAATCAAAAAATAAATAGAAACATAATTTTTCATAACGGCGGCGGCATTCGACTTAGTTCAGGTTTTGATGCAATTGTAAGCAACAATGAAGTGAATAATTTCGCGAAGGGTATTGAGTTTTATGATAATGGTTCAGGAGTTCCATTTTCACCATTAAGTTATATAAAAGGCAATAAGATTAATTCTTGCACTATTGGCGTAAGTTCAGCTTCAAATGAATTTCCAGTAGGAAATGTTACCACAAATAATTATATCAATGATAGAGATTTAAAAATATACTGTAATCAAATATTGAACTGTGATTATGGTATTATAGGAACAGGGCCAATAGTAGACCAAGGTTCTGCTTCAGGAGGCAGTGGAGGGAATTTTGAAGATTGGAGCAATAGATTTTGTGATAGTTTTGCAAATCATGCATGCTTAAATGGGAGTAGTAGTGTATTTGCTGATTTGGTTTGGTGGAATCAAGCAGATAGTATTCAATTATATATGGATACTTTAATATCATTCAGACAATTAAAACCGTTAATAGATTCTTTTGTTTTAAATAATAATCCAATAAATGATGCTACCAACCGAGCACAATTTAAAGTTAATTTTCCGTCTATAAATCAGGCTGTAGATTTCTTTTGCAATGGAGGTTTATATAATGTTAAGAATGAAGATAAGTCTTGGGATAAAAATATATCATTAGTTAATATGAAAATTTATCCCAATCCTGCTGTAAATGAGCTAACTATAGAACGAGAGGAATACGATTTAAGTTTATATAAAATTGAGATATATGATATACTTGGGCAAAAAAAATATAGTCAAATGGGTCAGAATATAAACACTTATATATCTACATCAGATTTTTCTCAAGGCTTATATATTATAAATATACAAGATATAAATTCATTCAAAAAATATAGCTTTAAAGTAATCATCATTCGTTAAATTTATGAAAAATAGTATATTTTCCCTATTATTAGGGCTGTTTTTATTCTGTTCAAATTTTTTGAGAGCACAAAGAGGTAATAATTGGGTGTTAGCAAGTACTACAGGTATTAATTTTAACACAAATCCACCAACTATTTTTGTAAAATCAGGAGGTGGAGGTTATTCACAATCAGTTTCAGATTGTGAAGGTAAATTACAGATTTATGCACACAATATGAATATATACAATTCCAGTGGTCAATTAATTAAAAATAACCCAAAATACACTGGAGATTTTAACTTATTAATACCTAAGCCTGGAGACGATTCTGCATTTTATTATTTTAGGCAAGTTTATAATGTGGTTTTTCCATATTATATTACAATTGATATGAGGCTTGATAGCGGGCGAGGGGCATGTGATACAATTCTCCATCAGTTAATAGATACCAATGCTTTTGCCGCAGGATTTGTAAAACATGCCAACGATACAGATTATTGGCTATTAGTTAAAACTAATCCTGATTCAGTAAAAGCTTATTTAGTAACCAATAAAGGTATTGACTCAGTACCTATAATAAGTAACATGTATGGTGCAAAAAATTATGTAGGATTTTTGCGTTTCTCAAATAACGGTAAATTTGTAATTTCAACATCAACATATGGGCAGGCTCCGCTTCCCTCTAGTGACAGGACATATGTATATAATTTTGATGCCAAAACAGGAAAGTGTTCAAATGGTAGGGTATTATATAATATAGCTGGCGGTCCATCCGCTCAATCCTATACTTATTGTTTTTCCCCTAATGATAGCTTTATTTATCATTATATGATATATGGGGATGTAATTATCCGTCAATTCGAAACATATAATAGTGTTCCATACAATACTAGACAGCTAATTTATAGCAGAAGTATAACTAGTAATAATGGAGGTAAGTCATATAGTTTACAAACAGCTCCAGACAATCGCATCTATTTTTGGGAAACAGACTCAGGCTCTTCTAGTCACTGTTTAAGTTATATCGCTTACCCAGATGTAAAAGGTATTGGCTGTAATGTACAAAGCGAGAAAGCTTGTTTTTGGCCAAACCTAATTAGTGCTCGCTTCTTTCCTGCTATGTTTTTCCCCATCAAACGCATCAACAACCATTTCACAGTCACCGGAGCAGATGGCTGTGGCACAGACACAGTCCGCTTCCGCATGGATGCAGACAGCAGCTTTCACTCTGCATGGTGGTATTTTGGTGATGGAGACAGTTCCCAAGAATTCTATATACGAGATAGCTTAGGCAACAAACAATGGCAAGGCATTACCCATCAATACAAACAAGAAGGAAGTTACTATGTGAGGCTAGCCTGCGGCCTTGGCCCATGTGGTTATAAACAATGGGTAGGAGATAGCATCACTATACAGTTTAAACCCAACTTAAAATTTACCACTAATAAAAATATCTACTGTGGCTACCAAACTATAGATGCCAACCTCAACTTTAACTACACCGATACCCTCAAACTCTCATGGGGAGATGGCACAGATACCCTGCTCATTAAAGGGAGTACAGCTATATTAGATAGCAATACATTACAACATACCTATACCCAAAATGGCAACTATACAATCAGTTGCAAGGCATGGAACACCCACTGCCTAGATAGCCAAACAATAACCTACCCTGTATACATCAGTGCAAAACCCCAAGCCTTGTTCACTACTAACAACAAAGCCAGTTGTGGAAGTAGTACCTTCACCTTTATAGATACCTCAGGCTTTGATAGTATTGTGAACTATAGATATTGGAGAATAACCCCACCCAATGGCAATACCTATACCCAAGCCACTACCAATACCAACCTGCTGAACCAAACTTTATCAGACACAGGAAGCTATCATATAACCTTAGTAGTAGAATCGAACCAAGGATGTATAGACAGCCTTCCCCAACAAAACTATATCAGCGTATACCCATTACCTAACACCACCATCACTCCTTCAGGTAAAGTATATATTTGCTATAACGATTCGGTGAAACTTACCATAGCCAATAATACCAAGTATCTATGGAATACCGGAGATACCACCTCAAGCATCTTTATCAAAAAACAAGGCAACTACTCAGCCACGGTTTGGAACAGCTACAATTGCACCAGCAAAACTGCTAACACCACAGCCACAGTTTTAGCTCCATTTAATGCCACTATCATCAAAACTAATGATAGTTTATATATACAAACCAACAGAACCATTTCAGGTTACCTATGGTTAAGAGATAGTTTGACATTTGCAGGCAATACCCAAAGAAGTATAACAAACCCCACCAATGGCAACTATACCGCAACTATCACAGACACCAACGGATGTCAAACCAAAACCAATAGCGTAAAAGTATATAATGGTATAGAAACGCTCTACGCAAACAGCACTATTTATATATACCCCAACCCCACACAAAACATCCTATGTATAGAAACAACAGCACCTATCAAAACCATCACTCTGCAAGACCTCACTGGCAAGCAGATACCTATTGCACCAACCAACAACAAAACCACTACTCAACTCAATTTATCATCCTTAGCCAAAGGAGTATATATATTGAAAGTGAATGAAGTGTATAAGAAGGTGGTGGTTGAATAGAACTATAAAAAATATATAACACAGATGCTGAAACAAGTTCAGCAAGACGCGTTGGAGGGGGTGTATATGTGCCGCTAGTCTGACACTTTTAACGGAAGCTGTCACCCTGAATTTATTTCAGGGTCTCTATATCAAATAAGCAATTCTATTAAACAGAGATGCTGAAACAAGTTCAGCAAGACGCGTTGG
>CANHGM010000053.1 GCA_947460345.1 Bacteroidota bacterium | reverse complement strand
GTCAAAATGGTAAAATCACCCACTTGGCAATTGGCAAGGATATATATATATACCTTGCCATTTGCCAACCTAGATATGATTTTAGAAAACTGCCTATTTGCAAGGGTTTGCGGCGTTTTTTAAAAGATTGATGATTTTTGTCAAAAACAGAAAATCAAAACGATCATTTTGGTGCGATCAACAAAATGATGAATGACATTTATTTCAAAAATGAAAATGCAATCCAGGGAAATTGAAAAAGAAAGAAAATCGTTTTGATATTTTCTTAGGTTCATTATCTTTGTGAAACCTAAGGAAACTCAAACTAGACAATCAAGCCCTCCTTTTGGCTGCTTGGTTTCTAAGGGGGTTTCCAAAGAGAAATAGAGAAGTAAAATACTTGATATACAGGAGTTTAGTGGTTATGGTTCATAATCCTCTCTCTCCGCCAAGATTAAAAGCCCACGCGTTGCGTAGGGCTTTTTTGTTTTTGAGCAAGTCTGAAAGCTCTGCTTTCAAGCGTAGCGAAAAAACAAAAAAGCCCTTAAGGCTCTGAAAGAGACTTAGGCTTTTAATCTTGAAGCCTCCCCCCTAGGGATCGCGAAGCAATCCCCAAAAGAGGCTTGAATAAACGCTTCACTGTCGTCGTTCTCAGCCCTAAAAGTCTTGGTCATATACTAAGCGTATACTCCCAACCCTTTTACTTTAGGCTCGAATAAATACCTTGCTGTCGTCGTTGCCTGCCCTAAAAGTCTTGGTCATATACTAAGCGTATACTCCCAACCCTTTTACTTTAGGCTCGAATAAATACCTTGCTGTCGTCGTTGTCTGCCCTAAAAGTCTTGGTCATATACTAAGCGTATACTCCCAATCCTTTTATGACAGCCGCCTAGACATCAAAGCATTTATTCAAACCTCAGGAATGATTGAAATGAATTAACACCTTGCTGTCGTCGTCGTTGACTGACTTTAAAGATATAGTAATACACTTATGTAAATCTAAATCCTTTTATGACAGCCGCCTAGACATCAAAGCATTTATTCAAACCTCAGGAATGCTTTGAAATGAATTAACACCTTGCTTTCGTCATTGACTGACTTTGAAGATATAGTAATACACTTATGTAAATCTAAACTCTTTAGACATCAAAGCATTTATTCAAACCTCAGGAATGCTTTGAAATGAATTAACACCTTGCTTTCGACGTTGACTGACTTTAAAGTTTTGGTCAAACATTCTTGGAGTTTTTTGATAAATAAATGAAAATAAGATTTTTATAGCAGTTGGGAGGCGTTTTACAGGCAAAATGCTCCGTTACACAGTCATTGGGGAGCTTTGCACAGGCACTGGGGAGCTTTACACAGCCATTGAGGAGCTTTATACAGGCAAAATGCTGCTTTGCACAGCCATCAGGGAGCTTTGCACAGGCAATGGGGAGCTTTGCACAGCCTTCGGGGAGCTTTATACAGGCAAAATGCTGCTTTGCACAGCCAACGGGGAGATTTATACAGCCAATGGGGAGCTTTGCACAGGCATCGGGGAGCGTTGCACAGGCAAAATGCTGCGTTATACAGCCAGTGGGGAGATTTGTACAGCCAGATTGCTGCTTTTGATAATGGGGGTTGAAACTTACAGAGAGTGTAAACTAAATTGTGTAAACTGTTTTAGAGTCTATATCGAGATTCAAAGATAATTAAAAATTGATGAAGAATAAGCCCCCAATCTGCATTAAGTGATTTCTGCATTTCATTATGAAACTAGAGGTCTTGATTTATATTGTGGAATAATGGACTAGATGTATACTTATATATATAGTAAGAAGTTAATATGTTTTAGAGAGCTGGATAAATTATATATTATAGATGTGTAGATTGAAAGTTAATATAATTCATTTAAGTATATGGTAAAATTAATATACAAGAATTAAACTAAAACAAAAACATTAGTTGATTAAGAATCTAATTATAAAAAACAAATTAATTAAATCTTTGAGAAGTTTTTTGAAAAGTCTTACATACGTATATTTTTGTTAATCAAGCATTTTTAATGTTTATTTTAATTTTATTTTTTAATAAATCAAATGCAAACTGAAAATAGAAGTAATTTATATTTTTCAAAACCAGAATGTTATAAATAAAATACTATAAAATTAGATTAAGTAATTTTATTGTCATATTTTTTTGTTATCGTTGTGATAATTAAATTATATATGTTTAAAAAATTACATTTATCATCATTTTGAGTTTTAAGTATATTACATTGGTTTTAATAATACTTATTTCTACAAAATTTAAAGTATTTTCTCAGGGTCTTGACCTTGGGGAGTTACTTCATTATAAAGGTAAATATTTTAAGCTAAATGGAGGGGTAAATGCATCATCATCTTTTAACTATAGTAATGATAAATGAATAGTTAGGCAACCCTTTTCATATATATTTAATGGGAATATGAATATCCAATTTATGAGTTGGTCTATTCCATTTAATTTTACCTATACAAATTTAAAAGCTACCTATGGTTATCAAAATCCCTTCAAAATTAACCGCACTTCTATTAACCCAAAATATAAATGGTTAACCCTACATATAGGAGATAACAATGGTTCTATTTCACCATTCACTCTTAACGGACTTATATATACAGGAGGTGGATTTGATATAGCACCACCTCGCTGCCTTAAGTCTTCCCTTAGGGAGACTTAAGGTTTATATATGAGAAGCAGGGTCTTTCGACCCGACATTGAAACAAAAATATTATCTTTGAAGTATGAGTTCGAATTATCGTATAAATGACCAACACGGCATATATTATATTACATTTTCAATCGTAGAATGGGTAGATGTGTTCACAAGAAAAAGATACCGCGATATTATTATTGAAAGTCTTCGTCATTGTATCGAAACAAAGGAACTTGAGATATATGGTTGGGTGCTGATGAGTAATCATATTCATTTAATAGTTCGCTCGAAAAAAGGAGATTTATCTGGCACCATTAGAGATTTCAAAAAGTATACATCAGGTATAATACTTCAATCTATTAGAGAAGAACCTGAGAGTCGAAGAAATTGGATGTTATGGATATTCTCAAAGGCTGGTAAAGAGAATAGCAATAATGTTAAGTATCAGTTTTGGCAACAAGACAATCATCCAATATATTTGTTGAGTAATGAGGTGATGCAACAAAAATTAGACTATATACATATGAATCCGGTTAGAGCAGGTATAGCAGAAGAACCATGGCACTATCAATATAGCAGTGCAAAAGATTACATAGGAGAACAAGGTTTATTAAAGATTAAATTAATTGAATAATAAATACGTATATAATCCGGGTCGAAAGACCCTACTATTCATTGAGAAACCGAAAGTCTCCCTAAGGGAAGACTTTCGGCAGCGGGTAGATGACAATCTTGATAATTTGTTGTTAGAGGAAAATAGGAAGATTATTTGGGAAATGACAGATGCGACATTAACAGGTCAATTGAAGCGTGGTGACTTAATAGAAGCTATATTTGCAAAATGGAAAGATAAGTATATGAACCATACTAACCTTAATGATGTTACTCCTAATTACAAAGACCTTGATTTCGATGGTGTGTTTGGAAATGCTGATGAGGTTGTATCCCTAAAAACTTATCAACCCAAAATATCAACTGAAAAAACATTAGATGGAATTACTAAAAAGATAAAACAACATGCAAATAAACTCTCTAAAGCTACCTTAGATCCTTCTCATATGGGTAAAAATCGTGTCCTTGATTTTGTAGTAAAAAAGGGAGAATGGGATGCTAATATGGTCAATATTAGTAAGGAAATAATAAAAATTCAAAAGAATTTAGGAAATGTAACAATTAGAATAACAGAATTTTAAATTTATGGAATATTCGCTATCAATATTATTTAAAGATTTTTCTTTTAGAAATGAAATAACTACTTATGTTTTGGAAACATTCAAAATTAAATCTATTCAGTACGATAGGGATTGTATAATGAAGAGAACCAATAAAAAAGAAGTTTATTATGTTGAAACAGACCAAATAGAATTTAATCTAAGTGAAGGTAGCCAATTGGTTATTCAAAATATAAATAATTCACTACCTAGAATATATGGTGTGGAAATTGATTTTGATAAAGTTGTTTTGATTTCAAATGAAGTGAAAAAAAAATATTTAGATTTAATTATCGGGGGGCAAATTTGTGAAGATATTGACAAAGGACTGCAAAACTCAGATGAGATAAAATATTGGAAATTGTACGATCTTCCGATACCTTCCTATGCCCAAATTATACCGAATCCAAGATATTCAGGAGGCCCAGGAAGTGATATGATAACCAAAGAATTTATAAGTATTGAAAGTTTACCTGGGCATAGTCACCAAATGGATTATGATGAAAAATTATGGTTTGGTAGTTGTTGGCAAATGTATTTTTCACCAATTTATTATAAGTATATACCAAAGCCATTATGGGATGATTTTAATTATTGCTTCGAGCATAAAGTTTTTGACAATGGCCTTAGAAGAATTACTTTGTTTGAGAATCCTGAAGATTATGATTTGCCAGAAAGTAGAGCAAAACAATGGGCTTTTAGAAGGGCATTAGGAATAGATAGCATTGCTCATGAACTCACAAAACAAAGCAACAGAATAGAACCTACCGATTTACCTGTTCACATTACAAAAAAAGATTGTGAAAAGGGAACAACAAAAGTAACTCGTTACCTCATTGGGAATAATCAATTGGCTAGTCCTAATTCAGCCACTAAACGTGAAATAAAAGAATATCTTGATGATGGAATAACGGTTGTTTTTGAAAAAATAGAATACTTATAGTTTGAATTCTTCCCCCACGCTACCTTAAGTCCTTTAGATTTGCATTTAAATAAATCCCAAGATTTAATATTCATAATTAATCTTTCTTTTTTGCTTCTTTTTTCTTTGTAAAAGATTGTTAATTTGTGGATAAACCTAACCAACAGCAAAGGCAAATTATCCTTAAGTCAAGGTTAATTACCTAAGGGAAGATAAAATCCTTTGCTGTTATTTTCCCACGCTGCCTTAAGACTTCCCCAAGGAAGTCTTAAGGTTTATATATGAGAAGCAGGTCTTTCGGCCCGACATTGAAACTAAAATATTATCTTTGAAGTATGAGCCTACTCCAAGCAAGATTCAAGTCTTGTATATATATTCCTTTTTAGAATACAACCATCACAAAATAAACTTTACGAAATAAGAAAGCATTCATATATTTGTTTCATAGGTAGGCAACATGTAACAAATAGAATGAAGATAAGAATTGAAAAAGAGAGCGGAGTAAAGGCAAGACGGGAGATTTGCTGTGTGAGCTCACGAGACTGGGGTTTGGTGAGGGTTGAGAACAAGGTTTATTAAAGATTAAATTAATTGAACAATATATACGTATATAATTCGGGTCGAAAGACCCTACTATTCATTGAGAAACCGAAAGTCTCCCTAAGGGAAGACTTTCGGCAGCGGGGCCATTAGAACTATTAACATTTTATATCTACTTAAGAACTACTTTTTCATTCATTCCATTCAAATCTGTGGTTACTATTTGATACTCTATTGTAGCAGTATAATCTGAAGTGGCTTTAGATATATGTTTCGCATAAACTATTAATTCGTTATTAGAGATATTTGGATAAAGATATAGTCGACTATCGCAACATGGTTTCATTAGCTTAATTTTCTTATTTATCAAATTATACTTATAAACACCCTTTCTGTCTGCATATATGATATCATCACCATACTTACAAATGCCGTTTACAGTACCTATTCCTCTAATTTCATCTTTGGGAAATATAAACTTGCGTTCTTTGGTATGAATATCAACTTCAAATATTCCAACCAAACCATTATAACTTAATGCCGCCCAGAGTTTAGAGTCATTAAATGAGCATAAATTAACATCAATATCCATAATTGAATCAACTATAATATCTGTTTTAGTATTTAAAATATATGCCCGTTTTTTGTCAGTTTTTGAAAATGAAGTAAAAATTAACATGTCATTTTCTTTACTTGCAACTAAATAATAATTTTGGAAATTACTCCTTGTTGTTACTTGAGTCAAATTACTTCCATTGGGTCTCATTTTCCATATTTGGCCATCCAAATACCGAGTAAAATAGATCCAATTATTTAATGTCCAAACTGGGAATACAGCTGCTTCTTTAAAAATAATGTCCTGAACATTAGTTGAACAATTATAAGTAGAAATATAACCATTTTCAAATACAATTTCATCACTATTATTTGGGTTAAAAGTTGGATATCTTACAAACCCATTTAATACTCTAGTTGACCAACCTAACCCTAACCCAGCAGGAGAACTTGGCATTTCTATACAAGCCCCTCCACCATCTAATGGTATATATGGGTCTGTTTTACAACTATTAAAAAGCAATATATATGCATTTACAACGACTAGCATATATAACTTAAGTGATTTTCTCATCTAGATAAAATTACTTTTTTAGTTGCTATTCCCTTTTCAGTAGTCATTTTGCATATATAAACTCCTTGTGCAAAACCAGTAACATCTATCGGTATAAAGTTTTTACCTGAACTATAGGCTAAAGGTAAAGTTTGATACACTAACTTGCCTTCAATAGAATAAATACTAAATGAGACCGATTCTCTTGATAATAATTCAAATTGAAAATCAAATTTGCCATTGTTAGGATTAGGATACACATCAAAAGCAGCTTTTTCTAATTTTTTACTATCAATACCTGAAAGGAGAGGATCATCTGAATATTCAGTCCAAGCCATCCATGTTTTATCACTAGGTGACTGCGGCCACCAACCATCAATAGTTCCTGTACTGCCCACCTGATGTTTAATATTATATCTATAAGCTGCAAATTTTATGCTTTGAGCAGCTTTGTCAAAAATAAAATCACCACTAACTTCTAATGGTGCTGGGTTTGAATATCCCCAACAATTTGAAGCACTATATAGTGGCCAAGAAGCTATTACTTTTCTACTAGGTCCATAACTAGGGTTGTATGTAAATTCATATTTATAAACATCACAAACATAATATGCAGGTGATAAACCTTTTATATTAAAAAATATAGTTGCATTAGTTGTAATTTTGTTAAAAGATTGAAAACCTATATCATATTGCTCATGTTGAATTTGGTACTTAGGTTTAATAATATGCTCAAATGTCTTGCCTGCATCAATCAATCCCCAACCATCATAAGAATCATAACCTGCTGTTGCATTCGAAGAATACATCTGAATTATATTTTCTACATCTTCTTGAGCCAAATTCTGAAAATTCGGTGTTGAGCTATTTAAATAACTTAACATCAGTGCTGACAAACCTGCCACATGCGGAGCTGCTGCAGAAGTAGCACTAAATCTCTCGTATTTTGTAAATCCAGTTACAGTATTATTTGTTGTAAATATCATATCTTTACTTGCTGGTGCAAGCACATCCATATCCTTACCAAAGGATGTATTTGTAGTATTATCAGGGAATGCTTGGTCTACATACTGATTATTGTCAAAAGTATGAGTTCCATCCCAACCACTCCCACCAACAGAGAGTACCCAATTGTCATTAAAAGTAGCTGGCCAAACGTTCATATTATTCCCATTATTCCCTCTTGAAACTACATTGACTGTTTTATTGTCAAAAACTAGTCTAGTTGCATCTCTTAATAAGTTTAAGTTTGACTCTTTTATTTTACCATCATCGTTAACACCCCAACTAGAATTTAATATATCCATACCAAATCCATAATCTTGAGAAAAGTTTTGAGAGGTAGCCTCTGATAAGGCATTAGCTATTCTTGTAATATCAGATTTAGCAACATCTGATCCCCCTTTGTAATCTAAAATTTTAAACCCATATAGTGAAACTCCACTTGCTATGCCTGCCACACCAATTCCATTATCTTTTAGTGCTCCAATAATTCCGGCAACCTTGCTTCCGTGACCATGGTCATCAGGAGTGGGGGTATCAAACAATTTTTTATCATCAATATAATTATATCCCCCCTTAACTACAGAACCTGTGGAGGTTCCATCACCAAAATCTTCGTGCCTATATTCAATTCCAGAATCAAAAATACCTACCTTAATATTACTACTTCCATTTGGAAATAATTCCCATGCTCGCTCAATATTTATATCCTTATAAGAGTTATTACTTTTTAGAGAAAGTTGCGAACTGTAGTGATCGTCATTAGGCCCTGAGCAAGAAGTTGCTATTAGGTTTAGTTCAGCATATTCTATATATGGTATAAATGTATTTAATGAGTCTATGGCCTCTAGCAATGACAATGCTTCAGTTTCAGGCCAAGTAATAAGCAAAGCACTCCAAAACTTGGGCATTGGTATGGTATCGCCTAGTCTACTTATAGAGTATGTTACTTTTGAAGTAAGTCGTTTAAATATTTTACATGCATCTAAGTTTGCTATATTAGTATTAAAATACTCGTGCTCTATAATTGTGGCTAATGTTAGTGAATCTACAAACTCATATAACTTGCCACTTTGAAATGCTGTATCGTCTACAGCCTTTATAGACATCAATTCGGGCATAAATTTAACAATCATCTGATTTTTTCTATATATGGGTTCACCAATGCTATCATAGAATATTGTAGAGTCTTCAACTAATATATAAGATGATTTTGTGTGGCTATCAGACGTATAAGCATCATTTACTTCTAATTTAACAGTATAAAGCCCTGGTTCTGTATAAGTATGAGATGGGTTTTGAGATGAAGATGAATCACCATCTCCAAAATACCATTTCCAATTGTAGATGCTTCCAAATTCTACAGT
>CANHGM010000052.1 GCA_947460345.1 Bacteroidota bacterium | reverse complement strand
CTGTTTTAAATTGGTACAAAAACAATGCTATGTTAAATGATACTGGCTTTAGTATCAAAGTTAAATCAGGAGGAGATTATAATATTAAAGTTACTAATATGTACCTGTGTTCAAGTTTAAGTTCTGTATTAAAAATAAAACTTAACCCTGCACCAAACACCAGTGTTTTTAAAACAGATTCTATAGCCTGTGAAGGTGATTCAATTCAATTAATGTCAGTTAACAATACACAAGGTGACAAGTATTCTTGGATGATAAACAACCAAACTATATTAAATGCTTATAGTTCTAAATTTTATGCTAAACAATCTGGAAAGTATATTTTGAATATTACTAACACATATGGCTGCTCTATGTCTAGCAATGAAAATAACATTACTATCAACCCTAAACCTAAAGCTGATATATACAATGCTAAAGACACCGCATGCCTTGGCGATTCTATATTGCTAACTTCTATAAATAATAGCAATGGCGATCAATATCAATGGTTATTAAACAGTTCAAACATTAACAATACAAATTTCAAAGACCTCTATGCCAGACAAACAGGAAATTTTAGTTTGAAAATCACAAATTCAAGCAATTGTTCTGACATTAGTACTGTTAAAAACATTGTATTTTTACAAGAAGCAAAACCGTCGATTACTGTTAGTGGCAATATATTAATTTCTTCATCTGCTAATAATTATCAATGGTTTTATAACGGAAATATTATTGTAAATGAAACTTTACAAGCCATTACTCCAACCAAAAACGGTTTGTATACAGTTAAAAGTAAAAACAAATTTGGATGTGAAAACACATCTGACTCATATAGTGTAACTAATATTGGTTTTAATTCAGTACACAACACATTAGGTTTGAATATTTATCCTAATCCAGCTTCTAATATTTGCACATTTGAATTTACAAATAAATCTAACAGTTTATATCAATTATTTATATATAACACTTTAGGTCAAATTGTATTGAAAAAAACAGTTAATTCTTCTATAGCAACTATAGATTTATCTGAACTTTCAAATGGAATTTATATAGTACAAATATCAGATAACAACCAAATTATTACTGAACAAAAGCTAATTAAAAACTAACTATCTAAATATAAATAAATAAATAATTAGGTATTATGAAGTTTGTAGTCGTAGTTTGTCCTAATTTTATATCTTAATTAATATTTCATAATGAACATTTACATCGGTAACCTAAATTGGACTACCACTAACGAAGAAATCAGCGAGTTATTTTCATCATATGGTGAAGTAACTTCTGTAAAAATTGTAACAGACAAATTCACTCAACGTAGTAAAGGATTTGGATTTGTAGAAATGAACACCGGCGGACCAGAAGCTATTGATGGCTTAAACGGCAAAGAGTTCAAAGGAAGACCAATCGTGGTAAACGAAGCACAACCTCGTGAAGAACGTCCTAGAGACGGTGGTAACAGAGGTGGTGGAGACTTTAACAGAAGAAGATTCTAATATTTTTTTCGACAATTTTTCTCACAACCCGATTTAGTTCATTCTAAATCGGGTTATTTTTTCTACCACATTTTCACCATCCATGGCTGCAGACATAATTCCTCCTGCATATCCAGCTCCTTCGCCACATGGATATAAACCAATTATTTGTGGATGTTCATATGTTTCTTTATCTCTTGGAATTTTAACAGGCGAACTTGTTCTGCTCTCTGTTGCAACCAATACTGCATCCTCTGTTATATATCCTTTCATTCTCTTTCCTATTTCCTTTATTCCTTCTCTTATTCTTGTATAAACTTCTTTGGGAATAACCTCATCTATTTCAACACTAGTAAGTCCGGGCAAGTAACTACAATTGGGCAAATTAGTTGACAATCTTTTGTCTAAAAAATCAGTAATTCTCTGAGCGGGTGCTTTAATACTATGTTGGGCTTTTATATAACACAACTGCTCCACAGATTTTTGATAGGCTAAGGCAGCCAATGGCCCTTTATTTATGAATGGTAAGAAATCTTCTTCACCAACACTTACAACTAAACCTGAATTGGCAAATGGATTATTTCTTTTGGAAGGGCTCCAGCCATTCACCACAACTTCTCCGGGTGCTGTGGCTGCCGGTGCAATGATTCCTCCTGGGCACATACAAAAAGAGAAAACGCCTCTTCCTCTAACTTGTTCTACAACCGAATAACTTGCTGCCGGTAAATAATTACCTCTGTGATTACATTTATATTGTATGCTATCAATAATTGCCTGTGGATGTTCTACTCTTACGCCTAAAGCAAATGGTTTTGATTCGATATATATATTTTTATTATATAACAATTCAAAAACGTCTCTGGCAGAATGCCCCGTAGCTAATAAGATAATTTCAGTCGCTATTTCTTTGTTAGTTGATGTGATGACTGATTTTATCTTATTGTCTTTTACTACAAAATCTACCATCCTTGTTTCAAAATGAATTTCACCTCCATGCTCTATTATATAATTTCTTATATTCACAATAATGCTTGGCAATTTATTAGTTCCAATATGAGGATGCGATTCTGTTAAAATTTTCTTATCAGCTCCAAACTTTACTAAAATATTCAATATCCGTTCAACTGAACCACGTTTGCTTGACCTGGTATATAACTTTCCATCACTATATGTTCCTGCACCTCCTTCGCCAAAACAATAATTAGAATCAGGATCTACAATTAATTGCTTGGTAATTTGTGCTAAATCTCTTCTTCTGCTTTTAACATCTTTTCCTCTTTCTATTATTATAGGTTTGATGCCTAGTTCTAAACATTTTAAAGCTGCAAACAGACCAGCTGGCCCTGCTCCTACTATAACAATATGCTTCTTTAACTTTTGAGGATATAGTTCAAATAAAGTCTCTTCTTTTGCTTCATCTATATATACTTTTAAAAGCAATCTGTATACTATAGGTTTTCTTCTAGCATCTATACTTTTTCTGTGAATTTTATATTCAAAATCAACAATATCATTAGTAAAATGATGTTTAGAAATTAATTCTATTTTAATTAATTTTCTAATGATCAAATCATTTTCTACATCTTCTGGAAGTATCGCAATTTCTAATTGAATCATGTTAGGTTTTTATCCTAAAAACTATATACTGCTTATGTTATTAATAATTCCCTATCTTTTTATTTTTAGGATATTTTACATTAAATGAAAAATTAATCTTTTTAGTTTCGCCTGCCAAAAGTGTTATTTTCCAAGTCAATTTCCCAGTAACTTCATCATATATAGCTCCTCCTAAATCTATTTGCTCTATTTCTATGTCTTTATCTATACTAATAGGTATTTGATCCTCTATTGTAATTGAAACAGGTGTGCTTTTAGTATTTTTAACAATTATTTCATATACTGACTCTTCCGTTTTTTTACTTCCTAAAAGCGATTTACTAGATTTCTCTTTCAAACGTTTTCTCTCTACTAAAATACTTTTATCTCTACCCAATGAAATTTTCATTGAATCATTCTCATTAGGTGTTACATTACTTTGCCCCGTATACATTCCTTCAAAATAGATACTTGCCATGCCATTCAATTGGTTTATTTCATCTTTAGCAGATACTTCTGCAATTAAAAAAACAGACTTGTCTAATTTGGGAACAACAGCTAAATTATATATTGCAGGCATTTCAAATGTTTGTGCATCTATAATTGTTGATTTACCATTAGAATTAATAGTATATGGAATTGCAATTACAAACTCAACATTTAATGAAGACTGGGTCATAGTTGATGTATTATTTTTAAATCGTGCTTCCGATCTTTCATCTTTATCTACTTGTATTGAATTACCCATAGCTGCAGGAGCTGTTGCATTAGATTTTTTATACCCACTATAGCTCCCTTCAATGTTTTGATAATATACAGGCATCCATCCCAAACTATTGGTTTGTAATTCAGGTTTTGTACCGCTTAAATTAGGGTTTCCCATTGAAATTTTTAACATAACTTTAGACCAATCTTCACCACTGCTTTGTTGAATAATTGCTTTATATATTAGTTGAATTGGACTATCTATATCTTTACATCTGATATCATATGCAGGAAACCATGAAGCTGCAGAAGTATAATAGCTTAAATCAAGTTTTAATTTTTTAGCAGTTTCAGATTTAATAGAAGCTACAATTTCATGTTTTCCATTACTGTATGAATTGCTAAGCTCAGCCAATTGGTTTTTAAGTTTATTTTGTTTCTCAAGTAGTCTTCTTTCTTCAATTCTGTTCTTTAACAAATCATCTTTTAAAGCAGGTAATCTTTTAGTATATAATTCTTGAATTTCTTCATAAGCTGCTATATCAAATCCTTTGTCTCCTTTAATATTTTTATTTGATATAATTAAATCCAATTCTTGCTCAGATACAAATTTTTTATTGGTCAATTGATCTAATAAAAACTGAATTATTTCAATGCTATCTTTTAATTCATTTATCCTGGGCGAGTTCTCATTTTCAGTTAAATAATTTATTCTATGTACCACACTTAGTAAATTTATCCCACTAGTACCTCCAAGTTGAATGCTTTGTTCATTTAAATATGGACTAACGCCATCAAAAACAATATTAGTAATTCCCTTTTCTATTGAAACCTCTGCTTCTCTAGTAATTTGGGCACCACTTAAATATACTGTTACTTTTGTAACTTTTGAATTTGTATATAAGACACTGCCTTCTTGTGCATGTAGGTTTACTAAAAAACAACAAAACAATGCCACTAAATGTATTTTAAGAAATTTCATGTGATTATTAATTAAACTCTTTATATGATTACTTCTGCAAAAGTAAATGTATATTTATATAAATAGTAAAAAAATGTAGGTAAATTCAAAAAGTCAATAACTTTTCATTTGTATATTTGCAGAAAAAATAAGAAATAAAAATGGCTTTAGAAATTCAAGGTAGAATTGTAAAAATATTAGCATTAGAAACAGGTGACGGTAAAAATGGTACACCTTGGCAAAAAAGAGGTTTTGTAATCGAAACTGAAGACCAATATCCCAAAAAAATATGCTTTAATGCTTGGGGCGATAAAGTACAACAAGTAAATTCATTAAAAGATGGAGACAAAGTAAAAGTGTCTTTTGATGTAAGCAGCAGAGAATATAATGAGAAATGGTTTACTGACCTTAGACCTTGGAAAATAGAAAGTGCTGGTTCAGGAAGTTCAACTGAAAATTATAACCAAGCTCCTACTAATGAGGATTTTGGTCAAATCATAGAAAGCGACAGCAACGACGACCTTCCTTTTTAATTCCTTCCAAAAGCTTTATTAATGGCTTCTGTTCTATTTTTAGATTGAAGCTTGTCATATATATGTCTTATATGTGTTCTAACTGTTTCAACACTTAAAAACAATTGTGATGCAATTTCTTTATATCTAAAGCCTTTGACTAATAAATCTAAAACTTTTTTTCTCTATTAGATATATTTTCTAATTCTATACTAGGCTTTGATTGCCTACTAAATGCTTGAACAACTTTTCTTGCAATACTTCTACTCATCAGACTGCCGCCATTGTATAAATCATATATGGCCTCAATCAATTCACTACTTTTACTGTTTTTCACTATATATTCATTAGCCCATCACATAAACTTTCAAATATGGTATTCTCATTGTGAAGTAGAGTACACATCATAAATTGAACTTGAGGATACAACAGTTTTAATTTACTCTCTCAATCAATCCCATTCATGCCGGGAAGGTTTATATCCATCAACACAATATCGGGCTGTAAAAAAAATACTATCAACTAATACTATCGAAAATCTGAACCGTGGTATAAGAAAATATACTAAAACTAAGACGCAATTCCCGAACGAAAATTCTGCTACAAAATCAATTGATCATTCTATAATGAACATCGAAGAAGCCTTGAAAAATCCAATCTCAAATTGGGATTAATACTTAAACAATTTTTTATTATCTTTGATTCCAGATATCAACTCTAAAACAGTTTGCACAATTTACTTTACACTCTCATTATTATATGCAATTTGACTTGCGAGTTAACAAAAAATATTGTAACCGAGGAAACAAAATTGAAAGACGAAAGATAAGTTGTTTTAATATATTCTTTTATGGTATATATTATTCTTTAAAGTTATATATTATTTGCTAAGCTGTTTGTATATTCTTTGATTGTTGGTGAATATCGTAATAAATTTAATCTTGAAAAAGTGAGGAACCAAAGTATAGAAATAGTAATTAAATCATTACAAGAAGCTATCTTAAAAGAGTCTGCAAATTATATTGATGTTAAGGGCAAGCTTGAACCGAAATTGCCCAATGGTTAAACAATTAAAAACAAACAAAAAATGAAAAAGAAAAATTTACTAATGACAGCAATTGCAATCTTCGGACTTGCAACGATTACAAGTGCACAAGTGCCCTCTTATGTTCCAAAAAGTGGTCTTGTTGGCTGGTGGCCATTCAATGGCAATGCTACAGATGAAAGCTCCAACACAAATGATGGAAACGTAAATGGTGCAACGTTAACAAAAGATCGGTTTGGAAGTAATAGTTCTGCTTATACTTTTGATGGTAGCAATGATTATATCTCAATGCCAACAATGAATAATATTCCAATGGGCAATAGCGCAAGAACTTTAAGTGTTTGGATGAATCCTTCCAGCTTATCGAACCAATGGACTTTAACAGCAATTGGTTATGGAAGTCCTTCAACAAATAATGCTTTCATGTTTGGTCTAGGGAATAACATTATCTCTGTACAAGGTTGGGCAACTGATTTTAGTGCCCCATTATCTTATACGGCTGGTCAATGGATTCATGCGGTGTGTACATATGATAGTTTAAATGTTAAAATTTATGTGAATGGGACCTTAATTGATTCTGGATTAATTTCAACATGGAATACAAATGGTACAGAGTTCTATTTCGGAGCGAGGCCTTCACAGGGCAATAGTTTCTTCCCAGGTCAATTAGATGATATCGGCATTTGGAACCGTGCTTTGGACAGCAATGAAGTCAAAGGGCTATTTCTCTCCAAAAATTGCAAAATTCAAATAACCCAAAGTGGTGATAATACCTCACTTGTTGGAAGTACTGCAAAATATACAGTGTCATCCCCCGATTATAACCCAAAATATCAATGGCAAGCTAATGTTGGTTCGGGCTATATAGATTTAACAAATGCAGGACAATACGCTGGAGTTAATGATAGTATACTTCTCATAAAAAATATAACCAAGGGAAACAATAATCAAAAATTTCGTTGTTATATTACTACTGATTCTTGCAGTGGTAACAGTACCCCTGCCGCATTATTTGTAAATTGTGTAGTAACACAACAGCCAAGAGATACTGTGGTTTTGGTGGGCGATAAAGCAGTATTTAGTGTATATAGTGTTGATCAAAATGCACAATACCAGTGGCAGATAAAAAATGGGGCTGGGTTTATTGACTTAACAAATGCTGGTCAATATAAAGGAACTGATATGAATACACTAGAAATCAATAATGTGTCACTCAATAATAATTCTACCTTTAGGTGCAAAGTTACATCAGCAGTAAATAGTTGTTCTGATACTACAACATCAGCTAAATTAGTTGTGTCCTGTGCTAAACTTATTCAAACGCAGCCGCAATCTATTATTGTTCCTAAAGGTAGTGACGGAAATTTCCAAGTAGCTTCCAAAACATCGAATACAACCTATCAATGGCAAATAAATACTGGCCTTGGATTTAATAATGTTTCAAATGGCGGCCAATTTTCGGGTGCAACTACCAGTAATCTTAA
Source organism: Bacteroidota bacterium (assembly GCA_947460345.1). GTDB lineage: Bacteria > Bacteroidota > Bacteroidia > UKL13-3 > UKL13-3 > CANHGM01. The sequence goes on along the minus strand of CANHGM010000052.1, from coordinate 1,814 downwards.
TATTAAAACCGTAACATTTGCTAATGACAACGTACTATTTCGTTGTTTGTTAAAAGATAGTATATGTTTGGATACAACAACTAATGCAACGCTAGCTGTAACATGGGCTGTAGGTATTAATAATCAAGTAAATTCGAATTCAATTAGTGTTTTTCCGAATCCTTCATTAGGTCAAATAAATGTTAAGACAGACGCGAAATTATTAGGCTCTGTTTACACTATTTATGACAATACAGGAAAATTAGTTTTGACAGGAAGAATAAATTCTGAGAATACAGTTATTGACTTGGGTAATTTATCGGGCGGTATTTATTTATTCAGTGTAGGAGAAAATTTGAAACAGACATTTAAAGTGATTAAGGAATAAGCCAGCCCTTAAAAGTTGATCTAAAAATCGGTTTGGATTATTTAGCTCAGAATACAAAATTGAACAATTGGATATACCCTGATTGCATGGTTGTTTCAGAAAATAAGAAACATGTTTTTTTTGGTAACAATAAAATATAAAGGCGAATAGGAATTTTATTATTTTTTCAAACACATTTTTTTATCAAACTGTTTGATATATAATAAAAAATTTACTAAATTATTTATATACAAGAAAAAATTAAATAAATATGATAACATTAAATATTCTTTTACAGGCTGCAAGGGGTGGCGGGATAACAAATATTGTTTTTTTGTTAATACTGGTTATAATTCTTATCTATGCAATAAGTTCATCTAAGATGTCGTGGAGCAATCCACCGGTGAACGATCAAACCAATAAAGTGATAAATGTTCCTATGACTGCGGGGTTAATAAGCCTCTTTATTTCATCACCTCAAAAGCTATTAAATGACGCCATTAAGATAGAAAATGCCAACGGATGGAGAGTAGTTCAGGTTATTCCTGCCGATAGCGGAAATCTTTTATTATACATTTCAAGATTACTTCTTCTCTGTGTTACTTTTTTTCTTTACACCACCGCCAATGGTTATTATGTAATATTAGAGAAAAATTGATAAGGTACCTGATGATTATTTTTAATGCAAATTATTCTGGAAAGAACCGGCTTTTAAGGTTTCGTTTATTACTTCTTATATTTATTTTTAATATAGATATGAGCTATTCCCAAATTGAGTATATGGGCACATACAAAGGATATCAACATTCTTATTATATGTATAGTATTCCAATCCCCGGAAGTAATTTTTTCTTTAAAATTCTTCCGAATAATTCTGTTAGTTTAAAGCAAACTTCTGATGGGGGTAGATAAACAAGAGGTATTGCAAGAAGCCCGCGAGCGCATAGAAGTAATACGCTTGTTTATCCGTTTAATGAAAGATATGCAGAAGATTAGCGTAAAACAGTTTGTTCAAATTAATGAGCTGGTTGAAAATGTATCTAAACCGAGTTGTTATCTTATATAAATTTAGATAAAACAATCGGTATATTTTGCTAAACAATTTAATTCGACTATCAAAGCATTTCTTTTGTATACTTCAATCTGTTTATTACTTCAGCCCCATCGCCTTATTCAACAACCCTTTCAAATAAGCTACTTCATCTTTCAATAACTTTATTTGATCTTGATATAACTCTTTTTCATTGTCAGACAGTTGACCATTTTGAATCACCAAACCATTATTGCTATGCGTGTTATGCATCACATTGAACACCATAGATTCATTAAACGATATAATATCCTCTGGACGCATACCTAAAACCCCAGCCACCTTCTCTAATTTGGAATAAGAAACCTCTGTTTCTCCGTGCTCCATTTTACTATAGGCACTCTGGGTCAACCCAATTCCTTCGGCTACGTGCGATTG
>CANHGM010000051.1 GCA_947460345.1 Bacteroidota bacterium | reverse complement strand
TCTTTATTACTTTGAATAATTTGGTAAACAGCAATATTAAAGTCTTTGGCTTTTTTATAGACTTCTAATTTCTCAAAATCAAACATAAGAGTGAGTGTCAGAGTGAGTACAGAAGAAAAAAATCAGAGTGAAGTGATCGCTCTCGCTCTACACTCTCACTCTGATTTTTAGTAGCGGAGACAGGACTCGAACCTATGACCTTCGGGTTATGAGCCCGACGAGCTACCACTGCTCCACTCCGCATTAATGAGGTACAAATATAGGCTTATTTATGCTTACTGCAAATTAAATAAAACAATTGTTTTAAAACTTACAGTCGCAGCCTTTGGTTATATGTTTTTTAGAAGCACAACTGCTTATACTTAATACAGTTGCAACTGACGCAACCCAAAGTGCTATTAAAATAATTTTTGATTTCATGTGCTTATTTTATTATTCGCGAACTCTGTAGAATAGCAAATGTATGGCCATAATGATAATAATAGTCACAGCCGTACTTAAAATGATGCGATATAAGGTGCTTAAAAATTCAGTAAATGTAAAGGCTTCAGCAAAAAACAATATAGAATGGTGCATAAATGTAAACAACGAAACATATACTAAATACCATTGAATACTGGTACCAGCTATATCAGGTTGCTTTAGGGTTTCTAATTGCTCTTTACTGAGTGTTGCTTTGAAATAAAAAATTCTTATATAGGCAATGGTAGTTATAGCAAGACTATGCATTCCGGGGGTGTCCATAAATGAATCTAGAACCATACCCGTGAAAAAAGCTGTCAATAGCAACACGGGAGGTGCTATTCTTACAGGCAACATCAATATAAAAAATATATAAAAATAAGGATTTAAATAAGACGATAAACGCAGGTGGTTCACAATGAGTATCTGTGCCAACATGATGAGCATGAACCTGAATAACTGTATAAATATTTCTCTTAATACCACTGTTTAATTATTCTTTATAGTTTGAGGGTTTTGCTCTTCTTCACCTTCTTCTTCACTTTTTTGTTTGAGTAAATCTATCTCATCTTTCATTAAGTTATTGATGATATATACTGATGTTAGATTGGTAAAATTGGTGGTTAGTTTTACTTTAAGCAAATAAAAATTTCCGCCTTCATCATAGTCTACTTTTAATACTTTGCCTAAAGGAATGTTTTCAGGGAAAATAGTAGAATATGAAGAAGTAACAATGGTTTGCCCAACTTTAACATCTGCATGCTTGTTTATATCAATCAAACTTGCATATTCTGGATTGTTGCCATCCCACACCAAAGAACCGAAGTCGTTGGTCTCATTTATTTTAGCTGAAATTTTAGAGTTATTATTTAGTAGAGATAAAACGGAACAATAGTGTTCTGATACATTCATGACGATGCCTACCACTCCGTTAGGACATATAACGCCCATTTTCTTTTTTACTCCATGAATACTTCCTCTGTTAAGGGTTAGATAATTGTTTCGCTTGTGGGTAGAGTTATTGATAACACTGGCTGATAAGTATGTGAATTGCTGTTGTAAATTGCTATCTACTTTGATAATTTTTACTGCACTTTTGTCGTAATAAGAATTATACATGCCAGTTCTGAACATAGCATTCTCTCTTTGGAGCATTTCGTTGGTTTCTTTAAGTTTTAAGTAGTCAGTTAGACCGCTCACACTTTCATAAAACTTACCTACTATAGAATTAGATGTGTTAACCACAGCTGCTTGTTGAAAATTGTTGTGATTCACAAGCATATAAAATGAAATAGACTGAAAGAAAAGGAACAAGAAAAATAAATAATACCTTTGAAGGAAATAAATCAGGTTCCTCATTTACTTTTAAATGGATTATATTAAAAGATTAATGCATTAAGAATTTGAAGCGGTGTAGGTTTTTAAGAGCAATACCAGTACCTCTAACTACGGCTTTTAAAGGGTCATCTGCTATATGAACAGGTAGTTTGGTTTTCATTGCTATTCTTTTGTCTAGTCCTCTAAGCAAAGCACCGCCGCCTGTCAAATATAAACCTGTTTGATATATATCAGCAGACAATTCTGGGGGTGTAATTTCTAACGCTTTTAAAACAGATTCTTCAATTTTGGCAATAGATTTATCAAGGGCTAGGGCAATTTCAGAATAAGTAACGATAACTTCTTTTGGCAAACCTGTAACTAAGTCTCTACCGTGAACTTTATAATCAGGTGGTGGGTTTTCAATATCAGGTAAAGCAGCACCAACACCAATTTTAATAGATTCAGCTGTAGGCTCACCTATAGAAAGGTTATGTTGTCTACGCATATAATCTACTATGTCTAAAGTAAATTCATCCCCTGCAACTCTGATTGATTCATCACATACAATACCTGATAATGCTATAACGGCTATTTCAGTTGTACCACCTCCGATATCAATAATCATGTTACCCATGGGTTCGGCAACATCTATACCTATCCCTATTGCAGCAGCCATAGGTTCGTGAATCAGGTAAACTTCTTTACCACCTGCACGTTCGGCACTGTCTCTAACGGCTCTTTTTTCTACTTCAGTAATTCCAGAGGGAATACATATAACCATTTTTAGACTTGGTGCAAAAAGTCTTTTGCCAGGATTAATCATTTTGATCATCCCTCTAATCATATGCTCAGCGGCTGTAAAGTCTGCAATAACTCCATCTTTAAGTGGCCTTATTGTTTTTATATCGTCGTGCACTTTTCCGTGCATCATCATGGCTTGCTTGCCAATAGCTATAACTTCTTTTGTTGACCTATTGATAGCAATAATCGATGGTTCGTCTACTACAACTTTATCTTTGTAGATGACCAAAGTATTCGCGGTTCCTAAGTCAATTGCGAGTTCCTGTGTGAGGAAGTTCAATAATCCCATGTGTATCAGAGAGAAATAATGTTGATTGTATTGTATAAAAAACGTTGCAATTTAATGCTATTTCACAGTCTTTTGAATAGCAAATGAAAGTTTTTTTAAAATATTTTTATTTTACGCTTTTTTGGAGAGAAGATTTACCCCGGAATTATTTTTTTTAACTATTTCGATTATACTCTTTCATACATTTGCCTTGTGATATTTTTTGCATCTGATTTTCATTTAGGAATTCCTAATTATACCAAAAGTTTGGAGCGTGAAAAAATGCTTGTCAACTGGCTTCAATCTATCCAAAACAAAGCAACTCAACTTTTTTTGGTTGGCGATTTATTTGATTATTGGTTTGAATATAAATCGGTAGTTCCGAAAGGATATATCAGATTGTTAGGTAAGCTAGCTGAAATGAGCGATGCGGGTATCAAAATTCATATTTTTAGTGGCAATCATGACGTGTGGATGTTTGATTATTTTGAGAAAGAATTAAATGCTGTGGTTCATCACCAACCATTAGAAATAACACTTTTAGAAAAGAAATTTTATATAGCCCATGGTGATGGTTTAGGTCCCGATGATCATGGCTATAAGTTTGTAAAAAAAATATTTAGAAATAAAGCTTGTCAGTGGTTGTATAGACAATTGCATCCTGATTTGAGTTTTAGGTTGGCGACTTTCTTTAGCAAAACCAGCAGGAATAAAAATTATGAAAACGACAGGGATTTTTTAGGGGAAGAAAAAGAATGGCTTATTATTCATTCTAAAGAAGAATTGAAAAAAAAACCAATTGATTTTTTTATCTATGGTCATCGCCATTTACCTATGGAAATAGATTTAGCTAATGGAAGTAAGTGTATAAATCTTGGAGATTGGATATCGCATTTTACCTATGCACAGTTTGATGGCCATGAGTTATTGTTAAAAAAAATAACGTCATAAATACAGAATCTATTCAGCAAATTCAAAACCTTTAGCAATGCCTTGTTCGCGAATAGCTAAGATTAAAGCCTTTCCTAAAGTTCGTTCTGAATTTAATTTTAAATCTGCTTCAATTTTGTTTTTTATATATACATCTCTTTCTCTACTTAACTTCCCAATTTCTTTAGCGTATCTACTTCTATCTTTACCGTTTTGATCTAAAATTTGTTTCTTTTGAATAGGTGTTTTGCCTTTGAGTTTATCAGGCAATGTCGATTCTTGTACTTTGTAAATCCAGGTAGAATCGGCTGTGTAAGCATCATTCGCATCCCATTTGGCATTGTTATATTTGCTTATTTTTGATTTTGATATGGCTCTTTTAGTGGCTATAGATTTTCCCATTTTCTCAGCATTTTTATCTTGCTTTGATTGGTTGTTTTTATACTCAATTCCTTTGTTACCATATTCCCAATAGGTATTGTTTACACTGTCGTTATATATTTTAATAAGTGAGTCATATGGAGTCTCCACATCGTTAAAAGCAGCATTTTGGTTTATATAAAAATATTTTCCATGGGCTATATCTGCCCCGTTTTTCCAAAATTGAGATACACCTAAAGCCGAGTCACCACAATGAATGGTGTTGATGGTAATGTTTTTATTGACAGCCAACCCACAGCTGCTATTATAGTCTATGGTTCCTTGGTTAAAAGGTTCGTTTCCGGCTATAAAAATTACTTTGTATACTTTGTCTTCGGTAGACCAATTGAGGTCGCTTAAACTTTGTTCTATCACAGCACCGCAATACTCATCCCCACCTTGTGTTTTTAATCCAAATAAAACTTCAGAAATAGTATCTAAATCTGTAGTGAAATCGAGTAGCTTTTTTATATAACCACTCTTTGCAGTAAGGGTGCTTCTTCCATATTCATATAATCCAATTTCTAAAGTAGCCTCCTGACCATATTTTGATGCTTTTGAAGCTTCATTTACAATAGACCATAGTTCTGCTTTTGCTTGGTCTATCAATCCATCCATACTGTTACTTACATCTAGTAAAAGAGCAAGTTGAATCACATTTTGTTTAGGGTCCATTGGTGTGGGGCCTATCTGACTTTTAGCTATCATTGAGTAAAAGACAAAACAAATAATTGTTACTTTTTTCATTTCAGTTTTTGTTTGTTAATGTGTTAACGAAAGTTGTTGTAAATTGTTGTTGAGAAATAAATTCTGTCGAACAAACTTTTGAAAACAATGGTTGTTTTTATTTATTCACCATTTTATATCATTATCCCCTTTATTTTTGCAAGCTTTGAAAAAAATTATATATATAATACTGTTGCTGTTGAGTCAAAAAACATGGGCACAAAAACCAAAATCAGATGACTATAAAGTGCATATAAGTAGAACATCTGAAAAGATAACTATTGATGGAAAATTAGACGAAAACCTATGGAAACAGGCTGAGAAAGCAAAAAACTTTTATCAAGTATTTCCTGCTGATACAAGTTACGCACAAACAAAAACAGAAGCCATGTTGGCCTACGATGACAAATTCTTATATGTTGCTGCTATATGTTATGACAGTTTGCCGGGAGATTATGTAATTCAATCATTAAAAAGAGATTTTTCATATCCAGTAAGTGATGCATTTGTGGTTATTCTTGATCCATTTGAAGATAAGACCAATGGTTTTGCTTTTTCTATAAACCCTTATGGTGTACAACGTGAAGGCTTGTTAGCTAACGGTGGCGGAGGAGGTGTGAGTACAGATTGGGATAATCTATGGTATAGTGAGGTTACACGTACACCAGGAGCATGGTATGTAGAAATGGCTATACCATTTACTTCGTTAAGGTTTAAAGAAGGTATCAAACAATGGGGAATAAATTTTGGACGCAATGATTTGAAAAGAAATGAAAGTAGCACATGGTTTCCAGTTCCCAGAATATTTAATATAGCCACTTTGAATTTTACAGGAAAGCTATTGTGGGACGAAGCTCCTAAAAAACCTAAATATAATATTTCATTGATTCCATATACTTCAGGTGGTATCAATCAAGATTATAAAAAATATAATGGACCTAAAGAAATATATAGTTTGGGTATAGATGCCAAAGTAGCTGTTACTTCTTCTTTAAATTTAGATTTAACTGTAAACCCTGATTTTGCTCAAGTTGAAGTAGATAGGCAACAAGTAAATCTTACCCGTTTTAGTTTGTTTTATCCCGAAAAACGATTGTTTTTTATTGAGAATTCTGATTTGTTTGCTCAGTTTGGATTTAGACAAATAAGGCCATTCTTTTCAAGAAAAATTGGGTTGTATCAAAGCCCAGTTGATTTGCAATTAAAAAACATACCTATATGGGCAGGGGCAAGGCTTAGTGGTAAAATAAATAAAAAATGGAGGGTAGGTTTAATGGATATGCAAACGGGCAGTGATACCTCACTTAGAATAAATTCACAAAATTATTTAGTTGCAGCATTTCAGAGACAAATGTTTAAAGCCTCCAATTTGGCATTTATATTAGTAAATAGGCAGCAAACCAATGTAATAGATAGCAATGAAGATAGATATAATAGGGTGGTAGGTCTTGACTATAATTTGTTATCAGGAAATAACAAATGGACCGGAAAGTTTTTTGTGCATCAATCATTGACCCCTGGGGTAGCTGTTGATATGAATAGCAATGCCAATGCAACTTTTCTGATATATAATACCAATAAATATTTTTTTATCTGGAACCATGAATATGTAGGTAAAAATTATAAAGCCCAAACAGGTTTTGTTCCACACACTGAATGGGTTGATGCATCTAAACCTAATCAAAAAATATTTACCATGAGTTATTATAGGCTTGAACCTGAAATGGGCTATCGTTGGTTTCCTAAAATTAAAAAAATTACCAAACATATTAACAGCATTAAATTTGATATATATAATGATACTTATTTCGATTCATCTTTGAAAAAAGTGACAGATCTTTTAGTTAAACCCAATATCATTGTTTCATTTCAAAACAGTGCTGAGTTTAGGTTTGAATTAAACCATCAATATACTTGGTTGATGTTTCCTCAGTTTGTTCTTCCTAATATCAATAAAGGTTTAGAAGGAGGAGTATATAATTATTCATTTTTATCAACAGGATTTACTACTAATAAAAGAAAAAAATTTAATGCCAATATATATGCTACTTATGGAGAGTTTTATAACGGTCGCAGACATTCATCTGGAATAGATTTAAGTTATCGGTTACAACCGTTTGGCATTATTACGTTAAATTATTCAAGAGACGATTTAAGGTTTGCACCGCCATTAAACACTACCACTATTAATTTGTTGGGATTAAAAGCAGAACTTTCATTTACCAGAAGTATGTTTTTTACAGCTTATATGCAATACAATACACAAACAGAAAATACCAATGTCAACTGTAGATTTCAATGGAGGTTTAGACCTATGAGTGATTTTTTTATAGTATATTCTGACAATTATGATCCTAGATTTAATATAAAAAACAGAGCGGTAATTGTAAAAGGTGTTTACTGGTTGAATTTGTAAGATTTTTTTTACGAGTAATTTTATTGCAAATATTTACATAGATTTTTTTGATATATATTTGCCTAAAGCTTGATCAAAAAATAAATGGATAAGAAAAAAACAGCGTAAATAAACCTGCTTCAGCGTATAAAAATTCCTATATCAAATCCTCCCTTCCTCACATATATTTGCTTAACAAAACTCGATCAAATGAAAAAAATCTATATATACTTTTTACTTTTCTTCACCTTTGCAGCCAATGCTCAAACACCTCAAGGTATTTCTTATCAAGCTGTAGCAAGAGACTCTACTGGCAAGCTCCTGAGCAATCAACCCATCAAAATAAAATTCTCGATTAGAGACAGCATTTCAAGCGGAAATATAGTATACCAAGAAATGCATTTTGATACAACCGATGCACTTGGCTTGTTTGATTTGGTCTTAGGACAAGGGATAGTGCTTAATGGTACTTTTGACTTAATAGATTGGGGTAAAAACAGTAAATATTTACAAGTAGATTTAGATGCGAATACCGGTATATATACTTCGATGGGGATACAAAAAATGATGAGTGTGCCGTATGCCTTGTTCTCCGGAACCGCACAAACTTTAAGAACAAGTAATACTTCAGGAAATGGCTTCACACATTATATAGGAGAAAAATTTGGCGGAGGGGTAATCTTTCAACTTTGGAAAGACAGCACAGGAGCAGAGCATGGGCTGGTGGTGGCCCTAACCGACCAAAGTGCTTCGCAAGCATGGAGTAATGTTACAGGCACAACTATTGGCTCAGGAGCACAAAGTTCTTGGGATGGCTTGAGTAACAGCAATGCAATTGTGGCCCAATCCGGTCATACAAGCAGCGCTGCGAAATTATGTCTAGACCTGGTGAGTGGCGTATATAGTGATTGGTATCTGCCATCAGTTGATGAGTTAAGCCTTCTTTGGCAAAACCGCTTTTATGTAAATAAATCGTTATCTACGATAGGTGGTGCAACGCTTTTATCATCGGCCTACTATTGGAGTAGTGCGGAGACCAGCAATAACAGCGCGTGGAGCTTCAACTACGGCAGTGGTAACGCCCCCACCAACTATAAGACCAACACGAACTATGTGCGTTCTGTTCGGGCTTTTTAACTATTCAACTATTTAACAATTTAAAAAATACCGCGAAGCGGACGAATTTAATTCACCCCGTTAGAAATGAGTTACTTATTTACCCCACCTTATCGCCGTTCTTCAAGAACGGCGACAACAGTAAGTTTGTAAGAATGCGTTTGATGAGTTAAGAAATTACTACATTTGACTCTAATTGGCAGAATAATTTTATTTTTTTATCGGACAACCATGATTACTTGGGTAGATTCGCAAAAAATTATGAACTTATGAATATTTCTATACACCTATCAATTTCCAATTCATTTCCCTTGGTGTCGGGAGTTTCCTCCCGTCACACACACCTCAAAAATTCCTGAAACAAATCCTCCCTTCCTCACATATATTTGCTTACCAAAACTCGATCAAATGAAAAAAATCTATATATACTTTTTACTTTTCTTCACCTTTGCAGCCAATGCTCAAACACCTCAAGGTATTTCTTATCAAGCTGTTGCAAGAGACACTACAGGCAAGCTCCTGAGCAATCAACCCATCAAAATAAAATTCTCGATTAGAGACAGCGTTGCTAACGGAAATATTGTATACCAAGAAATGCATATCGATACCACCGATGCACTTGGCTTGTTTGATTTGGTCTTAGGACAAGGAATAGTACTCAATGGTACTTTTGATTTAATTGATTGGGGTAAAAACAGTAAATATTTACAAGTAGATTTAGATGCCAATACCGGTATATATACTTCGATGGGGATACAAAAAATGATGAGTGTGCCTTATGCGTTGTATGCGAAAACAGCAGGATCTATAGCAGTCTCTAACGGTTCTTCAAACGCAGTGCTGCCTACTATTTTAAGCTCCGAGGTAACTAATGTAGATTGCTTTACAGCAAGTTCAGGTGGTTTATTACTTAACGAAGGAGGAAGCCCAATTATAGCAAAAGGAATTTGTTGGAGTATATATCCCAATCCTACAATTAATGATGACCATTCTAATGATACAGGATGGTCTAATTATGGAACAGGTCCTGAGTTTAATAGCATAGCAACAGGGCTAAAAGTTGATACATTATACTATTTAAGAGCATATGCTACGAACAATGCCGGTACTTCATACGGCAAAACATATACTTTTATTTCTCGATCGATTGGTTGCAGTTATCAAGGAGGCCTTATCGGCTATATATTAAAAAATGGAGATCCAGGGTACGATTCTGCTCATAAGCATGGTTTAATTCTTACCCCCTATGATCTTTCTGCTAGCTGTGAATGGGGATGTTATGGGACAGATATAAATGGGGCAGATGGTTTAGTAATCGGGACAGGGGAGCAAAATACTGCTGATATTCTAAAGGGATGTAAAACTAAAAATATAGCAGCAAACTTGTG
>CANHGM010000050.1 GCA_947460345.1 Bacteroidota bacterium | reverse complement strand
GGAAACAGAACGACCGGAATTGAATTGGAATATAGAGCCGGGACTAGTGGAACTTGGACAGCCGTTTCAGGAAGTGCAGTTACCTATACTACGCCCTCTTTAAACAGTATTACAAGTTATTCATATACGGTTACAGGTCTAACAGCCAGTACCAATTACCAGTTTAGATGGGCAACTTGGCGAAACCATGCTTCTGGTTCAAGCAATACTAGCATAGCCATAGACAATATAATTATTACCGCAGGTCAACCTACCTTGACAGAAGTATATATTCCTCAATATATACAAGGAAAAGCCACAACCAACGATGAAAGATTGCCTTATGTATTTAGAGTTACACTTAGCAATTTGCTACCAAATACTACTTATAGATATTACAACCAAGCAGTATTATCAAGCGATGCCGCCACATTAGCTGGTGCAGGCAATTGTATATTCCCATCTGTCGGTAGCTCATTTACGCAAACAACTACACCTTCCCTTTCAACATCCAATAACTACGGAACATTTACCACAACAGGCACATCATATACAGGCTGGTTTGTATTAGAGCCTACCGGAAATTCTAGATTTACACCCGGCAACCAAGTATATATGAGAATTTTATTAAACACCTCATTAAGCCACAATGAAACACCTAGCTATATACTCACTTCTACAAGTTCAGTTAAAGTTATAGGGTTTTCTACTAGTGCTGGAGCTAACAACGGATCAGGTATCAGAGGGAGTTCATCGGCCACTGCAAAAAATATAGTAATGTTATATGATAACGTTTCAGCTAGTGGCAGACCCATATCAGCTACTTATGTAGAAAGCGATGGATTTAGTAACAATACCAGCAATAGTTATATATCTTTTTACCAATCTCAGGTTGATGCCACCGCAGGAGCATGGGGAACCATCATACCAAACAACAACAGTAATGGTATCAGAAGAATTGACCAAAGAGCTTTGAGTGATGCCAGTTTGATAGGATGTGCCAAAAGCAGTAATGGAACTTGGACAACGGGCACAGTAAATACAGCAAACCCAACATCAGGAACAACAGCTTTGGCTATATCATCAACAGATGCTCCATTAAATACTTGCCCCGCAACTGTTAATATCAACTCTAGTCACCCTGCAACAGGAAATATAACGGTAGGATCAACTAAAAACGAATTGTATAGAGTTATATTGAGTGCAACAGACAATTCAGCAACCCTCACACAAGCTGCATTTAAAACTGCAGGTACCTATACAACCTCAGACATTGTTAATATTAAATTGTGGTATAATGATTCTTCATCATTATCTACTGCTGACCAAATTGGTGTAATTACTTCAGGATTTGCATCTGGGAACACCTTAACTTTTTCATCGCTTTCATCAACAATAGCAGTAAATGCCACAGGATATATATATATAACAGTTGACTTATCAAGCACCGCTACATATGCTCGAACTATATTTATCAGACCAACTTCTTTTAATGATATCAATTTAGGCTCAGCTTCTAAAACTGGCGTTGATTCTATACTTACAGGCAATACTCAAACTGTTATAGTGCCAAGTGCTTCCGTAAATTCTATAAGTGTAGCAGCAGGCAATATTAACCAAGGGTCGACCAATAACAGTATATATAATTTTAGCGTGGCAGTTACTACAGCCAATGCTACTATCACTCAAATAACTTTACCAGTTTTATATAATACAACAGCCGATTTTATCACCAATGGTTTTAAACTTTGGTATAATACCGCAAACACTTTAGTGGGTGCAACCGCTTTAGGAAGTGGTGTTGATCCATCAGCAGGAAATATAGTTTTTACCTCATTCTCACAAACTATAAACGCAGGTAGTACTGGATATTTTATCATCACAGCAGATATTGATGCTAGTGCTACAGTTGGTGACTCAATAGTAGGTGATTTATTACCTTTAAGCAATATTATATATACTACCACAGTAACAAGTTCTGGCACCACAAGTAAAGCTGGTAAAAAAACAATTGTGAGTATACCTTATGTTATTTTCGATAATTTTAACAGAAGCAATAGCAACACCGTTGGGACACCATCTAGTGGAAGCGGAACTTGGGGCGAAAGTGAAATAGCTTCTGAAACTTTTAGAGCAAGAATTGATGGAAACTATTTGAGGTTGCATGGATGTACTAGCTCAACAGGCAGCACCGGTAGTACAGGTAGCGAATCAGTGAATTATGATATGAGTGCCAAATATGCCACCACATTTTCGAGTTCACAAAACGAATTGACTTGGCTATTTAATATGAGAGGAACTAGAAGCAGTCCTTCTGGATTTGGTTCAAGTACTTATGCCACAACTGTTATTTTAGGCAGCGATGAAAGCGATTATCGTTCTGCATTAGCTGATGGATATGCGGTAGTAATAGGTGCTACTGGTGGTCCAGATTCAGTAAAGTTGGTTTCATTTTCAGGAGGGTTAACTGCAAACTCAAATGTTACCAATGTAGTTAGTTCATATGAAGTGGGAGAGACAAAATATTATAGTGTAAAAGTTTCTTTTAACCCATGCAACAACCAATGGTCGTTACAAGTAAGAGACGATGGAGCATCAGCATTTGCTGACCCTTTAAGCGGAAGTTTGGGAACTATATATACGGCCACAAACAATACACATATATCAAAAAATCTTAAATATTTTGGAGCCTTTTGGCAACACTCTAGTGGATGTAGTGAATTTGCAGAATTTGATAATTTTTATATACCAACATCAGCCAACATCACCACCACCTATATTTGGAATGGAGCCACTTCAGACTTTCAAACAGCTGCCAATTGGACACCAACCAGAACTTGCCCAAAAACAAATGATATCATACAAATAGATATTGATGCCAACATTACCAATGTTCCCTCACAAACCTTAGGGCAACTCATCATCACCAATAACAAAACTGTTACTTTTAAAGATGTGGCTTCAGATGCTACCAACTCAACATTGACTATCAACGGAAACCCAGGTACAGATTTTCAAGTCACTTCTGGTTCAACTTTTAATTTTGATGTAGCCACTTCCAACAATTCAGCTGATGGATTAACCATTAGTTTAGCCACAGGAACCACCGCACAAATTTCAGGAAACTTAAACTTTCAAAACACCAACAGTGGCACAGCAGGCAGGCCACATAGTTTAATTGCAGCAGATTCAGCGGCAATATATATATCATCTACAGGTGTGGTAAAAGCTATAGATTTAACTGGTAACCCCTTTGGTTCTAGCGGAAAATCAAACGTTGTAATCTTAGACTCTGCAGCTGTATTTGAATCAACTGATGGTAGTGACTTATTTGCACTCACACAACCAAGCAGTAAGGTATTTTTTAATGCTTATGCCATATATAGACATAAGCAAAACACGGCACCGTCATTCTCAGGAAGAACTTATGGCATTTTTGAATATGACAATGGAGGATCAAGCACAAGCGTTCTTTTTGGAAGTGCTACTAATGGTGCTACATTCACAGATTTTAAAGTTCTCAATGGAACATTAAATTTAACAGGCTTATCAAACAATAGACCCGTCAATATAAATATTAAACGAAACCTATCAGTAAACAATGGAGCTACTTTAAATTATAGTCCCGACTCTGTGTCAACACTTACTTTCAATGGTAATACACAGCAAACCATTACTGCCAATGGCACCTTAACTTTAGGTACAAAACTAAATATTCTAGTCAATAATACTTATAATACTGCACCACAATTATTACTACAAAAAAGTATTAGGGTGTTAAGGAATATACAATTTAACAGTGGTGAATTATATACCAATGTAGACTCATTGATACTAGGATCTACAGCTACCATCACTGAAACAGAACAATGGCATGCAACAGGAAATGTATATACCCAAAGAACACTAACTAGCAACACAGCACATAGTTTTGGAGGCATAGGTTTACAAATAACAGAAGGTACACAAGCTTCAAATGTATACAATGTGCTAAGAGTAAACGGAACAGCTATAAGCAGTGGCAACGCTGGAGCATTTAGTGGCAACCCTAGCATCAAAAGGTATTATTCTATAACTCCTACAGTAAATTCTGGATTATCTGCACTAGTAACCTTTTCTTATTTTAACTCAGAATTAAACGGTATAGACGAAAGCAATCTACGTATTTTTACACACACCGACCCCTATAGCAACACTGCTTGGAGCGACCTTGGAGGTTTAGTGGTGAGAGATACAGCTACCAACAGTTTATCAAATGCTGCAGCTAATCCTATCAGTCACTTTTCTACATGGAGTTTTGCTAGCAATTCTGCACCCCTTCCTATTACATTACTTGGATTTGAGGCAATATATATTAACAAAAACATACAGTTAACTTGGACAACTGCATCAGAAGTAAACAATGATGGATTTATAATAGAAAAAAGCATCAATGGTAAAGATTGGACAAAGATTGACTATGTAAAAAGCAAAGTAGTGAATACAACTACTAAAACAGAATATATATATTTTGATAAAGACATTGCAAACAATGCGTCTAAGGTTCATTACAGAATCATACCTGTATCTATTAGCGGTGATTTAGAATCGGAAATGGTTGCCTCGGTTGATATATACAAACCATCTGTTTTGAATATATATCCAAACCCTTTTGATAACAAATTACAATTGAAAATATATACTGAAGAAAATCAGGCTGCAGTTGATATAACTATATTTGATTTGCAAGGTAAAAAAGTATATACACAATCATATATTTATACTAAAGGTTCAAATGGAATTGTTATAAATACTGAAGCATTTGCACAAGGTATATATCTTTTGAAAGTAAGCACTCCACAGGGTGTTGAGACTATAAAGTTGAAAAAGTAAGAAGAAAAATTTCTAGGTCTTATTTTTTAACAAACATTGCCATTTCTTGTGCATGAAGCTTTGCTTGTTTAGCAGCCGCCTCAGCAAAATCTTCCCCTTGGCTAGCGTATATAATTTGTCGTGAATTATTTACTAATAGCCCAATATTGTCAGTCATTCCAAATTGTGAAACTGCAGACAAACTTCCTCCTTGGCTTCCAACACCAGGCACCAATATATAGTGTTCAGGAATAATTTTTCTGATATCGCCTAAAGTCTCAGCTTTGGTAGCACCCACCACAAACATCGCTTTGTATTTATCAGCTTTTTCAGCTGTTTTATATATAACTGATTCGTATAATTTTTTGCCACCAAAATCACCTTGTTCAAAATCGATGCTACCCGGATTTGATGTAAGTGCTAAGACAATCGTAAATTTATTGTCGTAAGCAAAAAATGGTTCTAAACAATCTAAACCCATATATGGTGAAACAGTTACTGCATCAGCTTTTAATGTTTCGAAAAAAGCCCTGGCATATTGTTCGCTGGTATTGCCTATATCGGCTCTTTTAGCATCAGCAATTTTAAAATGACTGTTTGGAATTAATCTAAAAGTTTCTTCTAACTCTTCCCATCCTTTGCTACCTCTTGCTTCATAAAATGCTGTATTGATTTTATAGCTTACACAATAGTCTATGGTTGCCTCAATGATTGCTTTGTTAAAATTAATGACCCCATCAGGGTTGTTTTGCAGGTGGGAAGGAAGTTTTGTTATATCAGTATCTAAGCCAACACATAAGTAATTTTTTTTGGTTTGTATTGCTTTAGTAATTTCTTGAAAATTCATTTATATATATATATTAAAAAACCATGTTTAACTCAATGGTGAGAGGTTTTAAAGTTCCCGGAATGGTTCTATTTACATTGCCCGCTGCGTCTAGTCCTATAGCCAATTTTTTATTGATATCTGTCAAACCATATTTAAGCATCATTTGAAAGCCTACCACATCTCCTAATATCTGAAAACCTGCTACGCCACTCCATCCCCACTTTTTCCATTGCACATAGTCGTCATATTGTTCTGAAGCATAAAACAAAGGCGAAGGGTCGTTAGATTTATATACTTCCAAATTGACGATATAATGCGGTTGCATACCTAGCAATATATTAAACTTTTGCTTGTCTTTAAAATCCCAAACCATCAACAAAGGCATTGATATTACATAGGTTGATATTTTTCCAAACTTCCCTGAGTCAGCTCTGGCATAATCATTATATATACCCAAGTCGTTTTTAATGCCTCTGTAATATTTAAAATTTCCACCGCTATACGAAGCATTTATTTCAAACTGAAAATACCAATTTTTAACATTGCTTCTATAATCAAATGCTTTGATTACTTTGGTAAGTCTGTTTCTTGAATATACACCAATCATCAGCCCTTGTCTAAAAGTTGAGCGATACTGCTCTGATGCCCCGTCTATATCCATTGCATCGGTCATCAGTTGGTTAAAACTGAGCCCTGTTTTAATGCCAATTTTGTTTATCTTTTCTTGCATAAACTGGGCTTGTATGTTAAACGCACACATGCAGAAACCTATCACTATAAATATATGTTTAACTTTCAATTATCGGTTGTTTTTATATAAGAACGTAAATATGCTTTTTAAGTTGCTTAGCATTTAAATTGACTAACCTAATAGTTTTATTTTGTGGTATTCTTTGGCACGTCTAAACATAGACAACACAAAGCCAAAAACCATCAAAACCGTACCTGCCCAAACCAAGTTTATATACGGAAACTCAACGGCTTTTAAAATAATATACTCAGCTTGTGAAGATTTATAGTCTACTATAAGTGCTATTGGTTTATCGTCTTTAGGGTTTATGTTAGCAAACTGTATACGCATATTTAGTTCAGGTATTTCGGCTACATTCGGAATTTTTTTGTTGTTCTCAATTATCATTGCAGGCGATGCAGTATAAGTCTTTCCAACCGTTATAATTTTAATTTTAGCGGTGAGCATTAGGTTTATATTATTAGCATCTATTTGCTGCACTTTGTTGTTATTCTCTATTCCCTCCAATATAAGCATGGCATTATTAGCCGCAAATATGGTATCACCAGGTTTTGCTTTATAGTCTTCAGCATTTTTATATTCTGGGTTTTCTTCTGCTTTATCAGGTATAGCTGATATATGTGTGAAAATATCTTTGGTAATATAATGACGTGTATCGGGGTTGAATACATTTCCCATTTTAGGGTTCACTTGCATGTTTGGATACAACCTAAAACTTTCTTTGGTTTTAGTGTTTAAATAGTCTACTTTGTAGTAATGATTTGGTTCTACCACACTATCACCCACATAGGTAACATCATACCCTGCCATAGCTACTGGCTTGTTTTTAAGCAATAATATATTCTCGAAATTAGCCTTCCTATTTTGAAGGGCTTCTAAACTGTCTTGAGATGAAGAGTTAAAAAACTCTTGTCCGGTTTGGTTAATGCTCACCACATTTTTCTTAGCTGAACTTACTAATACGCCTAATATTAATATACCAAAACCTATATGGGCTACTGAAGCTCCACCAAAGGTGAGTTTTTTACTAAGCACCACGCTTATATATGCACCATTAGCAATCACAGCATATATAGAGGTGAAAAGCAATACTATATATCTAGCTTCGTACAATTCAAACCACCAAAAACCTACAGCAGTAAGCACTAAGCTAATTGCCGCATATATAGCCAACGACTTAATGACTTTTAGTTTATCAGATTGTTTGTATTTAAAAAACTGGCTGATAGCCGTAAGTACAGTTACCACAATAGCTACAGGCAATTGTATATTGTTATAATAATTAACCACATCAGTAGGAGGAGCTAGGTTGGTTCCAAATATTTTGTTGAACACCGGAAACGAAGTGGTGAAGGCTATTTGCAATGCTGAAAGCAATAAAACTAAAGAACCAATAAACATCCAAAACTCTCTACTGTAACCACTTTGCTCTTCTTTGCTGCTAGGTATCGCTTTCCAATTTTTGATAATCAAAAACCAAGTAATACCAATAAACATCACCAAGAATATAAGCAACTGACCTGATAGCCCAAGGTCGGTAAATGAGTGAACAGAGCTATTACCTAAGATGCCACTTCGGGTGAGGAACGTAGCATATAACACCAACAAAAAGCTACCAGTCACCAATATAAATGTTGATTTTAAAGAGAAGCCTGTTGACTTGTGAATGAGCATGGTGTGCATACCCGCTACTAGTATAAGCCAAGGAATTAGACTTGCATTCTCCACAGGGTCCCAAGCCCAATAGCCACCAAAGCTTAAAGCCTCATAGGCCCACATACCGCCCATCATGATACCAGTTCCGAAAATACCCAATGAAAACAAGGCCCATGGTAAGGCTGGTTTTATCCATTCGCTAAACTGTTTTTTCCATAACCCTGCAATGGCAAATGCAAACGGAACAATGGTGGAAGCAAAACCCAAGAACAACACTGGGGGATGTATCACCATCCAATAATTTTGTAACAACGGATTTAAGCCATTGCCATCTTTTGCATATATTTTAGGTAAGTAATCAGCTTGAGAGAAAATTGGGGCATTGCCCATGTCTTTCGAAAGTCTCAGTAATTCGAAAGGGCTGCTGCCTATTTTTTTACCAAAGAACTCAAGGCCTAGTAACATGCTGCTCAGCACCACTTGGCAAAGGCTAATGACGGTAAGCACTCTTGGAGTCCATTTGCTTACATTGGTTTTAAGTATGCTGCCTAATACCACGTGCCAAAAGAGCCAAAGCAAAAAGCTACCTTCTTGGCCTTCCCAAAAACACGAAATCATAAATTCTACTGGGAGTTCACGGCTGCTGTGACGCCACGCATAGTAGTATTCAAAATAATGGTTGTATATAATGGCAAATAAAGCAACAACGATCATCACCACCGAAACGGTATGCACCCACCAAGCCATTCTAGCTGTTTTGAACCAACTGATGCGGTCAGGGTCTTCGTCGTTTGATGATTTATAGTATGAGAATGTGGCTAACAATGCTGACGCAAATGCAAGTACCACAGCAAAGTGGCCTAGATTTCCCCAAAACAAATGTTCGCCTTGATATATAACTGTCATGTGTGTGCAAATTTAAAGGAAGATGCCCAACAAGCATCAATATTATACTAACAAAAAAAATCTCACTTCGGGGAAGAAGTGAGATTTTTAAATTTATACCGTTCGAGGCTTAGTTAGCTGCGTTCAATTTGTCAAGCACATCCATTACTTCTTTTACAGCTATTGCTGAATCGTTTAGTAATGCTTTTTCTTCGTCGTTTAGTTGAAGTTCGATAATTTTTTCGATACCATTTTTACCTAAAACAACCGGTACACCTAAGTATACATCTTTTAAACCATACTCACCTTGTAACCAAGCACACACTGGGTAAATACGTTTTTGGTCTCTTACAATAGCTTCAACCATTTGAGCTGCAGCAGCACCTGGAGCATACCAAGCACTGGTACCTAGTAAGTTTACAATCTCTCCTCCTCCTTTTTTGGTGCGGTCTACAATTGCATCTAATTTATCTTTAGCAATAAGCTCAGTAACAGGAATACCGCCCACAGTAGTGTATCTAGGAAGTGGCACCATAGTATCGCCATGACCACCCATCAATACAGCTTGAATATCTTTAGGAGAACAGTTAAGTTCAGTAGCTAAGAAAGCACGATAACGAGCAGTATCTAAGATACCAGCCATACCAAACACTTTGCTGCTATCAACTTTAGCTGATAAGTATGCACAATAAGTCATTACATCAAGCGGGTTAGAAACCACAATGATGATGGCATTAGGAGAATATTTAATGATATTTTCGGTAACAGATTTAACAATACCAGCGTTGGTAGAGATAAGATCATCTCTGCTCATGCCTGGTTTACGAGGCAGACCGCTGGTGATAACAACCACATCGCTATCAGCAGTTTTGCTGTAATCAGAAGTGCTACCGGTGATGCGGGTATCGTATAAATTGATAGGAGCTGTTTGCCACATATCAAGGGCTTTACCTTCGGCAAAGTTTTCTTTGATATCAACCAAAACCAACTCATTGCATAACTCTTTGTGGGCAATCACATCGGCACAGGTAGCCCCTACGTTTCCTGCTCCTACTACTGTAATTTTCATGTATGTAAATTTTTTTGTTGTTAATTAAATTTGAGTCGCAAAGGTATAGACAGCCGATTGTTTTTACATGATAAGTATCATTTTTTGAAAATATTTTTTTTGAAAAAAGAAGTCACGGTAAGGCGAGAAATTTGTAACAATTAAGCTTGTGATTAGAATAAAAAGACAAGTAAAAGTATATAAGATCTTAAGTGATATATAAAAACAAGGCTGATTTGCAAGCACTTAAGCAAATTAAAAAGGAGCTAAAACAAATTTACATTTCGATTTTCATAATTGTAAATAACCTTTATATTTGCTCCCCTAAAAAGTAGTGTATACTTTATAGGGGAACTCATCGCACAGAGTCTAAATGTTCGGGCAATTATTACCCGATATTCATCGGGCGGTAAGAACCAAAATTCGGGGCCTATAGCTCATTCGGTTAGAGCAACTGACTCATAATCAGTAGGTGCTTGGTTCGATTCCAAGTGGGCCCACTATTTGAAGCTATTTAATTTGAAAGCCTTCACGAAAGTGGGGGCTTTTTTTATTGTGGGAGGAGTCTTGTTTTTCCCATTCAACTTAAACAAATTTAATTTTACTATGGAAAAGGATAAAGACATATGCTGTTATATTATTCATTCAGACAAACTCGATAAGTTTTATATTGGAGCTTGTCAAGAAAGTATCTTGGAAAGGATTGAGAAGCACAATGAACACACTTATGGTAATCATCGATTTACATCTGCTGCTGCTGATTGGACTTTATTTCTCAGGATCGATGCTACGGATTATTCTCAAGCGATAAGAATAGAGCGAAAAATAAAATCTATGAAGAGTAAGGTGTATATACAAAACCTTAAAAAATATCCCGATATGATTGAAAAGTTAAAAATGTTATAGAGCAACTGACTCTTCCGATAGCCATCG
>CANHGM010000049.1 GCA_947460345.1 Bacteroidota bacterium | reverse complement strand
TAATAACCGCAGCTGCCAAATCAGCACAACTACCTTTCTCTTCTTGGTTACCACGTGCTATGGAAGGCCCTACACCTTCAAGTGCTATATTTTATGGTTCGTTATCGGTGCATTTAGGAGTTTTTTTATTGATGAGAACATTTCCTTTTTGGGACCATCAACTTTCCATCAGAATTTTAATTGGTTTGTTAGGATTAACAACTTCAATTATTGCATCTGGCATTGCCCGCGTTCAATCATCAGTAAAAAGCCAAATAGCATACGCCTCTATAGCACAAATTGGTTTAATTTTTATAGAGGTTTCATTAGGTTTCGAAAACTTAGCATTATTCCACTTTGCTGGGAATGCTTTTTTAAGAACTTATCAATTATTGGTTTCTCCTTCAGTAGTTAGTTATCTTATACGTGAGCAATTTTATACATTTACACCTCGCATCAGATCAGTTGAAGATTATATGCCAGCTAAAATAAAAAACACCTTATATATATTGTGTTTAAAAGAGTGGAATTTGGATTCGTTTATGTATAGAGTGTTTTGGTATCCGTTTAAAAAATTGGGTAGAACACTAGATTTTCTAACAGTTAAACGATTAATCATCTTTTTTGTTCCTACCTATTTAGTTAGTTTTTTCTGCTACTATCACAGAGATTTAATACCACATTCTATAGAACATTATTTGCCAATTATATTTTCATTTATAGGTTTGGTGATGGTTATAAAAGCGTTTACTGAAAGAAGAAAAGCTATAATGAGTTGGGTACTTGTTATCATGAATCACTTTTGGGTAGCACTAGCCATTTCGTTTAACGAGAACTTTCAAATAAACGAAACATTTTTATATCTGAGTGGGATTGTTGTCGCAGGCTTTTTTGGCTATTTAGCTTTACATAGAGTGAGAAAACTTGAAGGTGGTATTGATTTAGATCAGTTTCATGGGCATGCATACAAACATACCAAAATTGCATTTATATTTTTAATGTGTTGCTTAGGTGTTTCTGGTTTTCCAATCACGCCAACATTTATAGGAGAAGATTTAATTTTTAGTCATATACACGAGAATCAAATGTTGTTGGCATTTTTTGTGGCCTTAAGTACTATAATCGATGGCATTGCTATTATAAGAATTTATGCCAGAATTTTTATGGGACCACATGTAAAATCTATATATGAAATGGCTTATAGGTCATCTTAATATATTTTTTATAGGAGCAAATATTATTTGTTGATTCTATTAATCTGAAATATTAACCGTTTCACTATATTTTTGCTCCTATAAATTTTTATATATCTTGAATTTTCCATCTCAACTCCTCGAAAAAGCCGTAAACGAAATTTCTCGTTTTCCAGGAATTGGTAAGAAGTCGGCCTTGCGTATGGCTTTATATTTACTTAGACAGAATGAGGATACAGCTAAACAATTAGGGGAGTCTATCATTGCACTACGCAGCCAAATCAAATATTGTAAAACATGTGGCAATGTTAGCGACACAGATTCTTGTAATATATGCAATAACCAATTGCGAAATAGAAATATACTTTGCGTGGTTGAAGATTTGAGAGATGTAATGGCCATAGAAAACACCGCTCAATACAAAGGTTTATATCATATACTTGGTGGCGTGCTCTCACCTATAGATGGCATTGGCCCTGAAGACATTAATATGGCAAGCTTATTTAATCGTTTAGAACAAGAAAATTTTGATGAAGTTATATTGGCATTAAGTGCAACTGTAGAAGGCGACACCACCATGTATTATATCAGAAAAAAGTTACGTGAATTGCCAGTAAAAGTTTCGGTGATAAGCAGAGGCATTTCTGTTGGGGGCTCGCTTGAGTATGCAGATGAGATAACACTTGGAAGAAGTATCGTTTCTAGAATTCCCTACGATATATAGAGTTTGTTATTTTTCTCCATTCATTAAACTCTTATATAACTACTGTTTCTATTGCAGGCAAATCATCTGTAACATAAGCAGCATTATATAACTCTAAATAGCCAGAAAGCAGCCGCCCAATATGGGTGGTATCTGTTGCAGCATTGTTATAGCCTTTTAAAGAGCTCAAATTCAAAACCCTGTCCATCAGTATATTTGATGGTATTTTGGATTTGTCTATGTGTTTTAGATGTTCATCTATATACTGTTTATGACTGAGTGTGTCTGTTTGTGCTATAATAAAAGTTGTAGATAGCACTAAATTAAGTAGAAGTATAAATATAGTTTTCATTAAGTTTCTTATTATTTCAATTGTTAAGTAGTTAATTAATTATTTGTGATACACGTATTCACAATCAAAATTTCCACGAGTGATATTTAATACCTTATTAAGCTTTTCATTTTTACAAACAAACCCAAATTCGCCAGCTATTATTCTTTTATATTTATTAGTTGAGTCTATATAGTTTATATCTACATAGCCACTTAGGGTATAATATTCATTTCTATTTTCGTCAATATATAGGGCACCTATACGAGGAGTTTTAACATCTATTCTACCAAGCTGAAATTTAACGTCATTCAAATAAAAAAAGATACCTTCATCTGAATTCGGAAAAGTAGCAGCTCCATATAAATTACTATCAATAGCATAGTACCCAAAATAAATATCTGAGATGGTTGCATTTATTTTATAGGCTTTACCATCTACCATATAAGAGGCACGGTTTAGACCTTTTTGGGTGTATGGAAATAAGCCATCATTGCGTTTGCAAGTTGTAAAAAATAGCAGATATGCTAAGCCATAAAAGTATAAGATTTTTTTCATGGTATTAGTGTTTAATATTAAACAAATATAAGATTTTAATTATAATGCAAGTACAATTTTATTTGTATCAGTTATATCATCTGTAACATAGGCATCATTATACAATTCTAAATAGCCAGAAAGCAGCCGTCCAATATGGGTGGTGTCTTTTGCTGAATTGTTATAGCCTTTTAAAGAGCTCAAATTCAAAACCCTGTCCATCAGTATATTTGATGGTATTTTGGATTTGTCTAAGTGTTTTAGATGTTCATCTATATACTGTTTTTGACTGAGTGTGTCTGTTTGTGCTAGCACAAAAGGAGCTGCTAACAATAGGTTTAGCAAAAAGATA
Source organism: Bacteroidota bacterium (assembly GCA_947460345.1). Taxonomy (GTDB): domain Bacteria; phylum Bacteroidota; class Bacteroidia; order UKL13-3; family UKL13-3; genus CANHGM01. The sequence continues at coordinate 8,145 of CANHGM010000049.1, read as the reverse complement.
AGTATAGTTTTCATATAGTATTTATTTTTAAATTTTTAATTAAAATATTCTTAATAATGAACATATTCACAATCAAAATTACCATGAGTGATATTTAATACCTTATTAAGCTTTCCATTTTTACAAACAAACCCAAATTCACCAGCTATTATCCTTTTATATTTATTGGTCGAATCTATATGTTTTATATCTATATATCCACTTGAAGTATTATATTCATTTCTATTTTCATCAATATATTGGGCACCTATAAGAGGAGTTCTAAAATCTATTCTACCTGTTCGAAAGACAATATCATTCAAATAAAAGAAGACACCTTCATCAGAGTTACGAAAAGTAGCTGCACCATATAAATTACTATCTTTTGAAATATATGAGAAACCTATATCAGAAAGAGTTACATTATCAATTTTATAGGCTTTACCATCTACCATATAAGACGCACGGTTTAGCCCTTTTTGGGTGTATGGAAATAAGCCATCATTGTGTTTGCAAGTTGTAAAAAATAGCAGATATGCTAAGCCATAAAAGTATAAGATTTTTTTCATGGTATTAGTGTTTAATATTAAACAAATATAAGATTTTAATTATAATGCAAGTACAATTTTATTTGTAACAGTTATATCTTCTGTAACATAGGCAGCATTATACAATTCTAAATAGCCAGAAAGCAGCCGCCCAATATGGGTGGTGTCTGTTGCTGCATTGTTATAGCCTTTTAAAGAACTTAAATTCAAAACTCTGTCCATCAGTATATTTGATGGTATTTTACTTTTATCTAAGTGCTTTAAATATTCGTCAACAAATTGTTTGTGACTTAATGTGTCAGTTTGCCCAATTGCTATAAAAGGGACAAAAAAAACTAAGAGAGTTTTTAAAATATATTTCATTTTTTTAATTTTTGTTTGTTACTGAAAGTATCTGTTTATTTTTTTAATTTTAATTGAAATGAAAATGAATTGAAGACTTGAAATTGTTTTGTAATTTAATTTTAGTTTTATCAAATCGAAGAAAAGTTTCGTAAGTAATATTTAATAAATATCAAATTCACTATCAAAATTGCCTCTAGATATATGAACAGATTTAGACAAAGAACTATTCCATGCATCAAAATCAAACTCTCCAGCTATTATTCTCTTATACTTATTAGTAGAGTCTATATATTTTATATCTATATAGCCTTTTGTAGTTTGAAGGCTTTTCCCATATTCATCAGAATATACAATACCAGATTGAACAGTAAATGGTATTCTTCCTGTTTTTAATACAATTTTTTTTAAATAAAAAAACAAACCATGATCTGTATCTCTATAAGTAATTGCTCCATATAAATCACTATCCTTACTAATATATGATAAATGAATGTCACTTCCATAAGAAATATTATCAATTTTATAAGACTTATCATCTAGCAAAAATGAAGCTCTATTTAACCCTTGCTGTGTATATGGGAATAGAGCATCTTCATGTCTGCATGAGTTTAGCATAGTTATATAAGTAATCATAATTACAATAAGATTATATTTGAGATTTAATTTCATTTTTATTATCTCTTAATTCATTAATCAATTTTAGATAAATATTTTGGTTTAAAAATGTGTATTTTATACATAATTAATAAAAACACATAAATATTATGGCTATTTCATACACTTTATTTTTATCAATTTAAATTACAGTATAAATTATACATAAAAATGTTTCCTAAATTTAAAATGTATGGAATATACGCAAAACACTTAATTGTGTGTTTTTTAAACTTTGCAAGAGACACTATTAATTAATGACGAATTACAAATTCACTATATGTGTGCCTTGCTTTGGAGATTAAGCTGCGAAGAAATCTATTATGATATCTAATTTGTTATTTTTCTTTTTTTGTTATTTTTCTCCATTCATTAAACTCATATATAACCACCGTCTCTGTTTCTAATGGCAATCCATCTTTGGTCTTAGCTTCCCAATCATATTTCTTTAAAACCACTCTGTTTTCTCCAGTCCATTTTCCATTTCCATAGGCTTCAAAAGGTTTTGCATCTGTTTTATATTCTTCTACCCATTTGTTGTCTTTGGGTTTATATATATATACTGATTCGCTGGTAAATGGGTTATGAAGCTTGCCGCTTACCACCATCATTCTTTTCATACTGGGTGAAAATATTGGCAATGCATCAAACATTTGCAATTTGCCTGTAGTTAAATTTATAAGTATCCAAGTATTCCCATCTAAGTTGGCTATTCTTTCTACTATTGCATATCCTTTTAATTGCTTAATAAATATATAGTTCCTCACCGAGTCTCTATTGTCAAGTTCTTCTTTATATATAATATCTTTAAAAACTATTTTTTTATCATTGGTTTTTATAATCAATGAATCGTTTTTGCGTTTGGCTATGGTGCTTGTTTTTATCCATGCTTGTTCTTTTGCCATCAAACATTCGTAATAGCTAGTGCTAGCAAGGCAAGGAGTATCTATTTGTGCTTTAGCCCAAAAACTGGTAAGCAATAATGTATAAAATATATATATTCTCATTTCTGCTGCAAAAGAAAAGTAGAATATCTATATAATCTATATTTTGTGAAATTAATTATACACCATATATTTTTTACCTATTCAATTATTCATAGAAATGATTTTCATATATTTAGTATTGATTTATTTAAGTTTATATTTGCTCGCAATTTTTTATCTTAGCCCTTATATATATGTATCAATATAGAAAAATATTTTATCAAAACTATTTCGAAAGCCAAGCCGGACGCAGATTGCCCGTAGCCGAATTAAAAAGCAACGTGGCGAATGAAATCGATTTTTTTAATATTGAAATCATGCCTTTTATTAAACATCATAAAGAAGCTGCCATTTTAGATATAGGTTGTGGTTTTGGGTCTTTGGTAGCAGCTTGTCAACAAAAAGGATTTATTCAAGCACAAGGTATTGATATTAGCCCTGATATGGTTAAGACCGCATCTGAGCTTGGTATTTCAAATATATCTCAAGCTGATTTGTTGCCATTTTTGGCTAACCATCCCCATACTTTTGATATTATTACAGGTATGGATATCATTGAACATTTTGGTAAAGATGAATTGGTAGAAGTGTTAACGGCTGTAAAGAATTCTTTAAAACCTAAGGGAAGAGCCATTTTCAGAACACCCAATACTGATGCTCCATTTTTTACTATATATAGTTATGGTGATTTTACGCATGAAAATTACTTGAATGTATCTTCAGCCAAGCAAGTAATGTTAAATATGGGTTTTAGTAAAGCTGAAGTATATCCATCTTTAATTAAAACCAATGGCTTTATAAAAGAAATGTTTAGAAAAGTACTTTGGTGGTGGGTATGTGTTTTTTATAAAATGCAATTGTTTGCTTCAGGTAGATCGTCGAAGGATGTGGTTTTTACACCCAATTTAGTGATTGTAGCTGACGTGTAATTACCTTACCCTAATTACCCTGCCTGGCTTAAGTTTGGTACGTTTGCTAATTCTATTGAGTTTGCAAATTTTGTTTACTGTAGTTCTATATTTATAAGCAATTTTATATATGGTTTCGCCTCGTCTTACTTTGTGGTATAAAACACCTTTCTTTGGTTTATATGCTCCCCAATTCTTGCCATTTTGGTACATGGCTTTAGCTTGTTTTAAGTGAGCAAAATATTCAGGATTTAAGTGAAGCGTATCGCAAAATAATTTCTTTTGATCAAAGGCAATAATTTTTGAAGGGTCAATGGGTTTGCCTTTATACCTCACTTCGAGATGTAAATGACTACCGGTGCTCCAGCCAGTGCTGCCACCTAACCCAATAGGGTCGCCCGCTTGCACCTGCTGACCAGTATATACGAGTAGTTTTGAAAAATGACCATACAAGGTTTCAATACCATTGTAATGCCTAATCACTACTACATAGCCATAACTTTGACTAAACTTTGCTATTCTTATAATACCATCAAATGCAGCATATACTTTGTCTCCAGTTTTTAATCCAAAATCAATTCCATAATGAAACTTTAAATAGCCTCTTCCCCATCTTCTATATCCAAATCCCGAAGTAATATTGTTAGTAGAAGGAGGGTAAAAAAAACAATCATTAGAATCACCCAATATCAAATCAACTGTATCTGCATTAGCCAACAAATCTTCTCGGTATGGGTCAATTACCATGGTGTCCCATTTGTTATATAAATGAGAAGAGGGAGCATGAATGGTATCAAATTTAAAATTGGGAGGCGGCGTAGGAATTGAAATATTATATACTGAATCTATTAATACCTCTAGTTCATCTTCATCATCTTCAGTAACTAAAATAGAATCTTCAACTGCAGTAGAGTCAGGTTGGGTTTGTGCGGTGGCGGTATTTAATTGAAATAGCGTTGCAAAAAACAGAAATATAATATATTTGAAATACGTCCTCATGATTGGTTCAGCAAATCTAACGCCTTTACTTTGTCTGAAACAAGTTGAGTTTTCAACGCTTCTATGTTAGAAAATTTTTGTTCGTCTCTGATTCTAGCCACAAACGAAACGGTTATATCTTGGTTATATATGTCTTTAATAAAATCAAAAATATGTACCTCGTTTGCATGTTTTACGCCATCTACCGTTGGGCGGTTGCCTATATTCATCATGCCTTTAAACTGTGTGTTGTTTACTGATACTTTCACTGCATATACGCCATCTTTAGGAACTAATTTATACATTGGTATCTCTTCTATATTTGCTGTAGGAAAACCAATTTCTCTTCCCAATTTTCTTCCTTCTTTTACTTTACCAGTCATGGTATATGCTTTTCCTAACAACCTTTTTGCTTGCTCTACTTCTCCGTCTAACAGATAGTTTCTAATTTTAGTAGAACTTATAGTAATTTCATCAATATCAGCTGGAGAAATTTCAAACAACTCAAATCCAAATTCATCAGCATGTGCTTCTAAAGTTTTGATATTCCCTTCTCTGTTTTTTCCAAATCTATGGTCGTAGCCAATTACTAATAATTGAGCTTGTATTTTATCAACTATAATTTCTTTGATATAATCTAAGGCACTCAGTTTTGCAAACTCCTTGGTAAATGGCAATATAATCAGATGTTGTAAACCAGCTTCGGTTAGTAATTTAATTTTTTCATCAAGGGTGTTTAATAATTTTATTCCATGGTCGTCAGGATATATAACCATTCTGGGGTGAGGAAAAAAAGTGAGCAACACACTTTCACAATTTTTATGCGTGGCAGTGTCAACCAGTTTTTGAATTATTTTTAAATGCCCCACATGCACCCCATCAAATGTTCCAATTGTCAAAACCGTCTTGTGTAAGGGGTTAAAATCTTCTAATGAATAATATACTTTCAAGGTGCAAAAATAAGAGAAAATAAATTTTATTTTAAAATCAAACACTTTCTTATTTTTAATTGTTCTAAATAAGAATAAAATGTTTAATTTTGCAGACTAAATCATGATAAAGTTACCAATATACATGGACCATAATGCCACAACCCCTTGTGACCCAAGAGTTGTAGACGCAATGATTCCATATTTTACCAATAAGTTTGGAAATGCTGCCAGCAGAAATCATAAGTTTGGTTGGGAAGGTGAAGAAGCAGTTGATTATGCCCGCGAGCAAGTAGCCAAGCTTATAAACGCAGATCCTAAAGAAATCATTTTTACCTCAGGTGCTACCGAGGCTGACAATTTAGCCATCAAAGGGGTATTTGAAATGTACAAAGAAAAAGGCAACCACATTATTACCGCTAAAACCGAACACAAAGCGGTGCTTGATGCATGTAAACATGTCGAAAAACTGGGTGCTGAAGTAACGTATCTGTCAGTAAAAGAAGATGGATTGATAGACTTAGCTGAACTAGAAGCGGCTATGAAACCTACCACTATATTGGTGTCTATTATGTATGCCAATAACGAAATAGGGGTGATTCAACCTATCAAAGAAATTTCAGCTATTGCCAAAAAGCATGGTGCGTTGTTTTTTACAGATGCAGTGCAAGCTGTAGGTAAAACCAAAGTTGATGTTATAGCTGATGGTATAGATTTATTAGCATTTACAGCCCACAAAATGTATGGCCCTAAAGGTGTAGGTGCTTTATATGTGCGTCGTAAAAATCCTCGTGTTAAAGTTACTGCTCAAATGGACGGTGGCGGACACGAAAGAGGTATGCGTTCAGGAACACTTAATGTTCCGGGCATTGTTGGGTTTGGAAAAGCTTGTGAAATTTGTATACATGAAATGGAATCTGATGCTGCCAGAATAGGCAAAATGAGAGACCATCTTGAAAAAGAATTGTTGACCCTTGAAGAGTCATACTTAAATGGAAATAAAGAACACCGTTTGCCCCATGTAGCCAATATATCATTTAAATATGTAGAAGGTGAAGGGTTGCTTATGGGTGTAAAAGATATTGCTTTGTCTAGCGGTTCAGCTTGTACATCCGCTTCGTTAGAACCATCATATGTACTCAAGGCTTTAGGTTTAGATGACGAATTAGCTCATTCTTCACTTAGATTTGGGCTGGGCAGATTTACTACCGATGAAGAAGTAGATTTTACCATCAACCAAGTGAAAGAAGCGGTAACCAAACTTAGAGACATGAGCCCACTTTGGGAAATGTTTAAAGAAGGCATTGATTTAAAAACCATTGATTGGCAAGAACATTAATAGAAACCTTAATTTCAAATATAAATATATATAACCATGGCATATTCAGAAAAAGTAATCGATCATTATCAAAACCCTAGAAATATAGGTACTTTAGATAAAAATAAAACAAATGTAGGAACAGGATTAGTAGGTGCTCCAGAATGTGGAGACGTCATGCGTTTGCAAATAGAAGTTGATGAGGTAACGGGCATTATCACTGACGCAAAGTTTAAAACTTTTGGATGTGGTTCTGCTATAGCTTCGTCTAGTTTAGCTACCGAGTGGCTTAAAGGCAAAAGTATTGACGATGCTTTAACTATTGACAATATGGATATAGTTGAAGAATTGGCTTTACCACCTGTAAAAATACACTGTTCAGTATTGGCTGAAGATGCTATTAAAACAGCTATAAACGACTACCGTGTAAAAAACGGACTTGAACCTATAGAGATGAAAGCTCATCACTAAAAATTAATATATATACACACCATGATTTCAGTTTCAGATAAAGCTAAAACTAAATTAGAAGAACTAAAAATTCAAAACAACCTCGAAGGCAATTATATGCTTAGAGTAGGTGTAGTGGGCGGTGGTTGTTCAGGTCTATCTTATAATTTAGATTTTGATACCGAACAAAAACCAGGCGATCAAATATTTGAAGACAAAGGTTGGAAAATATTGGTCGACATGAAGAGTTTTTTATACCTATGCGGCACTGAGCTAGACTTTAGCGATGGCCTTAATGGAAAAGGATTTGCATTTAACAACCCCAACGCTTCTAGAAGTTGCGGTTGCGGCGAGAGTTTCGCAGTATAGAATTTAATATCATTTTTTTACAGAAGCCAAGGGTACGCTCTTGGCTTTTTTTATTTTCTTGAACTTTATTAAGATGACAATATATATAAGAAACTTAATTTATTTAGATGCTGAAACAAGTTCAGCAAGACGCGTTGGAGGGAGTGTATATGTTGCGTTAGATTGTCACCCTGAATTTATTTCAGGGTCTCTATATCAAATAAGCAATTCTATTAAACAGAGATGCTGAAACAAGTTCAGCAAGACGCGTTGGAGGGAGTGTATATGTTGCGTTAGTCTGTCACCCTGAACCGAAATTGTCACCCTGAATTTATTTCAGGGTCTCTATATCAAATAAGCAATTCTATTAAACAGAGATGCTGAAACAAGTTCAGCATGACGCGTTGGAGGGAGTGTATATGTGCCGCTAGTCTGACACTTTTAACGGAAGCTGTCACCCTGAATTTATTTCAGGGTCTCTAAAAACATAAGTATTTATACTCATTTTTCGCATAACCTTTATTTTTTTTCTTTTGTTATTCAAATTTTTAAGTGATATTTGATGTAATTGAGTAAAAGAATGAATCTTAGAAATAAAATAGAATTAAGTTTTATGGTTAGTTTCAAAGTAAACATAATCCGTTAAATTTATGAAAAAACTATTTATATTCCTGTTTTATATAGGAACCCAATATGTTTATG
>CANHGM010000048.1 GCA_947460345.1 Bacteroidota bacterium | reverse complement strand
ATGGAAAAATTAGCTAAGGAAGCCGTAGAATTGTCGATAACTGTTCCGGGCGTGCAACCCAAATTATCTCTTGGTTGGATTAAAAACAATTTGAAAGATGGACATCAGGGACGTTTAACCATCATGGATGCATTAGAGGGATTGTATATTTTAAAACCACAAAATACACAATACGAACAGATGCCAGAAAATGAGCATGTATCTATGAAATTAGCAGAACTCTTTAAAATAGAGGTTGTTCCTTCCAATTTGATTCGATTGGCATCAGGAGAATTATGTTATATCACCAAACGTATAGACCGAAAAAAAGACCATTCTAAAATACATATGATTGACTTTTTGCAAATCTTGGAATTAGAAGACAAGTATTTAGGAACCATGGAAAACCTTGGTAAAACCATAGGAGAATTATCGGTAAATACCCTTATGGATAAACTTCGCTTTTTTGAACTTACCCTATTCAACTTTATCATAGGCAATAATGATATGCATTTAAAAAATTTCTCTATGTGTTTGTCAGATATCGGATGGGTGCTATCTCCAGCGTATGATTTGTTAAATGTAAAAATCATCTTGCCAAAGGATATGGACGATACAGCACTTTTATTAGGAGGCAAAAAGAAAAATTTTAATAAAGGGTATTTTAATCAGTTGGGGGAGGTTTTAAAGTTGAATGACAAACAAATCAACGCTGTATACATGAAACTGGATACATGGTTGCCAAAAGCCATCAAACTCATCGATAGCTCTTTTTTAGATGATCACAATAAAGTGCAGTATATAAACTTGATAAATCAACGGGTAAACTTATTTATATATTGACTCACAAGATAACTAATATAACACGTCTTGTCGTGTCTGGGTAACCTCAAATTATAAGATTTCAAACAGGGGGATTATTATGCCTTATTTCTTATAATTTGGTTCATATATATATTCTTTATAACCACAAAAAAATCGAAAAAAAAGTATATATATCATGGTTTTTTTACAGCATATATATATATATCATTTTAACCTTTAATTTAAGATATTTATATATATTAAATTGACGTTGCATAAATATATATTAGATGTTTTAAAGGCAATTCTTTTTGTCACAAATTTCACAAGATTTGTGACAGAATATTAAAACAAATATTTGTTTAATTTGTGTGAATTCAAAAAGCATAAAACGGTAAGCCGTACCTTGGGAATTATTTCCAAAATGAATATAACGGAATATTTAGTATTCAAAGGCGGCACAAAGGAAACTATGTCCAGTTTTCTGCACCAAAAGCTTGACAACTTTTAGAAATGTCCAGTTTTTTTACTAATAAACTGGACAAATTAACTATCTTTGTACTGCAATAAAAAATGAAAATAGCTAAATACATAGCATCTACCATAGATAGGCTTCCCAATGGCTATGTATTCACCTATGCAGACTTTACTACAAAGGTGAATCAAAAAGAAGCTGTAATAAAAGCTCTGAATCGTATGGCTTCTTCGGGCAAAATCGCCAAACTATCAAAAGGAAAATACTACAAACCCGAAAACACCCCATTTGGCAACCTTCAACCCAATCAGGCACAAGTAGTAAAAGACTTATTGGAAGAAAACGGGAAAATAACCGGCTATCTCACGGGTTACAGTATATACAATCAATTGGGCTTAACCACACAGGTAAGTAATACCATACAGATAGGCAAAAACCAAATTCGTCCTAACTTTAAAAGAGAACCTTATACCATTGCTTTTGTTAAGCAAAAAAATACCATCACCAAAGAGAATATTCCTTTGTTGCAGTTACTGGATGCTATTCGCTACATCAAAAAAATACCAGATGCTAATGTAGAAACTTCATGTAAAAGATTTTTGGCTATATTCAAAAAAATTACAGAGAAAGAAATTAATACTTTGGTTCGTCTGGCTTTGAAATATCCTCCGGCTACAAGGGCTTTATTAGGTGCGTTGTTAGAGCAATTGCAACAAGGCAAAACAACCGAAGCACTTTTCAAGTCATTGAACCCAATTACCAAGTATAAACTAACAGGGGCAGCGAAAGCGTTATCCACCTACGAAAAATGGAACATTGTATGAACATGCACCAAGATATAAAATTGTTTACTCAAACATTGAGGGCTGCTTCGCAGCACTTGGATATTAAGTTGGAATTTGTAGAAAAGGATTACTGGATAACATTGGTGTTAAGTCGCTTGGCAAAAAGTAAGTATGTTGATGCGTGTGTTTTTAAAGGAGGTACATCACTGTCAAAAGGCTATAATCTAATAGAGCGATTTTCGGAGGATGTAGATATTGCTATCATTAATGATAAGGCTAACACAGGTAATGAAATTAAAACAATCATCCGCACGATTGAAAAAGAAATTACTCCCGATTTAAAAGAGTTGCAAATAGACGGTGTAACAAGTAAAGGTTCAAGATTTAGAAAATCTGTTTTTGAATATGTTACAACTGAAAAAGGCAATTCAAATAACAAACTAATTGTTGAAATAAACTCGTTTGCGAATCCTTTTCCATATAAAAAATTGACAATTCAGAGTATGGTGTTTAATTTTTTGATGCAAACAAGAAATGAGAAGTACATAGAGCAACATAATCTCCAATCTTTTGAAGTGAATGTATTGAGTAAACAACAAACGCTATTGGAAAAGATGGTGTCATTAATTCGATTTTCTTTCAAGGAAAATACTGTTGAAAGTATTTCCGAGAAGATAAGACACTTTTACGATTTGTATTGCTTAATTCAACATCCTGAGTGTATTGAATTTGTTGCTTCAGGTTCATTTAAAAAGCAATTTGATGCTATTCTGCAACACGATAGAGAAATTTTTGAAGAACCAACAGGTTGGCAAACAAAAACGATTTCAGAATCTCCGTTGGTTACAAATTTTCCAGCTATCTGGAAACAATTAAAAGAAAAATATCAAACAGAACTTTCCGCTTTAGCATTCAGACCAATACCTGATGAAAAAGATGTTGCCAAATCCTTTGAAGAATTAATAAGGAGAATAGAATGAAATTCACTGAAGAAAAATTAGTCAAAACTCTTGAAAATATTTTCCATTATAAAACGATTTGGAGCTCATCATAGGTGAATATTTTCAACTATAAAGCTACAAATCGAAAATATTTTCCATTATGATACATTCTAACATTTGATTATTCAAGAACATCAACCGTTCAAATTATTAAATGCGTATTGTATAATTTGTTACCAAGTCTTTTTTATTAGTTTAAAACTTTTTATCAACTGATTATATATATCCTCAGATGAAATATTTCTTAATCCCATTTCAATAAATATTTCTTTCCCAGGCAATTGGTGGACAATGCTTACTACAAAAAATTGCATATCTGCTTTTATACTCTCAGGCAATTCATATACATCATCGGGTAGCATCAAGGTCATTAACCTAAACATATCTCCTTTATGCTTATTTAAGTGCTTTTTATCTTCATTGCTTCCGTTGTTTATACGCTCAGCAATTTCTATATATGCTTTGGCTTTTAGACATATTAGAGCATGACTTTGTGCATGTTTGATATCATTCAGTACCACACTTTCTTTGAGTATATAATTGTAATAATCATCGTTTAGTAATATAGCTGAGAGACTACTCAAACCATCATCTACCGGTATGGGAGTTAGGTGGGCATGTTCATCAAACTGTAAAATATCAGGTTTCCTTGCAAACAATTCTATTTGGTATGGAAATGAATGATTCTCTGGTTTTGTAAAGCGGTAATATTGGCGTTTATCATCACTTTTTTCTTTATGTTCATAGTTTCCATCTTTTATAAATAACCAAAACTGTTTTACAAATGCGGCATCCAAAGCTTCTACTACCAATATAATATCCATATCTTTGGTAGCACGTGGCCTAAATCCTGCTTCACCAATGATAAGGTCACAAGCCGTTCCACCAATTATTATATAATGAGCAGTATATGCTCCAAAGTATTGTTTAAAAGCATCAAGTCCTACTACCATGTTATATTATTCATCATTTGTTCTAATGCCATTTGTATTCGTTCATTGGTGTCATTTCTTAAGCACAGAAATAAAGAGAGTGGGTCTACACATTTACTTTTGGTCAACAGATATGGATTATACTTCCATTCTTCTATACATATATTGCCTTCCAATTTGCCTGAGGGTATCAAATTAGCACCACCAATATGTTGAAAATAACCCGGTCTTACGGCATAATAATCCACTATATCGGGGTTGAGGTTTGAATAAAAAGCAAGTGCAGAAATATCTGACTCAAAAAGATTGTCCTTGGGTAGGTATCCATTAAAATATTTTATCTGCTTTATAGGTGATGCCATCAATGGCTCTGCTTTTTCCCACAGCTCTTTTTTATTATAGTTAAAATTTAAGCTTTTATCCTTTGTTCCGCTGACACTGCATATACCTATATGGTGAAGATAGTAGGCAGCTCGTGTGATGGTCATTCCATTGTATTGCAATTTATCAGCAATCATACTAAAATTGAGCCCTTCTAGAGATTCTATTTGAAGATGGTAAAGTAAGAGCAATTGAGCTGATGGCTGCATATTGCTGGGCATTATTTCTTCTGTATTGCCAAAGTCTTTCAAATCAATTAATAAATTCGGCATATATAATTGCTTGCCAACCACTATGAATGGAATCCCTTTTTCAATAAGTCTGGTTCGAATAAAAGATGGAATGGCATCAAAAATAGCTACACATTTCATTTCAAAAGATTGCCCCAGAAGTTCAAAGTGTTTCTTTAATCTATCTACGGTATAATCTTCTTTACTAATTACAAGCAATAAATTGTGGTTGTATAAATTTAGTGTGGCAAACTCATACAAGCCAGCAATGGCTATAGGCAATACCTTGAGTTTTTGTTTCTCAACAGGCTCAATGCTTACGTTTATAGCAAGCGTTTTTTTTAAGTACAACTCTAAATTGGGCAAATCTCTAATTTTCATTATATTTTACTTATTATTAATATATTAGCTTAATAATTGCATATTATCATCATTAATGATAACATGCAAAATTAATGATAACATTATGTTTTATAACAAAATAATTAAATATTTACACATCGATTAAATTCAAACCCTTTGTTTTCGTGGTATTTTACATATCCCAATTGATTGGTGAGCATCATGGTTTTACCAATATTAAATGGAGGAGTATTGCTATGGTGGTGACCGTAAATCCAGCAATCAGCCTTTGAAGTTTCTATGGTATTAAACAACTCCACAGCAAACGCTTCATTAATGATATCACCTTTGTATTGTTCAGGATAATTCATCAAAGTAGGAACATGATGCGTGACCACAATAGTTTTGTTGGGTGTTTTTTTGATGAGTTCATTTGAAATAAACGCTAACGATTCTTGATGCATAGCATTAAACTTTTCGGCGGAGAGTCTAAAGCCATTATCCTTTATCAATTTAAAATCATTAATACTGCGTTCTATTTGCCAAATATTGGCTGTGCTAATATTTGACCACAGCGTAGAAAATATAAATCTCAAATTGTCATGCGCTAACGAAATATTGTTTACTAAAAACACATTGCTTTTAATGGATTCGTTCAACACACCTGATTTCAAAGCCATATCATACGAGTAATATTCATGGTTTCCCGGAATCCAATAAGTATATTTAAAATGATCTGAACAGTACTGAAAAAAATCATCATACTTGTCCATGATAGCAAACGGCACAATATCTCCGGCAAGCACAAGGATATCACCTTTCGGCATAATCGGAAACTGTTTCAAGTAGTTATTATTCTCTTGAAATTCTAAATGCAGATCAGAGCAGTATTGTATTTTCATTCTTTGCGCATAATTTTTTTATATACTTTGCCTTTGTTCTATATTTATTATATCATCGATTTGTATTTTATATATAATGAATCGTCCTTTCCTCTTACTTGACCTATAAAATTTATATATCCATTCAGATACTGTATAAATTTTATTTGATATTTTATATCTGCTTCTTTCGTCAATCCATAGTGCTTCCTTGCAGCCATCTCAATTCCATTCGTTTGTTTGTCATGTATCATCGCCCTTATTCTTTTTATAAGTTTCCGGTCTATATTTACCTTTTCATTCACGATAAGCCCTGTGACTACCTGCTTTTTACCCGAATGACGCATTCGAATTTTCCTTTCATTTATTCTGAACTTATTTTTCTGAATGATATTGATGATATCCAATAAATGGTCGTTGGTGATTTCACGATAGGAAGAAAAAGTTAGGTCATCGGCATACCTTGTATAGCTTAATTCATGTGTTTCACAAAATGCGATGAGGTCTTTATCTAAATGCTCACATATAAAATTTGAAATGACCGGTGATGTTGGAGCGCCAATAGGTAGTTTGCCTTGATAAGTGGTAAGCAAGGTCAATGCAGTCGCCACTTGTTCGTTAAATTGGAACCGATCAGAAAGAAATAATGCTTTTACTTGACTGGCGCTTATGGAAGGAAAAAAATCCTTCAAATCAATATTTAAAACAGATTTTTTTTGTAAATGCTTTTTGGCATTTTCAACAATATTACAATAAGAACCTTTAAAGTGAGGATTCATCACAAAACCATATACTTCCTTAGGTTTGATGCATAAATAATACGCTTGCAAAAAATAGTTTAAATGCTTTTGCAAAGATTTTAATCGCTTTCCGGGAGCAAATATTTCTCTATGCCCGCTCTTCTTTTTCGGAATGGAAAATTGTATATATTCAGGTGAATTGATGATCTCATTCACCTCTGTGATATGAGTTTTGAGAAATCTACATAATTCTAAAGGTGTTTCGATGGAAGCAAAAACCAAAGCATTTTTTTGGTGTTTTTTCAGAATAGAAAAATCATTTACATATAGTTTATAATTAAAGCAATCATTTATAATTACCTTATTTCTTCGTGCAAATTGAATAATATTGTTTTCCATTGTAAAAAAAGCCGCTGCCTATTATCTTTGATTATTTATCGAATTTATGGAGAGCGGAACGCAGTGAGCATCGGAATAAATTCGATGTTTCTTACCACCTCCCATTTTCGCACAGGGTTGCGGAACACAACCACTAAGTCTTTGAATGTTTGACTTCATAATTTTTAAGGCAGCGGCTAATATTTTTGTTAGAAGGGTACTTCATCGTCAAATTCATTTAGTCGTGAATTATCAAAACTAAATGTCTCAATTTGCTTCAAATCTTCAATTTTTGAATTTTCAGGCCTCAATTTTAACCATATATCTCCGGTATTTCCAGAATCATTTTTAGCTACTATAATTTGCATTAAACCTATCGTATTTTGACCTTCAGCTGTTTCTGTTATTCCATAATATTCAGGTCTGTGAATTAGAAAGACTTTATTGGCATTTTGCTCAATTGAACCACTTTCTCTTAAGTCTGAAAGTTGTGGAGTTTTGCTTCCACCTCTAATTTCATTAGCTCTGCTGAGTTGAGAAGTAGCGATAATGATGATATTAAATTCGGACGCCATCTTTTTTAGGAATGCAGTCACCTTCGAAATTTCTTGGTCTCTATTGTACTTAAAATTATTGATGCTCATTGATTGCAGGTGATCTATAACAATTACTCTTATTCCCTTGCTATCGATTTCCTTTTTGCAATAAGCTTTAAAGGAATTTAATGACTTATCATAATGATGATTAAAATATAATTTATATTGATGGATATTCGGTGAATCTTCTGCAAGTATTAGTTCAACCTCATCTTTGCAACTTGAATTTCTTAATTTTTCAATTGGTATTTCTAAAATCATACCTAAAATTCTTTGGCTTATTGTTAAATTGGATGAATCAAGATTAAAATACAATACCGGAAATTCCTTAGAAATATGTAACATCATATTAATAGTCAATGCTGTTTTTCCAATGCCTGGTCTACCTCCAATTACAATTAACTCTTCAGGAAGGAATCCATTGATAGCTTTATCTAGTTGGCTATAACCGGTATATATTCTCCCCAAATAGGACTCTCCATTTTTAATGATTTCAAGATTTTGATCTAACAAGCTCGAAAGTGCTTCACCTTCGCCATACTCATCTTTTCGTGATTCAATATCATAGACTAAATTCTGCAATTCTTGAGCAATATCATCCTCTTCCGCATCTTCGTTTTCTATGATTTTTTTAAGCGCTTCAATAATTTGGCTTTGCATATGGTAGTATTTTAAAAAATTGTAGTATCAAAAGTATTTACAATGCATTTTTAGTTATCCATTAGTTACCTTCATTTTGTTCACATGAGTTGTTTATAAAATAATTTATTCATTTTTATCTCTAGTGTGAACGATGAAGAACAATCGGTAGTATTGGTAGAAGAACTTTTTAGATTAGCTGGTATATATATAACTTGTATCGTGAGTGTTTTGCATCTAAGTCCAAGTGGCATGAAACTGCGAGGACATCTTGGTTCTGAAATTCAAAGAAAAGCTGCCGGAATTCTCTCCATAGAAAAAGAAGAAAGTACCAATTCAAGTGTAGTAAAAGCTCTCAAAGTTCGTGATGGTAGTCCGCTGGATGTTCCGCTCATTCAATTTGGATGGGACAAGGAATTGAACAGACATACATACATAGGCGAAAAAAGTAAAGAGGATGTTGAGGCCAGAAAAGTGAATGATTTATATATAGTGGCTAAAGATATTTTCGACATAAAGTCTGTATTGAATTACCAGGAATTAATTAAAGCAGTGATGGATGCTTTATATGTGAAAGAACGAATGGCGAAAAACTATATAAAGTATATGAAAGAACACGATATTATAGAAAGAACCCAAGGCGATTCCGTTGAATTCCGTCTTTCTCCTAAACTTTTCTAAGATATTTCCTTGGAATTACCATAAAATTCCAGTGAAATTACCGGTTTGTACCCCATTTTCCTGTGAGAGTCCCTCGGATTTCCTTGGGACTTTGTGTTTTGATAAGATGTTACTTAACTTGACCCTATTTGACGGAAAATTATTTTTTATAGATTATGAGGAATGATTATATTTCATTACTTTTGACTCGATGGTGATTTTATATAAAGTTAATAGCAGTTGTTCAATTTAGTATTTTATTACACTGTATATGATGATATATAAAAATGTCTAATTAAATCACAAAGAGTAAAACCTAAGTTATAAATAATGAATTATAATAAATAATGGCAAAACAGAAGAAAGAAGTAAAAGAAAAAGCAATTGAAGTTACCCTTTGGGAAGCTGCAAATAAATTGAGAGGAAGCGTTGAGCCAGCCGAATATAAACACGTTGTATTAGGATTAATTTTCTTAAAGTTTGCAAGCGACAAGTTTGAAGAACACCGAGCCAAACTCATTGCCGAAGGCAAAGACAAATACATTGAAATGGCTGAGTTCTACAATATGAACAATGTGTTTTTCTTAGAAGAAACAAGCCGTTGGAGTTATTTGATAAAAAGAGCCAAGCAAAACGACATTGCATTGCTTATTGACACAGCCCTGCACACTATTGAGAAAAACAACAAAGCTTTGAAAGGTGCATTGCCCGACAATTACTTTTCTCGTTTGGGATTGGATGTTACCAAACTGGCTTCGTTGCTGGATACCATCAACGACATTGACACTACTAAAGACCCTAAGCACGATGTAGTAGGAAAAGTGTATGAATACTTTCTTTCTAAATTTGCATTGGCAGAAGGAAAAGGGAAAGGAGAATTTTACACACCTAAAAGTATTGTAAACCTGATTGCCGAAATGATTGAACCTTACAAGGGCATTATCTATGACCCTGCTTGTGGTTCGGGTGGTATGTTTGTTCAATCTATCAAATTTATTGAAGCACATAATGGCAACAATAAAGAAATTTCTATTTACGGACAGGAATACACCAACACCACTTACAAACTGGCAAAGATGAATCTTGCCATACGAGGCATTAGTGGAAACATAGGTGAAAAAGCTGCCGACACTTTTGCAGATGACCAACACAAAGACCTGAAAGCCGATTACATAATGGCAAACCCACCTTTTAACCAAAAAGACTGGCGTGCCGAAAATGAATTGAAAGACGACCCACGTTGGAGAGGTTATGATGTGCCGCCCAAAAGCAACGCCAACTATGGTTGGATTTTGAATATGGTTTCTAAACTTTCTGACAATGGAATTGCAGGTTTTATATTGGCTAATGGTGCTTTGAGTGGAGGTGGCGAAGAATATAAAATACGCAGAAAGCTGATTGAAAATAATTTGGTGGAAGCTATTTTGATATTGCCACGCAATTTGTTTTATACTACTGACATCAGCGTTACGCTTTGGATTGTAAACAAAAATAAAAAAGCACAAAATAAAAAAGTTGGTGACGAGACTCGCAGCATTCGTAACCGTGAGAAAGAAATCCTATTTATGGATTTACGACAATTAGGCGAACCTTTTGAAAAAAAATACACCCAGTTTTCTGATGATGATATTAAAAAGGTAACAAACACTTACCACGTATGGCAAACCACAGAAATTGAAAATATTCCTGAGTTCTGTTATTCTGCTTCGATTGATGAAGTGGCCCAAAAAGATTTTTCACTAGTTCCGAGTAAGTACATTGAGTTTGTAAACCGAGATGAGAACATAGACTTTGATGCTAAAATGAAAACGTTGCAAAAAGAATTTGCTGACTTGCTGCACGCCGAAAATCAAAGTAAAATTGATTTACTAACCGTTTTTAAAGAGTTGGGTTATGAAGTCAAATTATAAGCCGTTAGGAAAGTATATTCACCCAGTAGTCGGGCGAAATAATGATTTAGGTGCTTTACCTTTGGTAGGTTTGAGTATTCAAAAAAAGTTTATTCCTTCAATTGCCAACACGATTGGAACAGATATGTCAACTTACAGAATCATAGAAAGGAATCAGTTTGCCTACGGTCCTGTAACATCAAGAAACGGAGATAAAATTACAATAGCTTTGTTCAACGATTATGATAAAGCTTTAATATCTCAGGCATACATTCCTTTTGAAGTTAAAGACACTAACGAACTTGACCCTGAATATTTAATGATGTGGTTTCGCAGACCTGAATTTGACCGCTATGCACGATTTAAAAGCCACGGTAGTGCTAGGGAAATATTTGATTGGGAAGAAATGTGCAACACACTTTTACCTATTCCCTCCATCTCAAAACAACGAGAAATAGTAAAAGAATACAACGTCATTCAAAACCGTAGTACCCTTAACCAACAACTGATTCAAAAACTCGAAGAAACCGCACAGGCAATATACAAACAGTGGTTTGTGGAGTTTGAATTTCCTGATGAAAACGGTAAGCCATATAAAAGTAATGGCGGGGAAATGGTTTGGAATGAAGAATTGCAAAAGGAAATTCCGTTAGGTTGGGAAAATGTTAATTTATCAAGTATCGTAAATATAAAAGACGGCACTCACGATTCTCCTGTTTTCCGCAACGAGGTCACCCAAGTTCAAATATCTATTTTGAGTTCATCGATTAATATCTGTTGAGTTTTGTTCAAGGGTAATATAATTTGAGTCTGTTTTTTAGAAACAGGTAATTTTATACTTGCCTCGTATATTGTTTTT
>CANHGM010000047.1 GCA_947460345.1 Bacteroidota bacterium | reverse complement strand
TTAGCAGTAACACCAGCCCAAATGTTTTTCTCTGTTTTTTCAGCAACTTTAGCAGCTACGTGAGCAATTAAGAAATCAGCAAAAGAAGGTGGCAAAGTATCAAATGCAGAATATCCCATTTGTACGCTTTCCCAAGACTGATGAAAATCTTTTTTACACAATTGAAGATTTACTTGGAATTCTTCTGGTTGCATAATTCTTTCAGAAAGTGTTACAGTTGAAGTTGCATCAAAATCACAAGTTGCATCTTTAACAATAGCATCAGTACCAATTTTTTGAATTACTGATTTGTATTTAACGTTTGGCATTACTTCAATACCACCATTTTCAATAGTAGCAGCTGAAAGTAAAGCAGCAGAAATATATTTTCCTGCAAATTCTCCAGCATATGTAGGAGAAGTAAAAGTTGTTGTTGTAGCCATTTTTTATTATTTTATTTATTATTTATTAATTAAAAAGTTTTGCCATTACTACATCTTGTGTAGTCATTTGGCGTTTAGTAGATATTTTATTTAATTTAACTTCAGTAGTTGCATCTGGATTGTGTGATAAAACTTCAATATTATCATTTGACAATTCAACAGCTTCTGTTACTTCAGTTTTTGATAATTTTAATTCAGCAATTTCAGTTCTTAATTTTTCAATTTCAGCAAAGAACATTTCTTTAGTAACACTTTCAACTACTCTTTTTGGTGTAGCTACTTCAGTTGTCATTTCTTGATTAGCTTCTGCTGGTGTTGCAACTTCTTCTTCAGCAGCTGGTGCTTCTTCTTCTGGCATTTCAATAGCAGCAATAATACCTTCTACATCTACTTTTAATACATTACCATCTTCAAGCATATACTCTCCAACTGGCATTGGTACTCTTTCTTCTTCATTAACAATAAAGATTGCCATTTCTGGTTCGAATGCTTCTGCTTCAATAACAGTAACACCATCTTGTAATTTCATTTGGGCAAGTTTTACTTCCATACCCAAAAGTTCTTTAATTTGATTTACTACGTTCATATTTATTTATTTATTATATTTTAGTTGCTGATGTTGAAATATTTTTATATATAGGATTTAACGATTTTAATAAACCATCAATAGAAGAATTTACTGCTTGAACTTTTTGCAATTCTGAATCAATACCTAATTCTTTCATTTTTGCAACTAAATCATTACCAACTTTTGGCAAAGTTTCTAATCCGCCTAATAAAAAACCTAACTCATCATTAGCAGAAATTATTTTTGATTTGATACTTGCTAATTTTGCAGCTTCTTTTTTATATGCTTCTATAAATACATCAATACTTCCTAATTCAACTTTATGTGAACCTAATTCTACTTTGTCAAATAACTTATCACCAATTTTTTTAACCTCTGGGTTCATCTATTTTTTATTTAAAAATTAATACTATTTATATTTGTTATAAATTAATTGTTTCTTGATGAAATTATATTTCCATTTTCATCTTTAACTACGCAAACAGATTGCGAAACTGTTGAACCAATACCTTGATTGATTAATTCACCTTTGCAACATTCTGATGAGTATGTGCTATCATCACATAAGCAACCTCTTTTTGCATCTTTTGGACTTGTGTACTTGTTTTTTCCCATTTTAAATATGTTAAACATTAATTAAATTTATTTTAATTCATCTATAATATCTGTTATTTTATTTCCATTTTTAACTGAATCCCAAAGCATATTATATTCTTTTATACTATTTACATCTATTCCTAAATCTTTAGCTGAATCAATAATATTTTTTGAAATACTCATTATATCTTTTGTGTTATTATAATATTGAGTTTTTGAATCATTCATAGCTTTTAAAGACTCATCATAAAGTTTTTTATTTGCTTGGTGTTTTTTTAAATTAACATCCATTTTTTGTGACAAATCTTCTATTAATGTTATTTTTTTTCTAACATCATCAATTAAACCCAATTCAACTTTTTTATTTGTTAAATTAACTTTGTCAATACTATCTAATTTTTTAAACACGTTGTTTAATGTACTCATTTTATTTATTTATTTAATTTGTGAATAACTTACCTACTGGTCCTAATTCTTTAATTACATTTTCATTATTATCATAATGCTGTTCAATCTTTAAACTTTTAATCTTATATATTTTATTTACATTACTTCCTGTTGCATAAACTCTACTAACTGGAATACCTAATGCATTTGCTTTGTTAATCATTCCTTGTTTTAAATGTCTTGCTGATATTATATAAACATCATTTCCTTCAGCTAAAAATTTAGTTGCCATTTCAGTACCTTTTGCAGTACTTAATGTGCCATCATAATCAAAACTAATTTTCATTGTTAATAATGATTTGTTTAATCTTATTAATCAATTCTTGTTCTGCATCTTGTTGTAGATTTAATTCTGCTTTTTCACTGAAATATCCTTCAATAGAATAACCTTGATATAAGCCACTTTTAACATCTGCCCATACTTCATCATTGTCAATACGTTGAACAACAACCCAAGCACCTTCAACTGCGTTTAAATTGTATATTGCAGACTTATCTTTTTTAACATCTTCAACTATCCAACTTTCTATTGTATAAACACCATCAGTTTTTTTGTCGTGTTCTAATGTTGAATTATGTATTTTAAGTTTCTTTAAATAAAGTTCTGATGCTTTTCTAACTGTTTCTTTTGAAAATCTAATGTTATATTCATAATCACCATTTCTTCTGTAAATATCTTTTTCAGGTATTAAAGCTAAACCAATTACAATACGTTTATCTTCATCAATAGTTTTAAGTTCAACTTTATGTTCATTTAGTGCAACCCAATTTTCTTCGATGGCTGGAAATTTAACTAAACTAATAGCATCAATCCCATCTTGAATATTTTGTTCGTCAATATCTAAATAAATAGTCTCTAACTTTTTCATTGTACTTTTTTTTAAAAATTAAATTATTTACATTTTGTTTTAAATAAGTATCATTAACTATGTTTTTAATACTTAATGTTACTTATAACTATCCTAAAGAAGCATTGCTAACTATGTTTCTATTTAATGATTGTGCTGATGTTACATTTTGCGCAACTACATAAGCCTGTATTGGTGATTGATTTTGATTGTTTATACTTTGTGCTATTTGATTAGCACCTCCTTGACCAACTACATTAAATTGTGGAGCAGCACCAGCACCCATACCACCACTTGGTGAAGCACCACCACCAGCACCACCAGGAACTTTAACTGCTAATATATCTTTAACTGATTTAAATCCAGTTGCAGCAATTAATGCTACGTTAGCCATTTTTAAACCTATTTCAAATGGAGTTGTTGTTTTCGTTGCTAATTCAGCAGTAATACCTTGATATGTATTTATCAAAGCAGAAGCAACAGCCATAGCTTTTCCGGCAGCAGTATTTTTACCTAATAAATCAGCACCTTTACTTAATGTTGCAGAAGTTTTTGAAAATAATGCTTCTTTAGCTTGTGCTTCAGCTTCAGATAATTTAACTCTTGCTTCAGCATTTGCCTTTAATAAAGCTGTTCTTTCTTCTTCTGATATATTAGTAGCTTCAGTAATTAATCTTTCTTGTTCTGTTATTGCCTCTAATTTTGCTTCAAAAGCTAAAGCATCATTTTCAATTATTAATTGTTGTTTTTCTATTTTTTTATCAAATCTATACGTATCTATTTCATCTTGTGCAGTCGTAATTTGATTTTCTATTTCTTGTTTTTTAGATGCGTATTCATTTTCAGCATCTATTCTTGCTTGTGTACCTTCTTTAGTTGTATTAATTACATTTTGTAATCTTTCTAATTCTTGTGTTTTAGCAAATTCTAATGCAGTTTTTTTAGCTAATAAAAGTGCTTCTTCATCTTTTAATCTTTCAGCATCAAATTGTTTTTGGTTTATTGCTAATTCCGTTTCTGCTTCTTGTTTACTTTTTGTTAAATCTAATAGTTCTTTATTAAGTGCTAAATCATTTGCTTTTTGTTCTGACCTTAAACCTTCAATTTGCGCTAATACACCTTCTCTATTTGCTAAAGCATTAGTTAAAGCAACTTGGTTTTCTATAGTTTTATTTTGTGATAATGTAGCATTTGCAGCAGCTATTTGAGCATCAGCAGCACCAAGCATAGCTTTTTCTTGATTGTTTAAAACATTTTTTAAATCATTATTTGCTTTTATTCTATCAACAACACTATTTCTTTCTTCATCCCTAACTTGTCTTAACTTTTCTGCTTGTCTATCATATTGTTCTACTAATCTTGCTTGATTTGCTTCTGCTAACTTTGCTGCGTTTTGTAATTGTGTATTTGCTTTTGCTTGTTCATAAGCACCTTTAATTGATATCTTACTAACACCATCTATTGTTCCTTCTACAACCGCACCTACTTCACTAATAGCCGTTCCAATATTTTTTGCAACTTTCTTTCCAGCTTCTAATGCATTTTTACCAACTTCTTCAATATTATCTTTTGTTCCAGAAATTCTTTTATTTAATTCTTTTATTTTTTTAGGGTCACCATCACCAAAGAAACTTTCTTCCCAAGCAAGTTTAGCTTCATCAATAGCTAAAGATATTGAATAAAAACTTAATTTTAATGGTGTTAATGCTATTGTCATTAAACCAGAAACAACTGCTGTTAATCCTTTAAATCCATTACTTGATTGGTTTACCTTTTCAACAACAGAAACAATTACATCAACAACTTTAGTAAATACATTTGTTATAGTTCCCATAGCAGTTGCCATAGTATCAGCAACTTTTTGATTACTCATAAATATTTCTTTCAATGTACCCATAGCACTAATCACAAGGCCAATGCCCATAGCTTTAATTGCTAATCCTACACCTTTGAAACCATCAGCTAAAGTCTTTGTACTTTTTTCAACTTCATTTGTACTTTTGCCAACATTCTTTACTTCATCAGTTGTTTTATCTAAATTTTTATTTAAAGATTTAATTTCTTTAGTTACATCGTCAATGTTACTATTTACCTTTAAATTTATTTCTTTGTTTTCCATTCTCTTTTTATTTGTTTAAATGTTCTTGACCAAGTTGTTGGTAATTCATATTTACCTTTTGCTATTTCTATTGTTTCTGATTGTCCGTAATGCTCATCTAATTGCAGCATTTCTAAAATTAACTTTATCATATTGCTGTTTGAGTTACGATTATATTTTCAAGTTTAGCTGTTGCTCCATCTTTTCTATAATCTATTATTATTAAATCTGATCTATCCAAACCAGTAGAATTATAAGGTATGGTAACACTTAATGTTATGTCATTTTTATTATTACTTGGGTCATCATAAGTTAAGAATCCAGATGGTGCTTTTACACTAAAATAATCGTAATCATTCAAATAAATTTCAATATTTAAATCCAATGCTTCTTTGTCAGTTTGTATATTTTCAAAACTTGCAAATCTATAACCAACTGAATTAACTGCATCAGCACCTCTATAATCTGTTATTAATTCAAATGTTGCTTCTTTTGTTGTTAAATCAGTAGTATAAGAATTTATAATATATCTTTTATCTCTAATAATTAACCTATCATTCAAAGCAATTCCTAATGTTTTACCATTACTATCAATAACATTACTTGCTAATAAACTTGTAGGTAATAATGCTTTTACTTTTAATAATCTTGTTTTAATATTATAAAGATTATCAATATAGTTTTTATAGTGTCTATAATATAATCCTTGAGGTGCTAATTCGTTTAACCAACTTGATTGTTCATTACCAAAATTCATAGTCATTAAATGCGAATGTGTAGCATCTGTTGGTAAACTATCATATTCATTTGAGAAACGATTATAGTTAGTTATTTGTGTCGCTGCTCCACTTGTATTGGTAACATAAATTCTATCGCTTCCAGTTAATGTACTTACCAAGTTATTACAATAAATAAGCATAGGTTTTGGCACATAAGGTTTTAAATCTTTGTCTATTAAAGTTGCAGTTTGGAATAATTTTCCTTGAGTTGGAACTTCAAATAAAACATTCTCAAAAGGTAGTTTAATATCATAAGTTGATGACTCATTTACACTTTGAGTTTTATATATTAAATCACCATAACTTTGTTGATATAATCCTTTATAAGCATTATTTAAAATATTACTACTTTCTTCATAAGTAAAGTTTATTGAACTAAATAATTTTGATTTATCAATACTTAATTCATCACTATAAACATATTCTGTTATATCAGTTATTTTACCAGCATTATAATACATTTCTAATGGTAAAAATTCATAAGTGTTATTAGGTTTTGGTATAACAATTAAATTGAATGCCTTTATTATACCAGTTATAAAATCTATAACCTTAATATCTGGCATATAATTAGCAATATTTATAAAAGAATTTGCAGTACTTGAACTTGTATTCGCTAATGAAAATTCATATACAAAGGGTGGAGCACCACCAACTGGGAGTGATAAATCATATTTTGAACGAGTATATAATAAAGATGCTGTGTAATTAAATGGAGTACTCGTAGTTGATAATTTAAAAGTATATATATGATTTGCAGTAGGGTCTTCTTGTCTTAAAACTCTTTCTATGCCTATTGTTCTTGTTCCAGTTTGTGTAATAGTTGAAAATAAAACTCCATCTTTATAAGTATACAAAATATAAGGAATTGTTTGAGATACTGAATCTGGAGTAATTAATATTTGTATTTGATAATATTGATAAAAATCTGATATGGTATTTAAAAAATTCCAATTTGTTGTTAAAACATCAGTTGTTAAATTTAATTCTGGGAATGCTACATAAGGAGAAGTAGTTACAATAGAAGTAAAATTTAAAGTCTCTGGTTCTGAACTATATTCCATTTTTAAACTTGGCTTTAAATATAAATACAAATTTTTCCATTGGTCAAGTTGAAAGAAACTTCCAATAAATGTTATTCCATATTTTGTTTGTATTCTTAAAAATATTCTTGACAATAATAAAGCCGGGAATAAATCATTCCATTTTATTGCTCCAGTTGTTGTAGTTACATCTGTTGGACTCCCGTCTTGATAACTATATTTATTTGCGTTTCCTATTAATGGATATTTTACATCGTAATCTGTTGCATCTGTTATCCTTGCTTTAACAGCAGAACTATTATAGATATGATTATAATTAGAAAAATCTAAACTATTTAATTTGTCATCACCAAACTTGTCTTTTAATTGCGTAAGATTTCCATAAAATGTAAGTGTATAGCTTTCAACATAATTGTTTTTTTTATTTGCTTTTTCTAATTGAACATTACCTTCTTTAAATTTTACAGTATCAATTTCAATAAATGCATTATATCTAATTCTTGCATCATAACCATTATCAACTTCACTTTCATACCAATGTGAAAAGATAGCATTGTTATGTGACGATGCTGGTATTGTAAATGATTGTGAATAATCAGTAAACAATTTTCCAATATCTGAATAGTTTTGAATTGTAGAAGTAACAGAAACTTTTTCATCTTGGAACATTTCAACTCTATAATAAGGAAAAGATACTATTTGATAAACAGTTGTATTATCTAAATCTTTTAAAATTGAATCAAAATATAAAGTTGTTGCATCATTTGATGTAATTTTAATAAGTAAACCAGCACCAGTTCCTGATAAAATATAAATATAATAATTTACAAATTGGTCTGTTACCCAACTTTTAGTATCGTCAATTATATAATAATCTTTACCACTTGTAGCAGTACCACTATCAAATATTTTTTCTTTTTGAATATATAATTCCATTATATTACATTATTAATTTGATTATAATTGTATTCAAAATCTATTTGATAATTTATCATCTTATCTTGTAAAGAAGTTTTTAAATCAGTTGTCATTGTTTTTAATTTAACTGGCTTATTATCTAACAAAATAGTTTCTGAAGTCATTAAGTCTTTTATAAGTTCACTGTAATGTTCATCAACCCAACCTGTATTTATTTTAACAGTTTGTTTTGCTTCATAATTAAATGTTTTACTTTCACCTCTAAATGTATTATAATCTAAATCATTCGGCAATAATTGATATTCTTTATTTTTAACCTCCCAACTTTCTGTTCTTGCTTTAAAGAATGTAATAAAATCCCAACCACCTAATCTATTAATATATGAACATAGTAATGGCTCATATTTAGTTTCGCATTCTAAAATAAATATTGTTTTAAAAATTACAACATCATCTTTTAATATTTCAAATATATTACCATTAGCAAATCTCGGAATAGATAAATTTGTTGCGGGTATTTTAATCAAAAATTCTTCTTCTGGTCTATTTATAATTGTAGTAGTTATAGCAGAACCTGAACCAGATAAAACACTAATTGTATATTTATATTCATTATCACTTATGCCAATTAAAAAATTAATATATGGACCACCTGAATATCTTTCAGAACTTGTATAATATTTATGTTTTTTATTTTGTTGTAATGATGTTAAAATTACTTGGTCAGCATCTATTAAATTATTATAACCATCTAAATAATTTGTATAACCATTTAAAGCTACATAAGTTGTTTCATCTATTAAATTATATTCACCTATTATTTCTGGTGATGTATATCGTTTTACTTTAACATAGCACCAGTTATTTATATTTTCTTCATCAATAGAAGTAATTAAAACAGGATTAATTATATCAATATATTCTTTAACATAGTTAGATATATTATAAATGTTTTTTGGTTGTGTTGGTGATGGTGATTTTTTACTCAAAGTGTAATTTGGAGCATCTGGTTCAAACTCATATTTATTCCAAATAAACAATTCAACTTTACTTCCAAGTTGGTCTGTTTCGTTTACTTCTATAAAATATGGACTTCTTATAAATATTGTTTTCATTTTATTTATTTGTTATTGTGTAATCTATTAATGTTTCTATGTCGTCACCAAACGCTTTTATTAAATCTGTATCTATGTATTTTTTATACCCATCTTCAAATGGTTTAGTAAAAAACAAACTTGGTTTAATCCCTCTTGCCCATACATTCTTTGCTATAATGTATCCTATTGATTTATAACTACCTTGTTTAAATTTTCCTTTCTTGTCTCTAAATCTTATATTTCTATACTTTGCCCATTTCTCAAATGGTGCTGATGGTATTCTGCCTTTAAATTTAAATCTACTATTCGGTGCTTGTTGTCCTTTTACTTTTGCATTAGGTGATACTTGTGATGGGTCTGCACCTTTAACTCCTTCATCTTGATAAAATCCATAATCAGGCATAGAGAAGCCCAATAAGAAATAATCATTTTCAGTTAGTATTTCACCTTTGATTTCATTATAAAGTTGTTTAGAAACGTTCTTATTGCCTTTAGACAAATTGCTACGTGCTTGTTGAATAACATATTTTTTATATGCTTCTAAAACTTCTTTTGTAGATGTTAAATTATTAGCATTCATTATCGCAACTTGTCATTTCATTAGCAACCATTACATCAAACGTAACTGTCCAACCAGCTATTCTATTTTCAAATCTATCTACAAATGGCTCACAATTTGGTGTTCCTTGTAATTGGTATAAGTCATCATATAAACTACCTCTGCGTAATACTTCTAACAGTCTATTAATAACCATTAATTGAGTATGCAAAACATCTTGCTCATTATCATTTGTTAAAAACTGGTCTGTTTGTTCTGTCTTGCTAAAGTCTACAATATCCATACATAGAACTGATATATTAAATATCCAAGTGTTGCCATTGTATTGAGCATTGTTTACTATTATATGCGACAAAGGAAATATAGTTTGTTTGTTTAAATCAATTTCAAATATATCACCTGAAGATACTGTATTGACAAATATATCTTTATATAGTTGTTCTTTTATTGTTGTAGTTATTTGGTAAAATCCTTTCATTATCTTTTTATTAATTCAGTTTCTATTTGGTTCTTTTCTTTTTCAAACGTTAAAAATGTTAATGCAACTGATAATCTAATTCTGGAAATATCTTCAAATCTTCTAACATCTCCTTGAGCAATAGCATAGAATGATGAATACCAACCCCATTTACTTCCAAATTGTGATTGTTTACTATATTCTGAAATTCCTTGTTGTTCTCCAAATAAACTATCGTAGACTTCAACAATTCGTTGCCTAAAGTGTAAAAAAAAACTACTGCACCTAATACAACATCAACTGGTGCAAACTTCATAGCATCACAATATGTATAGCTTCCGTTGTATTCTTCTATTTGATATTTATCTTTTAACTTCTTTGTAATTGGTCTGTATAATACTGCCATAGCATTATGCATCATATCCCAATCACTTATGTACTTATCTAAATCAGTATATTCACCAAGTGTTATTTCATCAAGATTAGTTATAAAACCAAACTCTGTATCACCTAACTTAAAAGTTTTTTTCAATTCATATTTCTGTGTGAATAGATTTGATAAATTAGTTGTTATTTCGTTTACATCTTTATAACTTATTTTAGCAGCATCTTTTAAATCTATGTTGCAAAATATTTCAACCATTTTATGCTGTATAAATTCTCCATCAGGATTATCTTTAGCAATAGATAAAAACTTTTGATATTGTTCTAATGTTATTTCATCTAAACTTGTTGGTATTGTAATCTGTATCTTCATTGTTTTTTATTTAAAAATAAAATAAAGTCTAAATTGTATTAAACTAAATAGCAAAGCTATTAAAAAGAAAAAAGACCTACATTTCTGTAAGTCTTAATTTAAATTAGAATAGGACTCGAACCTATATGAACACCCTTATTAATATTTCTAATTTGCAACCATTATTAACCAAAATTTAAACTAACTCTATTATACTATCTATTTTTTTATATACTAATCTTTTATCTAAAAATTGTTTCATAGCATCTTCTTCATTAAATGCTTCTATGATTATTTCAACATCTGTTGCTTCATCATTTCTTTCTGTCCAATAGGTTACGCAATACTTTGTCATATATGTTTTCATTTTGTTTTTTTCTTTAAATTTTTAAAAAATAATATTTGTTCTAAACACCATTCTTTAGAATATGTTTTTACATCAAACCAAAAAACAACACCATTATATCTTTGTTTCCAATTATTAATGGCATTGTCTATTATTATTAATTTATGCATTTAACATTAATTTATAACTTTCAATTTGTGATTTACAATTTTCAACATAACCTTTATTCCATATGTTCATTTTAATTGTATTTTCTAATCTTTCAATGTTTGTTTTAATTTCTTGAGTTGTCATAATATTTGTTTTTGTTTGTTATTGTTGTACAAATATATAAACATTTTATGAACTAAAAAACTATTTACAAATTTTAACAAAACTTTAACATTTACAAATGTTTTATATTATGTACATAAACAACAATATTGTTTTAAATATAATACATAGTAACTTATAAGTTACATTTAAAAGTTTTCATCATACATCATTCCAATATGTAAATCAATTAATGCTAAAGACTTTCTTCTTATTTCTTTAATCTTAAATGCATCTTCTTTGCTTATCATTCCTGTATCAAAACATTCAACTGAATTTAATGCTTGATTGCACATAGATATTATTTCATATCTTGTATCAGCTGCTTCAAACTCCATATTTTCAAATATATCTTCTTCTTCTGTCATTACTTTTTGTGTCAATATAAGTCTTGATTTTAATAGTTATCTTACTACGAAAGGTAAGCACTTGCTATATTATACATTTGTTGCATCTTTTTTATTTCACCTACATTACGTGGCAAATTAATCTGTACTTCTTTATCAGTCATATGGTGAATATAACATTGTATTGCTGCTATTATTTGTCCGTAACTCATTAGTAAA
Source organism: Bacteroidota bacterium (assembly GCA_947460345.1). Classification (GTDB taxonomy): domain Bacteria; phylum Bacteroidota; class Bacteroidia; order UKL13-3; family UKL13-3; genus CANHGM01. The sequence continues at coordinate 1,621 of CANHGM010000047.1, read as the reverse complement.
TAAAATAGTTACCTTTGTGTGGATTTTCTAATTGACTTGTTATAGCATAACGCATAGCATCTATTGCGTGATTGTAAGCATCTATTGGTCTATTCATTTTTATTCCTGTCTTATCAGTTTGCCAAATGTAGTTTCTTAACTCATTAATTAAGTTTTTGCTTTTACTTGTTACATAAACTTTATTCTGATTAATTAAATTAAGACCAAATAAGATACTATCTTTTCCTTTTGTAACTGGTAATACATTATGACCATAACTGTTTAATTCAGCTATTGATTTAGGTTCAGCACTATCAGCGTAAACAATTTCGTTTACATTATTTGCTTTTAATAGATTTGATATTTCACTATTCAATAATCCTTTCTTATAAATTACTTCATCAAATATATAAGCATCATTATATTTATACATAGTTACTAATGATGTTGGGTCATTTGAATAACCAAAATCCATTCCATAACATAATACTCTTGCATCTTGCGGTAAATCTATTTCTTGCCAATCAGTTATACAAACACCTTCTAAACTACCAGTTTGACCTAAACCATAAACTTGCCACCAGTTTGCCCAATATGTTGATGTTAATGCTTTAACTTTTGCTGCTTCTATTTCTTGAACTATTGTATCAGATAATGCTTCATTGTCTAAATAAGTTAGTGTAATAAAGTCAACATCTGATTGTGTTAATATTTCTTTATCAACCCAAAATGCTGAAGTAGGATTATAATCTAACCATATATCACCAGAAGTTCTAATTGCTAATTGGTAATAACTTTCAAAGTCTATATTGTTACACTCATTGACATAAAGTATATTTCTTCTTGCACCTCTTAATTTATCTGGCTGGTCAACACTAAAAAACTCTATGTAACTTCCATTTGCAAATGTATATTTTAAAGTAGATTTATTAAACTGACTGTCATTATATCTGCCTAATGCCATTATAATCTTTAAGAAGTCTTTTAAAGCACCTCTACGCAAATGTGGTATACTTTCAGATACAACACTTATTTCTAAATTAGGTTCTTTAATTGCTTTATCAATTAGTAAAGGCAGAATACCAAATGTTTTACCAGCTGATGTTCCACCTCTAATAACTTTAATACGTTGCTTTAAACGTAATAACTTTCTAATTGCAGTAGTTAATATAAACTCCATAATATAGTGTCTTAAACTTCGTCTAAATCAATATTAAATATAGGTTGTTCATTACTTACTGTTATATCTTTTGTTTCTCTTGGTTTACCAGCATAGTAATTATAGAATAGTTGAGTGAATTTAAAATCACCGTTTGCTAATCCTTTTTCTAATGCTGCAAATGCTAATGGTTCTAAAGGTGATAATCTTTCAATCAATGCTACTTCTTCTGCTTTTGGCTTACGACCAGCACCTTCTCTTTTACCACCATAGTTGTTTTTATTTTCCATCTTGAAATAACTTGTTTATTCTAATTAAAAATAATAGTTTTTATTTATTGTTTTCATTAACGTGTTTAGTATAAATCCAATTTACAAGTATATCTGTTTCTTTACTTTCTAATCCTGCTTCAACAACTGATGCTTGTTTAAATCCAGCTTCAAATGCTAAAGTCATTAATTTTATAACTTTATATTTTTTCAT
>CANHGM010000046.1 GCA_947460345.1 Bacteroidota bacterium | reverse complement strand
TTTTAAAGAAGACCAAAGAAAAATTGCAATTGAAGGAAAAGATATTCTTGAAAGGAAATTTAAAAATGCCAAGCTCGAACTCAGTTCAGATAATTTAGACAAAGTTGTTAAATACTTCAATTTAAATAAAACTTCTGAGCTTTATATTTTAATTGGGAAAGGAACTATTAAAAAAACAGACATCATTCTGAATGAAATTTTAGATTATGAAAACAACAAAATTTTTGAATCTAAAAACAAATCGCTACCGAAGAAAACACAAACCAAAATTTCTAATTCTGACACTATTTTAATAGATGATAGCAGTAGCGAGCTTGCCTATAGTTTTGGAACTTGTTGTAACCCTATACCTGGTGATGAAATTTTTGGATTTGTAACTATTGGTGAAGGCATTAAAATACACCAAACCAACTGCCCTAGTGCTGTAGATTTAATGGCTAATTATGGTTATAGAATTTTAAAAGCAAGATGGAGTAATAATGATCCTACAAAACAAAGCAGCTTTTTAGCTAGTATCAAAATCTCCGGAATCGACTCAGTGGGTATTGTTAGAGGTATTACTGATGTGATTTCTAAACAACTTCAAGTAAATATGAAATCTATAAATATTGATACTATTGATGGAAAGTTTGAAGGGAGTATTCAACTTTATATATACGATACTTCTCACTTAGAAGAGCTCATGAATAATATCAAAAAAGTTGAAGGTATATATTCTGTAGTTAGAGAAAAATAGAAAACAGATTATAACAATATTCCGGCAATTGTTGCTGATAGATAAGAAGCCAAAGTGCCGCACAACAATGCTCTTAAACCAAGTTTAGCTAAATCAGCTCTTCTGGTAGGTGCCAGTTCGCCTATCCCTCCTATTTGCATTCCTACACTGCTAAAATTGGCAAATCCACATATAGCGATACTTACAATCATTAATCCTTTTTGAGTAAGAACAGGTACTGACTTATCGGTTAAATGTTGAAATGCTAAAAACTCATTTACAGATAATTTTTGACCTAATAAGGTTGCAACACTACTTACATCTGTTTCTGGTACTCCCATACACCATGCCATTGGATAAAATATTTTACTAAAAATCAAATCTAAACTTAAGTTAAAAGTTGGATCAAACAAATGGCCTATAGTAAGTAAACAATAATTTACAAGTGCTATTAAAGCTATAAAACCAATAAGCATGGCAATTACATTTAAAGCTATTTTAAAACCATCACCAGCTCCGTGAGAAATGGCATCTATTACGTTGGTATAATTACTTTTAACTTCTAATTTTACACTACCCATCGTCTGACTTTCTTCAGTCTCAGGTATCACAATTTTCGAAATGACTAAGGCACCTGGTGCTGCCATTAAACTTGCCGCTATTAGCGTTGGTGCTAAATCTAAACCTGCTTTTGCTCCCATGTTTGCATATACTATTAAAATACCACCTGCTATACAAGCTAAACTTCCACTCATTGAGGAAAGCAATTCACTTCTTGTCATTCCTGCCAAATAAGGTCTAATCATTACTTGTGCTTCCACTTGTCCTACAAAAGCACTAGCCACATTACTCAAAGCTTCAGCTCCACTTACTTTCATTATATAATTCATAGCTTTAGCTATAACTGCTACTATTCGTTGCATAATTCCTACATGATAAAATATAGCTACTAATACACAAACTAAAACGATGGTTGCAGTTACATTAAAGGCAAAGACAAATCCGCCACCAATATAATTACCTACACTTCCATCAAAATTTGAAACAGCTAATCCACCATATACAAATGCTGCCCCTTCTCTAGCAAATTGTTCTATTTTACCCATACCCCTGCCTAAAAATTGAAAAAAATCAGTTACAGGTTTTACTTTAAAAACTAAAATAGCAATAATGGTTTGCAACAATAAACCACTAATAACCAATCTATAATTAATTCTTTTCTTGTTTTCTGAAAACAAAAAAGCAATGCCTAAAATTAAAATAATGCCTAAAAAACCTGTAAATCTTTCCATAATCGAGTTTGATAAAAGTTCAAATATACTATTCAGATTATATAACCTGAATTATAGTTTTAATTAATTGATGTCTTAGAGCAGTATTTATTGGATAACACCAAACAATAGTGTTTAAGTCTTCGCCTTTAATAAACTCAACTTTTAACCATCCTTTATATACAATATTTGCAGCTTCTACATATGACCAACATGGAGGCTTTACTGTTGTCTGATCGTAATCTTTATATGTTTCAAAATAACAACTAACTACTTGATGTTTTTCATCTGCAGCTAAAATCAAACCAGGATAATATACTCTTGTTTTCAATCTCTTTTGCTGAACTGAAACAGATAAAGCTATTGTGAAAATAGATAGTATAAAAAGTGTTTTTCTCAAACCAATTTATTTAAATCCCATACGCATATTTCTGCCTGAACTTTGCATTTTATTCACAGTTTTCATCATCTTTTTCATTTCTTCAAACTGTTTCATCAATTGATTTACCTTTTGTACATCTTTACCACTTCCTTTGGCTATTCTTGCCCTTCTTGATCCATTAATGATTTCTGGATTTTTTCTTTCTTTGGGTGTCATACTTTGAATGATACATTCAATTTCTTTAAATGCATCATCATTGATATCTATTTCTTTTATTGCTTTTCCAACACCAGGTATCATTCCCATCAAATCTTTCAAATTGCCCATCTTCTTTATTTGTTGAATTTGAGTATAAAAATCTTCAAAGTCAAATTTATTAGCCGCAATTTTTTTGTTTAGTTTAGATGCCTCTTCTTCATCATAAACCATTTGTGCCTTCTCTACCAATGACACAATATCACCCATCCCTAATATTCTTTGAGCCATCCTTTCAGGATAGAATACATCTAATGCATCCATCTTTTCGCCCATCCCCACAAACTTTATCGGTTTTTTTACTGCCGATTTTATACTCAATGCAGCTCCACCTCTAGTATCTCCATCTAACTTAGTTAATACTACTCCATCAAAATTTAATCGTTCGTTAAAGGCTTGTGCTGTATTTACTGCATCTTGTCCTGTCATGGCATCTACTACAAACAAAACCTCATTGGGACTGATGGCTTGCTTTACATTGTATATCTCATTCATCATTTCTTCATCTATAGATAAACGACCCGCTGTATCTATAATGATAGTTTTGATGCCCTGCTCTTTGGCTTTTGCTATGGCTGTTTGTGCAATCAGAACTGGATTCTTTGTTTCATAGTCAGTATATACCGGAACCCCAACTTGTTCTGCTAATACCTTTAACTGATCTATTGCCGCCGGACGATATACATCACAAGCCGCCAACATCACACTCTGATTTTTTTTGTTTTTAAGATAATATGCTAATTTACCTGTAAAAGTAGTTTTACCTGATCCTTGTAATCCAGCTATTAAAATAATATTGGGTGAACTTGACAAATTAATTTCTGCCACTTCGCCACCTAGTAAGGCTGTTAATTGATCATTTACAATTTTTACTAATAATTGCCCAGGCTGTAAACTCGTGATTACATTTTGCCCTAATGCTTCTTCTTTAACTTTATCAGTAAACTCTTTAGCAATTTTATAATTTACGTCAGCTTCTAATAAGGCTTTTCTAATTTCCTTAACAGTTTCAGCTACGTTTATCTCTGTTATTCTTCCTTGACCCTTGAGGGTTTTAAAAGCAGACTCTAATCTCGATTGTAAATTTTCAAACATATCTTATCGTGCAACTTTATTGGTTGCTATTTTCAATTTATTAAATTACTTAACTCTTTCAACATATGCACCAGTTGACGTATCAACTCTAATCATTTCTCCATCTTCAATAAACAACGGAACCATTACGGTTGCTCCTGTTTCCATTGTTGCTGGTTTCAATGTATTGGTAGCAGTATTGCCTGCAACAGCTGGTTCTACATATGTGATTTGTAAATCTACTTTTGACGGAGGTGATGCAAAAATGGGTAGCTCGCTTTCAAAAGCTACTTCTACATTAATACCTTCTTTTAACAATTTAATAGAATTTCCAAATAGATTTTCAGGCACATATATTTGCTCAAAAGTCTCATTGTCCATACAAACCATATGGTCACCATCTTTGTATAAATATTGTAAAGGCCTGGTTTCTACCCTTACTAATTCTACTTCTTCTCCTGCTCTGAATCTATTCTCAATTTGTTTTCCAGTTCTAATAACTTTCATATTCACTTGATAGAAAGCTCTTAAATTCCCTGGAGTTCTATGTTGATATTCTGTAACCTGACACAATTCGCCGTTGAATTTGATAAAACAACCTCTTGATAAATCTGATGTAGTAGCCATTTGTAATTTTTTTTAAGTTTGCAAAAATAAGCTTGTTTCTGTTTGTTTACAAGTTCATTTATTTAGGCCATTTTAAACCTGTTATGCCTCTTCGTTATAATATATCTTGTAATATTTTCGTCCATTATCTTCTACTCCCTTTTCTATCATGTCTTTGTTTCCATGAATATATATATGAAAATTCTTATCTAATTTCAATACACTTTTAAATACCTTAGCCTGTTTTTTTACTGCTGGATTTGAAATATCAAATATATCATCTATCGTAACTTCATGTGTTTCTCTATAATCAGTATTATACTTTTGAAATGATTCTATAATATTCGGATGGTACAAAACTTCAGTCTCAAATTCTTCTTTGTCAAATTTTTCATGAGATTTAAAATACTCAACTGACCTATTCAATATATCAATCTGATCGGTTTTGGATACTTCAAATTCTTCTGTCAACTGCTTGGTTACATAGTTCTTCGTTAGTTTTAAAAATTGATTGGTTTGGTGATAGTCATTATTAATTGGCTCAACACCTAAAAACAATTCTTTCCAATATTGAGCTTCTTCACTTCTATTTTGATTGTCAATGATGGCAATGGTATAGTTCCCATTCTCTATATCTTTAAATATTAAACAACCTTTATCAAACTTGTTAATATCTACTCCTTCTTTAAATCTTAACTTATATGACTCTTGTTGATAGTTTATATCTAAATACCCTTTTTTATCTTCAGTTTTATATATGCCAATAGCTTCTACTTCTTTGTCATGAAACACCACATTTTTAAAATTACATATATATAATTCTCCTGGTTTAATTTTTGGGTGGGTAGAGCACTCATATAATAATGCTGCAATTTTTTGAGTTAATTCTTTAAAAGAAATACTGCCATTATAAAATGTTTCAATATAATTATACAGTTGATGAAAACTCATCGAACTTTGATGATAAAACTGATAAAACTCAAATACTTGTTCAAACTTCTCTAGAAAAAACTTATTCAACTTGTCATGCAATTCTAATGTTAAATCTATATTTTGTTTAGATATAACAAAGCCTTGCTCAATAGATTTGTTACCCACATAATGTATATATGCTTCTGCTAGTTTAGTATTACTACTGATCATATTTTATAAAATTATTTATTCGTGTGACTGATATATATAATAATCAGATTCAATACTAATTAAAAACCATTCTTTGTCCGTTGCTTCCTTCTATCAACTTGCCATGTTCAAAAACTTTTATTCCATTTACGAATGTATAGGCAATAGAATGGCTAAAAGTTGTCCCCTCTAATGGAGACCAACCACATTTATAAAGTAAATTATCTTTGCTAACTGTATAATCTTGTAGAGGATTTATCAACACTAAATCAGCCGCATATCCCTCTCTTATATAACCTCGATTTCTTATTTTAAAACAATCTGCCGGAGCATGGCACATTTTCTCTACCATTTTCTCTATACTGAACCTACCTCTTTTTACTTCTTCTAGCATCATTTGTAATGAATGTTGCACTAGAGGCAATCCTGAAGGTGCTTGTATATATTTTTGATTTTTTTCATCCCAAGTGTGTGGAGCATGATCTGTTGCAATTATATCTATTCTATTATTCAACAATGCATTCCAAATAGTTTCTCTATCATTCAAATCTTTAATAGCAGGATTGCATTTAATCTGGTGCCCTAACCTCCCATAATCTTCAGATGTAAACCATAAATGATGTACACAAGCTTCTGAAGTAATTCTTTTTTGCATCAACTGTATAGTTTCATCAAACAAACCACATTCTTTAGCTGTACTTATATGCAAAATATGCAATCTAGTATTGTGTTTTTGAGCCAATGACATAGCAAAACTACTAGAACGATAACATGCTTCTTTGTCTCTTATCACCGGGTGAAACTCAGCAGGAATATCATCTCCATATATTTCTCTGAATTTTTCGATATTGTCTTTAATTAAATGATCGTCTTCGCAATGGGTTGCTATTAAATGTGAACAATGACTAAAAATTTTATCTAACAACACTTCATCATCTACTAACATATTGCCTGTTGATGAGCCCATAAAAATTTTAACCCCACAAACTTTATCTAGTGGAGTTTTCATTATTTCATCATAATTATCCAAGCTAGTTCCCATAAAGAAAGAATAATTGGCTAATGAAATTTGAGAAGCTCTATTGTATTTTTCTTCTAATAATGTTTGTGTAATGGCTGCTGGGTTTGTATTAGGCATTTCCATATATGAAGTTGTACCACCAGCAACAGCTGCTCTACTTTCTGAAGTTAAATCGGCTTTATGTGTGTAACCAGGCTCTCTAAAATGTACTTGGTCATCTATTACACCTGGTATCAATATATATTTTTCAGCATCTATTATTTCATCTGCTGTACTTGTTAAACCGTTTTTTTCTATTTGGGTTATTAAGCCATCTTCTATTAATACATCAGCTCTAAATGAATGGCCTTCATTAACTAATAAAGAATTTTTAATTAAAGTTTTCATAGCTGCAAAGTAACAAAATAAACACAATGGTTAAATATAAAAATTAGCCTCTTTTATGTATTCTAAAATTATATTTGCTGCAATGAATAATGATTTGACTGCAAACCCCATATTGGTAGAAATATATAGAGAAAATGTACTTGAAAGTTTTCACAGAGGTATCATTTGTGTGGTTAATAAAAATGGCGATATTATATATAGCGAAGGTGATGTAAACCAAATATGTTATCCACGATCAGCCATGAAGTTTTTTCAGCACATTCCTTTATTAGAATGCGGTGCATTTGACCATTTTAATTTTACTTTAGAAGAACTTGCTATCATGTGTGGATCGCACAATGGTGAAGAAGAACATATAAGAGTTGTAGACAGCATTCTATCAAAAATAGGATTAGACAGAAGCTATCTGCATTGCGGAACTCAAATGCCAACCCTGAAAAAAGATGTTGCTGAACTTACTTTAAAAGGAGAAAAACCACAGACGATACATAACAATTGTTCTGGTAAACATGCAGGTTTTTTGGCCATGTGTGTATATATGGACGCTGATACAAAAACGTATTGGAAAGCAGATCATCCACTTCAAAAACTTATAAAAAAAACAGTAGCCGAAATGCATGAATACGATGAAAAAAAAATGGTTACGGCATTAGATGGTTGTTCTGCTCCAATTTTCTCTATACCCATATATAACCAAGCTATTGCCTATAAAAACTTAGTAAATTTTAACCAATATGGCGATTTAAGAAAACGAGCATGCCGATTAATTATAGAAGCCGTAAAAAAATTCCCATATATGGTAGCTGGCTCTCATAGATATTGTACAGATATGATGAATATATGCGGAAGTAGAATTATTGGCAAAACAGGTGCTGAGGGAATATATAGTCTGGCATTTTTAAACGAAGGCGCTGCTGCCTGCATCAAAATTGATGATGGAAAAATGCTGCCACAATATAATATTGCTCAAAAACTAATTGAAAAAACCAATATTTTCAATTCTGAGACTTTAAAACCATTGGCTCATTATTCTGAATCAGAATTAAAAAATTTCAACCATTACACTACAGGTTCAATTAAAACAAGCGAACAAATTTTAATTGACACTATAAATTTACTAAAGTTTACATAAAGGCATTTTCGCCAGTAATTTCCATTCCTAATATTAGTAAATGGATATCATGGGTACCTTCATATGTAATAACTGATTCAAGATTCATCATATGACGCATGATTGGATATTCGCCAGTGATTCCCATGCCACCATGTATTTGTCTGGCTTCTCTTGCTATATGTAATGCCATGTCAACATTATTTCTTTTAGCTAATGAGATTTGAGCTGGAGTGGCTTTTCCTTGATCCATTAAATTACCCAATCTCCAACACACTAATTGTGCTTTAGTTATCTCAGTAAGCATTTCAGCTAATTTCTTTTGTTGCAATTGAAAACCACCAATTGGTCTTCCAAACTGATGACGTTCTTTAGCATATCTTCGAGCACTATCATAACAATCCATGGCTGCACCTATGGCTCCCCAACTTATACCATATCTAGCCGAATTAAGACAAGTTAATGGACCCTTTAATCCTGTAACATTCGGTAATATATTTTCTTTAGGCACTTTAACATTGTCAAATACCAATTCGCCAGTAGCTGATGCTCTTAAGCTCCATTTGTTATGTGTCTCAGGTGTAGTAAAGCCTTCCATGCCTCTTTCTACTATCAAACCATGAACAACACCTTTTTCATCTTTTGCCCAAACTACTGCAATATCAGCAAATGGTGAATTTGAAATCCACATTTTTGCCCCATTAAGTATAACATGATCTCCTGCATCTTTAAAATTGGTAACCATGCCTCCAGGGTTACTTCCATGGTCAGGCTCAGTTAAACCAAAACAACCCATTAACTCACCTTTAGCTAATTTAGGTAAATATTTATGTTTTTGTGCTTCACTACCAAACTTATGTATAGGATACATCACTAATGATCCTTGCACAGAAGCCGTACTTCGCATCCCACTATCTCCTCTTTCTATTTCTTGCATAATTAAACCATAAGAAATATAATCAAGCCCGCCACAACCATATTCTACAGACAACTGTGGACCAAATGCTCCAACATCAGCCATTCCTTTTATAATATGGTTTGGGAAAATATTCCTTTGACAACAATCTTCAATGATTGGCGATACTTCTTTTTTAACCCAATCTCTAACTGTATTTCTAATCAGAACATGTTCTTCTGTAAGCAAATCATCAATTTGATAAAAATCTGGTCCTTCAAATAAATCTTGTTTTTGTGAGCGAATAATTTCAGGATTTGGTTGGAAATTTGGCATAATAAATTATTTTTTGGTTGCAAATTTAAGCACAAAGCTTATTAGTCATAAGATATATAAGAAAATTATATTTGAATATTTTTTTAACATATAAAATATCATTTGAATTCATCTATTATCTTTGACCGCAAAACCAATTCCATACGCTTAATTTAAAGAAGTGCGAGTACTAAGCACACAACCATTTAAACTCATCTACTCTATTACAGATGAAGAATACATAGGAACTGTAATAGAACCACATGTAGTTCAATTAAGCAGCAATGGTCAACTAAGCCTAACTCACCAAAGGCTTTTCAACCAAACAGCTCCTAATTTTGAAGAAGGCTTAACCGAAAATGATATTAAAGCAATTGCCTGCTTAGATGAAATTTCTCCCGAAGCATTATTTAAAAAATTTAGAGACATTGCTTTGGTTCCTAAAAAAACAGTAAAATCTATCGACTTTTATAGAAAGTATTTTAACGAACAACTTCATCAATTATATATAAGACCATTTATTGAAAAAAAAATAAATGAAGCATTATTATATATAGACACCACTAGAGTTTATTCGGCTGGCAAAGATGGCAATCCTGCTCATAAAGAATTACTTGTAGAGCAAACGCCCGCAACCGTGTTGTTCCACTTCAGAAGAAACATTGAAGGCACAAGATATTTTGCAACAATCAAACATGGCGAAAGTAGGGTAGATTATATGAAAACATGTACCCGTATTTTAAGCAACAACCCTGCATGGTTAATGGCTGATAGTAAACTGTTTTGTTTTGATGAAGGTGTTGAGGCTAAAAGATTTTCTCCATTTCTAAAACAAAAATGGATAGAAGTAAAACCTCAATCCGAAGAAAAATATTTTAAAACTTTTGTAGTTCCACTTTTAGAAAAATTTGATGTATATGCAGAAGGGTTTCAAATTGTAAATGAGAAAGTACATGCGTCACCAGTTATTAGTATTCAACAATGGAATGATAAGTATTATTTAGCTATTGGTTTTACTTATGCTGATCAATATTTTAATTTCAACAATTCCAAAAAAATACATGTAAAAATTACGCAGCAACAAGGCGAGTTTACCTTTCATAAAATTAAACGCTCAGCTGCTTGGGAAAAAAGCAAGGTCGAGTCTATTGAAAGACTACAATTAAAACTATACGAAGGTTCGTTATACTACTTTAAGAATGCAGACTTATACAACACCATCGAATGGATAAACAACAATAAAAACACATTAATAGATTTAGGATTTAAGATTGAACAGCAATTAAGTAAAAAATATTTCATTGGTTCTCAAAATATAGAAATTGACTTTAAAGCAAATAATGATTGGTTTGACCTGACCATTGTTGTAAAATTTGGGGAGTTTAATATTCCATTTATTGATCTTAAAAAATATATCACTTCTAATCAAAGAGAATTTTCATTACCTAATGGCGATATAGCTATTATACCCGAAGCTTGGTTTGCCAGGTATTATTCTTTGTTTGAGAATGGAGAACAAGATAAAAATAAACTTAAACTTAAAAAATACCATGTAGGCATTTTGCAAGCTTTATGGTCGAGTACTGATTTAAAAAACAATATATGGGAAGAAAAATTAAAAAAGTTTGTTGAACCTAAAGAAGAACCTATACCCATTGACTTTAAAGCAGATTTAAGAAAATACCAAAAAGAAGGATATGATTGGATGTACTTTTTAAAAAACAATCATTTTGGCGGAATATTAGCTGACGACATGGGCTTAGGCAAAACCATTCAAACCTTATGCTTACTTCAAAACGAACTTGAATTAAAAAACAAAAAGAAAAATGCATCCATTCCCTCTAAGCTTATATATCAAACACCCAAACCTGACCAGTTAAATATTTTCTCTGAAATAAATAAAGAAAAAGATTCAAATTTACTATCTGACAAGGAGTATATAAATATACCAAATCCCAGTTTGCTTATAGTTCCTACTTCTTTGGTATTTAATTGGAAAAGTGAAGCTCAAAAATTTGCTCCAAATCTAAAAACATATATATATATTGGTACAAATCGCATAAAAGATTTAACCTTTTTTTATGAATATGACTTAATAATAACAACTTATGGAATATTAAGAAGTGATGCCGACTTATTCAAAGACCATAATTTCAATTATATAATTCTTGATGAAAGTCAGGCAGCAAAAAACCCTTCATCTGTTACAGCAAAGGCTTTGCTAAAACTGAGGGCTAACTTCAAACTTGCACTCACCGGAACTCCAGTTGAAAACTCAGTAAATGATATTTGGACACAAATGAATTTTGTTAATCCTGGTTTACTAGGGAGTTTACAATACTTTCAAGACACTTATGTTAATCCAATAGAAAAAGAACACAACCAAGAGAAGGCTGTTAAACTTCAACAAATATTAAATCCATTTATTTTAAGAAGAAAAAAAGAAATGGTAGCTACTGATTTACCTGAAAAAACCGAGTATATCAGATATTGTGAAATGGACCCAGTTCAAAAAGATTATTATGAAGAAATTAAGTCTTTTTATAGAAATGAAATATTAAAAACTATTGAAGAAGACTCTTTTAGTAAAAACAAACTCTCTGTCTTGCAAGGGTTAACCAAACTACGACTGATTGCAAACCATCCTAAACTAAACGATTCTAGCTATGAAGGTGGTTCAACCAAATTTCACGATGTGGTACATATGGCCAAAAGTATTTTATCACAAGGTCATAAGATTATTATTTTTTCTCAATTTGTTAAACATCTTGATATATATAAACAATATTTTAATGAAAACGAAATCCCTTTTGAATATTTAGATGGAAGTTCAAGTGCAAGTGAACGAAGCAACTCAGTTAACAATTTCCAACAAAACAAAAGCATCAATATATTTTTAATTTCATTAAAAGCTGGAGGTTTTGGTTTAAATCTAACTGCTGCTGATTATGTATTTTTATTAGACCCTTGGTGGAACCCTGCCATTGAAAAACAAGCTCAAGACAGAAGCCATAGAATTGGTCAAGACAAAAATGTATTCATATATAAGTTTATTACAAAAGACACCATTGAAGAGAAAATATTAGCCCTCCAAGATAAAAAAAGTAGATTAGCAGAAAGCATTATTCATGCTGAAGAAACATTAATTAAAAAAATAAATCCGAATGAATTGCTTGAACTTCTTTCATAATACTTTGAATTCATATACATTTGCATTTCATATTAACTAAACAAACAATCAATACATGAAAAAATCAATTTTACTTTTAGCTTTATTTGCTTCTGCAATCTTTGCAAAAGCTCAAACCACTACCGACCTTTCATTAAAAATGAAATCACCTACTGATGGTCAAATTGTTAAACTAACGAATACTTTTAATTTATCATATACGCTTAAAAACAATGGTCCTGACAAATGGGCAAACGGAGTAGATATCATTAAAATAGATATTACTTTTAATGGTAATGCAATACCATCATTAGTTAACCAATTTAAATTCAACAAAGATTTTATTGCTGGCGATAGTATCACATTCAATTTAAATAACTTGAAAATATCTGGTCAAGCTGCAGGCACTTTAGCTATTTGTGCTGTAGGTGTTGTTAACATGCCTACCGTTACTGATCCTGATATGACTAACAACTCTAGTTGTAGCAATGTTGAATTTGTAGACAATGCTGGAATTAGCGATAATAGCGGAACTTTTGATGTAGATTTTGTTAAACCAGCTATCTACCCAAATCCTTCAAATGGTATCACAGCTTTATCTTATGGCTTATCTGCTTCAACTAATATCAATGTATCAATCTATGATATGAATGGTAAATTAGTAAAAGAAGTGGTTAACGAAAAACAAATCCCAGGAAACTATATTAGCTACATAGATGCTACTGAATTAAATTCTGGTGTTTACTTTGTTACTTTAAGAACTGACGAGTTTTCTCGTTCTTCTAAATTAGTTATCACTAAATAATTTAAAAACAATAACTTTTGAAAGCCCTGCCTTAAATGGTGGGGCTTTTTTTTATATACTACAATTATATATCGACGTATTCAAACTAGAAATATATTTAGTCATTAACCACCCTATAATTAGAGCATTTAAATCAATCAAATCCTATTATGCAAGGTTCTATTAATCAATAGATTTCAATAGTTAAGACGCCTCATAAGACCCAAAAAAGCCAATTCAAAATAGTTATTTAATAGAAAACTTATTATTGATTTAGTGCTATTTAATTTATTCTATAGTATGGATTATATTAGAATGAACTAGTCAAACAAACAACATAAAAAAACCTCGAAAGAAATAACTTTCGAGGTTTTTATTTAATAGAATTTTAATATTATTCAACAATCATTCTACGGGTAATCATTTGACCATCTACAATAAAGCTGTAGAAGTAAACACCACTAGAAAGTTTAGAATTGAAATTTAAAGTTTGAGAACCAGCACTCATGTTTCCTAAGTTTTTGAAATACACTTCTTGACCAATTACATT
>CANHGM010000045.1 GCA_947460345.1 Bacteroidota bacterium | reverse complement strand
ATAAGAAAGGCAGCTTATAACACAGGTTTGGCAAAAGTGGCGGTTCAGTGCTCCGCAGACACATTTGTGGTTAATCAAACATTGGTTCTCCGCATCAACATTTGTGGTAAAAATCGCCACCTTCGCCAAGCCCGAAACCGTTAGCATTAACACCAAAAAAATCCGCAGAAAACGAGAAATCCTAGAAAAAAATCACTGAAAAATTGTTTCTAAAATTAATTTGACTATTTTTGTCAAAACAAATTTTGTCTTATGGAAACATTTGGAGATATTATTAAAAACAAAAGAGAAAGCAAAGGTTTAATCCTTCGACAAGTTGCTTCTGCACTTGACATTGACCAAGCCATTGTTAGTAAATTTGAACGTGGAGAAAGAAAACCATCAAAAGAACAAGTTGAAAAATTTGCTGAATTTTATGATTTAGACAAAAATAAACTAATTACAAGTTGGTTGAGTGATCAAATTGCAAACTCAATTCTTTATGAAGAAAATATCGGAGAAGTTCTAAAAGTAGCAGAAGAAAAAGCAATTTACTTAAAAACTATTCACGATGGAAAATAAAATAAAAGTTGTAGAGTTGTTTGCTGGTGTTGGTGGTTTTCGCCTTGGTTTAGAAGGATGGAATAATAAATCTGCATCGTCAAATTACAAAGAAGATTTTGAAAGTCCATATGAAGTAGTTTGGAGTAATCAATGGGAACCATCAACCAAAGTGCAACACGCTTCAATGGTTTATGAAAGCCGTTGGGAAAATTCCATACATTCAAACAAGGACATTTCAACAGTTGAAATATCTGAAATTCCAGATCACGATTTATTAGTTGGTGGTTTTCCGTGTCAAGATTATTCGGTTGCTACAACGCTAAAAAACTCAAAAGGATTAATTGGAAAAAAAGGTGTTTTGTGGTGGTCAATCCACAAAATTTTAAGTGAAAAAGAAAACAAACCAAAATATTTGTTTTTAGAAAATGTTGACAGACTTTTAATTTCTCCATCCGGACAACGTGGAAGAGATTTTGCAATTATTCTAAAAAGTTTAAACGATTTAGGCTACGCAGTTGAATGGCGAGTTGTTAACGCCGCAGAATACGGAATGCCACAAAGAAGAAGAAGAATTTTCATTTTGGCGTATTCTCAAAATTCAACAATCTATGACGTAATAAAAGAAACTTATTCAACCGATTGGTTACTTAAAGATGGAACTTTGGCAAATGCTTTTCCTGTTCAATCTGATAACATTTTGTTACCAAATGAATTCAAACTTAATGGCGACATTGTTGAAATTTCAGAAAATTTCAACAAAAATGGAAAAACAGGAATGTTTGAAAACACAGGAATTATGATTGATGGAATTGTTACAACAATCAAAACTAAACCAAGTTATGAAGACAAATTCACAATTCTAAAAGACATTATTCAAAACAGAGAAGTGACCGAAGAGTTCTACATAAATGAGGAAGATTTGGATAAATGGTTTTACTTAAAAGGTGCAAAAAAAGAAATGAGAAAAAATTCTCAAGGTTTTGAGTATAATTACAGCGAAGGCGGAATGATTTTTCCTGATCCATTAGACAAACCATCGAGAACAATTATAACAGGCGAAGGCGGAAAATCTGCATCAAGATTTAAACACGTTATAAAGACTTCAAAAGGTTATAGAAGATTATCGCCAGTGGAATTAGAAAGACTAAATATGTTTCCTGATAATCACACAAAATTTGAAGGAGTTACAGATACTAAACGTGCTTTTTTTATGGGTAATGCTTTGGTTGTTGGAGTTATAGAAAAAATTGGCGTAGCATTAAAAACAAAAATCAAAAAACCAATTTATGAAACTATAACCTAACTATTCTTCCAATTTTTTTTCTTGGTGCATATTGAAAATCTTCAACAATAAATGTAGTTGGAGCTTTTAATCCAATTATAAACAATGGAACAGTTAGTATATTATTTAATGGCGGTAAATAGTCTAAATATTTTTCATAAGTCCCAATAGCACCATCAAATCCTCCTCGTTGTTTAAGTTCCTCAGTTGCCGTTATTATTACACCTATTTTGGTTTGTATTGCTTTTTGGACATGATTTAATTCACTAGCTAAAACTGGTTTTGTGAGGTTCCAAGCTATTACACTTGAATGATTAAAACCTACTTCAATTGATATATCTTGTTTTGCAAAATCTAATCTCCATGTGTCTCCTTGATAATTTGCATCTTGAAATATACCAGATTCTGCAATCCATCCTTTATTAACTAATCCTTCTTTTAAAAGATCGTTTATTGCTTTTGACAAACTCTTTGGTGTGTTTTCTTCATCATTTGCACCATAACTTTCATGTTTTGCAATTAATTGCTCTTCAGTTATTGCAGAAATCACATCAATTATTTCTGTAAATTCTTCAATAAATTCGGGCTCATTCAAAATAACACCTGAGTGTCTAAATGAATTATAAATAAATTCCATAACAATAAATAAAAAATTCTAAGCGAAGATATACAAAACATTACTTTTGAAAATAAAAAATGAATTTAAAAACAAAGGTACTACTGCTAACAGCCGTTTCTCGCAATTGCGAATTTTGTGGTAAGTTCACGTTTGCGTTACGCAATAATTTTTATCTTTAACAGAAAATAATTCGTTCCGAAGTTCGCAACTGACGAGAAGCGGCGGAACGTCCAAGATCAAAATCAAGCTTTTTCTCACTTTTTTAAGCTGCAAGCTTTCCTAATTCAACACTTTTCTTGTTATCTATTTACAGAAACTGCTTATGAGGAGATGGAAACTAAATGTAGACAGACGAGTATAAGTTGACGAAGAATTTGGTTACTTTAAGAGCATACAAGCTCCCACCTACCAATGAAGTGGATCAAAACAAAGGGGTCGCTTTGCTCATATTTGGCGCGAGTGTTTTACACTCGTGACCCCCTATTTGGCGCGAGTGTTTTGCACTCGTGCATCAATCCCTAAACCAACAAGTTATTATACCGGAAACTTATTTTGTTGCAAATATTTACTAAATCTGCGACAAATAATTTAATTAAAATAGATGCAACCATGCATGCATAAACCATAAAAATAATTCCACAACGCAAATAGGCTGCTTTCGTAAACCCTAGTTTTGTTGAAATAACAACAACAACATTAGATAGCACCATGAAAAACAATAAACCTTTCGACATTATACTTGATTCCTATTCAAGCGAAGCATTCCAATTATTTTGTATCGTACGTTCATTATTTGATTACCCTGCCATTGATGATGGATCAGATGGCGATGACTATGGAGGAAAGTTATATGCCGCTGCCTTCGCATATATTTGTTCTGACTATCTTGCCAAATATGCCGGCGTATATCCACTTGAAGATTTTGGATATTTTGTAGATAAAATGGATTTTGAAGCTGACTTAGAATTTTTGAAGGAATATCCGGAATTACAAAACATCAAAGGCAACACTACAAATTTGAATGAGATGGTGGAGACACTTATAGAAAGCTATAGGCGCAAAATTTCAATAGATATAAAAACCCTGTTTAACAGCGAAAAGCTTCAGCTAAGCTTATTTGGCGCTATGTTCAATATGGGTGAGCAATATGAATTTGAACCAACAAGCGATACTTATTTTACGACAGATTTTTTAAAATAAATTCCTATATAGAGCGAGTGTTTTGCACCCTTTTTGGCGCGAGTGTTTTTCACTCGTGCCCTATTATACAACCACCTTACTGTGCAAGATTTTTGACTTCTAGATGAGCAGAGGGTCTATTTGGAAATGAATTGCCAAAATGTGATCGATTACTTTCTGATACTTCTTCAGATCAAATAGGATTCTATACGCAGCTAGCTATAAAAATGAAAAACAAATTATTTCTTTTTCAACATATTAAGAAAAGTTAAAATAACAGCTTACATTTGGTAAGATTAATAAAAAATTGAAACGCAGGTTTAATAAAGGATTTATTAGGTAAGTATCTTGTTCACAATATTATCATGGCGTGGATATAGTAGTTAGCAGCAAATTAAACGAGACCATGAAACGAAAAATACTGACATTTTTATTTAGCAGTTTGCTACTTTTTAACATTGGTTGTAACAACAGTAGTGGAAACAGAAATTCAAGCGAAAATGAAGAAGAATATTCAGAAAATGAAGACAACAATTCAGAAGATGGTAGCTACAAAGACGGAACATACTGTGCAGAAGTAGAATACTACAACCCTTCAACAGGAACAAGAAATACATATGACTTAGATGTCGAAGTTGAAAGTGGCGAGTTAACCGTAATTCATTGGCCAAATAGTGGTTGGTTGGACAATTCACATTTTTATCCAGAAGACATTACTGACGGAGAATGCGAGTTTACTTCTGATAAAGGTTATCGCTATACGATAACATTGGGAGAATTAGGAGGTTGTGGTTATACTGACGAAAACAAAATCAGACGAGATGTAAATAACGAGGTTGAAGCTACAACTTGTCCAAAATGCGGAGACGAAAAAGACTCATATGATGATTATTGTGATGATTGTCAAGATAAAATTGAACACACCTGTAAACGTTGTGGGCAAGTAGATAATTTTATGTTTTCAACAGACGACTATTGTAGTGATTGTGAAGATAAATTAGAAAATACTTGTTCACGTTGTGGTGGACACGAATACAATGTCAATGGCGGAATATGTAGTAGTTGTAAAAATGATGATGATGAAAATGACGAATAATAAAAAGCCTGAAAGTAATCTGCTGCTAACAGCGTGTAAGCGATATTACCTTGCCGCAGGCGCAACACAAGGCAACATCGCCTACACGCAAAACGTTAGGTGCTAGTTTAAAAACAAAACACGATCTGCGAAAGCCAAAGGCCTAATCACCCAATGTGTCAAAAAAGAAAGTAAAAAAAGTAGAGACCAGAACCCACTTTAAAAAACGGAATATTTTTAAAAAAAAGTGGCGACTACCCAAATTATTATGAAAAAAATCATTCTTTCTATTGCCTTAATGGCAGGGCTTAACTTTGTTGCATCAGCAAAAGAAAAAACAGAGGTAGGTATTATGCCTTTTTCTTTTGTTCAAGGAGCAGCTGTTCATTCTTCTTCAACAAAAATTGCACCCACTATTAATGTAGATTTTAGCGATTGGTTTACAATTAAGAATCCGTATTACGCTATGCAGATTAGGTATAAGTTAGAAAAGCAAGAAGGTACTATAGGCTATTTTAGGGCTCAAATGAGGATTGATTTTGATGATGAAGAGCGTTGTAAAGAAGCAAGATGTCTAGGATATGCAGTAAGTTTCGGTTATCCAAAACCAGATGATGAATCAAATTTTACTTATTTAAATTATAAGTTTTATAATTCTTATATAAATATTTATACCATACCAGATTTAATTCCAATCAATTTATCGTTGCCTGATGGTTCTAAAAGAATCTTAAAGAAAGATGGTTTTTATTGGACTACTCAAAGTAGTCCAAATGAAACCGAGCTTCGTTATTATTTTATCAAAGCTGTTGATTCGATAATAGATGGATCCCCTATTAAAGTAAGTAATTTTAATGAATCAAAAGCAGTCACTCTAAAATAATACGTAAAGTACAACTTCATATTTGGCTCGAGTGTTTTACCCCTATTTGGCGAGAGTTTTTTGCACTCGTGCCCTATTTAACAACCACGCTGCCCTATTTGGCGCGAGTGTTTTTCACTCGTGCCCTATTTAAAACCTAGGCATCAATCATTAAAATAATTTCAAAACGCAAATAGGCTGCTTTCGTAAACCCTAGTTTTGTTCCAAGAACAACAATGGAATGAAAGGAATGATGTTTAATGCGTGTGTTCTGACCATATGTATCAATATCAAACAAAATCTAAACGTAGGAACAATATGAAAAAAATTATCCAGAAGATATTATCTTTTAGATTACTGAAATCAACGCGCAAAATTTCGGAGGATTCTAAGCAGCAAGAGAACTTGAAAACGAAGAAGACATTAACAATCGAACAGAGATACGAGATAATGACTTATCAAAGTCATTGGAGGCCAACACTAACAGAAGCCGCAGAACGAGGGGAGTCGATAAAAGAGACCTACGAAGAACTGAAAGACTTGGAGGGGTTGATGTAATGCTACCCATCACTTAGTGGCAGACAATAAATCCATAAAATTAAAATTTCCCAAGGTTATAGTTTAACAAGAGACAAACGCTATTGACACATGAAAGCAGGTTTAATTTATTTTATAACCTTATCAAACACTTTTTTTTCGTTTTTGTGGACTTTTTTATTGCAGGAATATTAGCACATAAAACAAAATGGTCTAATTTTTTTTATGTAAATTTACAAATATGTATTTAAGATAAATTGTTATCTCTGTCAACAAAAAATAATCGAGCTAAAATCGGAATAAATGAAGTGTCATATTCAAAAAAAACATACAAAAAAAACTAGTAATATATTCAGTTATAATTTGTATAATGCTAATAGTATCTGTAAAAAAGTCAATATCCAAAATTAAGATATTTAAGAATATCGCTAAAATATTAGCTGTTGTTGATATCAAATAAATTACATACAGTAAAAGATAGAATTCAAGTGAAAATAAAAAAGCTCACATTTATAGATTTATTTGCTGGTTGTGGTGGTTTGAGTGAAGGATTTCTACAATCTGAAAACTTTGAGGCTCTAGCTCATGTAGAATGGGAAATGCCAATGATTAGTACTTTAAGAAATAGATTAGTTGAAAGATGGTGCCATTCTGAAGAAGATGCATTAAAAAGAGTAATCCATTTTGACATTCAAAAAACCTCAGAACTAATAAATGGGAAATGGGATAATGAAACTTTAAATTCATACTCATCTACCAATCATAAATTAATACAGGAAAAAGGATTAAGAGGCTTAATTGGAAATCAAAAAGTCAATCTAATAATCGGAGGTCCGCCATGTCAAGCGTATTCGATCGCAGGAAGAGCTCAAGATAAAAATTCAATGAAAGATGATTACAGAAATTATCTTTTTGAAAGTTTTGTGAAGGTGGTTGCTGAATTTGAGCCTGAAGTTTTTGTTTTTGAAAATGTACCAGGTTTATTAAGTGCAATGCCAGGTAGTAAACCTGTTACAGAAAGGATTTACGAGGCATTTAATGAGATTGGTTATGAGATTAGGAAACCCGACTTACTTAAAAAATCTGTTTATACCGCTTCTGAATTAGGTGTTCCCCAAAAAAGAAACAGGGTTATAATTATTGGCGTTAAGAAATCTACTAAAATCTCTTTGGAAGAATTATATGGTGAACTAGACAGATTAAAGAAAAATATTAAAACTAAAAATGTCCATGATGCAATTGGCCATTTACCAAAATTTAGGCCTTTAAAAAAACAGAAAAAGGTAAATGGTAAAAACATTTCACATGAATTAGTGGAGGTAGGTAGTTTAAAATTTCACGATGCTAGATTTCATAACGAAAGAGATGTTGTCATTTTCAAGAATTGGCTAAAAAATAAGATGAACGATAGCTCATCTCAAAATAAAATCGCCTTCTATAATGATTTAATGAAAAAGAACTCGAACCATGCAAAATATAGAAATTTGGAATGGGATAAGCCCTCTCCAACTATTGTTGCTCACTTATACAAAGACGGATTAATGTTTATACATCCTGATATTAATCAGGCGAGAAGTATTACAGTAAAAGAGGCCGCACTATTACAATCATTTCCTGATGATTTTGAGTTTATTGGAAGCCAAGGATTTGCTTTTAAAATGATTGGGAATGCTGTACCACCTGAAATGGCAAAAAATATTGCTAGTGCTATTTCACAAAAACTAAAAGCTAAATGAAGAAATTGAATATACTAGTAGCCTGCGAAGAGAGTCAGGCAATAACAAAAGAGTTAAGGTACTTAGGTCATAACGCATATAGTTGTGATTTACTTCCATGCAGTGGTGGACATCCAGAATGGCATTTTAACATGGATGTTTTTAAAGTAATAAAGAATAAAGGAGGTAAACTGCAAAATGGTGAGAAGATTAAGTTAACAAATCGATGGGAAATGATGATTGCGCATCCACCATGTACATTTTTAGCAGTTAGTGGTGCTAGGTGGTACTATCACCCGGAAGATTCTGAACTCACATTTGCTCATCGAAGGCCGCATCCAAGGTTTCCTAATCGGGTAAAAGATAAAGAAGAAGCATTGGAGTTTTTTATTAAGCTACTTGAAGCACCAATTGATAAAATTGCTGTAGAAAACCCAATTGGTATTGTAAGTACTAGATATAAAAAGCCTAATCAAATAGTTCATCCTTGGATGTTTGGTGATGAGGCAGCAAAAGCAACATGTTTATGGTTAAAAAATTTACCTCTTCTAGAACCTACAAATATTGTTGGGAAAGGTGAAAGAGTGCTATTGAGTAGTGGGAAAAGCTTACCCAAATGGTATTCTGATGCTTTGACGCAATCTAAAAGTGCAGCTGAAAGAAGAACAATGAGAAGTAAAACATTTGAAGGAATGGCTAAGGCTATGGCTGAGCAGTGGACAATTGATTCATTCACTACTGAAAAAAAATAAATCATGGTAAATACAAATGATGTCCTTGATCTACCTCCCGATCTCGGGTTGTTTGATTCCATCCGCGATATGGGATATTCTGTGGAAAATGCAATTGCTGATCTTATTGACAACAGTTTAGCTGCAAAATCAACCAAAATCAATATTGATATTGTTTTTGACAAAGACAGATCTTACATCAGAATCGAAGATAATGGTACCGGTATGAATAGAAGCTGCTTAAATGATGCACTCACTTTTGGAAAAAAAACAAAATCTAATAGAGAGCCTAATGACCTTGGAAGATTCGGGCTAGGTTTAAAAACAGCTTCTCTGTCTCAGGGAAAACGTCTAAGTGTAAAAACTGTGATTAACAACAAGGAAGAAATTGGTGTTTGGGATACGGATTTTGTCAATAATGAAGCAAAACGATGGGCAATAAAAACCCAACCGTTTGAAACAACAATTGATTTATTTAAAAGAAAGTTACCAGATAAATCGGGAACAATTATTGTAATTGAAATATTAGATAAATTATTAAATGAAAAAGCTGAAGATTCAGATTTATTTTACAAAAAAATTGACGCAGTTGGTGATCATCTTTCATTAATTTTTCACAGATACATTCAGGGATATTTGGTTGAAAAAACAGATATTTTTTATCAGGGGCAACAATTGGAACCAATTGATCCGTTTGCATTCAGTAAAATTACAATAAAAGGTGAAGGAAAATATTATAATAACTCTGTTGTTGTAAAAGCTTATATTTTGCCGCATGAGAGTAAAATGTCTAAAGCAGATCTTAAAAAAGCGAGTCTTGAAAATGGTTTCACTTTTAATCAAGGATTCTATTTATATCGAACGAACAGATTAATTGTCTGTGGGGGATGGCTCAACATGGGGGAAGACATGAAATCCATTGAACCAACGAAACTATGCCGAATAATGGTAGATATACCAAACAAGTGGGATGATGCATGGGGTATTGATGTGAAAAAATCTAAGGCGATAATTCCAAATTTTATTTATTCGGATGTTGAAAAAATAGTTAAAAATGCTTACGACAGTTCAAAAGACAGGTATCTTCACCGATCTAAACGTAAAATAAGTGACACAGGCTCATATTCCTGGATATGGGAAGCAAGAAACAGTATAAAGGGAAAAGTATACAAGATAAATAGAAAGCATCCTCTTATAGATCAGATTTCTGAAATGGAAGAAAAAAAGGATTTTGTTGGATTAAAAAAATTACTTTTCGGTCTGATTGATCATATTGAAATAAATTTACCAATTACTGAAATAATTTCCGATGGAGCAATGAATCAAGCTGATCTAAGTGATGTCACTAAGGATAACAGTGAAAAATTAAAAAAAGTAACAGCTAATTTTAGAAAAAAATTAATGGATCAAGGAAAATCAGAAGGGTTTATAAATAATCTTTTAGACGATACTGATCTTATTTAACAAAATTATATATGAAACAAGAAATATTAGATTCATTAACCAATGCTGTTAATAAATATTACGTTTTTACAGAGAAAAAAAATCGATCGCACGAAGATGCTTTAGAATTAGCTTTTCAATGGTTTATTTCGGATTTAGAAGAATCCGAAATAATATTGAATGATGAACAAAAAGGAGAATGGAGATTGAAAATTGAAACAAAAGTGCTGATTAAAGAAGAAGCACATTGTGACATTTTGACCAGAGCTGATTTTGTTAATTGGTACAATAAGGAGGAATGGCAAGATAAGCTTTCTAGGTGGGACCGATATAAAGCATTAAAAAGGGACCAACTGCCTAAAGAAGTTATCGATGCTATTGATACTAAAACAGATGATATCCTTGGGTTGATTGGTGATCCGAGAAGAGCTTTGGAAAATGGAGATTCATTTGACATCAGGGGATTGGTAGTTGGTTATGTACAGTCTGGTAAAACAGGAAATTATACAGGATTAATCAACAAAGCGATTGATTTGGGATATCGATATGTAATTGTTCTTGCAGGTATGCATGATAATCTCCGGTCTCAAACACAGGAAAGGATTGATGAAGGTGTTGTTGGAAGAATTACAAGGAATAGTTCCCAAAGTAATATTGGTATTGGAACCCAAAAAGGTTTTAATCTAGATACTGTTCCAATGACAAGTTTTGATATAGACTTTCAAAAATCGGCTTTGTCAATTCAATTATTAAATACTGATGTACGAATTTGGGTTATAAAAAAGAATAAATCAATACTTGAAAATGTAAATCAGTTTTTACAAAATTTAATTGAGACTAACTCAGGTAAAGAATTAGTTAATCAGGATGAAAGCGGAATCGAGCGTCTTCACAAAATTCCCTTGCTTGTTATTGATGACGAAGCTGATCAGGCTTCAATAAATACGAGAATAATTCCTGAGGATGAAGATGGTAAACCTTTAGAGGATTATAACCCTACAGCAATAAACGAGGGAATTAGACTTCTATTAAATAAATTTTCTTCAAAAACATATATTGGATATACTGCCACACCTTTTGCTAATATTTTTATTAGGAACAAGGTGCCAGAAAGTAGGTTAGGTGACGATTTGTTTCCTCGAGATTTTATAGTGATGATGAAACAACCATCGAATTACGTTGGCGCCCTTCAGGTTTTTGGAGGAGCAAGTAGTGAAGATAATGGTTTGCCAATTACAAGGGATATATATAATTATAGAGATGAAGATCTAGAAATTTATCATGAATGGCAAACTAACGATAGATTAAAAGGTAATAATTCAATAGAAAAATTATATCAAGAAAGAATTTCTGATATAATTCACTGGAATGCCCTTATGCCAGACAGCGGTAAGATTGCTGATATTAAAATTGAGAAAGGACAGAAATTATTGGTTGGTGAAGGATTTAT
Organism: Bacteroidota bacterium; assembly: GCA_947460345.1. Classification (GTDB taxonomy): domain Bacteria; phylum Bacteroidota; class Bacteroidia; order UKL13-3; family UKL13-3; genus CANHGM01. Next base: position 2,875 of record CANHGM010000045.1, on the reverse strand, counting down.
GCCAGGAAAGCATAAAAAACTTCATAATCCTAAAAAAGTTTTATCTGAAATGGGCGTCGATTTGCCTCGATCCCTTAAACACGCAATAGCCTCTTTTATAATAGGCTGCAGCATCAGAGTGCACAGAGGGCATGGAAAAAAGCATATGTCAATGTTGATACATATTACTAGGTTTACTGCAGTTCAAAAATTATTAGCAGAAGTAATTTCTTTTTACTGTAATAATTTATTCAAACAAATCAAAAACAAAAATTCAGAAACAATAGAATGGTTAAAAAATATTTATGAGGAAGATTTTTTAAGATCTACAGCATTAATGCAATCGAATCCGGTAATTAATAATGAATATTATCATGGTTCTAAATATAAACTAACTGAAATTGATCATCCTTGGGAAGATGTTTTTAAATCAATGGATACTGCATTGAAAAAGTTAACAGGAGAAGGAAATAAGCCGAACGTACGACAAATAAGCGGTGGTTCAAAAGACTTACTAGACTACTATAAATTTGAAAAAGAAGGGCTTTCAGTAATAGCCGTGGGTGGCGATAAATTGTCTAGGGGATTAACATTAGAGGGTTTAATGGTTAGTTATTACCTTAGATTAAGCAATGCATACGATACCCTAATGCAGATGGGAAGATGGTTTGGTTACCGGGATGGATTCGTGGACACATGCAGAATTTTTGCCAATCATGAATTACTTTGTAACTATAGTCATATAGCAGTTGCTTTTGAAGAACTGAAAGGATTATTTGAAGAAATGGCTTCAGAAGAACCTCCTAAATCGCCAGATGAATTTGGACTAAGAGTGCAGAGCCATCCTTCAATGATCATTACAAATGCGATGAAAATGAGAGCAGGTATTCCGATAACTCTAAATTTTTCGGGAAAAATGTCTGAAACTGTAGTGTTTTGGAACCGAGCAGATAAAATTGAGAAGAATATTAATAGTGTTGAAAGTCTAATTTCAGGTATTGGAGCAAGTGAAACTTCCCTTGAAGAGGGAAGACCAGGGATTTCAATATGGAAAAATGTACCTACAAATAAAATACTAGATTTTCTTAAAAATTATGAAAATCACCCTACAAGTTCAAAAATGCGAACTGAGGTAATAAGTGAATATATAATCAAGGCAAATAATTTGACTCCTATAGAACTAACAGATTGGACTGTGGTTTTATTCGGTAAGGGATCCGGTAGCCCTGAAGAATTAGTTAAAATAGGTGGGAAGGATGTATATCCTTCTGGCAGGGGTGCAACAAACGATCTTGTTGCAGCTGAAAAAATATCAACAGGGGTAATCACGGGAAATACAGAACAACAATATGACTTTACTGTGGAAGAAATAGCAAATCTAAATAAAGAATGGGAAACATATAAAGCTTCTCGAGAATTGGAAAATAAAACATTTTTAAGTTTTAACAGATGGCTAAGATTAGAGGTACGAGAAAAGGAGAAGGGCTTATTAATTATATACCCAATAAAATTTAATAATGACCAAGACAAAAATATTAGATACTCCACTAAAGGTGAGTACCTAATTGGTTTTGCAACTGTTACTCCTTCAACCTCTAGTGGAATTACAGCAAATTATGTAATGAACGAAATAGCAGAGGCAGATTATTTTGATAATTAAAAGAAAAATTTATGGGAAATGAATTTAATTATGATCAAAAATGGAATGAGTTAAACAATGCTTCGAAATCTTCTAGTAAAGGAATCTCAGCATTGGTTGATAAAAATTCTTTTTTTAAGGTTTATCTGTTCTCGGATTTCCAAAAGATGAAAAGGTCAGTAATAATAAAACTACCTAATCAATATAAAATTAAAAAGAAACTACCTGATGTACTAGGTGTAAAATGTAATTTAGATGTCAATTACGGAGGGTTAGAAGGAAATCTTTTTGCGATAGAACAAAAGTATGCGGTTCACACAACTATATCTGAACTTTTCATGTCAGAAATTTCCAGGATAATCATTGGATTAGACGATATTCAGTTATTTGAGGATGTACTTCATAAAATTTTTGAAGATTGGAAAAGCTACTTTGTTGAGGAAATAGATTCTTTTGGTGCACAGATGCAATTAGGGCTTTTTGGAGAATTGTATTTTATGACGAATGTTTTATTTAGGGAATTAGGGATTAGTCTAGCTTTAAATGCTTGGAAAGGGTATGAGAAGAACAGACATGATTTTGAACTACCTAATATTAGTTTTGAAGTAAAAGCCACAACCTCTAACAATCCTTTAAAAGTTAAAATAAGTAATGAAAAACAGTTGGAGAAGGGCAAGTTAAAACACCTATATTTAACGGTTTATAATATGGTTAGTTCTGAATCAAAAGTTGGAGATTTACCCCAGTTGGTAGATTTTATAACTAAACAACTAGCTAATGATCCGCATTCAAGTATTATTTTTAGAAGAAATATTATGAGTCTTGGTTACAAATTTGAAAAGGAAGAAGATTATAACAGATCTTATGCTATAATTAATAAAGGTAAAGAGTATTATGAGGTAGATGATACATTTCCTTCAATTAGATTAAAACAACTCGAGAAACTAAATAAAAGCAACGCATTGATGGATATAAAATATAGTATCAACATTGATGCCTGCCAAAAATACCAATGTAAAACTCCATACTTCAAATGAAATTAGAAGACTTTAATTCAAAACTTATTGATAATGTTTTTCTTGGATCCAATCCAAAAAGTCCATACGACAGTACATTGTTCATTAGTCAACAAAAAGATGAAATTTGTCAGATATCAGGACTAACTGATTTTGATATTTTACACATTGAATTGCCTCAAGAACTTATTTTATGTGATGGCTATTATATTGATGAAGGTCAAGGTAAATTATCTGTACT
>CANHGM010000044.1 GCA_947460345.1 Bacteroidota bacterium | reverse complement strand
CCCCTACGGGCTACAAAAACTGCAAGAGTTATGAGTGTGAGTGTGTTATTTCTCAATACTCAAACTGTTGCTCAAACTTAAACATAAATTAGCAGGAGTTATTAGAGTGTTTTACTCAATACTCAAATTTCTAATCAAACTTAAGCTTCTTATCATGTTAGATTTTGAAAAACTTGAAGTCTACAAAAAGGCTAAGGATTTTAATACTACTACATTCGAATTTCTAAAAAACAACGCTGCTATTGATAAAACAATTAGTAATCAATATCGGAGGGCATCTTTTAGTATTATGCTTAACATAGCAGAAGGATCAGGTAGGATGACCAAGCCAGATAAGAAAAATTTTTACGTAATTGCCAGAGGTTCTGTTTTTGAATGTGTTGCCATCATCGACTATTTGAAAGATGCAAAGCATATAGAAGAAGATATATATCACGAAAGATATCAATCTGCTGAATTACTTTCAAAAATGCTTTTTATGTTGATTAAAACCCTTGAAAAGTGAAAATTTGAATATAGAGTGACTTTGGACTATAATTCTTTCTTTTAACTTCATCTAAAATTTACATATTCATTAATAGGTTCGATATTGAATATTTTAGTGCAATAGAGGCTACCAAAACAGTAAGAGAAATGAGTTTGATTGCGAAAGCGGTCACACTTTTTTGTTAATTTACATATTCAAAATGTTTTAATTCACACATACCCTGCACACTTTTTAATGGCGTTCATATTATATTTGCCATTATTTAAAAAAAACAATATGGGATTTATTAAAGAATTTAAAGACTTTGCCATGAAAGGCAATTTGATCGACATTGCTGTCGGTTTAGTAATGGCTACAGCTTTTGGCAAAGTAGTATCAGCTTTTGTTGATGGTATGTTTATGCCGCTAGTTGGTAAACTATTTGGAAACGTTGATTTCAGTAAAATGGAATATACTTTACAAAAAGGTACAGAAGCTGTGAAAGAAGTAAAAGATAGCAATGGAACAATAGTAACTCAAGCTGCCGATGCAGTTGCTGCTGTTACAATTAAATACGGTGCATTTATTACCACTATAATTGATTTTGTTTTAGTTGCATTTGTTATGTTTGTCATCATTAAAGCGATGAATGCTTCTAAGAAAAAAGAAGAAGAAGCACCAGCTGCTGCTGCTATTTCTAACGAAGAAAAACTATTAACAGAAATAAGAGATTTACTTAAAAAATAATATACTTTAACAATGCTCCCCTATGCTTATGTATAGGGGATTTTTTTTGCAAAAACATGAGAAAAATATACATAATTACCCTATTAAGCATTATTTCAATTGCGTTACATGCACAAGTAGATAAAGACGTAGCCAAAGATGTAAGCTCTAATGCCGACAAAGGTTCTGCTATTAAAGAAGGATGGACAAAAGGTGCATCGTTCAATATGAATTTTAACCAAACTACCCTTAGTAACTGGTTTGCCGGTGGCGACAAATTGTCAATTGGGTTAAATACTTTACTAAAAGCAAATACAACTTATAAAAAAGGGAAAGGATTATTTAAAGCTAACTTAGAAGCAGCTTATGGTATTATAAATACAACCACCTCAGGTGGTGTTAGAAAAACAGATGACCGTTGGGTTATTACTTCTTCATTCAATCAGAAAGCTGCGAAAAATTTATATTACACATTGGCTGGTCAAATCAAATCTCAATTTACTCAAGGGTTTAGTTACTCTAAAGAAGGTAAAAGAACACTTATTTCTGATTTACTTTCTCCAGGCGATATTAAATTAGGTCTGGGTTTGACCTACCAACCAAACTCAAAATTTTCAGCTTATGTTTCTCCTGTGACTGCAAAAATCAATGTTAAAAATGCTGATGCTTTTTACAACCAAAAAATATTTGGTGTAGATAGCAACCAACGCTATGCATTTGACCTTGGTGCCTTTGCTAGAATTGATTATAAAACAAACTTAAAAAAAGATCTTGTATATACTGCTTCAATTGATGCATTTTATGGCTATATACTTAAAAATTACAATTTCTATTTCGCCAATTTGTTTAATTGGAAATTGAATAAATATTTTGGAGCTACTTTTTCTTTTGATATTGCCTATGACAATACACAACCAACACCAGTATATATTAAAGATGCTAACGGAAATGAACAAGTAAAACTAGGGGCTGATGGCAAAGAAATTAAAGTAGTAAAACTTCAAATAAAACAGTTTTTTGGCCTAGGATTTAACTATAGTTTTTAAGCTAAATCATAGTTAATATTGCAATAATTTTGAAAAGGCAATATACACTTACTTTTATTATTGTATTATGGCTAGCCAAGCTGTTGGTTTTGCCTTTGCTAACCTATGTCTTATTGTTAAGCCACCAACCAAGCAAATTAAATTCTTCCAGTTTTATTGTAAAAATAAATACAGAATTAATTACAAACTATGAACTTGATGGCGATGAAATTATCATAAATGGTAATTACTATGATATTTTGTCAAAAGAAAAAACAGCTAAGGGATATATATATACATGTGTTGACGACAAAAAAGAAACTAATTATATAAGCCAGATTAAAAAAGAGAATAATTCTAACCACAGAAATACAGACGCTAAAATATCTGTGTTTATTGATGAGCATTACGAATCGAATTTCACATCTTTACCCCTAAACATATTTAATACTATACCTATTTTCAGATTTGAAGAAAATATATATAATAAACATATAAGTTCATTTTTTGTGCCTCCGTGTATGGTTTGTTAAGCCCCAATAAATTTTATAAAGCTACTCTTGCAATCTTTATTAAGAGGGGTTAATAAAATTTTATATACTAACAATTACGAATTTATACATACGTATATTGATTGGGTATTTTAATAATATCTGCATTTATAAAGCAGATTTTCAACTAATTTAATTTAACAACAATACATTTTAATGAAAAAAAATTTAACAAGCATGCTTATGCTTTTAGCATGTATAAATATATACAGTCAAACTATAAAGGTTGTAGACAAAAGCACTTTATTACCTATAAATAATTTTATACTGAATATTGGCTCACAAACATTTGAGTCAGAAAATGGAACTATATATTTAAGTTCTGCTTTTGATGAAACCTCTGCAATAGTTGTAGAAGCACCGGGCTATTTGAAAATAGAGACATCATTAGGCAAAGTAAAAAAAGATGGATATATGATATATTTAGAAGCTTCAGCTGTAGAATTAAATAATTATATCATGTCTGCTTCAAAATTTAAAGAAAAAAAAGAAGATGTGCCTCAAAAAATTGAAGTAATAGATAGAAACAAAATACAATTTTACGCACCACAAAACAGTGCTGATTTGATAAACCAAACGGGCCAAATAATGGTGCAAAAAAGTCAACAAGGAGGAGGAAGTCCTATCATCAGAGGTTTTGAATCGAACAGAGTGCTTTTGGTATTAGATGGAGTCAGAATGAATAATGCCATATACAGAGGGGGTCATTTACAAAACATTTTAAGAATAGACCCAAACATGCTAGAAAGAGCTGAAATAGTTTATGGTCCAGGAAGTGTTATATATGGTAGTGATGCCTTTGGAGGAGTTATACATTTTAGAACATTAGACCCTTCTATTGTAGGAAAAGGTAAATCAAATTACACTGCTAATGCTTGGAGTAGATACTCTTCAGCAAATACAGAGATGGCCTTTGGAGCTCAAGCCACCATAAGTAAAAACAACTGGGCATCAGCTACAAGTATTTCTTATACCAATTTTGGAGATTTGATTTCGGGTAAATCAGGCGTAAATGATGAGAACAAACATTGGTTAAGAGAATACTATATAGCAAGAGAAAACAATAGAGACACCATGCTTGCTAACAGCAACAAATACAAACAAAATGCAACCGCATATACTCAATATGATTTGATGCAAAAATTTAAGTATAGGTCTAAAAACGGGATGGTTCATACTTTAAACTTACAGTATAGTGCTTCTGGAGATGTTCCTAGATATGATAGGCTTACCAATACAGATAGTATGGCTAATGCTAAAGATAAAAACAATAAATTTTCTGTAGCAAACCCTGCAAGCAACAAATTTTCAAACGCAGAGTGGTATTATGGTCCTGAGAAAAGAACACTTATTTCTTATCAACTTCAATGGAAAAAAAACAAAAAGCTGTTTGATGAGTTAATGGTTACCCCTGCAATGCAAATGATTGAAGAAAGCAGACATAACAGAGGTTGGCAAGCTACTAACAAAACAAGTAGAATTGAAAAAGTGAATGTATATAGTATTAATGTTGACTTGCAAAAAAGAGTTAAAAAGAACGAGATCAGATATGGGGTTGAATTTGTATATAATGATGTAAAATCTACTGCATTTAGAACAAATGTAAAAACAGGAGAAGTACTTACAACTCCTGTCACCACAAGATACCCAGGTGGTGGAAGTAATATGAGTTATACAGCTGCATATATTACCAATGCATATGAAATGAGTAAAAAATTGATTTTTACTCAAGGATTGCGTTATACTTATAATCAATTGCAAGCTAATTTTTCAGATACAAGTGTTACTAAGTTTCCATTTACTGAAGCTACTCAAAAATATGGTGCTGTAAGCGGTTCATTAGGTTTAGTGTATAAAATAAAACCTCAATCAAGAATCACATTCAATATATCAAGAGGATATAGAGCACCTAATATTGATGATATGGGCAAAGTATTTGACTCAGACCCTAAAAGTAAGTTATTAGTTGTTCCTAATGTTAACACTAAACCAGAATATACTTTAAATTTTGATATGGGTGTATATTATGCCTATAAAGAAAAATTTAGAATAGAATTTAATCCATTTTATACTCTGTTAAACAATGCATTAAGACTGCAATATTCATCATACAATGGAGTTGATAGTTTATTATATGATGGTAAAATGATTAGAACACAATCATACCAAAATACCGACAAAGGTGCAATATATGGATTTAATATAAATACCTCCATTCAAGTTTACAAAAAAACTATTTTAGAAATAGCGGCTAACTATACTAAAGGTGAGTTTTATGTAAACGGAACTACAATTGTTGCAGACCATATTGCTCCATTTAACGGAAGAGTGGCATTGAAAAACAATTTCAAAAAAGTTAAATCAGAACTGAATGTGCAATTTTCAGCAGCTAAAAAACTAGCTGAGTACAGCCCATCAGGTGAAGACAACTATGATTATGCAACATTAAATGGAATGCCTTCTTGGTACACATTAAATTATCGTATTTCATATAGCTATAACAAAAACATTAACTTAATTGCTTTCGCAGACAATATCACTGACAGACTATATAGAGTATTTGCGAGTGGTACAAACGGTGCAGGAAGAAATATAGGTTTAAGGTTGAATATAAAACTTTAATACTGTTTTTACAAAATTTAAAAGCAGCCTCTAACTTTAGAGGCTGCTTTTTTAATATAGATAAAATTAATCTTGCTTTATCATATAATTTTTCTTTGTTTGTAAACATTATGCGTTTATAATTGTAAAGATTGAAAATTGAATTCGTACATAGAAAAGACCTAGATACCAATAAATGGAATAAAGCCATATTTGAAGCTTTAAATGCTCGAGTATATGCAACTTCTCCAATTTTAGATGCCATGTGTAACAACAATTGGCACGCTTTAGTTAATGAAGATTTTTCTATTGTAATGCCTATTACAGACAAACAAAAATTTCTGATTCCAGTCATCAATCAGCCATACTTTTTACAACAACTAGGCATTTTTTATACTTCAAACAATATAAGAACAAACGAATTGTTTTTACAATATATATACGAAAAATACAAAAAGGTAAATATATATTTTACATCAGAACTAGATAGTTTTTTAACTCATAAAAAAAACATTGGTGATGTATTGCAAAGGACAAATTACCTATTGCCACTTAACGATACTTATGAAAATATATATGCAAAATTTACGAGTAATTGTAAAAGAAATTTAAAGAAAACTTCTCATATTGAAGTAAAAGAAATTCCCATTGAAAGCTATGAAGAATTTTATATTCAAAACGATTTGTATATAAATGCTAACATTAAATCTACAGATATATCAAAGTTAATTTCAGGTATTCTTAACAACCAACATAATTTTACTTATAAAGTTTATGCTGTATATATAGATAACCATATATGTTCAGCCGCAATATATTTAAAATACAAAAATAGATTTACCTATATATCAGGAGGTTCTAACGCTAAAGGTATTGAAAACAAAGGAATGTTTGCCATTAAAAACCACTTGATAAAAAACAATGCTGAAACCCATATGTTAGTAGATTTTGAGGGTTCTAATATCCCTTCCATAGCTGCTTTTTTTGAAGGGTTTGGAGCTACAAAAGAAATATATATGCATTGGCATTTCAACAAAATTCCTTTTAATAAACTTTTAAATAGATTTTTATAATAAGCTATCAGATGCATAAAATTCACAGCAATTTTAAGTTGGTAATTAAGAAATAAATAATTCTCAACTACTATATTTGCCCTGCTAACATAATTTTACACTAGTTGACTTTTATAAAAAATATATTTGGTACTGAATCGAAATCAGACAACAAACTAAGAAAAAGTTTGCAAACCATCTTAGGACTAAAACCTAGCAATTTAAATATATATAAGCAAGCCCTAAGACACGATTCTGCTTCTACAGTCATTCATAAGTCAGGAATTAAAAACAACAATGAAAGACTTGAGTTTTTAGGTGATGCTATTTTAAGTGCTGTAATAGCTGAAATGGTTTTTAATAATTATCCATATAGAAAAGAAGGATTTTTGACACAAATGCGTTCGAAGCTTGTTAGCAGGGAGATGTTAAATCAACTCTCTAAAAAAACAGGTATACATGAATTGGTTCAATTTGATAAAAAAAACTTTAGCCATCCAAATGGAATTGAAGTTGCCTATGGAAATGCCATGGAGGCCTTATTAGGTGCTATATACTTAGATAAAGGGTTTAATACCACTAAAAAATATATAGTGAAAAATTTAATAAATAACCATGTAGATATTGAGAAACTTGAAGAGGTAGAAGATAATTTTAAAAGCCGGTTATTTGAATGGGCTCAAAGTAATGCCAAAAAACTTAGTTTTCAGGAAAGTGAAATTGTTGACAATGGTCGTTATAAATTAAGAAAGGTTTTGATATTGGTAGACGGAGAAATTGTTTCAGAGTCTATGGACCATATAAAGAAAAAGGCTGAGCAAGAAGCAGCAAAACTAGCATGCGAAAAGTTGGGGGTGTTAAAGGTTTCATAAATGGGTGATTTGCTTCAACTAACCGAGCTAGGCTTGTGGTGCAAAGCAGGGAATTTTTATATAGACCCAGTAAAAAAAGTTTCAAGAGCTATTATCACACATGCACATGGCGACCATGCTAGAAATGGGATGGATAGCTATTTATGTAGCAAAGAAGGATATTTACCCTTGAAATATAGACTTGCAAAGGGAGCATCTATTCAACCTTTAGCATATAATGAATATATATATATTAATGGATTAAAAGTGTCACTACATCCTGCTGGGCATATATTAGGATCATCGCAAATACGAGTGGAATATCAAGGTGAAGTTTGGGTTGTAAGCGGAGACTATAAATTGGGCGGAGACAGCACATGTAGCCCCTTTGAGCCAGTAAAATGCGATACTTTTATTAGTGAATGCACTTTTGGTTTACCTAAATATATATGGAAAGCACCACAAGAAACATTTGATGAAATAAATGACTGGTGGAAACAAAATGCCAATGAAAATATATGTTCTGTAATATTTGCCTATAGTTTAGGCAAAGCTCAGAGAATTTTATCAGGATTAGATGAAAGTATTGGGTCTATATATACACACAATACTATAAAGCCTATGAATGATATATACATACAGTCGGGAATTGAATTGCCAAATGCCATAGTTGCAAACAAAAACACAAGCAAGGATGATTTTTCAAAATCAATAGTTATAGCACCGCCTTTGGCCCAACATTCTATTTGGTTAAAGTATTTTGGGACGTATAAAACAGCTTTTGCATCAGGTTGGATGGGTGAAAACGATGAGAAAAGAAGAGAACATATTGATAAGGGCTTTGAGTTAAGCGACCATGCAGATTGGCCGTCATTGAACCAAGCTATAAAAGCAACAGCTTGTGAAAGAGTCATTTTTACACATGGATATGCACATGAAATGGCTGAGTATTATAAAAATTTAGGGTACCTATCAGAAATATTAATTGAAAAATAAAAAACAAATTCTATATTCCTAACTCAAATTGAAATACTGCAAAGAAGTTTTTTAATTTATCTACTCCAAGACTTAAATCTTTTTCATGGTTATAAAACACATTAAATTGTCCTTTTACTTTATGTTTCATAAGATATTTTGTAACCCCTATCCCCATTTGATCAATTTGATGTTGGTATTTTTGAATTACATTAAATGGCTTTACTAATGAATATCTTGCAGCAATTTCCCAGTTTGTTTTAGAACAATAACTTAATTGTGTGTTAAAGCCATCACCCACAATTAGATATCTCATAGTTCCTTTTGAATTATATGTTAAAGGGTTTTCAAAAGAATTTCTATTCATATACTCTGATGACCAAGCTATGCCTTTGTACTTTAATAAAAGGTCAGCAAAAAATACATAATAGCTTTTAGGATTATATAAATCTTTACCTAGTTGACCTTGATTTCTTACAGCTAAATCATTATAATGATAACCACCTGCAATAGATAATTTCAATTTTTTCTCTCTTAATACATCACCTTCAAAATAATCACCAGCATCAGTAAATTCACCAAACGGCAAAAGTTCAATTCTTCCTGTGTATGCAAGTCCAGAATTGCTAATATTAGAATTTCTTCCTTCACCAGATGTAATAGCTGTTTTTATCTTGGTTGTAAAACTTTTACTTTGTAAAGTATAGTTGGCAAAAAAACCAAAATCTCTATCTAATGTATAGGTAGCATTTACAGGTGATCGATCATAAAATTGTAATGCTCCTGAAGATACCACACGTTGTCTATTTCCTGGAAGTTTGGTTTGACCAAAACCCAATTGAAGATGCTTACTAGGCTTATAGTATATAACAGCATCCCTTACAACATTAGGACTTAAATTTTGGGTGGTTTCATCTGTTACACTCCAATCCATATCGCCTCTTGAGAAAGACAGTTGAATATAATAACTTAATTTGGGGTTGTATACATTACCAGTAAAACTCAATCTACATCTTCTAACTCTGGCTTCCCAACTTTCAGGAGATAAATTTTCAATCGATTTTGTATTCATTAAAAATCGATTTTGAACCCTAAATCTAATATTTAAAGAATATGAACTATCAGGGTTAGAAATACCAATTCCATTTTTAAAACTGAAGTTGGGGTTTACGCCTTGTTGGGCATTTAAATTATTTGCAATAAGGATGAATAAAATGTAAACAAATTTTCTCATGTTATGATAATATCTATATAGTGTTATTTTAATGTTACAATTTTATTTGTTTAAAATTAAGTATTTATTTCTTTTATGTTAAGTAAATGTTAAGGGCTACTAAATAGTGCAAATAAAAAACTATTAATAAATCACAGAATACTAAAATACAATATTTTATATAAAATAATTTTTAGAACTAATTTAATTTTAAGTTAGTAAATTCTATATTTTAAAATGATTCTAAATGATATGTTAATTGCAATTTGTTAACATTAACTTAATACAACTGCTATTAATTTGCAGACATGTTTGGATTAACTACTGGGCTTACCATCCTATTGGTACTATGTATACTATGTGCATGTATTTTTGAATTCGTTAATGGATTTCATGATACCGCAAACGCTGTAGCAACTGTTATTTACACAAAATCTTTAAAACCAACTTATGCAGTAATGTGGTCGGGGTTTTTAAATTTTTTAGGTGTATTTTTTGGAGGAATCTCTGTGGCTACTGGTATACTCACCTTGCTGCCTGTAGAAACACTCATAGACCCCAATATATATCACAATATAGGGATGGTATTGGCAATATTGCTTACAGCTATTATGTGGAATTTAGCCACTTGGTACGTAGCAATACCTTGTTCTAGTTCACATACACTTATAGGTTCCATTTTAGGTGTAGGCTTGGGTTTCTATTTATTACCTAGCAATGGTGGGGTTGCTGACCCAATCAACTGGAAAAAAGCTGGTGAGATAGGAACTTCATTACTTATATCTCCATTATTTGGTTTTAGTTTAGCTGTCTTTTTAATGTTTATGATGAGAAGACTTTTAACGAAAAAGAATATCATTTTTAAAGAGCCAGAACCAGATCAAAAGCCACCGATGTGGATTAGAATAATACTTATTTTAACTTGTAGTGGCGTTAGTTTTTTCCATGGAAGTAATGATGGACAGAAAGGTGTTGGATTGATGATGCTAATACTTATTGCTATTGTTCCTGGATATTTTGCTTTAAATAAAAATTTAGAAACCAAAGAAATGGTGAAGCCTGCATATGAAGCAATGGCATATATAAACAAAATTAATACTACTGAGTTAAAAACAAAAGAAAAAGAAGAGCTAGTTAAAATAACTAAAGGTTTAGGAAAACTAGAAGGTTTAACAAAAGAATTAGAAGTTAATCCGTCAAATGATTCAGTTCGTTTCCAAATTAGAAAAAATATATTAGTTGCTTCTAAAGGTATTGACAAATTATTTAAAAGTGGCAATGTTAGTTTAAGTGAAAACAACCAAAAAGAGTTGAAACACCAAGTAAAAGAACTTAAAGGTTATACTGATTATGCTCCAACTTTTGTATTAATACTTATATCTCTATCACTAGGCTTAGGAACTATGATAGGTTGGAAAAGAATAGTGGTAACTATAGGTGAGAAAATTGGAAAACAACATTTAACATATGCTCAAGGAGCTGCAGCAGAATTGGTTGCTACTGCTACTATCGGAGCATCAACTGGGCTTGGATTACCTGTGAGTACTACACACGTATTATCTTCAGGAATTGCAGGTAGTATGGTGGCAAGTAAAGGCATTAAAAACCTTCAATCAAAAACCATCAGAAATATATTGATTGCTTGGGTACTAACATTACCTGTATGTATGGTTTGTTCTGGTTTGTTGTTCTGGTTGTTTAGAACCATTTTGTAGGTTCTTTTATATAACGATATTTATTAAAAAACGATTGAATTAATAAATTCAATCGTTTTTTGTTTGTATTAAAACTTATTTAATCTCCATCTTCATAGAACCACCAGGTGGAAGTAAATTTAAAGTTTTATTTATTTCTACTTTAATAGCTTCGCTTTTTTGCATCTCTAAAGCTGCATCTAGATTGCCTCTGATCATATATTGGTAATACCAAGGAGTCGTATTATAAGTTGATTCTTTTTCGAATAATTTTAGTATACTTTTGGCTTCTTCTACGTCATTTATTCTAGTTAAATAGTTGCCCATATATGTTATTAAAGCAATCTTAGTATTGATAGAAAATAAAGGGAGCATTCTTGCAAATGACTCACTGTAGTATGATTTGCCATATCTTGATGCAATGGCCAAACCAATAGTTTGCTTATTTTTATTGGTTGTGCTTAAACATTCCTCAGCCATTTTAACAGCAGCTGTTGTATCATAAGTTAACAAACCTTCTAAGGCATTAGACATAACCATATAAGAAGGATCTTTTATAGCCTTAATATATATATCTTTTAAAGTACTATCATTTATTTTGTTTATAATCAAAATAGATTTATTTCTAATGGAAGATTGTTTCGCTGTTTGATATAACATAATTAATTCCTTTTCAAAATTAGATTTAACTAAACTTATTTCTTCAATTTCATCTATAATTTTTAGTGACGCTTCAACAATACCTTCTTTATTAGAATGCAAACTTTTAGTGAGTAAACTATACACCATGTCTCTTGTTTCAGCATCTGCATTTACATATACTTTTAAAGCTTCTAATGCTTCATATTGGTCCATAAATTTATTAGAAACTTCGTATTGCGTTTGCCATTGTTTTGGGGTATTGTTTATTTTCCATTGGCAAAGCCAATTTTTACCAGGGTCGATTATGATATATTGTGGTTCTTGAGCCATATCAAATTCATATATTTCTTGATCTGGTTTTATATGTAATTTTAATATTTTTGTTTCTCCCACCAAGCCAACTTCAATATCAATAGGAAAAGAATAATTTTGATACTCACCTTGAGCCAAAGTAATAACAAGTTTTTTATTGGTAGCATCATATACTTTGTCTACATATATCTCAGGATGACCAGCAGCCAGAAAAAACTGATTAAAAAACCAATTTAAATCCTTACCCGTTACTTCTTCAAAAGCCAATCTTAAATCATGTATTTCAGCTGTTTTGAAGCTATTTTTTTTAAGATATAATTCTAGTGATTTATAAAAAGCATCTTCTCCGACAAGCTTTCTGAGTGTATATAAAACCAGCCCTCCTTTTTGATAACTATGAGAATCAAACATATCTTCTTTGTCTTTATATACATATCTAATCAGTGGTTCTTTTTTGTTTTCAGCTTCAGTAAAATACCTTGACATATATCCTAGTCTATGTGCCTCTGCATTGTCTTGACCATATTCAAATTCTCTCCACATATATTCGCCATAGGTAGCAAAACTCTCATTCAATGGAAGGTTGCTCCATGATTCACAAGTGACTAAGTCGCCAAACCAATGATGAAAAAGCTCATGTGAAACTACATCTTCATAACTATTATCTAAATGTTGGGCCGAATCATGATTTAAGAATTCACCATGTAAAACAGCTGAAGTATTTTCCATAGCTCCACTTACATAGTCTCTAGCTACTACTTGTGAAAATTTGTCCCAAGGATAATCAACATGCAGTTTTTTAGAAAAAAACTCAAGCATATTGGGTGTCTTTCCAAAAATCAATTTTGCATATTTTATATATTCCTTTTCCATCAAATAATCAACAACGATACTATCTCTCCATTTATCATGATATACTTGCCAAGGCCCGATAGCTGCCATGGCTAAATATGGAGCATGTGGCTTTAATTGTAACCAAGTATCGGTTTTTGTTTTATTGTTGTGATATATAGTTTTAACTAACTTTCCATTAGATAAAGTAGTCAAAGCAGAATCAACAGTTAAATTGATTTCTTGAGTCATTTTTTCATTAGGTGCATCTATCGTCGGAAACCAACAACTGGCTGCTTCTGTTTCGCCCTGTGTCCATATTTGTGTAGGTTTTTCAGGCTCGCTGCTATCAGCATTTATAAAATACAACCCTCTATCTTCGGTAATGGCCAAAGAACCTTTGCTTTTTTGTTGGTAGGGTTTTGCTATATAACTTATTTGTATTTGGACGGTATCTGTAACAGCTTTTTCAAAATATATATATATCTTGGTGCTATCAGTTTTATATTGTTTTATACTTTTTCCGTTGATACAAGTCAATGATTTAATATCCATTTTTTTGGCACCTAATACCAAAGAATCTTGAGCATAAAACCATGGTCTTAATATCAAAATAGCATTTCCTATTCCTTCTTTGTGCTTGTAGTCAAAAGATAAATTTAACTTAGTATGAATTAAATCCCAGAACTTTTCTCTAGAAGGTTGGTACGTAGCTGGCTCATTGTTTTTATCAACCTGCTCATTTTCCAATATTCTACTTGAGTCACTTATTGTACTTACATCAGCAGGTGGTGCATATGATTTATTTTTCTTAAACAAATTACAATTGCTTAATGCAAACAAACACAATATATATATAATTTTTTTCATTTGAATTGAAGAGCAAATTAACAATAAAAATTTATATATTTATGTCAAAAAAAATATATAACATAAAATCAAAAAGAATCAAAAAATAATAACTATAATTCTTTTACATCATATAAATCAAGTCTTCTGTCTTTCCAATTCAGCACTGTACCTGTATTTCGGGTACGTTCAAGAGCAGCTAAGTCTAAATCTGCAATTACTACAGTTTCAATATTGGTGCTACATTCGCCAGCCACCGCATCAGGCGGAAAACTAAAATCACTAGGGGTATATATACCGCTTTGAGCATAGTTTATATCCATATTGTCTACTGAAGGAATATTGCCAATAGTACCTGCTGTGGCCACATATATTTGGTTTTCTATGGCTCTAGCCTGACTGCAATATTTCACTCTTAAAAATCCATGCTTTTCGTCAGTACTAAAGGGAACAAACAATAACATTGCTCCTTTCTGACAAGCAATTCTGGCTAATTCAGGAAACTCAACATCATAACATACATTGATAGCTACTTTACCACAATCAGTATTAAACACATTTATTTCGTTGCCAGCTTTCACACCCCACCATTTTTGTTCGTTTTGGGTTATATGAATTTTATATTGTTTCTCGTATGTACCATCACGTTTGAACAAATAAGCAATATTATATAAATCTTCTCCTTCTAATTGAAGATGAGTGCCTGCAATAATATTAATATTGTATTCTAAAGACAAGCGAGTAAATAATTTTATATAATCATCAGTATACTCATCCATTTTTCTAATACTATCTTCAGGGCTCATACCTCTATAGTCGATAAGTGAAAGTAGTTGTGTTGAAAACAACTCAGGAAACAATGCAAAATCACTTTTATAATTTGAAGCCACATCAGTAAAATACTCACATTGTTGAGCAAATTCATCGAAGGTATTTATTTTTCTTAATTCGTATTGAATACAACACACTCTCACCTTCTTCATCAATACTTTTCTTTCTGTTTTGCTCTCGGGTATATAATCAATATTTTTCCATTCGAGCAAACATGCATACCCTTCGCTATCATAGTCAAAAGGTAAATAATCTTTTATAACTCTTCTTATAGTAAACCCTTGAGCTAATTGAAAAGTAAGTACTGGGTCTTTAATCTTTTTATCTAT
>CANHGM010000043.1 GCA_947460345.1 Bacteroidota bacterium | reverse complement strand
GTAACCCGACGTTCTTCTAAAGGCTGGCGCATCACTTCAAGTACGGTTCGCTTGAACTCCGGCAATTCATCTAAAAATAAGACTCCGTTATGTGCAAGCGAAATTTCGCCGGGCTGTGGATTTACTCCGCCACCAACCAATGCTACATCCCTAATACTATTAAAGGGGAAGGAATGTAATTCTAAAAAACAAGGTGTTTTTATTCAATAGTAATTAAACGGCGTCTTAACTTAAAGGTTATCCCAAAATTTTCAAAAAACCCCTTTTTACAGGATAAATTGACCCCTCATATTTTACTCCTTCTGTCTTACGAAATACAGTCGTTTAATTTGACTTAGAAATATCCATCCTAAGGATTTTTCCTTCAACATCTGAATTAATTCTCTCATTTATAAAATGACCCCAACTTAGTTTCAAATCCGCTTAGGTTGAGTCTGAATAAAATCAGGATACTATATCCTTCTATTTTCCGAGCCTCTATATTTTTTTTTCAATCACACTACACTTTATACAGATTAGGCTCTATTTATTGAGAGTTGATATACTCATCTAAGTGAAGTGTATTTGACCTTGTATTATTATGAAAACAACAATAGATAGAGAATGGGGTAATTATTTGGGTTCTAATGAATGGGATTTATATCTAACATTCCACTACTATAACGGATGTAGGCCCAAGAATAATCGTAGATTGATGGAAAAAATGTACAATAAAAACCACAAAATAATAGAGAGAATGTTCTTTGTCTCAGAGCGAAGTGCCAATTATCAGGATGTTCATTCTCATATTCTAATTAAAACATCATCAGTCACCGATTTATTAAAAGGCATAAAACCACTCAGTTCAATCTGTAATATCAAACAAGAAGGAATCAATAATGAAATCAAAACAGAAGAGGGAATATTAAAGGTTGGATACTATGTATCTAAATTTCTCAGCCAAGGAGTTGATTATGACCTTCTATGAGTGAATTATTCTAAAGAAGTCCATTCTTAATTTATACCAATCCTTCCCCACCTATTTAAACTGAATTAGTAGCCTATTGATTTTTAAATCTAATACAGGCTCATTGTGAAATTGTATGGGTGGGTATCAAATATCATCAAGGCTACGATAGCAGGATATTGTAATTAGTTTTTCCTACTCAACTGAGCAATTGGTCTCTTTAAAGCCGCTTCAAATTTTGGAACGAACTCACACATAAATTGAATCATTTTGTTCCAATCATCTTCGTTAAAAATACTAACCTCAGGCAACTCATATTTGATTCGGCTCATACGCTTATTATCCATCCGCTCCCATTCCATTACTCTTCCAAAATCTAATTCAATCTGTTCTCTATTGGCTAAGAGTGCATCAAATATTGATTTGTTTTCCTCTTGGGTACGGCCAGAAATGGTTAACTCAATTCTTATATAATCGCCGGTAACTACACTGGCATAGGTAACACCGCTAATACCACTGCCAGCACTGAGCCAATGGTCTTTACTCGGACTTACATTCTGATATAATGAAGAAACTTTATTGATTTCTTTGAGATAAGTTGTCCAAAACTTACGCCTAATGACATGACGTTCTTTTAATTCTTCCTGAATACCTACTTCCTCCCGTGATTTCTTAGCCATACTAATCACAAATTCCTCCGCTTCTTTGATAGGTATGATTTGTTCAAGGTTCAAGAACAATTGCTCACCTAATTTATGGGGTATAGCCTTGAAGCATTGTATTCTCAGTCCATAGTTTAGTAACCATAGTACAGTAGAGGTTACTTCCTTGCGGAATTCGCCTGCTATCATTACTATACGCTGAGAATTCCCAATATTTAATTTCTCTCGGAAATCATCAGACTCCAAAAACTCCTCAAGTAGGGTTTCAGCACTTTCACTACTTCCAATCTTAGATAAATATTGGTTGAAAATGGAGATTATCTGTGTGCCGTTTAAAGTGGAACAGTAGGACGAATATTTCAAAACCTGCCAAGTGACATCTCTGCCGGTATCATCCAATTTGTTTTCAATAATTACCAAATTACCTTGCTTATCAATAGCCAACAAATCCAATCTCTCTGAAGTATCATTGAAACCATCAAACTCCTTCTGAATAACTAATAATTCTTCATTCAAACAAGATGGATTATTTGCAATCCATTCCTGAAGATGTTCACGTTCCTTAAACCCCAACTGTTTAAAGGTTGCAGTTTCTATTTTCTCTATGCGGTTGGTTTCTTTATTGATTATATACATGGAGTTATTAATTAATTTTCGGGCTCTGCCGCCATTGAGTAGTAATCACTACCTGACTCATAAAGTTTTGAACTGAAGTCATTAGCAAGTAGTTTTGCCTGCTCAATAACCGTTTCAGTAGCCTTTAGTTCCATGTCAGGTGGATAACCGTGTTTACGAAGAATTTTCTTGACTGCAAGCCTCATTTTGGCTTGTACATTCTCTCTAACCGTCCAATCAATTGAAGTGTTTTTTCTTACGGTATCAACCAAGTCACGGGCAATATGTCTGAGTATTTCATCCCCCAATACTGCAACCGAATTATCATTAACCTCTAAAGCCGAGTAGAATGCGTACTCTCTAAAATCAAGCCCTAAATCCTCACCCCGTCTATCGGCTTCTTTAATTTCCTTGGCAAGTCGTATCATCTCATCAATAACCTGTGCGGATGTAATCAGGTTATTTTGATAATTCCTTACCGAATTGTCTAACATCTCAGAGAATTTCTTGGATTGAACCAAGTTTACCTTGTTTCTTGTTTTTATCTCATCCTTTAATAACTTCTTCAGTAATTCTAAAGCGAGATTTTTATGGGTCATCCCTTTAACCTCAGCAAGGAACTCATCTGATAAAATTGAAATGTCAGGTTTTTTTATTCCTGCGGCATCAAAAATATCAATCACCTCATCTGAAACTATGGCATCAGACAATATTTGTTTAATGGCGGTGTCTATATCTACTCCTCCTGTTGCTTTACCACTTTGGGTGACCTTCACAATTCGGGCCTTGATGGCTTGAAATAATCCAACCTCATCTCTAATATCTATGGTGTAAGGATGTGGGACGGATATCGCGAATGACTTGGACAAAGCAGTTACAGAATTAACAAATCTGTCTTTTCCATTCTCCAATCCTAATAAATAATTGGCGGCTTGAATTGGGAAATATAGTTTCTCTTTGGGGGTTAATCCGAAAAATGATTTATAGTTCAGACCTTTTTGAACGGTCTTATCAGTAGGTTGTTCTGAGAACATTTGAGACACAATCTCATATTTTCCCATCATTACCGATGCGGCCTCATCTTGGTCAAATGCAGGTTTCCCTTTACCTCCACTGTCCGTGTATAAGGAGAGTGCTCTCTTTAAATCATTGGCAATACCAATATAATCTACAACCAATCCACCTTCTTTATCTTTATATACCCGATTAACTCTTGCAATAGCTTGCATTAAATTATGACCTTGCATGGGTTTATCAAGATAGAGCGTGTGCATGGATGGTGCATCAAATCCCGTTAGCCACATATCTCTTACTATTGCAAGTTTTAATGAGTCCTTAGGGTCTTTAAGCCGTTCTCCTAATGCTTTGCGTTTCCCCTTGTTTCTTACGTGAGGTTGGAAGGATAATGGGTCAGAAGATGAACCTGTCATGACTACTTTAATGGTTCCTTCAGTATCATCGTCACTATGCCAATCAGGTCTGATTTTAATTATTTGGGCGTACAAATCAACACAAATCCGTCTGCTCATACAGACAATCATTGCCTTACCATCCAATATCTCATTACGAGATTCAAAATGTTTGACAATGTCATTGGCAATCAGTTCCAATCGGTGTTCATTACCAACAATTGCTTCTAACCTTGCCCACTTAGATTTTAATTTCTGACGGTCATCCTGTTCTTCACTCTCGGTTAGTTCCTCAAATTCTGCATCAACTCTTGGCTTTTCTTCTTCTTTAAGATTAATTTTTGCCAATCTATTTTCATAGAAGATTCTTACTGTCGCCCCATCTTCAACTGCTTGTTGTATATCATAGACATCAATATAATCTCCAAATACGGCCTGTGTATTCTTATCGGTATTCTCAATCGGCGTACCTGTAAAACCTATGAAACTTGCATTTGGAAGTGCATCTCTCATATGTTTGGCAAATCCATCCATAAAGTCGTACTGACTTCTATGGGCTTCATCTGCAATCACTACAATATTTCTTCTATCTGATAGTAATTCAAATTGACCTTTAATGTTTTTGGTTTTCCCTTCGCCAATATCAACCTTTTCAATAATCTCAGGAAGGAATTTTTGGATAGTGGTGAACACAATACCTCCTGATGTTACACTCAACTTTCTTTTAAGGTCATCACGGTTTTCTGCTTGTACAGGTGTTTGACGAAGTATATCCTGACTTAATGAAAAAGTATCAAATAATTGGTCGTCTAAGTCATTCCTATCGGTTAAAATAACAAGCGTGGGGTTGTTTAATGCCAAAACTAATTTTCCCGCATAAAAAACCATACTCAAACTTTTACCACTTCCTTGAGTATGCCAAATTACTCCTGCTCGTTGGTCTCCATTGATTGCGGTGGCTACTTTGGTGGTTTCTACTGCCTTATTTACTGCAAAGTATTGGTGGTAACGAGGGACAATCTTGGTAATTTGTTCTTTATTTTGATGAAATAGGATGTAGTGCCTGATGAGGTCGGTCAGTACATTTTTATTCAACATACCCTTTGCCATCACCTCCATTTGGGGGATGTCTTCATCTGCAACTATATTCCCATCTATGGATTTCCAAGGCACAAAAAATTGCTTTGGAGAGGTTAAAGAACCATACATAGCTTCCCAACCATCTGAGATAATGAGTAGGGCATTGTAAAGGAATAAAGATGGAATAGTTGATTTATAGGTTTGTAATTGATTGAATGCGGAATGTATCGTCGCATTCTCATCAACCGCATTTTTTAGTTCAATAACAACTAAGGGTAGTCCGTTAACAAATAAAATAATATCAGGTCTTTTATTAATATTATTTTCAATAATGGTAAACTGATTCACCACCAAGTATTCATTATTTGATGGATTTTCATAATCAATTAACCAAACCTTATCACCAGCAATTCGGTCTCCTTTTCTGTATTCTACATCCACACCATCGGTTAGGTATTTGTGAACCTGATAGTTATTCTGAAAAAGGTTGGGACTATCCGTTCTAAGAACTTTCTTTATGGCTTCATCTTGTGCCTCGTGAGGTACATTTGGATTAAGTTTAGAAATTGCTGTCTGTAATCTTTGTTTCAAGACCACTTCATCAAACTCTCGTTCTTGGGCAATACCAT
Source organism: Bacteroidota bacterium (assembly GCA_947460345.1). GTDB lineage: Bacteria > Bacteroidota > Bacteroidia > UKL13-3 > UKL13-3 > CANHGM01. Next base: position 10,322 of record CANHGM010000043.1, on the reverse strand, counting down.
CAGGTGAAATATCAGCTCCGTTGACATAGGAATACCCCAAATCAATAAACTCTTGAATGACGATTTGTTCTATATGGTCTTCGGATATTACTGCTGCCATTAGTTGGTTATTTCGTTAATTTCTAATTCACCTGAGATGAGTTTTGGTAGGAGAGTATCTCTTGTTTTTGATAATTCATATATCTCATTAATATTAGAATTTATAGTTTCTAAAATAGGTTGAATTATACCACACCAATTTTTTAATATCTTATCATTTGGTAAAGGGAAAACATATGTTTCTAATCCTTTTACGCTTAAATGTAGTACTGTTGAACCATTTGCGTGTTCTATAATTCTTGATTTATATCTCTTTGTCTTGAATTCATAGTATAAAAAATTCTTTAACTCTGAAGTTTCTGAGCGAATAATACAAGTGTCTAAAGATGGTAATGCGGTTGTGCTTCCATTCCATAAAATGGGCATTCCTATAATTTCCCTATCTTGAGTTAAATCAGTTACTGCAACAAGAATATCATTTTTGCTTAATATTTGTTCATTCTTATATTTCCCGTTGTAATATTTAATACCATCCTGTCTGAAAGTTCCATTTAATGAAAAGCACTTCAAATTAACAAATGCAATTCCTTCTCCTTTTAATACCAATTCAGGCTTTCTATAAGATATTCCTCTAATCAATTTTGTTGCCTCTGATAGAACTTCAATTTCCCACCCCTTCGGAATCTCACCCAATTCACTATCCACCATTTCACCACCTGATGATTTATAGGGTTCACCATTTTCATTAGGAAACTCAAAATCAATAAACCACTGTTTGAAGAGGGTTTGAGCGAGGGTCTCTAATTCTTGATTGATTTTATTGTTGAGTTCAATTTTATCATCAAGAGAGGAGAGGATTTCTGCAATGGCGGTTTGGGTACTATGTTTTGGTAATTTCAATTGCAAACCTTTTAACCCCTGAATTGTAATTGCGGGTTGAGTTGAGCCTATTGAAATTTCATTGAATTTTTCTTTAGCAATATTTGACCTTAACCAATACAAAAGGTACTTTGGATAGACTAAATTTGAATAATTCCTTAGCCAAGTTAAATTCCCATCCTTAAAATAAAAAAAATCTTTTTTTGATAACATATAAGAAACACCCAATGTGCCAACCGATGTAATCAAAATGTCGTTTTCTACGGGTACAAAATTTTTTCTTTTAATTTCACCATATCTTTCATTTGTGATAAATAATTCAGTTGAGATATTATTACCTTTTGCTTTCTCTATTATTTCTTTTGAACGATAAAAAGGAACACCCTCCTTTACATATTCATTCAAAAATATTCTTCTACTTGAAGTAATATCACAGATATCTCCTAATTTATATTCCTTCCACTCACTCATATCTCAATCCCCACTTTTTTAAGGTTAAGTTTAATCCGTTCTTGAAGTTCAATGGATTGCTCAAAATGAGATTTTAGGTTCTCAGAAATTACTGCAACCTTATCTTCAAATGAAATGCCATCATATTCCACATCCTCAGTTCCCACATAACGGCCAGGGGTTAAAACAAAGTTGTTCGCTTCAACTTCTTTTAATGTGGCAGATTTACAGAAGCCCTGTATATCTTCATAGTTTCCATCTTTGCTTCTCCAATTATGATATACCTCAGTTATTTTAGAGATATCCTCATCTGTAAACGCTTTGTTCTTCCTTGATACCAATGCTCCTGATTTACGAGCGTCAATAAATAAGATTTCGTCTTTACGGTTTCTGAATTTACCGTTGGTTCTATTGCGTGCTAAAAAGAATAAACAGGCAGGAATCTGAGTATTAAAGAATAATTGAGTAGGTAGGGCAACCATACAATCTACCACACCATCCAAAATCATATTCTTCCTTATCTCGTTCTCTCCACCTGAATTTGAAGTCATGGCACCATTGGCAAGTACAATACCTGCGGTTCCACTTGGACTAAGTTTATTTATTACCAATTGTAACCATCCATAGTTGGCATTCCCTGATGGAGGTACACCATATTTCCATAAATGAGAATCTTGTAAGGTTTCAGCACCATAATCCGAAACATTGAATGGGGGGTTCATAATGGCATAATCAACCTGAAGGTCTTTATGTCTGTCGTTATGAAAAGTGTCACCCAACTCAATTTTTGCATCAATACCACGAATGGCAAGGTTCATCTTTGCCAATTTATAGGTAGTTGGGTTACTCTCTTGTCCGTAAACAGAAATATCATCCAATCTTCCACCGTGTGCCTGAAGGAATTTTTCACTTTGTACAAACATTCCACCACTACCACAACACCCATCATAGATACGGCCACTGTAAGGCTCCAACATTTCAACCAATAACTTTACAATACTCTCAGGAGTATAAAATTGACCTCCCCGTTTTCCTTCGGCATCAGCAAACATTCCAAGAAAATATTCATAAACACGTCCTAACAGGTCTTTGCTATTGAGGCCGGGTTCATTAAATCCAACATTTCCTATTAGGTCAATCAATTCTCCTAATCGTTTTTTGTCTAATGCAGGACGAGCATAATCTTTTGGTAAAACACCTTTTAGGTTAGGGTTTTCCTTCTCAATGGCATCCATCGCATCATCAATATCTTTTCCAATGGTTGGGAGTTTGGCCCTCTCAAATTGTAGATATTTCCAACGAGCTGTTTGTGGTACAAAGAATACGTTCTCTGCCAAGTATTCATCTTTATCCTCAGCATCAGATAATTTATCTTCCTTTAATCTTGAATGAAGGTCTTCAAAACTATCAGAGATATATTTCAGGAAAATTAAACCGAGTACAATGTGTTTGTATTCGGCCGCATCCATATTATTACGAAGTTTATCGGCAGTAGCCCAAAGGGTTTTCTCTAAATCTTGAGTCATTATTATTTTAGTTTTCTACAATTAAATCAGCAATTCTAACATTCAACACCTTGGCAATTGAACTAAGCGTTTCAATACTCGGCATTGTATGGTTACTACACCAATAAGATACAGTCACCTTAGACACCCCAATTTGTTGGGCTAAATCCTTTTGGTGTATCTTTTTTTCTTTAATAATTTCCTTTATACGAAGTTCAACAGGCATAAGAATGGTTCAGGTATTTGTTAAAGTTAAGGTAATATTTTATTGGTTGATTAAATTTCATTCTGAATTGAATTATTTAGGTTTTCAGCAGAGAATACTATTCACTAATTCTTTTGTGACCTATGGGTTAATACCCCCTCCCTTCCACTCATAGGGCCCCCTGGCTCCCTCCCCGTATCCGCTGTTTTATTGTGCCAAGAAGGTTTACGGGGTCATTAAAACCCTTTGTGAACCCTTAAAAAAAAAACCTCTGTAAACCCTTAAAAAAAATTTTGGCAGAAAAATCCCAAAAAACCGACTTTTTAGAATCTCTATACTATTTATAGAATAAAGATATTATGGAAAATTTCCCTTGTTGTAAAGTAGTTAAAAGAGATATTGAAAAATGTAGTGTAGAAATTGATTTGGTTGATAACCCTATGGAGAGCCCCTGTGCTATGTATTTCTTAGATAAAAGAAATCAGGTAGTTGTAAAAGAGATTGTAGATAGGTTTATAACACCTCTCACGCTTACTTCAATTAAATTGGAGATAATACCAAGTAACATGTCTAAATATTATTACTCCCTTACAGGATTAGAAACCATTTTATTTAATCTTTTCAAAAGTGATTATAAACCATTTACGGAGGACTTGAAAAAGGGGGAAGTATATTTGAAAACCTATTATAAACGAGATAGTTTTTACACTTTACCTGTTTTATGTATGGATATTATATTCATGAGAAAATTACACAGTAAAACGATTGATAATCTTTGGAAAATCTTAAAGTCAGATATTGTACTTTTTACGGGAAATGTTGGGGACATTGAAGTTAAAACCATTCTTTCAGCCTCAGAATTCACTGATTATTTAAAAATTCCTTTATTGGTCGGACAACCTGAATTCAAAAATGAGGGGTTGTTAAAACAAAAAAACTTCAGTAATGAACAGATAGTAGAAATGAATTATGTTCATGGTCTATCACTAATGGGATTAGATATGTATGATGTAATCAACAACAAGTACCTTTCAATATTTGACGAGATGAGGGAATGCATATCAAGAGATTCCTCTAATAATGATTTAGATGCGGAAACCAAAGATATCATAGATTATTTGTTCGCCAAAAACCGCGAGGAAGAGTTGCCTTTTTAATATCTTTTATTATTCGTTAAACTCCCTTTTTTGCCAGGAAACGTTGAACTTAATTTCTTGAAAAATGGTGTTTTACCTCATAAATAGGTGTTTTGGGATTATCCCTCCTGTAACACGCAGTCAATTATTTATAAAATATGTCTCTAATACAAGCAAAAACCATTCTCAATACATTAAAAGAGAAGAAAAACTTACAAGTTATTCAAATCATAACCACCAATCAAAATTTTGAGAACCGATTTCAAGGGAGTATTAGTTTGTTCTTCAGGTCTCTGAAAAACGGACTTTATACTTTTCAAGGGGTATCCAATAGAGAGTATTTTAGGGGTATTAGTGGGGTTTATTATTCATTAGAGAATTTGGATAGGTTTGAGATTATTATTGTTTACGATGCAACAAACAAGTCCTTAAACCAAATACAAGTTGTCACAAGATTAAGAAAACTGCTGGGGTTTGATATTGAAGTCAACTTTGGACTATTTGAGGATTTTGAAGCGCGCATCACTGAAGTGATAAGTGTGAGGAGGAAAACACAAACTTTTGGCGATTATTATTCAAATAAAAATGTCTTAATAAGCTAATAACCAGTATATTATAATTATTTTTGGGTATAATTAATCCCCAATGAAAAGAGTAATACATTTTATCCGTAAATCCACTATCGGACAAGAGTTAGACCACCAAGAAAACCTTTTAAACGAAACCTCAAAGCAGAATGGTTGGGAGGTTATTGAAGTAATTAGAGAAACCATATCAGGAACTAAGAAGAATGAGGATAGAAGAGGTATAATCCACCTACAAGACCTCATCTCGGGTGGGGGTATAGATTTGGTCGTTGTGTGGGAAATCTCTCGCATTTCGCGTTCCCCCCGTGATTTTCATAATCTTTTATCCTTCCTTCACGATAGAAGAGTTGGACTATACATCAAGAACCTTAATCTGTTTACCTTGACTGACGATGGTAAAGAGAACCACATAACATCCTTGATTTTGACTTTAATGTCTGAAATAAGTAAGATGGAGACAGTTACATTACGTGAGCGTGTAAAGGTGTCGTTGAATAATCTGAAACAAAAGGGGGTAATACTTGGTCGTCCTGTTGGAACAAAAGAAGATGAAGCCAAATTATTAAAAAAATACCCTGATGCGGTTAAATATATTAAAATGGGTTTGTCTATTCGGGAAGTTTCTAAACTCACCAAACTGGCTATTAATACTACAAACAAGATTTCAAAAATTGTAAGGGGGAAGGGTGAGGAGTGTACTTTGGCAGCGGGATAAATTAAAACAACTTGATGAACCTTTTCATCTTTACAAATTTTTAATTATCAAATTTTCTTCATCTGCGGGTTCAAATACAATATTATTTGTTTGAAATGATAATGGTTTAGAATGATTATTTGGGTCTATAACAATCTCATCAGGGATTCCATCAGGGAAGGCATCGCACCCCCCTTCAAATATTCTAAAATGTTTGCATTTAAAACATATTAAATCTACTGCTTCCATATTATTTACGTTTAAAGTATTTGAGTATTAAGTTACTAACTATAACTGTATGTTTTATGGATATTGATTAGCTAATATTTTGGGCTATACGAACTTTGTTTTTATAAAAACGAAGTTATTTCAGAATTTCAAATCCTTAATGTAATTCTTTAAGCGTATGATAAATGACCCTAAAGTCAAGATATTGAACTAAGGAAGTTAAAAGAAAATCCTGACTTAAAATTTCCTTTCGTTATTTTAATTCTAAAAATCAGAAGGTTGAAAATCTTCATTCAATTTAACCTTGTTTCAAATTTGACTAAGTCGTAATATGTCCATATTATTGTAGTATGGAACACGAAACACTTTTGATGCAATTGCATATCGGTAATAAACCCCATAATTTTAACGGTTTAGACTCTTTACAGGAAATTAAACTAATTGAGGATATTGACGCTCAGTTGACTGAATTGGCTAAATTAGTAGAGTCAAAAGAAAATATCCAAAATGCAATTAGATTGATAACTCGTCTACGTACGCTTGATAATTATTATAATTTATTGTCTCATACTGTTTATATCAATGAATTTAAGGATAAATACAATAATGTATTCTTACACGCAAGAACCACTATCAAAGATAAATTAGGAAAAACAAAATGGGTCACTGCCTATGTTGGCACACTAAAGGATTATCCCAAAGGAGTGAATGATGTTGAAGCAATTAAAAAAGGTCAAATCTTAATTAGACAGAAGATAAAAGGTTATTTTGGAATTAAATAAAATAAATGTGAAACATTATTTGCAGTATTAAAAACTACTTTTTACATTTGTAGTTGTAATCGGGACGAAGTTTTTCGTTTCATTGCCAAAGTTGAGTACCACAAACACCTTTTATAGGTGTAAACCACCTAACTTAGTTTCAAATACACTTAGGTGCCGAGGTTACATACTTCTCCTCGTTTTTCAAAAAAGTGTCAGCGAGAGCTATTCTAGCCAAGTTGTGGAATACCACATCTTACCGCTTTGTCAAACCGTTAACAGCAGGACGTACACTGCTCAATTATTAATTTTTTAATTATTGAGTTATGAATCAAAAGTTTGTTACATGGATAAGCCCCTTAAAATTGAGAGGTAGTGACGAGGTGAGTAATCTTTACTCCATCCCCGAGAACTACGAGTCAATGAGGGAGAACATCAGCAAGGTGGGTATTTTTACCCCATTGCATGTGATAGAGGGAGTGGTGGTATCAGGAAATTTAAGACTCCGAATCGCAAAGGAATTAGGTCTAAAATTGGTGCCGGTCATTTTCCTGCCTAAACAAAATATTAGTGCAAAACTAATGGCAGTCTCCTATGGGCAACAAAGGATTAAAAAATACTCCGAAATATTGAAGGAGTATGAAATCTTGGAAGCGGAATATCCTGTGGGTAAAGGATGCAGAACTGACTTAAACCCTGAGATGAAGAAAAATGCTGAAAAGAAAAAGTCATTGAACATCTCTAAGAGTAAAATCTATAAACTGAAAACCATCAAAGCCTTAGCGAAGGAGTTGTATGGTGAAGAAACCAATTCCTTGGCCGAAATATGGTCTCAAATTGATAGTGAGAAAACATCCCTAAACAGTATAGAAAAGGGTCTCAAAAGAGAAAAGGTAATTAGAGAGAATGCCATAAACATCCCATCTGAATATGAGTTGATGACTGATAGAGCAAAGGTTTATAATAAATCGTGTGAAAACATGAGTGAGCTTGCCGATAATAGTATTGCTTGTATCATGACTTCTCCACCCTATTTTGGAATGCGTGACTATGGTACAGGAAAAGACCAAAGAGGATTAGAGAGAGACATCAACGAGTACATAAAAGGTTTGTTGAATGATTTTAAGGACTGCTCTCGTGTATTAAAAGACGATGGAAGTCTGTGGGTTAACATCAATGAGCCAGTTATTGACGGGGAATACTATTCTATTTCACATCAATTTGCAATAGCAATGAGAAAAGAAGGATGGAAGCTAAATGACGAGATTGTTTGGATTAAAAAAAATCCTGTATTTACACAAGCTAAAAGAAGTGTGAGGTCTCACGAATATATCTTTCATTTTGTAAAGTCATCTAAATATAGTTATGATGTTTCTTGGCTAAGGGGATTAACTGACCCTAATGATTTAATATCCTATGGTACTTCTGCGAAAATGTCTAATCTAATATCAGGAATGGATTTTAGAGATACTATAATACGTACTAATGGTAATAATATGAATCATTTGAGAAAAGATTGCAAAGAGCAAGGATTTAATTTAACTCACAGTGCAGGTTATCCCATCTCAATCCCATTGATTGCAATCTTAACGACCTCAAAGGTTGGTGATACTATTTTAGACATATACTCAGGCACATCAACAACAGGCGAAGCTGCTTTACGAACCAAACGCAAATATGTAGGATACGAGACAAAACCTGAGTTTGTGATGGCATCTGAAGTTCGGTTAAGAAAACACCTCCCTGAAGAAATATTGGATGCTGCATAATAACAGGTGAGGTTTCAAACCTCATGTTGTTTTATCCTTATTGATTAAGATACTGTTATGAAATTTTCAGAAATGAATTTTTCAGTTCAAGGGAATCATTTTTATTATGATTAATATTATTTAAACAGATTCTAAAAGTGACTGTAGCAAAATGAAGTTACGCTAATAGGCAATCCAATATTGTTCTGAAATGTACTGCGTTTAAATATATCAAGACCTAAGAGTCAGGTTTTATAGGTAAAATAAAAAAATCTTTCGTTTTAGGAGATAAAGGCGTAATCCTACTACTTGGGCTCCTTAGTTCAATCTTTATTACTTCATTAAAATCTTTTGCTCTTACAGAATACCCACTTTTTTTGTAATTTATAGTTATGTCCTTTGTTAAAAGTATTTCTGAAAATAAATCAAACTTGTAAATTATTTTAATTTGATGCATTAATTCATCCTTATTCCAATTTATTTGAATTTTTTCAATTAGTGCTCTAACGACAGTTTGTTTTTCTTCTTCAGATATTATCAATTTATTGAAGGGTTTAATGGTTTTTATTAAAAAGTTAAGAATTTCTTCTTCCTGTTCCGATTTAATATTTTGTCTCTCAAGCTTTAAAATCTTGTCTTCACAGTTAGTAGTTTTTATTTCAATTTCTTCAAGGCGTTTTTTTGTAAAACGATTTCCTGTTCTACTATTTGAAAACAGTTTAATTAATTTAACTGCCTCATCTTCTAATTCCTCTTTTTCTTCTAATAATGCCTTTATGGCAAGATTTCTCCCCATTATTTGTAAATTATCAAATCTTTTTTGAAGTGCTAATTTGAAATCCTCTGGCAGCGATAAAACAGATTCCCAAATCCATTCATCTAATTTTGTTATATTAATTCCTCTGCTACCGCAATAATCTTTACTATACCTTTGTGAAGAGCAGATGTATTGATTGTCAGACAAGTCAGCTCTCTTTCGCCCATAAAATCTGCTACCGCATTTGGCGCAAAATATTAATCCTTTTAATAGATAGAAGTACTTGTTAGTTGTGTTTTTAAAATGCTTTCTATTTTTCAGTGTGATTTGAACCGCATCAAATACATTTTTTTCTATTATGGCTTCACAAGGAATAATATGTTCCTTAAAATGTCGCTCACCCTTATAAATAGGGTTTGTTAGGACATTATAAATGACTGAATCTCTCCAAATAAAATTAGTTTGTTCCTTATTCTTAACTTTCATTTTCATCCCTCCAAGATTCATCCGTTTTGTTGGTATTCCATTTGTATTTAGGTACGATGCAATAAGCTTAGTCCCATTTCCCTCAAGACACATTTTGTAAATTATTTTCACAACTTCTGCCTCTTTAGGTTCTACAATAATCATTTTTCTATTATCTTTCTTGTACCCATAATTAATTATCGGCCCGCCAAGTGCCTTTCCTTGAAGTGCGGAAGTCTCAAGGGCTCTTTTAATTCTTACTATTGTTTTTTTTCTCTCAAATGAGCCCAATAGCCCCTTAATACCCATAAGTAAATCTTGTGTCGGGTCTTTTAGATTTATTGGGGCAGACAATTCAAATAATTGAATACTATTTTCTACAAGTAATTCTCTAATAGTAATAGATTCTTTTGGGTTTCTTGTTAACCTATCAAATTCTGTAACGAATAAGCCATTCAACTCTTTATCTTTAAGAAAGAATTTTTCAAATAACCTTAACAGGGCAGGTCTATCTTGAATAGGTAAATTACCTGAAATGCCTTCATCCTTGAAAATTTCATATGAGTAATTATTTTTTGTACAAAATTCAATACCACGCCTAATTTGGTCTTCAATAGAGACACCTTTTTCTGCCTGTTTTTGAGTTGATACTCTTGCATAAATGCCTATTCTCATAAATCAATTTTTAACAAAAATAATACTTTTACTTTAACATTATAACATCGCTTATCGTATGGTGTGGAGAACGAAAAGGCCTTATAGTCATCAATGAGTCTGAGGCGGCTAGTTTTCCTGCAACCGAATGGATTTTGGTGGTTTCTAACGCTTCCGATAGATTTAAAGGAGGGAGAATGGTCGGAAATCTTTT
>CANHGM010000042.1 GCA_947460345.1 Bacteroidota bacterium | reverse complement strand
CAAAAATGTTATTAGAGATTTGGCAAGAGTATAATGATGAACTTCAACAATTAGTTGGCAAGGAATATAGCAAAGGGACTTATCAAAAATATATAACTTCCTATAAACGGATGCAATCATTTTTACAATTTCACTATCATAAAACTGATATTCCTGTAAAAAATATTGACCCTCATTTTATTTCAAGATTCAATTTATATCTAAAAACTGAAATGGGATGTAATTATAATACTGCAATTAAATTTCTACAAAGATTTAAGAAGATTACTAATATAGCTATACAAAATGGTTGGCTTAGCAGCAATCCTTTTAATGGATTTAGTTTGTCGTCAAAGGAAGTAGAGCGACCATATTTAACCGAACAGGAACTAAATCGTTTGGTGAATTGCCAAACTAAGCTTGACAGAATTAATCGAGTAAAAGACTTTTTTGTCTTTTCGTGCTTTACAGGACTTGCATATATAGATTTGAAAAAATTAACTAAATCTGAAGTAGAAGTTAACGATGGAAGATATTGGATTAGAAAGAACAGACAGAAAACTGGCGGACGTTCCAATATTCCATTACTCGAGATTCCAATGAATATTATAAACAAATATAGTGTTTTTGAAGCTCTTGAAGATAATGATCATGTATTGCCCATTCCCAGCAACCAAAAAATGAATGCATATCTAAAAGAACTTGCTGATATATGCAATATCACTAAGGAGCTTACTTTTCATATAGCACGACACACCTTTGCAACAACAGTAACGATGATGAATGGTGTGCCAATGGAATCTGTGAGTAAAATGCTTGGACATAAAACTATAAAGAGCACACAGATATATGCACGAATTGTTGACCAAAAAGTGGGAGAAGATATGAATATACTCTCGCGAAAACTTGAAACGAGATTCTCAACAGCAATCTAATAAATAACCCCGGAAACACCGGGGTTTTTTATTGAACAAAAACGAACAAAAATAAAATGGAAACACTCTTTAAAATGCGAGCTTACAGCAAAGGTGAGCTCGCTCAATTATACTTCCCTGTGATTAATAAAGAAAGTGCATCCAAACGGCTCAGAGAATGGATTAAAGAAAACAAGGCACTTTTAAAAAAATTGAAAAGAATTGGCTACACACCTGAGCAAAAGATTTTCTCTCCTGCTCAGGTGAAAGCTATTGTGGAGGAATTTGGGGAACCGGGGTGAGATATTATAATATATTTATACAAATAGAATTTTTTGTCCCTTTTCATCTATTATCATTTTACTTTTATCTTCACTTGTTACTAATGCGAATCCATTATAAAATGGTTCTACAGCCAAAAATCTTTGTCGGTATAATTCTTTACCGAATTTATCAATATGAAACCAGCCCTCCTTGTCCATTGCGATTGCATAATTCTTGTGAAAAACGCCTAAATCTAAAAATTCCTTTTCGTTCAGAAATTGTCCATTTTTGTCAATGTGCCTATATAATCCATTTGGAGATTTGACACATGCATATCCATCCTTAAAATCACCTGCATATATATAATTTTCATCATATACTCGATTTCCGTTTAAATCGATATGGAAATATATACTATCCTTATTTCTGACAGTGCATAAATTTTCTTGGTAGTTTCCAGTCCAATTGTAATTGTCTGCATATACTCTTTCCCCATTTTCATTTATATGGAACCAATTTTGAAGATCTACAACCGCAGCTCTATAGCAATAGAATCCAAAAGTTCGTGAATATCTTTCTTTATATAAGTCTTTGCCATTGAAATCAATATGATAAGAGCCACTTTCATCACTTACAGGTGCTAAGCCTGGCGAATGAAATTTTAAAACTTCATTAAACTTTTTACCGAAAACATGTTTTCCGTCAAAAAGAAAATGTGTATTATCTGCTGATACTTTTATGTTTTGCCAATTCATTAGTTCAATAATTTTTGTTTGAGTTTTGAAATCTGATTTGTTTTTAATCCACAAGAAAGTAAGTAAGGCTCTATCCCTCCCTTTTCGGTAATAATGTCCAGCACTAAGTTTAATCTGCTAATTTTTACATCCACTTCACTTGCTAAATAGTCTGCATAAATTATTTCCATTGGAGTGTTTGCAAGCAAATGAAGCATTGAAATAAAAATTCCTGTTCTGTCTTTACCTGCAAAACAATGAACTGCAACAGATCCTAATTCTTCATTGATAATAGCCTCCATTGCATTTTTTATTTGGTCATTACATCCTATTGCAAAAAAGCGGTAAGCAATTTCTTCATTGGTTCCCTGATGGTGTTTTTCCTTAAACCATTCGGGTTGGTTCCATGGGTCAAGTTGTGCCTTTATGTATTTGAATTTGGAAAGGGTTTGTGCTTGGTAAGGTAATTCTTCAATTTCTTTGTCTGCTCTTAAATCAATTACGGTTTTGATTTGCTTTTCATTTAATAGTTCATCAAATCTGCTTTCATTCTGAAATAAAGTCATTGTTGCTGTTCTATAAATAATACCACTTTTAATTTGGGGATTGTGGGTACTTATATCCCTAAAGTTCCAAAGGAAATCACGGTTATAGACCCATTCACAAAACTGTTTTACTTCTTCTTTTTTTTCAGTGGTAACCAATGTTTCTATTGCTGAATAAAAGAAGGTTAGTAATTTTCTTTTTTGTTGGTTTGCATCGGGTAAAAACAAAGTGCCTTTTAGTTGGTAAAAGATTTCTTGTTCTTCCTTTGTAAGAATGTTTGCAATGAAATATTTAGGTAGGAAATTGAATTTAGAATGCCCTTTAGAAAGGTGTTTTAATTGGATAGCAAGTTGCAAAGCAATGTTGTAGAAAAAATAGAATTGGTATCCATCACTTCTGCGGTGCATACTAGAGCAACTTTCAAATTCATAAAGGAATTTATCAACTAAATCGTTAATTTGTTTGTGCTTTTGCTGCTCCGTTTTATTGTTAAAATAATTAGTTACCAATTTAGACAAGTATGAATCAATATTGTATTGCTTCGACTGCCTTTCGTAAAGAACTGTTTGCTTAACATCTGAAATTTCCGAACCTAAATAGTTTCTCTCTATTTCAGTAATGTTGGTGCAGATGGCAAATTCAATTTTAGGTTGTGATTTGAAATAAACTACTACTTTTTTTCTCAATTCTACTTCATGAATAAATTGAATTTCAGAATGAAATAATATATCAAGTTGATCTTTTAAATACCCTGTTTCAAATTCTTTGTCTACTAATAATTGGATGTCAATATCTGAATTGGGTGTGGCCTCATTTCTGCCAAACGAACCATAGAGTAATGCTATATCTAAACCTATAATATTAGGGAACATATATTGGAGTTGGTCTATATTTTTATGCTGTATCATTTTCTTAAATGTTGTTTTTGGGTTTACGCATGTTGCAAGATTTACAAAGTGGATTTGATTTATAGTTTTTGACGAGTTCTATATAAGCAGGACTGTTTAATACTTCTTGTATCGATGTGTTTTCAATATTCCCAAAGTCTCCTAATGACTTACGAAGATTATCGGGAGCACAGCAAGGAGAAACTTTACCAGTAGCTGAAATCCAAAGTTCCTTTGTGAGAAACGGACATTCATAATGCTCTGGCACTTCTGTGTTTTCATTTTCATTAAGCGGTATGATGTTTTCTAAAAGTACTTTTTCCCCGTTTGGTTTTAGATATTTCTCTTGTGCTTCAAATGCTTGTTTTACATACTCATTCCATTGTGTGATGCTGTCTTCTGAAATCTTCATTGAAAGGTCTTTTATTTCATCAAAGTGTGCCCAAAGCTGATGCCCTTTTACCCTGTCAACTCCAAGAGAAGCAGCCAATTTTACTATATCTGCTAACTCGTGCATGTTGTTTTGCATAAAAGTCAACTGAAAGGTTACTCGGCAGAAATAACCTGTATTCGCAAAGTGTTCATCACGGTATTTGATAAACTCTTTTACATTTTCAATTGCTTTTTCAAAGTCAATTCCATGCATTACTTTCTCTGATGTTTCCTTGGTCGCACCGTTCCAACTAATTTTTACATCTGTGGTGTTTGGAACAATTAATTTAGCCCATTCTTCCACTGATTTCTTAGGAAACGTGCCGTTTGTGGTTAGGTTTATTTTAATATTTTTCTGTTCCGCTATTTCAAATATTTTATCAAATTCCTTGTAAAGTAATGGTTCTCCCATAGTAGAAGGGATAATTTCTTTCACTCCTAGTTTTTCAGCTTGTATAAAAATATCTTCAACAGTTTCAAACTTCATCCTTCTGCGTTTCACACCAGTTTCCTTATATAGTGTTGGAATGAAATCACTGTAAGGACTATGCTCTTCACACATAATACAATGAAGATTGCAATCTTCTGGGTTTGTATCAATGGTAATTCGCCAAAGGTTTTTTTGGGTAATATATCGGTTATATATATTCTCTAATTCTTTGCAATGGTCTTTTATATTTGGAACACTGCCATCATCTGAAAACAAATAACCTTTACGCCCATATGCTGCCATCAAATGTGGGTTTGCAATAGCAAACTTCATTTGCTCAGACATTGAATTTATATTGCGGTGTTCAAATAATAAACCATTGACTTGATGTTGGACATACTCTTTCATTCCACCAAAATCAGCTGTGATAACAGGTATTTTACATGATTGTGCTTCGTGAATAACTAGCGGAGAATTTTCAGTCCATATACTTGGAACCACAATGCAATCTACTTTTGAAAACACATCGTTAGCTAAGTTGTGATTGATATATTCTCCTGCAAATTCAATCTTGTTTTTTGATTTACTGGCAATCAATTTCAATGCATCTGTGCTTTGTCCATTTTGTCTACCATATATATATAAAGATGCAGGTGTTTCAATTTGGCAAAACGCTTGAATGAGTTGATATACTCCCTTAGCAGGTATGAGTGTGCCAATGTAACCGAAGGTGTAATGGCTGTTTTCTTTTGATTTTTCGGTTTGTGTTAAATACTCTGTAGGAAAACCATAATCTAAATATATAATTTTGTTTTCCGGAACTGCAAATTCATTTATGAACCTATTTCGCAAGTAATTTGATGGGGCTATAAAAACATCAACTTTGTTCATGATTGCCTTTGTTTCAAGCATTCTTTGATGGGTCCAAGCACTCCAATGTTCAATGTCTTGTTCTTCCTTTTCTTCTTTGCCACTGAAATATACTTTATAACAGTCTTTTGCACATTTATGGTCTTGTTGCCCTGAACACAATTGAAAGTTGTTTTCCATGCCTATGCTTCTTGTTAGGAATTGTCCTCTTGGACACATCAGCCAAAAGTCGTGAAGGGTAAAAACAATAGGTATATGTTGTTTATTGAGTTCGTCTACGATTCCGGTGGAAAGGTGGTTGAGATGCCCAATGTGAGCAATGTCGGGTTTTATTTCAGCAATAAGCTTTGCGAAATTTTTATCCATTGCCTGATGGCGGTAACCATCTTTGCCCTGTGGATTGTTTACAAAGTAAAAATCCAGATTACTATTTTTGGTTTGCTTTCTAATTTCAAAGTCGGGTGAATATGGATTTTCTTCCCTTGTGAAAACAGAAACCTTATGATACTTTGAAAGTTGATTGCAGATGGATTGGCTGTAAACTTCTGAACCAGCATTGTAGTTGAGAGGGTAGCCATGTATGATTTTGAGGATATGCATATTAGTTTAAAATTTGAATAAAATAGTTTTGCTTTTTGATAATGTGAGTAAGAACATTTGAAAAAATTGCTCTTATGAGTTTACCATTCTTCACTGTTAGGCATAAGTTTGGTAATTCCATACCTTCGGGAAATGAAATTTTATTTCGTTTCATCCAGTTATATCTTGCGATTATAACTGTGCTTTTTTGAAGGTGTTTTTTCTTAGATGAAGCTAAAGCAATTTTAATTGCTTTTTGATCAGGTGAAACTTTAGCTGCCTTACATTCGCCATTTGAATTAACAGAAAAATTTGTTGTATCCATTTTGATTTGTTTTTTTATTATACTACAAATGTGAGATGAAAATCAAAGTCATTTTACTATGGTTAAATATTTAACCCTATATTTGGCAAATATTTGCCAAATAAAATGAGTGAAATAAAATTTATTGGTGGTGCTATGCGTATGCAAGCATATAATAAGTTAAAAGTGTTCCTGGCAAATCCAGGAAAGTTCTGTTTAATCGTTCTTGGTGATAGAGGTTCGGGCAAACATTTCGCTATTGAATGTGCATTTAAGGAAATAGCTTTAGACGCTGGTAAAGACTTGTGCCTAGAGGGCTTAACTTTCATTGAGCCGGCTGATTTACCTGAAGAAAGTATAAAATTGAATGAACTCTTTAAAGCTAATGAGTATAAAACAATCGTGATTGAAAATGTTGAAGAACTGACTGATGAACAACAAAGGTTGCTGTTCAAAGCACTTTCAACTTCTGACGGAACTTTTGGAGTAGATGAAAAAATTAACCTGCGAATTGTATTTACCTCCTCAAAAGATATTGATTCTTTGCGAACAGGTAAAGATTTACTTGGATTGTTTTGGGATAGAATAAGTCAACTCGTTGTTGAGATGCCTTCTTACAAGAAAGATGGAAGTGAAATTCTAAAGGACTTCTATTCCACTTGGGAGAAAATGAATTTTGAAAAAACAAAAGGCTACAAACATTTATCTGAAACACCAAAGAATGTCAAACTTGAAATGTTCCTTGAAGATAATGCTGAAAAGTTTGAAGGCGGTTTTCGTGACTTGGATAAAATTGCCTGTCTATACTTTAACTACAGAATTTTTCATTATGGAAATGAAAAGAGAATTCTTGAGCCAACTGAAAAGAAAGTCGTTGAAAGTGTAATTGATGACTTCTTCTCAAAGTCACAAATGCTAGGTGGTTCAGGAAATGATGAAAGTATTTTTCAATTTGAAGTTGGGTTGAAGCATCATGAATTGTTAGGAAGGTTTAAAATGCAAATGAGAAGATGGGCTGTCAAAGAATATGATACAATCAAGGAAGCAGAAAGAAAACTTGGCTTTAAACCGGGTAGCATGAAAAATTATGTTGAGACAAAGGTTACAACCAATGCAAAAAAAAAACTGAATAAGCCTTGATTTCCCACATTACTTTATTCGTCAAAATCTATTGAGTTTTGTTCACACTTTTTGTAGTTATTAATAAATTGAAATGCCTTTTCTATAGTTTTATCACCAACACCATTTTCCCTTAATAAGCCACTCAGACTTCTAATATTTTCATTATTAAGAGCTTTTTTGATTACTGATACAGAAACAACTTTTTCCTTTAATTTTTCCTCAATGTTGAGTATTTCACGCTTATGATTATTTTGACCATTTTTTAACAATTCTTCCAATTTTGATTTTAATTGATAGTTCTCCCTTTCTTTGAGCTCTTTGAGTTCCTTTTTTAATTCGCTTTCTGAAATTTCAGTCCAGAGTTTCTTGAATTTCAGATATAAATCATCATAAGAATTAGGATCGAAGTAATAAATTTGAACGTCGATATCACATTTCTCTAAATATTTTTTCATTAAATTCAAAGAAACTTCTTCGGGAATACCTCCATTACTTGCTCCTAACAAAGGAAATGCGACTGAAGTAATTCCTTTCGCCAAATATGTGTCTATAAATTTCTGTAATCCCTTTTCTAAGTATTCTATTTTGCTTTCATATCTCCAATGATATTTTGTTGGAAAATTCAGAACCCATTTATTTTCTCCTTTGTAAATCCAAAGCGTTCCTATATCTATCTTTTTGTCATTACAAAGTTCCAAATAACGATGATACATAGCAGGATAGCGTAATCGAAATTCAAAGGCAATTCCAGCCCCCATAACACCCACACAATTAACAGTATTGACTATTGTTTGGCAGTCTGTCGTGAAAATATTTCCTTTTATTATTGAAATCATAATTTAAAATTTAAAATAATTTAATGGGTATGAGACTTAATATAGATCGGTGGTGTTTCATTATTTTGAAATTTGTTATTTTGATTAAGGGATTAAACTAAAAAAACATATTTAATTTTAGCTCAACTATAATTTTATTATGATTTAATAGGCTCCTTTCGACGAATTTTTTTGTCTCCTGATTGTCGCAAAATATTTTCTTAATAGCATTTATCGATATTTTTGGAAACACTAAAACTTCTGAACACTTAATTCGTTTTCCATCAATTATTTCATTCCAATATTCTGCATTAATACCATCCCAATTTAATTTAGATAAATTATCTGGGTTACTATAGAATGAAGTAGAATCTGCTGCTGCATTTCCATCTGTAAATAACGTTTGTGATTGATACAAAAGATTTCTATCGATGGCAAGGATAATAATTTCATTCTGAAGATTGTTTCTTCGATACAACATTGGATTTTTAGGATTAAAATACAATGGAACATAATCGTGTATGCTTCTCTTGTATATAGGCTCAATTCTTGATCGTCTTTCGTTAACTTGATTATCAGCAATGTCAACTTGAGTTAGCCAACTGTTTCTTGCTTCATTGTGTGAAAGCAACCCATTTTCAAGAATATTATGCAGATTACTTTTATGAGTTATATGATAAAGGTAATCAATTCTTAAACTTTCAAGATATTCTGCTTGCTTGTTTTGCTTATTTTGTTCCTTTTCATGTAAAATTTTTGCTGTTTGTCTTATTAATATAAGTTTCTGATAATCAGTTTCATTATACCAACTCCACTTATTTAGTGTAAATGTTGGAATTCTGATTTCTTCTGATATTCTAAAACGCTCATTTGTTCGTACGATATTTACATAAGTGTTATCCTTTCTTTTTGCGTAAGCAATGAATTTTTCATTTTCATTTTCACACTCATAAACTATAGTAATAGTTTCTTTATATCGCATTTCAGATCGTATTCTTTCATCTTCAAACATTTTACGTATTAGCCTGCGTTCATCTTCTTCTTTTTTTTTCCGTTCCTCATAAAGTTGCTTAAGCATAATTTCCTTCTGTAATTTGTTTTCACCAAAGTTCGGTCTTATTATGAAAATATAGAAAAGAACTATACATATTAAAACAATTATAATCATTAGTGTTTTGCTTTTAATTTGGACAAAATTGTTTCAGTTTTCAATAGAGGTTTTTCAATTCGATTTATATTAACTGCAATCATTGTTATCGTTATCATAAATATATATTAATTGTTTTTGCAGGCAAACAATTTAATAGATAGTCAATGTTTTTAAACTTCGTTTGAGCAGATTCGAATATTGTTTTCGTATTAAGGTAACAAGATGAAAAGTTGTCTTTCTTTCTAAGTCCCTGTTCTATTCTCAAAAAGATTGTTGATTTTCTTTTTCCTTCCAGTCCAATTAAAAATGCGATGTGACCATTACTTGTTTTGTTTAAAATATTATCTTCCGGAAATAGGTCTGTATAGAGTATTTTAAGCAAATTTCTTCCAGTTTCGTAAAGAAGGTTTGCTAGTTTATCCTTTTTTAAAGATTCTATTGCAGTTAAAAAATTATCTTTGTCGTCTTTTGAAAACATTTGTCTATTGAATTTATATAGTTAGTTTAAAGTAAGAACTGTTACAACGGTTTGTCCTCTAATGTTTTGCATGCAGGCTGTTTTTTTTTGCTAAGTCAGTTATTACATTTGTGCAATCACGCACAAAAAAATGGAGCTTCCTTGATGTTATGACTAATATGGCGGCTCACAGTTTATTAAGTCTAGCATGTCTGCCATTAATTTTGTTTGTTTTTAATTATGTGTACGTCTTCGTTTAGAAAATCTAAAAAGTCTAATAAGAAAGTTGTAATTGCTAAAACTGTTGCTAATACGCAGGAAAGAGTTAGAAATATATTCAGTGAATTACAGATTGAAATTGATTGAACAATTATAGGAAGCACAACACCGAAGCCCATTATAGCAAGTAAGCTATAAAATGATTTTATAAGAATATTTGGAACACCAGTATTCCGTTTAGTCAAACTTATAAGTTTGGGTATTATTTCGTAACACTCACTACCTATTTCAGCTATAATTGTCCTATGAAACCCTTTACCTTTATATTTAGTGTTAATTTTTGGAAGTAAGTCTTCAACATGCTTAGCCCAGAGTGGATTAATACCTGTATCGGTAAAATCACCGATACCATGTTTCGCGAAGCGTCCATCTAGATAATACCAAATCGCATTAGAAGGTTCATAAAATTTTATAAGTTCTTCTATAGTATAATTAAATGAAGCAGACTTGTCCAAGGACCAAGATGAACCTATTTGTAGGTCAGGGTTACCATATATTGCAAACATTGCGAGGTAAAGGTCAACAGTGCTTGATGACAGTCCATTGTCCTTATTAATTGCTATAACCTGTTCATATGAAAACTGTTGAGAATGATACATTTCATATGTAACGTCAGAATATTTTTTTCTCAGCACTGCGATGTTGTCATAATGCACCCAAAATTCTCTACTCTTCATTATATAAAATATAAGGCGTCTGAAGTTTGTAATTGTGTCAGAATATTTGTCGATTTCAATTTGCCTATTCTCTCTTTCCGCTCTGATATTAAAAATTTTCGCAGATAGGTAAGAAATGACAAAAGCCGAAATTATTCCGCCAACTGTGATTAAATAATTTTGAATATTAATAATTCTATCTGCTGGTGCCGGAAATTTTAAAAACAAAAAGGCGAGAAAGAGGCCGGATGTCAGAAGTATTATTTTTTTCTTATGTTTCATGTTATTTCGTCAAAGGGGATTTATGCCCAATTAGTAATAAATTACTTATACAATACATTTTTTTCCTATGCCAACATATTTGGTGTATTGGAAACAAAACCCATCATATACAAAAGCAATAATAACACTTAACAATTTAAGATACAAAAAACTATACTGTTTTTCCTTATTTTAAAATCAATAATCTTTGTTTCCCAATGGTTTACATCATACAATAATTAAAAAAAATCCCGACAAACACAGACGAATCCCGACGAATCCCGACGCAAACAGACGTAGACGGATTCTATATTTTTTAACTATATAAGTTTGCATCTATAACCGGATACAAATTTCATGCATCAGCATACACACACTGCATTATTCACTACGCTATCAGCCGTTGTTGGCGGTGTAGCCAAGGTTGTTACTGAAAAACCGATGATGGATTCGGTATCGATTCATGGTCTTATCACAGTGATTATATATGCTTCTGCTTCGGCAGCCGCAGGATATATAGTAAAAAAAGTACTCGATATATTTTCGAATAATATATATAATTATTTCAAAGGAGGGAATAAAAAAAAATGAGTAAATTGATCGGTTGGGTAATAGCAGGCGGAGCTGTGGTGGGCATAGTAAAACTATTGCAGATGCAAAATGTGTCAAACCAATCCACCATGAAACTGGTTAATCCCAGAATTCACCAGGTGAACTTGGGTGGTATTTCTTTTCGAACTGAGGTTTCGATAAACAACCCATCAAACGATAGCGTTACTATCACAAAACCTGTGGTATCGCTTATTTCGGGAAGCAACCTCCTTGCTCAATCACTAGCAGAAAATAAAACCATTGAAATTCGACCATTAGGCGTCACCCAAATTGATACGATAGAACTTCTACTATCATGGACTGTGATTGCTAAACTAGTTAAAGAAATCGTACCCAAAATTCCAGGAATCATTTCCGCTTTTAGAACCAGAAATTTCAAAGACCTATCATCAAAAATCGGCGTACCCATTGATATGACTTTTTCAACGTATGTGAACGGAATTTTCTATCAATCAGAACCCACAAAAATTATATAATTAAACATATATACAAAAGCAAAATATATACTTCAATATATATACAAAATAATATATAAATGGCAAGCGAATCACATCCTTTAAAAGTTGTATCTAGCGGATACCGCACCATCAAAGATGGTAGCAGGTATAGCAGCTATTTCCCCTTGCCGGAAGAGCGTGACCGTATCATTATCAAAGATGGTGAGGTTAATGACACAGTAGAGTTGATGGAGAGAGTTGTTTGGAAGTACCTTGACGACACCAAACAACTAGCTCCACTTCTCTCTAGGTCGTCGACACTTGAAACCTGCCGAGCTGTATGGGATTTTATATATAGTTATATTCAGTATAGACTCGACAAAAAAGGACTTGAACAACTTCGCCGACCTGCCCGCTCTTGGGCTGAAAGACAATCGGGAGTTGATTGTGATTGCATGAGCATTTTTGCTTCTAGTATCCTTACCAACCTTCAAATCCCACATAGCTTTCGCATCACCAAATATAGTGGCGATTCATGGCAACATGTATATGTGATTGTTCCGGACAAAACCACCGGAAAATATATAACCTTAGATGGGGTTGTTTCAGAATTCAATTATGAAAAACACTTCAGCGATAAAATGGATTATCCAATGAACTTAAAAGGAATCAACGTAGCCGTATTAAGCGGCATGGCAGGCAATGACCTGCATGATGCAGTGATGGCAACTTCACTGCTTGGAGAAATTGGTGAAGTAGAGCTTGAAAGTATCTACCAAAATCTAATCTCTACCAGAAGAGCCATTGCTCAAAACCCATCGGTGGTAGCAAGCTCTGATGACCCACAGGCACTCTTAAAGATGCTTGATTATGCCATTGCTTATTGGAATACCGATAAACGAGACCAGGCATTGGATATACTTTCTAAAAACGAGCAGGCACTCAATCTGCATAACGGACTCAGCTCCATTGATGGAATTGACCTAGACCCGGATTTGTTTACCTTGAGCGGAACAGCACCTAAGAAGTTTTTTACCAATGTAAAACAAACTGTAAAAAAGGTGACCCAAAAGGCAGGTCAAGCAGCCAATCAAGCAGTAAAAGCGGTGGTTAAGTATAACCCTGTTTCGGTTGCGGCTCGTAGTGGTTTTTTGCTTGCTCTCAGACTTAATTTAGGCAAGATGGCTTCGCGTTTAAAATGGGGCTATGCCACTGCGGCACAAGCAGCATCTAAAGGAGTGAATGCAGATACCTATAACAAATCAAGACATGCACTTGCACAAATAGAAAAACTCTTTGCAGATAAACTGCAAGGCTCCAAGGATTCGCTTCGCAATGCAATATTAAAAGGACGTGCCGGAAATTTAGCCGGATATATAGAAGATGCTATGATAGGCGGACTGGGTGATCCAGCTTCAGGAACAGTGATAGCTGCCGCCACACCTATTATCATCGCAGCTATTAAGATATTAAAAGATTCAGGATTGATTGGCAAATCAGAAAACCTTGACCCTAATCAAATGGCAAAAGAGGCATCGAGCGATCCTGGAGCAGCACAGGAAAATGCCGCCATTGATGCTGAAAACAATAACGCTTCAGCTCCAGCTGCACCAAGCACTCCGTCAACTAGTAATTCGGCAAACGAACAAGTACCTGGTAATGTTTTGCCAACAGAACAAGGCACAGATGCTCCAGCTACTCCAACGGCAGCAGGTGGCGGACTGATGAACTTTATCAAGCAAAACCCTGTTCCCGTGGCTATTGGTGGAGGACTATTAGCCTTTGGTATATATCAATTAACAAAGCCTAAAAAATCTGGCAACAAATCAAAAGGACTTTCTGAATGCAGAACCTCGTGAGCTTTTATGCTTCATTTGCAAACACCGACGTCCAATTGAAGGAGGGTGCGATGCATTCCCTGATGGAATACCTTATGAAATATCTTCAGGTATTCAAGGGACTCATGATGTGCCAACTCCAGATCAAGAGAACGATATCGTTTTTGAAGAAGGGGAGCCGGTTACTTTTTAATAGTTTCTTTGCTCTATTTTTCATTCAATCTGATTATAATGGAAAATATTTTCGTTATTGGTTGATATAGTGGAAAATATTCGATTCTTTTCTCATGAATTAGGGTAGTAATGGAAAAATCTCCATTGAGTTTTACATGCTTCGTGACAAAAAATAGTGGGTATTTGTCACGAAACAATCCTATTGAAATCAATAGAACTAACTAAAAAACTAATAATTGCACGTATTCTGGCACCTATACTTTGAATGCGAGATATAGTCTAAATTTAGAATGAAAAAATTGTCTATTAGTGACAAATAATAGTGTATATTTGTCACGAAAAGAAGCGAGACAATTATGCAATTGACTGAAAGTAAAATACAAGAACTTATCAAGGCAAAAGGAAAAGGATTTGTGTTTACATCAAAGTATTTTTCCACTAAAGCCGATGACGTAAGTGTGGTAACATCAGCACTTAGTAGATTGGTGCGAAAAAAAATCATACGCAGACTGACGCATGGCCTTTATGATCTACCTGAAGTTCATCCGAAACTTGGCGAAATCATGCCTTCAACCCAAAAGATTATTGAAGCAATTAAAGCATCTGATGCAATCCAAGTGCAACCTACAGGTGCTTACGCAGCCAATTTGCTTGGATTGTCAACGCAGATTCCTATGAAAATTGAGCTTTATACCAACGGCCCTAAAAAGACTATTCGAATCGGGAAACAAGAAATCATTCTCAAGCCTACCACCCCAAAAAACATGATTGGTGCAGGAACAAAAGCTGGTTTAATTCTTCATGCACTTAGACAAATTGGAAAGGATAATGTAACAGATGAAATGATAAAGCAGATTAGGAGCAAGATAGAAGAGCAAGATATCAAACACATCAAAAAACAGATTCAGTTTGCACCAGTATGGATTGCCAAAATCATGCGTTCGCTCATTAATGAAAATAAACCATGAATACATTTATACAGTTATCATCCGACGAAAGAAACTTGTATTGTCGACAAGCAGCAGAAAGAATGGAGACACCTTTGCCTGCCGCAGTAATTGAAAAAGATTTTTGGGTATGTTGGACACTCAATTTACTGAATGAAATTCCCGAATTAAAAGGGAATATCACCTTCAAGGGAGGAACATCTTTATCGAAAGCTTGGGGTTTGATTGAACGATTTTCTGAAGATATAGATATTGCCATTAACCGAAAAGTATTTGGACAAGAACCACCCCATGGTGCGGAGGATGCTAAGTCCAACAAACAACTAAAGACGCGTTTAGAAGAACTAGAAGATAAGAGTGCTTCTTTTGTTATGGAGGTGCTCTTGCCGATTTTGCAAGAAAAAATCGCAGTGCATCTAAACCCCGCAGAATTCACTCTCAAGCCAATTCAAAAGGGCAATGAAGTCAATATAGAATTTGAATATCCTGGTACACTTAAAAATGAATTGGGGGGATTGCTTCCTGTTGTTTTAATTGAGCTGGTTCCAAGGGCTGATGAAGTTCCAAATGAAGAAAGAAAAATAACACCGATCATTTATGAAGTGTTTGAAGATCTATTAGGAGATGGCTCATTTAATATATCCACTTTAGCACCAGAGCGTACCTTTTTAGAAAAGTTACTTTTCATTCACGAAACACTTGAAGGTTTTAATAAAGGCAGCGAAAGAAAAAGCAGACATTATTACGATCTTCTAAAACTTTATAAGGCAGGTGTTTTTGAACGAATAAAAAACAATCGTGAACTTTTGCAAATGGTTGTAGAGCATCGGCAAACTTTTTTCCGATATAATACCTTGGATTATGCAGGGATTTTAAGCAATGGCGTGCGCGTCGTGCCAGCGAAAGATAGCTGGACAGATTGGCGTGGAGACTATAATCGAACTGCTGTAATGATTTATAAAGATATCCCTTCGTTTGAAGAGCTTATGTCATTTGCTGAACAATTGGAGAATGAATTTAATGAGTGGGTTAAAAATCAATAAGTCATATGATAATTTATTTAAGTTCATTATCCCTTT
>CANHGM010000041.1 GCA_947460345.1 Bacteroidota bacterium | reverse complement strand
TTGTATTTTTCTGAATCTATCGATACCATTTTAATGCAAAATGTATCAAATTATAAAATTACACCATCAGTAAGTTCAATAGTTTCAGCCATAACTAATTTAGGCGACGCATCTCAAATTGTTTTAACTTTTGCAGATACCTTTTCAAGAAATCAAGTGTATGAATTAGAAGTCTTAGGATTGGCTGATTGTTGGGGTAATTCTTTAACAGACAATAAAGCTAGTTTTGGCATGCCTCAAGAAGCATCAATTGGTGATATAGTTATAAATGAACTGTTATTTAACCCAAGCCCGTTTTCAACTGATTTTGTTGAACTGTATAACAACTCAAATAAAACCATAGACTTATCGCAGTTAATTATTGCAAATTGTGATGAACTAGGAAATATCAAAGATTTTGCTAAT
The DNA here is from genome assembly GCA_947460345.1 of Bacteroidota bacterium. GTDB lineage: Bacteria > Bacteroidota > Bacteroidia > UKL13-3 > UKL13-3 > CANHGM01. The sequence goes on along the minus strand of CANHGM010000041.1, from coordinate 16,846 downwards.
ATTAGTGCTTATTTATTTATGCCTAAAACATACGTAGCTTTAAGTACCGATCAAATCTTGGTAAAAAAAGAATATCATACACCTAACCCTGCTAATTTTATAGATGTCGCAAGTTTTCCTTCTTACAACGACGATAAAGGAACGGTAGTAATTATGGACACCAAGAACAAAGAGCTTGAGCGATTTTCTTATAATGCAAATATGCACCATCAAACATTAGTAGATAAGGAAAGCATTAGTTTAGAAAGGGTTGATTATACACGTTCCATTTTAGAAGAAACCAATTGGCAAAGTGCTGCAACTACTGTAAAAGCAACACCAGCGTATCAAAATAGCCAGTTTAATGGGAACAATATAGCAACAAACACGATGTCTTTGGAACCTGAAGTGTTTAGCCCTGATGATGATGGATATAATGATATATTAAACATTAACTATCAAATGCCTGATGCTGGTTACCAAGGTGAAATATTGATATATAGCCCTGAAGGTATATTAGTGAAACAACTAACCAAACAACAACTTCTAGGATTGAAAGGAACATTTTCATGGAATGGAATTGATGACCAAGGAAAAAAATCAAGCATAGGTGTTTATATAGTTGTATTTCAATATTTCAATTTGAAAGGGAATGTGAAAATGGAGAAAAAAACCGTCACGTTAGCAGGTAAATTGTAGAATTTAAAACACTATAAATTAGTTAGATATAAAATTTGTTGTTTTTTTTATCACCCTTAAGCAACTTTAATTAAGGCAATTCATCTTTGTTGTAATAAAGCATTAAACGGTAATGGAAGTAGAAGAGTTAAAAAGTCAAGCAGAATTAATAAAAGCTTGTATTGACTCAGACAGCCGGGCTTTAAGAAAGTTCTATGACATATTTGCCCCTAAGATGTATGGTGTTTGCTTAAGATATACAGAGAATAAAGATGACGCAAAAGATTTACTTCACGATGGATTTGTAAAAGCAATTCAGGCTTTAAAAAACTTTAGAAATGAAGGTTCGCTTGAAGGATGGATGAGAAGAATTTTTGTGAATAAAGCTTTAGAAAATATTCGATCACAAAAAATTAGAATGACCGATGCTGGACTTGACCTAGTTGAGAATCAAGGATACGATGGACATATAGATTCTAATCTTTCGAAAGAAGAAATTTTATCTGAAATTCAAAAGCTAGCGACAGGATATAGAACCGTGTTAAACTTATATGTGATGGAAGGTTATAGCCACGATGAGATAGCAGAAATGTTGCAGATAAGTGTAAGCACTAGCAAAAGCCAATTGTTTAGGGCAAGGCAAATATTAATGGAAAAACTAAAACAAAACAACCAATGGGAAACAACCAAGAAATAAATCCTTTAGATGACTTTTTGCGTGAGCAATTAGAGGATTTTGCTCCCCTACCACCTGCTGAAATGTTTTCATCTATTGAGCAGACAGTTAGCGGAAATGCATCTCAAGTTTCAAGTATCTTAAGTAAAGGTATTTTGAAAACTATTTCTATATTAGCTGTAAGTGCTGTTGTAGTTACAGGTGTGTTGGTATATAACAATTCAACTTCAACAAGTGAAACTAAAAGCGATTTTAGTAATCCAAAATCTGAAAACATTCATAAGAACATTCATGAATTGGATAAAGACGCAATTAATGCCAATGTATCAAATGAAGAAATAAATGCTACTGTTGCTCAGTCTAACATAAGTAGAAGTGACAATAAGCAAACTAGTTTTAATATTGATAAAAAAGAAGAAAAGGTGAATGTTAACTTAACCAATGTTGTTGGCGGAGAAAATGAAAAAGAAAATAAACCCAATGAACATAATGTTGGTAAAAAGTTTGATAAAAATGTAATTCCAAAAGAAAATTATAAAGAGAACAATAATTCATCTAATCAAAACTATAAGCAACCTAAATCATTATTTAATTATGAATGGTTAGATGATAATAAGCTTATGATAACTAACCTTTCAAAAAATGCATTAGATTATATATGGTTAATCAATGGTAAACAAACTGATCAAAAATTTGAAGATATTATTACTGTTAAAGATGACAGAGAACATGCTATTGAGAAGCTGTCGTTAATTGCTATAAATGGCAGTTATAGAGATACTTTTATACAATCAATTAAATATGATTTTGACAGTAAAATAGAAATTGCCAATGTGTTTACTCCAGATGCTGATGGAATAAATGATACTTATAAAGTAGTTCCTCCTTTTGCAACAGAGTTTTCTGAAATTAGAATCATGGATCAACAATTTACAGTTGTTTTTACAGGAAAAGAATGGGACGGAACCATCAATGGAAAACCTGCAGAAAATGGGATATACTATGTTGTTTATACTTATAAAACTAAAAATATGGATGCCCCAAAAACCAAAAACCAAATGATTAAACTAATTAGAGGAAACTAAAAATTTTAAAAAAAATATGAATCATGAACATTCAATCTTTAATTTCGCCACATAATAAATTACATATGATGAAACACATCAGATACTTGATTTTAATGTTATTTACTGGTTTTATTACAAGCCAAGTAAATGCACAAGCTACGTGTTCCTTCACAGTAGACTACACCAGAATATGTGAGGGAGGAGCTGTAAAGTTCACTTCTCAAACATCTGGAGGAGGCTCTGTAAAGGGATTTAAGTGGGATTTTGGTAATGGTAATAACAACAACCAAAATAACAGTTCTTTAGATTATATCTATTCAAAACCAGGAACTTTTACCCCACAATTAACAATTTATTTTAGCAATGGTGATAGTTGTGTTACAGCTAGTTCTATTGTTATCAATGTATTTCCAAAGCCAATTGTGAAATATATTTTAGCACCAAACTACAAAGACACTCAGTGCTATGAAGGTAACTTGTTTTGTTTAATAGATTCATCTAAACCAGACACAGTGTATAAATCTCCAATAACAAGGAGAGTTATTTTATGGGATGATGGATCAATAGATACCGCAAAAGGAAGTTGGCCAGGAGGCACAATCATTTGTCACTCATATACTGATCCAAGACAACAAAGCTATACGCCACGTCTAGTTATTTCAGATAGTAATGGTTGTGTGGTCAACTTTGAGATTAAAAACTACCTTACTGTTCGCGGTAAAATAGGTCCAGCATTTAGTACCAGTTATTCACTCAAATGTGATAGTACAGATGTAACCTTTACCAATACAACCAATATTCCAACCAATGAAATTGAATATTTTGAATGGGATTTTGGAGATGGTACTTTTTATAAATCAAGTACACCTCCAAGTCAAGCTGATTTAGCTAAATATTGGAATAATTTTGTACATTGGTACAAAACCCAAGGTCCTTTTGCTGGTAAACTAAAAGTGAAAAGTAAATACGGGTGTTGGGATAGCGTTGAATTAGCTAAAGCCGGAGACAACGTAAACTTAGAATTAGATGCTACAGTTGAAGAAGATACCATGTGTGCTGCTGGGAATATTCTTTATTTCCATAACAAAACATTATTCTACCCACAACCTGGCGTTGCTCAAGTGTATTGGATCTGGAATCATCCACCACCAAATGCCATTGACTCAGGGTCATGGAATCCATCACATTCTTTCCCGGGTTGTAAATATCCAACCAATGGAGAGGTATATGTAATTGCAAGAACTTGGAATCCTCCATGTATCAAAACAGATACGGTTAAATTTATAAAATTATATGGTCCATCTGCAGCCATAGAAAGTCCACCATCAGGTATTATGATTGCCGATACTGAGCGTCACCAATGTGATGTAAGAGACACAGTTCATTTTACTAATGCTTCAGATACTTGTACTGGATTGTATAGACTTGAATGGTATTGGGATTTTGATGATGCAAGCAACATCCACTCTTTAAATGATACTGCATACTTAAATTACAAAGGTATGTATGGACCTAAAAATGATACTATTATTGGAGGTAAACAAGTACTCAAAAATACCAATTTTAGTCGTGAATGGAAACCTGTTCATATGTATGACTCAACTGAAGCAAATGAAAGATGTCATACTCCGAAACTAATCATGGATGGTTGGTTTTTGAAGTGGGATACATTATTGAATTTTATGGATACTATTCATTGTCAAAGTATGAATCAAGTTCCATTGTCATTAATGAATCCTAGTGCAAAAGGTTTAGAAGTACTTAATAGACAATGTCTAGGTCCAATGCCACCATATGGAATTACTTTTAAATGGGATAAAACCAAGCCTGGATGTACACAACAATATGTATCCATTTGTTTTGACTCAGCATGTTGTGCCTTTACGCCTACTAAAAAGTATAATGATCCTGCTTGTTGGTCTGAACAATCAACTTTCAATATTCCACCATGGTCTCCATTCCCACCATGGCCTACCCAATACAAACGCCCATACTTCTTCACTTGTGATGACTCAACAGGTTGGGTAACCGTAGGTTTAGTAATACATAACAGAAGAAACGAAACAGACAGCAATGTTCAAATAGGTAAATACAAACGTTGCTCAGATACAGTATGGTATCACCGTAAATTACGTTTCGTAAACTTAGACCCTAACTTTGGTTCGATTATGATGGATGATACTCCTTATTATGTTTGCCCAAGAACTGATGTGACTTTCCAAGTGAAAAAACCATATCAAGATAGTATTATTTCAATTACATGGAATTGGGGTGACTTAACCAGAACTACTGATAGTATTTGGCGTAGACCTTACAGACGTAAACAGTATAACTATGATAGTTTTAATAATGTAAAAATTACAGATTTAACTACTTTATATGGTGATACAGACATGATTTCACCTAGGCATCATGTTTATGCCAAAAGAGGAAGATATACAGTTTCAGTTTCTATGATGAATACTGACTCTTGCCAAGCTCCTGATAAACGAAAGAGGGTATTAATTGGCAACTCAGCCTATGTATATTTAGATCCGGTATATAATTGTATCACTGGTGCAACTGTTACTTTCCAACATGTGCTTAACTATTGGGATAAATTAGGGATACCATATGATATAGACACTGCAAATTATTGGGATAATCCTACTATACATCCATATTCTGGACTTTCAAGAGCTATGCCTCCTGGAGGATATGAAACAGCCACTTGGTTCTTTGATGACAATGTAAACCCAACTGCAAATGGTAACGGAAGTGGAAATATTGTTACACATACATATAAAAGAATGGGAACTTATCATCCATATTTAGTGTTCAAAGACTCTATGGGATGTAGAGATACTATCGTAAATGAAGTATTTGTAGATAGTTTAAATGCGAATTTCGGTATGGACAAACCTGTAGTAGCTTGTGACCAATTAGTAAGCTTTTATGACAGTTCAGCAGTATTTGGTCCTTGTGTTCAAAATAACCCTAACTGTACTGACAGAATCACAGATTGGTTATGGGATTTCGGAGATGGTAAAGTTTCAAGTATCTTACAAAACCCAGTACATCAATACTTATACCCTGGAACATATTATGTAAAACTGATAGTCAAATCTCAAATTGGTTGCTATGACACCATTGTGAAACCAGTTAGAGTAAAAGGCCCTGCACCTAAGTTTATTGTAGATGGAGATACTGCCGGATGTGCACCTTTTACACCTAAATTTAAAAACTTATCAGATTCTGTTTGTGAAAAGTATACATGGAAATGGGGTGACAATACAACCAGTACAGATACAACAGATTCTTTAACTCATACTTATTTGAACGAAGGTGTTTATGATATTTATTTAACAGCTAGTGGTAATGTATTTGACTCAATTATAGGTAAACCATTAACGTGTAGCTTTACTTATCCTGATACTGCTCATCCAATCAGAATATATGTAAGAAACACTCCTCCAGTAGCAATAAATATCCCTAAGAGAATTTGTGTGAATGAGAAGTTCCCTGTAATGTTAGCACCAGATTCTATTTATGAGAAACACTATGTCTATTATGGAGACAGTACTCAAGACACAGGTATAGTGGTGAAAAACAGATTCAAAAACGGTATTGACACTTTGTTCCATAGCTATTCAAAAGTGGGTACCTATGTAATCACATATACTCCTAAATACACGCCTCAACCATGGTGTTTTGCAACCAAAACAGATTCTATAGTAGTAACCGATGTAACAGCTAATTTTGATATTGATAGTTCAGACGTACCAATGTTCAAATTCACGAACACCAGTAGCAGTAATGCTATAAAATGGTGGTGGGATTTTGGTCACCCTTCATCTTCATCGAATACAGCTACAACTAAAGATGCATCTCATGACTATGGAAATGATACAAATACTTTTGACGTAAAACTAATAGTTCAAAGTTCTGATGGTTGCTATGATACAATCATTAAAAAAGTGACTAATAACTATAAAATTGAAATTAAAATCCCTAACTTGTTTACTCCTGATGGAGATGGCAATAATGATGAGTATTATGTAAAAACCGAAGGTCTATCTAAAGAAGAGGATAACTACAGATTATATATTTATAACCAATGGGGCGAAAAAGTATTTGAATCACAAGATGCTGCTGTGAAATGGAATGGTAAAGTAAATAATACTGGAGCTGATTGTCCTACCGGAACTTACTTCTATAATTTCTATTATAAATTAAGAGCTTGGGTACCTCCTGTAAAAGATATAGACTACGGTGAACAAACTGAAGTTGTCCAGCTTAAAGATGGTAAACCATATGGTTTTGCTAAGGGTACTATTACCTTACTTAGAAAAGAATAGTTAGATATTCAACATATAAAAAGCCAGTTAGTAAAAATCACTAACTGGCTTTTTTTTATTTATTTTAAACAAATACTAAAATCACCGAATTTTGCAGCCTAAAAGAAATTGAATTTAAGAAATGGAAAGAAAAGTTAGAGTTAGGTTTGCACCAAGTCCAACAGGGCCTTTGCATATTGGCGGAGTGAGAACGGCTTTGTATAATTGGCTGTTTGCTAAGAAATTTGGAGGAGATTTTATTTTAAGAATTGAAGATACCGATCAAAACAGGTATGTTCCAGGAGCAGAAAATTATATCATAGAATCATTAAAATGGTTAGGTATTGAAGCCAATGAAGGTATTGGTTTTGGAGATGGTGAATTTGCACCCTATAGACAAAGTGATAGAAAACCCATGTATAGAAAATATGCTGACGAGCTCTTAGAGAAAGATTTAGCATATTATGCATTCGATACTCCGCAAGAATTAGAAGAGATGAGAGAAAGGCTTAAAGCAAGCAATATTGAAGCTAAATACGATGCTATCACTAGACAAGGAATGAAAAATTCTTTAACTTTACCAGAGGATGAAGTTAAAAAGAAACTAGAAGCAGGAGATCCATACGTCATTAGAATAAAATTACCTAGAAAAGAAGAAGTTAGGTTTCATGATGAAATTAGAGGTTGGGTAGTTGTAAATACTGGCCAGATGGACGATAAAGTTTTGATGAAGGGTGATGGAATGCCCACGTATCATTTAGCTAATATTGTAGATGATTATTTGATGAAAATAACACATGTGATCAGAGGAGAAGAATGGTTGCCATCTGCCCCACTACATGTTTTGTTATATAGATATTTTGGTTGGGAAGATGTGATGCCAAAATTTGCACATCTACCTTTGTTGCTAAAACCAGAAGGAAATGGGAAGTTAAGTAAAAGAGATGGAGATAGACTAGGTTTTCCGGTGTTCCCGTTGCAATGGCAAGATCCAGAAACCAAAGAAATTAGTAGCGGTTATAGAGAGTCAAGCTATTATGCCGAAGCTGTATTAAATATGTTAGCATTGCTTGGCTGGCATCCAAGTGACAACAGAGAAATATTCACTAAAGATGAATTAATAGAAGCATTTTCTATTGAAAAAATTTCTAAATCAGGAGCTAAATTTGATTTGCAAAAAGCACAGTGGTTTAATCAACAGTATTTAAGAAACAAGAGTAATAAAGAATTAGCTGAATCGGCCAAAGAATGGATAGAGAAAGCTGGGTATGTTTACAATCAGGAATATGTTGAAAAAGTTTGTAATTTAGCTAAAGAAAAAATAAATTTCATATCTGAGTTGCCTGTTTTTGCTTCCTATTTCTTTGAAGATCCCAAATCGTATGATCAACAGGTTATTTCAAAGCGATGGAAAGAATACATGCCTTTGTTTGTAAAATCTGTTCTTATGAATGTAGAAAAAATTGAAGTCTGGGAAAGCAGATTAATAGAAGATGCTTTTAATATGTCTTTGAATGAATTAAATCTTCAAAGCAAAGATGTGCTTCAAGCATTTAGATGTGCCTTAAGTGGGGTAGGAGGTGGGCCTCCAATCTTTGAAATGGCAGAAGTTATTGGCAAAGAAAAAATAATTTCAAGATTGCAAAATGCCCTAAACATTCCTATTTCTCAAGCTTAAAACAAGGCCGAAGAATTAAAAAATAAAAAAAAACAATGAATATTGTGTTAATTAGAAAATATTCACTAATTTTGCCCTCCCATTTTAAAACCATACAATTGTGGATACGATAAGTTATAAAACGCTGTCAGCCAACAGCAAAACAGTAAAAAAAGATTGGTACATCATTGATGCCGAAAATCAAGTACTTGGTAGGTTTTCTAGCCAAGTTGCCAATATTTTACGCGGTAAAACTAAACCTGATTTTACACCAAATGTAGATTGTGGTGATAATGTAATCATTATCAATGCAGAAAAAATACGTTTGACAGGAAAAAAATTAGATGAGAAAGTTTATACAAGACACACTGGTTATCCAGGCGGTCAAAGATTTACAACTCCTAAAGAATTACTTGCTAAATTCCCAGAAAGAATATTGCAAAAAGCGATCAAGGGTATGTTACCTAAGAACAAACTTGGAGATGCTATTTTTAGTAATCTTTATGTTTACGCAGGAACTGAGCACCCTCATGAAGCTCAAAAACCAAAAGTTAAAAAATTAAATTTTATCACATCAAAATAAATGGATAAATTCATCACTTCAGGAAGAAGAAAAACAGCTGTAGCACGTGCACAAATGTCAGTTGGTACAGGTAGTATTTTAATCAACAAACGTCCTTTAGAAAACTACTTTACAGTTGCAACAGACAGATTCGAGGTTATGTTACCCTTTGAGACTACATCAACCACAGGTCAGTATGACGTTGTGATTAATGTAAATGGAGGTGGCGTTTCAGGACAAGCGGATGCTGTAAAATTAGCTATAGCTAAAGCATTAGTTGAAGCAAATGCAGAGTACAAAACATTATTGAAAGCTAAAGGTCTTATGACTAGAGATTCAAGAATGGTTGAACGTAAAAAGCCTGGTCAAAAGAAAGCTCGTAAACGCTTCCAATTCAGCAAACGTTAATATTTACACAGTACAAATAAGAATGAGAGTTACTACCGAACAATTACTCGATGCAGGTGTTCACTTTGGACATTTGACACGTAAATGGAACCCTAAAATGGCTCCATATATCTTTATGGAGAAAAATGGTATCCATATATTAGATATAAACAAAACGCAAGCTAAACTTGAAGAAGCTTCAAATGCATTAAAAAATATCATCAAAAGTGGTAGAAAAGTAATGTATGTTGCAACTAAAAAACAAGCCCGTGAACTTGTAACTGCTGAAGCAAAAAGAGTGAACATGCCATTTGTAACCGAAAGATGGTTAGGTGGAATGCTTACAAATTACCAAACAGTTCGTAAGTCTGTAAAGAAAATGCAAACTTTAGACAAGATGGCTGTTGATGGAACCTATCAAAACATCAACAAAAAAGAACGTCTAATGGTTGATAGAGAAAAGATAAAACTTGAAAGAGTTTTAGGTGGAATATCTGATATGAACCGTTTACCAGCTGCATTAATTGTAGTTGATATTAAACGTGAACATTTAGCTATTGCTGAAGCAAAAAGATTAGGTATACCTACTTTTGCTATTGTTGATACTAACAGTGATCCTACACAAGTTGATTTTCCAATTCCAGCAAATGATGATGCGGCAAAATCAATTTCATTAATCATCCAAACTTTAACAGATGCTATTATTGAATCAATGGCAGAACGTAAGAGAGATAGAGATGATGAAGAAAATGCAGAAAACACTGAAACTCCAGTTAAAGCAGAAACTCCTACTGAAGTAGCACCTGCAGCTGAAGAAACCAAAGAATAATAAGGGTATAACCCATCTTTAAAAACATATAAATGGGTTTAACTTGCGTGTTAAACCCATTTTTTTTAATATAAATACATAATACAAAATATATAAACATGAGTATAACAGCTTCAGACGTAAACAAACTCAGAACCATAACAGGTGCTGGAATGATGGATTGTAAAAAAGCATTAACTGAAACCAATGGTGACTTTGATGCAGCCATCGATTATTTAAGAAAAAAAGGGCAAAAAGTATCAGATAGCCGAAGCGATAGACACGCTTCTGAAGGTGCAGTGATTGCAGCTACTAGTTCTGATAATAAAATTGGAGTAATTGTTTCATTAAACTGTGAAACAGACTTCGTTGCTAAAAATGAAGATTTTGTAAGCTTTGCTAAAGCAATTGTTGAAGTTGCACTTACAAACCAGCCATCTGATGTTGATTCTTTAAAAGCACTTCCAATTAATGGTCTTTCTATCAATGATAGAATTACTGAACAAGTTGGTAAAATTGGAGAAAAAATTGAAATTGGAAATTATGAAATTCTTAAAAGCGAAAACGTTGTTTCATATATACATGGAGCAAATCGTTTAGGCGTTTTAGTAGCTCTTAATCAACCATCATCTGATGCTGTAACTGTTGCAGGTAAAGACACAGCAATGCAAATAGCTGCAATGAATCCAATAGCAGTTGATAAAAATGATGTTGATGCAAATACAATCCAACGTGAAATAGAAATTGGGAAAGATCAAGCAAGAGCAGAAGGAAAACCAGAAGAAATGTTAGAAAAGATTGCTATGGGTAAACTTAATAAGTTTTACAAAGACAATACTTTATTAAACCAAGAGTTTGTAAAAGATAATACCAAAACTATTGCTCAAATGCTTGATAGTGCTTCTAAAGGATTAACCGTTTCTGCTTTTAAAAGAGTTACTTTAGGCTAATAGTTTAAATTTCTTATACTACTACAACTTATAATTCTTAATCGTATTCTATACTTAGAAAACGATTAAGAATTTTTTATTTGGATTGAGTATAAATAACATTGCATCTTTGCAGAAAATAAATTATGGAACTACTCAATAACGAAATATTTAAATTAGATAATATATCTTCATTAAGTTCTCAGTTTAATGAGGCAAAACCATATAAACATGTGGTGATTGATAATTTTTTAAATGATGAGTCTGCCAACTATTTATATAATAATTTCCCTAAATATGAAGTCTTTAATAAAAAATATAAAGGACTAAATGAATTTAAAGCTGAAGGGTCTAATTTTCAAGATTTTGATCCTTTATTTTCAAAGCTTAGGGATGAAATAGCTTCAAAAGAATTTTGTGAATGGTTAAGCAACATAAGCGGTGTTTCAGATTTGTATTCAGTTCCAGATGCATTGGGAGCAGGATTACATCAAGGGAGTAATGGAAGCTTTTTAGATGTTCATATTGATTTTAATATCCATGTTGAACAAAATATACACAGAAGGTTAAACTTACTTGTTTTTTTTAACAAAGACTGGAAAGAAGAATTTGAAGGAGGTACTGAGTTATGGAATGCAGATATGACTGTTTGTGAGAAAAAAGTTTTACCCTCTTTTAATAGATGTTTGATTTTTGAAACCAATGAAATTAGTTACCATGGTTATGACAAAATATCTATCCCAGAAAATATAACAAGGAAATCATTTTACACTTATTTTTATACTGATTTAAGAGCAGATGCTGTTTCCTATCATGATACCGTATTTAAAGCTAGACCTACAGATGGCAATATGAAAAAAGCCATTACGCCTATAAAAGAGAAAACTAAGAATATAATTAAATCTATTTTGAAGAAGATTGGAATAAGCTTAGGCTAATTTTTTCTTTCTTAATTCTCCTATTATATAATTACCTCTTGTTTTAAATGCGGGTTTTTCATCAATTATTTTTGATTGAATGTATATGCCAAGTTCATGTAAAATCTCATGATGGTTTGTTCCAAGATTATAAATAGCAAGCATTGCGTTACAAACTGTTGCTATAGGGTAATCATTTGCATATATAATTTTAAAACTTTTATCAATTACTATTTCTTCCCAAGGTTCTCCTTTAGGTTTTACTAAACTGAAAATTCTACTTAAGTTTCTATCAACAGCTTGGTGATTCTTTTTATCCATATATATATCAGATAAGACAGGTAAATAAGGATTTAAGCAATTTGAGTCTAAATCAAAACAATGACTGATGCACCATGCAATACGCTCTTTCATTGGCGATTTCGTTTTTATAAAACTTTCGACTAATTCATCTAGATTGGATTTGCTTTGGACTGCTAATTTGGCAATAGCTAAAGTAATATTTAATGTTTGTCTTGCTTCTAATGACTTTAAAATTTGTTTCATTTCTAATTGCATGCAAAATAAATCTAATTTCTAAATTGTATGCAACATTACAGTGGTTTAATGTGTCTAATTTAAAGGAAACACATAAAAAAATGTGCAAAAAGTCAGTATAATAAAGTGGATTGAATTTTGTAACATTGCCAAATAAAAATTGATTCTAAACGTTAAACCCCAAAGAAGAATATATATATGCAAGCAAAATTTTCACCGCGATTACAAGATGTTATATCTTATGCACGCGAAGAGGCTATCAGACTTGGACATGATTTTATAGGTTGTGAACATTTATTATTAGGACTTTTAAGAGATGGAGAAGGTAAAGCAATAAAGACACTTAGAGCCTTAGATGTAGATATCGTAAAATTAAGAAAAAGTGTTGAAGAAAGTTTACGCCCATTAGTAGCAGGCAGACTAAACAATTTAGCTAGTATACCTGTGACTAAACAAGCTGAGAAGGTTTTGAAAATTACTTATCTAGAAGCAAGAATTTTTAAAACAGAATTAATAGGAACAGAACATTTGATGCTTTCTATTTTGAGAGATGAAGACAATGTGGCTTCTCAATTACTAAATCAATATGCTGTCAATTACGATATATTTAAAGCTTCAATAGAAAGCAATATTGTAAATGCTGATGAAAGTGAAGATGGAGGAAGATCTTCTTCAGATATTAAAGCAGAATTACCTTCAGATTTTCCTGATGATTTTGGAAAACAAGAAACACCAAAGAATCCTTCAAAACCTGGCGAGTCTAAATCTAAAACTCCAGTATTAGATAATTTTGGTAGAGATTTAACCAAAGTTGCTGAAGAGGGAAAGTTAGACGCCATAGTTGGTAGAGAAAAAGAAATAGAAAGAGTATCTCAAATCTTATCTAGAAGAAAGAAAAACAATCCGATTTTGATTGGTGAACCTGGTGTAGGTAAAACGGCAATAGCTGAAGGATTGGCATTAAGAATTGTCCAACGTAAAGTGAGCAGAGTGTTGTTTAATAAAAGAGTAGTAACCCTTGATTTAGCTTCATTAGTGGCAGGTACAAAGTACAGAGGCCAGTTCGAAGAAAGAATGAAAGCTGTTATGAATGAACTTGAAAAATCACCAGATGTAATTTTATTCATAGATGAACTTCATACCATTGTTGGTGCAGGCGGGGCTAGTGGTTCATTAGATGCTAGCAATATGTTTAAGCCTGCTTTAAGTAGAGGAGATATACAATGTATAGGAGCAACTACCTTAGATGAATATAGACAATATATAGAAAAAGATGGTGCATTAGAAAGAAGGTTCCAACCAGTGATGGTAAACCCTACCAGTGAAAGTGAAACCATAGAAATTCTTCATAATATTAAAGATAAATACGAAGACCATCACTCAGTTAGTTATACTAAAGAAGCCATAGAAGCATGTGTGAAATTGAGTAACAGATATATGACTGATAGATTTTTACCAGACAAAGCTATTGATATTCTTGATGAATCAGGTGCTAGAGTTCATTTAAATAATATTCATGTTCCTGAAAATATTTTAGCTTTAGAAAAACAAATTGAAGAAATTAAAGTTGAGAAAAACAAAGTTGTTAAAAGCCAAAAATATGAGGAAGCAGCAAAGTTAAGAGACAGAGAAAAAAACTTAATTGAGCAATTAGAAACTGAAAAGGTAAGATGGGAAGAAGAAACTAAAAGTCAGAAATATAATGTTACTGAAGATGATGTAGCAGATGTAATTGCAATGATGACAGGCATTCCGGTTAAGAGAATTGCTCAGAGTGAAAGCAATAAACTGCTTAAAATGGGTGAAGATTTAAAAGCTAGGGTTGTAGGTCAAGATGCTGCAATTATAAAACTTTCAAAAGCTATTCAAAGAACAAGAGCAGGGTTAAAGAATCCAAATAAACCTATTGGGTCATTTATATTTTTAGGACCTACAGGAGTAGGTAAAACAGAATTAGCCAAAGCATTAAGCAAGTATTTATTCGACAGCGATGATGCCATGATAAGAGTTGACATGAGTGAATATATGGAAAAATTTGCTGTATCTAGATTGGTTGGAGCTCCTCCGGGATATGTGGGTTATGAAGAAGGTGGCCAGTTAACAGAAAAAGTAAGACGTAAACCATATAGTGTAATCTTACTTGACGAGATAGAAAAAGCACATCCTGATGTATTTAACTTATTGCTTCAAGTGTTGGACGAAGGGTTTATGAGTGATAGTATGGGAAGAAAAATAGATTTTAGAAACACTATCATTATAATGACTTCTAACATTGGTAGTAGACAATTAAAAGACTTTGGACAAGGAGTAGGATTCACTACACAAACAAGAAGTGAAGGTGTTGAAAATCATGCAAAAAGTGTAATTGAAACAGCTCTTAAACGTTATTTTTCACCAGAGTTTTTAAATAGGATTGATGATGTAATTGTGTTTAATCAATTAGAAAAAGAACACATATTATCTATACTAGATATACATCTTAAAAAATTATATGAAAGAACAGAAACACTTGGGTTTAAACTGAAGCTTACTGATGCTGCTAAAGAGTTTTTAAGTATGAAAGGTTATGATTCAGATTATGGAGCACGACCATTGTCGAGAGCCATTCAAAAATACCTTGAAGACCCTGTGGCTGAAGAAATGCTAAAGGCTGAAATTGTAGATGGAGATATAATCGAAATAGACCATGAAAAAGATAGCGAAGAGTTGAAAATAAATGTGTCTAAAAAGAAAGAGAAAAAGAAAAAAGACCCTCCAACAGAGTAAAATATAAGTAATAAAAAAAACGGGATGTTTCTAATGAAGCATTCCGTTTTTTTATGTTTAAATGTTTTTACATCGATATATATAATGCAGAAAAGTTATATATATTACAGATGATTATTGCAACAAGTTAGTTTAGCAATGTTGGTCAAAAGCTCCGATAAGAGCATTTGCAATTTGCTCAGCACTTCTACCTTCAATATGGTGTCTTTCAATAAAAGTAACTAATTCACCATCTTTGAAAAGAGCAATAGCTGGGCTAGAAGGAGGGTAAGGCAAAGTATATTCACGAGCTTTTTGAACAGCATCAGCTTCCATACCTGCAAATACTGTAAGCAATTTATTAGGTAATTTTGAATGTTTTACAGCCATTCTAACTCCTGGTCTGCATGTGCCAGCAGCACATCCACATACTGAGTTAAATACAACTAGTTTCGTTCCAGCAGTATCATTCAATTCGTTTTCAACTTCTGATGCTGATTTTAGTTCTTTAAAACCAACTTCTGTTAATTCAGCTCTCATAGGAGCAACAAGCATTTCTGGGTACATATTAATATATATATTGTTTTGTTTTTATTGTTTTGTAATTACCAACTTCCACTACTTCCACCTCCACTAAATCCACCTCCGCCAAATCCACCGAAACCCCCACTGCTACTACCACCACCACCACCACCGAAACCTCCAAATCCTCCACCTGGGAAATAGGTGTAGTTGTTAAAAGTTCTTCTTCCTCCACCGCCTCTGCCACCAAAGATTATAATTAAAATGATAAGTAATACAAAGGCTCCTATCAATATTAACGAAAATGTATCTTTTTTTGTTTTGGGGTCAGCTTTAAATTCTCCACTTGTCAGATAAATTATCTCATCTACAGCTTCGTTTAGACCTTCAAAATATTGTCCTTTTTTAAAGTTGGGGCCAATAATTTTTCT
The DNA here is from genome assembly GCA_947460345.1 of Bacteroidota bacterium. Classification (GTDB taxonomy): domain Bacteria; phylum Bacteroidota; class Bacteroidia; order UKL13-3; family UKL13-3; genus CANHGM01. The sequence goes on along the minus strand of CANHGM010000041.1, from coordinate 635 downwards.
TATAATAGTTCCAGCCTGACCATCAACAATTCTTGGTTCTAATCCTGTACCAACTTCAATCCTAATCTTATGGTCTTGCATGGCACAGAGTATAAGCACTCCGTTGTTTTTACCTTTATTTCCAATACCCCATTCTGTAGCCCATTGATAAGAAATAGATTCAATGTCATTTCCATCTAAGCTATTTATTAAAACAATTGCAACTTGATTAGAGCTGCTGTCGTCATAGGCTACTACTTTTTGTTCAAGTATTGATTTTTCTTCACCGGAAAGAGTATTGGTATAATCATTAACTAAACGTTCAGGGTTTGGTTTCTTAGGTATGTCAAATGCATAAATGGATATGCCAGCATATATGATTAAAAAAATTAATGCTAATATTCTTTTCATGCAAATGAAATCTCGTCGCTAAGTTCGTTTTCGTCATTTTTAAGATATGGGAAGTGACTTGATAGTTGGTGTCCAATTGAGCAAATAGCATGAACAAGTCCGCTTGCAATATATCCTTCAGCAAATATGTTTTTCATTTCTACATTTAATCTATCCCAATAGTTACTTCCAACAATTTGGTGTATTCCAGTATCACCAATGATAGCAAATTTTTTATCTTGAAAAGCTAGATAGATGAGAACTCC
>CANHGM010000040.1 GCA_947460345.1 Bacteroidota bacterium | reverse complement strand
GCTGATTTTAGAGACTTAATTAGAAGTTTTATTATAGTCAATAAGAATCAAAATGCTTTTGAAACAGCTACTCATATAGCAAAAAAATCTGGAATTCTAAAAGTCTTATATGAAGACAAATCAGTTGAAGGTACAGCAAGATATGAAAACATAGAAGAACTGCTTTCTGGTATCGAACAGTTTGTCGAAGAGGATGAAATATCTATGTTAGACGAAGCACCAACCGAAAAAAACTTAGCAAACTATCTTCAAAATATAGCACTTCTAACAGACCAAGACAAAGACGAACCAGAAAACAATGACAGGGTGCAAATGATGACAATTCATGCTTCTAAAGGTTTAGAATTCAATAATTTATTTGTTGTAGGACTTGAAGAAAACTTGTTCCCATCACAAATGAGTTTGTCAAGCAGATCTGATTTAGAAGAGGAAAGAAGACTTTTTTATGTTGCTGTTACTAGGGCAATGAAAAAACTTACGTTAAGCTATGCTACTACTAGATTTAAATTCGGAAATTTACAGCATTGCGAACCTAGTAGGTTTTTAAAAGAAATAGATCCATCTCTCTTAGATATAACAGTAAAAATGCGTGATCCGTTTGAAAAAGACGAATCAGAATCAGGTTGGAGACAACCAAGTTTTGGAAGAGGTTTTGGTTTTGAAAGAAAAGACAAATCTCCTGAACCTAAAAACACAACCATGAGTGGATTTAGTGGCAAACCACCTATAAACAATCCTATTGGAAAAATAATACCCAAAAATGCAAAACCTCCAGTTATTGCAAACTTTGTCGCTGATGATTCTTCGAAAATTGAACAAGGAATGCGAATAGAACACCAAAGGTTTGGCTCTGGTATTATTTCACTCTTAGAAGGAAAAGGAGATGAACGTAAAGCTACTATTAACTTTGATGAATATGGAGAGAAAAAAGTTATTTTAAAGTTTGCTAAACTTAGAATTTTGAATTAATCTGCATTTCATTTTTATATTGTATTTTCGCTTTTAATCTCACCATGTTGAACGATAAACATACAAACCAAATAAGTATGCAAACAAAGTTTTTGCAAATGCTTAAAGAAAGAATACCTGAGAATTTATCTTTGGTTGATGAAATTGCAGAAACACTTGATCTAAGTATTGATAGTGCTTACAGAAGAATAAGAGGTGAAAAAGTATTGTTGCTTGATGAAGTAGTAAAACTAGCTCAAACATATGGTATAAGTTTAGAGACTTTGTCATCTCCAACAACCAATGAAAGTGTAACTTTTAGTTTTAAATCTCTTAATGAAGAAACTTTTACATTTGAAGAATATCTAAATTCTCAACTAAATCATTTTTCTATTATTAATAGAGTTAAAAACAAAGAGATAATATATGCTGCCAAAGACTTGCCTGCATTTTACTACTACAATATTAAAGAACTTGCCACCTTTAAACTATTAGTTTGGAAAAAATCTATCATGGGATTAAAAAGTTATGAAGATGTAAAGTATTCTGTTGATATGGAGAGTGATGAATTATTAGAAATTGGCAAAAAATGTTTGGAAGAATATTGCAAAATTCCTGGCTCTGAACTTTGGAATGAAGAAAGTGTTAACTCTACTTTAAGGCAAATTGAAGTATACTTCGAGATGGGCTATTTTGAAAATCCATCAGATGCTCATATGTTAGTTGATAAATTTGAATTAATGATTAAACACATTCAAAAACAAGCTGAAAAAGGAAAGAAATTTATGTTGGGTGAAACACCAAATGATTTCCAAATAGATTATCAAATGTATTATAATGAAGTGGTTCTTTGTGATAACAGTATTTTGGTTTCTATTGAATCTGAAAAAATGCTTTTTTTAACTCATAATACATTGAATTACCTTTTTATAAACAACAAAGAATATTGTGAACTTACTTATAAATGGATGAAAAACCTTCAAAAAAGATCAACTCTTATAAGTTCAGTTTCAGAAAAATTAAGAAACCAGTTTTTTGCATTGGTAGATAAAAAAATACAACAAACCAGAGAAAAATTAGGGTAATATATATACTATTAACTTATTAGTCTCGTTAAACAATTAATGAAAAAATATATATTTCTTTTATTATTCCTAGTAAACTATATTTCTCAAGCACAGAGAATTGGCGTTTGGAAAGTACACCTCCCACAAAATGTTCCTTTAGCTGCAACAGAAGCACCTGATTATTTATATGTAGGTACTCAAGGAGGTTTATATAGTTTTGATTTAAAATATGGTGAAGTAACAGTTTACTCAAAATCTTCTGGATTAAGTGACATTCAAGTTTCTGCTGTTAGATATTGTAAGTCTCTTTCTTCATTAGTTATAGCTTATGGAAATTCAAATATTGACATATTTAAAGATGGTGAATTTTATAACGTAAATGATATTTTCAAATTTCCTATATTGGGTAAAAAATATATATATGACATATATATAGACAATACTTATGCATATTTAAGCTGTAGTTTTGGCATAGCTAAACTTGATATTCAAAAAAGAGAAATTGTTGAATCTTATCAAAATCTGGGTCCTAAAGGCGAAAATATTGAGATAAATAGTGTGACAATTAATGGCGATTCTATTTATGCTGCTTCTAGTATGGGACTAATTTCTGCTTCTATTAAAAGTTCTAACTTAGCTGATTTTAATCAATGGAAACATTGGAACAATTCAATTTGTCAAAAAGTAGTGACTTATAAAAACAAAATATATACTGGAATAGATAGCGTAGTAAAAGTTTTTGATGGAAATCAGTTAGTTGATTTTGCAGGAAATACAAAAGCTAGTATCAATTCCATTGAAACTCAATATGACCAACTAATCATTTCAAGAAGTGATTCAATTTTAGTGGGTGATGAATTAGGTGTTAAACGTTCTTTTAAAGAATTTTCTATAAATCAATCTATATTAATTTCAGGAAACAAATTGGTTTGTTGTAGCCAAAATGGTTCCTTGTTTTTTATTGAACCCAATAATAGTTATAATTACTTTACACCGAACGGCCCCAGATCAAACAAAGCATCTGATTTTGCTTTTGAAAATAACACCATGTGGGTGGCACCCGAAGGCCCAACTTCTACCTGGATTCTGAGCTTTAACCCTGACAGATTTTTTAGTTATAATAATATTGAATGGGATAATCATCAACAAAACGATACTAACTTTAATGGACTGTTTGGTTTTTGGAAAACAGCCATTCGACCATCTGACTCTCATTTATTTATGGGCTCTTGGGGTACAGGATTTATTGAATATTTTAATAAAGAAATTAAAAACAAATTCAACTATACAAACAGCCCTTTGCAATTTACCAATATTGGTGGTGTAAAGTCTACGCTTATCGGTGGAATGGCCTTTGACACCTCGAGCAATCTTTGGTTTACAAATGCACAATCGTCAACTCCTTTAGGCGTATATACCAAGAATGGCAATTGGTACAATTACAGCCTAGGAAGTGTAGCTGGCTCAAATGATATTTTAACTGATGTTATTATTGATGACAACAATTATAAATGGATAATATTACCGAGAAGCAAAGGTCTAGTCGTATATAATGACAATGGTACTTTAGGAGCTACTTTCGATGACCAGCTTATGCAAATAACTTCAGAAAAAAATAAAGGATATTTACCTGACATGAATGTAAGATGTGCTGTTAAAGATAAAGAAGGAAATATTTGGGTAGGAACAGACAAAGGCATGACCGTTTTTTATACTCCAGGCAATGTGTTTAGTGGGCAAAATTTTGATGCACAACAAATTATTATTTCTAAAAATGGCAAAGCTGCTTATTTATTTGGTGATTTAAGCATAAACCATATTGCTGTTGATGCAGGAAATAGAAAATGGATTGCTACCAGAAATGGGGTGTATCTAATCAGTGCTGATGGTCAAAATATAATTTTTAACTTTAATAAAACAAATAGTCCTTTATTAAGTGACTATGTTCAAAGAATTGGAATTCATCCTACAACTGGAGAAGTATTTTTTGCTACCGACCAAGGTATTGTTTCATATCAAGGAGACGCTTTGCCTGGTAAAGATGCTTTTGATGAAGTAATTATATACCCAAATCCTGTAAAAGAAACATACGATGGTTTAATTGCAATTAAAGGTGTGTATAATAATGCCAATGTAAAAATTACAGACATTTCAGGAAATATTGTATATGAAACCAAAGCCAATGGAAGTGTTGCTACTTGGAACGGAAAAAATTTCAAAGGTGAAAAAGCTTATACAGGTGTGTATTTAGTTTTCTGTTCAAATATAGATGGTAGTTCCACTTATGTAGGAAAAATCCTATTCTTTCATTAATTTTTGTTTCAAACTAATAGTTGATTTTTAATGCAAATTCAATAAAAAAAGCTTCACTTATTTAGAAGATTTCTTTTTTAAAATATAAAACAGATTTTTGTTGGGTTAAATATGAATTTACGATACTTTTGCAGCACTTTTTTTTAAATAAAATAAAAATATGAGTTATATAGAACCCGCTCCGGTGAGCAGTACACACTTAAATCCATTCGAATCTATGATGTCAAGGTTTGATGTGGCTGCAAAAATTTTAGGATTAGATGAATCTTCTTACAACGTACTTAAATCACCACAAAAAATAGTGATGGTGCATTTACCTGTTATAATGGATAATGGTAAAGTTCAAGTATTTGAAGGATTTAGAGTAGTTCACAATGCCAACTTAGGTCCATCTAAAGGTGGAATTCGTTATTCAATGGATGTTAACCTTGATGAAGTGAAAGCTTTAGCAGCTTGGATGACATGGAAATGTGCTGTTGTAGGAATACCTTATGGCGGTGGTAAAGGTGGTATAAAATGCGACCCAAAATCAATGAGCAAAGGTGAGTTAGAAAGAATGACTAGAGCTTATACAGCTTCTATGGTAGATGTATTTGGTCCTGAAAAAGATATTCCAGCTCCTGATATGAATACAGGCCAACAAGAAATGGCTTGGATAATGGATGAATATTCAAAACTTAAAGGTTACTCTTGCCCTGCTGTTGTTACAGGTAAACCATTGGTTTTAGGTGGTTCTCTTGGAAGAGTTGAAGCAACAGGAAGAGGTGTTATGGTTACTGCTCGTTCTGCAATGGCTAAAATGGGAATTAACCCAGTAGGCTCTACTTGTGCTGTTCAAGGTTTTGGAAATGTTGGTTCTATTAGTGCTAAACTTTTAGCTACTCAAGGACTAAAAATTGTTGCACTTTCTGATATCAATGGTGGTTATTATAATGCTGATGGCTTTGATATTGAAAAAGCTATTGCATACCGTGATAGCAACAACGGAACAATTAAAGGGTTCCCAGGAGCAAAAGAAATTTCGAATAATGACTTGTTAACTTTAGAAGTGGATGTACTTGTTCCAGCAGCTATGGAAGATCAAATTACAGCTGAAAATGCCAACGATATAAAAGCTAAATTAATAGTAGAAGGTGCAAATGGACCTACAAGTTGGATGGCCGATGAAACATTAAATAAAAAAGGCATCATGGTGGTACCAGATATTTTAGCTAATGCTGGAGGCGTTACTGTATCATATTTCGAATGGGTTCAAAACCGTTTAGGTTATTATTGGACCGAAGAACGTGTGAATCGCAGAGCTGATAGAACCATGAAACAATCTTTCGAACAAGTTTATGCTACTGCTCAAAAACACAATGTAAGTTGGAGAATTGCTGCATATATAGTTGCTATAGATAAAGTTGCTAATACCCAAAAATTAAGAGGCGTATTTTAATCTTAGTTTTTAAATTATAAAAAAAACCAATCAATAAAACTTGATTGGTTTTTTTTATTCCTTTCCTAAATTATATTTTTCAATAATTTTAATTGTTTGCTTTGCCTCTTTAACATCATGAACTCTTAGTATAGCGGGTATTTTATTTATCAATAATGCATGCAATACGTTCGTACCTATCAAAGCATCCTCAGCTGATGTATGTAATGTTTTATATATCATACCTTTTCTTGAAACACCAATGAGTATTGGGCAATTCAGCATTTTAAACTTATCTATATGTGCAGCTAATGAATAATTATGTTCTATTGTTTTTCCAAAACCAAACCCTACATCTGCAATTACATCTGCAATTCCTCTTTTCTGAAATATACTCTTTTTAGTGTTTAAATAATCAAAAACATCATATACAACATCTTTATAAGTTGGATTTAATTGCATATATTCAGGACTACCTTGTTTGTGCATGAATATATAAGGTACATTTAACGTCGCTACAGTTTCTATCATTGCTTCATCATCATCTCCAGCTGATATATCATTCACAATACAAGCCCCAGCTTTTACGGCATATGAGGCCACTTTAGCTTTATTGGTATCAATAGATATATATATATCAGGGTACCTTAATAACACCTGCTCAATTATAGGTATAACCCTACTCAACTCTTCTTCTTCACTTATTGGTTTAGACCCAGGCCTTGTTGATTGGCCACCAATATCTATGATGTCTGCACCATCATCAATCATTTTTTCACATTGTTTTAAAGCAAAATTTAAACTTATATGTTTACCACCATCATAAAAAGAATCTGGCGTCACATTCAAAATACCCATCACTTTAGATGAGCTCGTTTCATATAATTTCCCTTTAAGATTTATCAATGTAAAAAAATTATCTAACAAAAATAATAGAATATGCCAAACAAAAATGTTATTTATGTGGAGCTGCAGGGAGTCGAACCCTGGTCCGGAGAAGGAATACGATCAAGCTTTCTACATGCTTAGCAAAAATTAATTGTAGGGAAGAGATAGGACTTTTGCATTCCAAGTCTCAACCTTAGGTTTCTTATACATCACTAGGTTAGATACCAATCACTTAATGGGTCCCGATGAGGCGGAGACTCTATATAGAAATCACACCGAGCAACGATTTCAAGAGTCTATTGGTGCGTAATCTTACTGATTAGGCAGCAATTGCGTAAGAAGTGTTGCCAGTTAAGGCTTTGTAAATTTTGATTTAAGTGGAAACTTACAAGCCACTGCATGCTTACCTGCGAACTGCACAACCCGTCAATTCCAGTCAGCCCCATAAATAAAAGAACATTTGATACGAATATAGCCTTTTTTAAAAAAAAAGTCAATATATATTTTAAAATAAATTCTTTTATAAAATTAATAAGTCATTTTCTTAATCTACATTATTGATAAAGGCAATTCGTTAAAAGTATATTTGTAATGCAATTTTTTAAATGATAAAAGCTAATTAAATATATACTTATTTTCATTAACAATCAATTTTAACCAATGGTAAACACCATATTTCACCCAGCCCAAACAAGAGGGACCGCTGACCATGGTTGGCTTTATAGCCGCCATACTTTTAGTTTTGCTGATTATTACAACCCTGACCGTATGCATTTTGGTGCACTCAGAGTTCTTAATGATGATACTGTTGCAGCTGGTATGGGCTTTGGTTCACACCCTCATAGCAATATGGAAATTATAAGCATTCCATTAGAAGGCGATTTAGAACACAAAGACAGTATGAACAATTTAGCTGTGATTAGAAATGGAGATATCCAAGTGATGAGTGCTGGAACAGGCATCAGGCATAGTGAATACAATAAAAACCAAGACAAGGTTGTAAAATTCCTTCAAATATGGGTTATTCCAAACAAAAAAGATGTTACTCCTCGTTATGATCAAATAAGTCTTGATATAAAAGATAGACATAATAAACTTCAACAAATAATATCACCACAAATGAACGATGAAGGTGTTTGGATTCATCAAAATGCTTGGTTTCATTTAGGTATGTTTGACCAAGGCTATTCATCTAACTATAAACTTAAAGATGAAAACAATGGCGTATATATTTTTAACCTAAAAGGTGATATCAAAGTAAATGACCAAAAAATGTCAAGTAGAGATGGATATGGAATTTGGAACACCAAAGAACTTACAATTTCAGCTGATACAGATTCTGAATTTTTGATAATAGAAGTACCAATGTCTATTGATTAATATTAGAACAATTGTATATAAGAGTCTGCTATAATATCCCAGTTGTGGGCATTTGCCCAATCTTTACTTGCCAAACCAAGCCTATCGTATGAGTCAATAATTTTCTTAATAGAATTTGCTATTTGCTCTGGATTGTGAGGATCAATTTTATACCCAGTAATATCTTCATCTATAGCGTCTTCTATACCACAACCTAAAGAACCAATGGCAGGTTTTCCAAAATAATTTGCTTCTAAAATGGCTATACCAAAACCTTCAAAATCTCCATCTGGTCTGTGTTCACTTGTCATGGCAAAAATATCACAACCTCTATATGCCCCCATCAACTCTTTTAAACTTAATTTTCCATGAAAAGTAACATGATTATACACACCCAAATCTTTGGCTAACTTTTCATTTTCTATAGCTAATGTTTTTAGACCAACACAATGATAGTGGGCTTGTGGGAATTTTTTCAATATTTCAGGTAAGGCTTTAATTAGATTATGTTGCCCTTTTCTTAATGTCACATTGCCAACTGTCAATATTGCCGGATTGCCTGAAAGTTTCTTAAATTGTATATTTTTAAATTCATTTAAAAACTCAATATCAACAGCATTTGGTATAATCATATGCAACTGATCATGATAACGCTCTGGTATTAATGACTGAGTATATTTTGAAACTGATACTATGGTTTTAAATCCTTTAAGCGACCAATTGGTTAATTTTCTTTGCCAATTTACTTTTCTATCAACTTCACTTCCATGTATTACGGCAATGCTTTTTTTATTGTTAAAAAATTGAAGAAATCTTCCAACCCACAAACTAAACATCCCTGAACAGATAATAATATCTGGCTTAAATGTTAAAAGTGCTTTGAGGGCATAAAAAAATCTAGCAAATTGAATAAAGGGAGTGCGTTTAATATATACAACACGTAAGTTTTTACTTTTTGAAAATGTTTGTGCTTCTTCTGATGTTGCATTTTCTAAATTAGTAACTGTATAGGTATCAAATCCTTTTTTTTGTAATGTATTTATTAAATTAAAACCATGATTCCCTATACCTCCTGGTCCTGGAGGAAACTCACTGCTTATAAATAGAATTTTTTTCAATGATTAAGTTTTAAGTTACAAAGATATTTATAAAGGATGATTTTGTTAGCTTATGTATTTAAAGCTTTTCTATTTTTAATAACAATGATGCTTAGCACAAATAAAATAAAAGTAATGGGTGTAAACACATATCTTTCTATGTTTGTTTCAGCAAATAAATTACCTATTGTATTTAATAAAAACAAGACCATCATTACCCAAAACAAGGCTTGGATAAATTTAGGTGACTTTATTTTTTTTATATATTCTGCTCTAATCAACACCGTTATTAAAAATAAGATATTGGTAAAAATTGAAGCTATTTCAAAACTAAACATATCTTCAATTGATTTTAACTTACCTCCCCAAACTATTGTATACGGAACTACTTGAGTTAACACCAATAAGTGAAAAACAATAGTGCATGCAAATATGAAAATCATAGCATGTAAAGCAAATTGGATGGCTTTCATTTTGTAAAAAAAAACCATCCTCAGATTGAAGATGGTTTTTTTAAAAATAAGTTTAGATTATTGAATAGTAATAATTTTGGTAGCTGAAACTCCTTCTGAAACAACAGTTACAAAATATATACCTTTAGCTAAAGTTGTAACGTCAATTTTTTCGGTAGCTTGAGTCATCCATTTTTGCATATATATTTTACCTGAAACGTCAGTTAAAGTATAAAATGCTTTCTCTTTGTTTTGGATTAATTGTAAGTCAAAAACACCAGCACTTGGATTAGGATATATAGCAAAAGTCAATTGATTTTGAATTGAATTTATTCCAGTGTTTTTATAAACAATTATATTTCTACATACTTGTTGTGCTGCATTTCCAGCTAAGTCAGATACATTATAACATAGTTGGTAAACTCCAACCTTACTACTATCAATACTACCCGTTCTAATAATTTTTGAACTGATATTTCCATCTTTATCATCACTAGCAGTTGCTCCTGGATCAGTATAACTCATGTTCAATAACAATGAATCTGTCCAATTTCCATTTAATAATATAACCGGTGGCGTTTTATCTGGTAAACTTGACAAGTCCAAATCTTTTTTGTTTCTTGGATTCAATTTCCAATTACTAAAACTATAGCTAAATACACCTTGAACAAAATTCATCTTTTGATCTTGTGCTAATGAATCTATATTAAAAGTAGTTCCAATATCAGATGATTGACCTCTCACTCTAATTCCAGGCATTCCTGTTCCTATACTATAATACATAGCCCATTCTCCAAACTGACCAGTTGGTGCATCAGCATTTACTTTTACTACATATAAAGTATCAAATTTCATCAACATTGATTCCCAAGGTTCTGTATAATTATATACTTTAGCGGCAATAGAATCAATATTTCCAACTACAAAAGCAGGTAATGTGTTTCCAGATGAAACAACAGTGTAATTACCTCTTAATGAGTCTAACCATGTTACCCCATTTATTTCTCTAACCATTGCTCTAGTTATTCTAATTGAATCACCTCTTTTCAATTGATTTAAGCCATCACCTACATTTTGTCTTAATGCAATACCTGAATATGGTGCATTACCTTGTTGTAAATGTATAATTCCTAAATCTGAAGTTACTGCAGTTGAAACAATAACACCAGCAATATCAACACTTAAAGTATCGCCATTAAAGATAGAATTTCCATTACTAAATGGGGTATTTTGTATTTGACTAATTTTTGTAATTCCTGCATCTATAACCATATAATCTTGATTGGTTCCAAAAGTATCAGGGAAATAGCTTTTATGCCCAAAATTGTCTTCAGCTTCAATCCAATATTTTATATATGAACCATCTGCTTGTTGAGGAACTGTACCTGTATATATGCTTCCTACATTTGTCATAGAAACAGATGTAAAAGTATTATTGGTTAAACCTACTGCATAATGTAAAGTAGCCATTGCCACTGAAGAATCATCTGTGATATTTGCTTTAATATCCACACTTTGAGTTGAATTAGGCACCATTGGGTTTCTGCTGTTAAAAATAATAGTCGGAGGTATAAATGGATTAGCCGGTCCTACATCATTTGGCATTAATGGAGCCAACATATATTCTATAAACCCAGATGAAGTTGTTATGTTCTCAATTACAACTCCTCTTATATAAGATAAATATGTACCCGTTGCCGGTGCTGTATAATTATTAGCTATATATGTATCCTCATTGTCGTCATTTCTATAATAAGCTGAATAATCTCTAATTCTAATTTTATTTCCAAAGTCGTCTACTACAGTCCAAAACCAACGTGCTGAATTGGCACCTGTGCCCTGGCTTCTATCTGTTACCCTCACATTTTTAAATTCAACATATACACCTTCATAGGCCTCGCCTGAAGAAGTAACTACTGATTGAGTTCCCGATCCATTGTTTTTCATAAACTTATCGATAGTCAAAACCGCCGGTGTTATTGCTGTAACTGATGTATTTGTGATAATACTTTCATAGTCTAATAACATCACTTGTGTATGTCCTGTTTGGCTATTACTTGCAGGGAAATTTTTAAGTATACCAGTACATCTAACAGTTAGCCCTGGTTGGAAATTATCATAAAACTTAGTGGTATTATTTAAATTTTTTAATGTAGGATTTCCTGCTCCTTTACCAAAAATAGATGAATCAATCATGACTTCAACACCAGACCATGCACTTGAATTTGCTGATTGAAGAAAAGTAGATTTTCTGTTTTTGCTTAATCCATAAAAATGAGGATCCCAACTCACAATTCCTTCTATTTGAACTGTGTCTCCATACTTAGCATTGGAATAATCAGGTAAAGTGTACCCTTGAGATAATTTTTGGCTATTAACAAATTGAATGCTGTCAATAGATACAAGTGGATAAGGATTTACTTGGGCATAAGTATATATACTCGATACCAAAAGTAAAATTGAAGTAAGAATTTTTTTCATATTGATTTTTTAAAAAATGCGAGCAAAATTAAGTGAAATAATTCACTAAATTTAGACTTAATAATAAGATTACATTTAATTATTGCTAATTAAATACTTAAAGTGATTCTTTAAATTCTGATGTTAAGCGATATTCTTTATTACTTCAACAAGTTTATCAATTTCGCTTTTGTTATTATAAATATGGAATGAAGCTCTGTTACTATTCAAACCATTTTCAGCCACACCTCTAATTCTGATTTTATTTTCTCCAGCAATTTCGCTTACTTTACCAAATGGTGTTGACTTTACTCTGAACCCAATGACTGAGCCTCTTGAAATATCTTCTGTTGGAGTTAACATATCGATCTTTCCTTCTAGTTTCAATAACTCATCTTGAAAATATTTACCAAATCCCAGTATCCTTTTATTTATTCTATCTAATCCTATAGCGTTTATAAAATCTATAGCACTTTCAACTCCTTTATATAAGGCTAAATTTTGAGTGCCATAATAGTATCTTTTAGCATCAGGTGCATATCCTTTGAACAACAAAGGTGTTACATTCATATTCCAATCTTGCAAGCCACTCCCTCCTACTGAGTATGTTTGCATGGTATCTAATAGTTCTTTTCTAACATATAAAAACCCCGTTCCCTTAGGGCCTAACATCCACTTATGCGAACACGAAGCATAAAAGTCACACCCCATATCATGCAAGTTAATATGCAACATACCTGGGCCATGTGCTCCATCTATAAAACTAAAAATACCTTTATCTCTAGCTAGTTTACACATCTCTTTTGCAGGCATCACTTGACCTTGAGTACATGGAATGTGAGGTATAGCAAGAGCCCTCGTTTTTTTGTTAATTAAATCGTTTATTCTTTGCAATGTTTCTGCTGCAGTAGCGGCTGGAGTAAAAGTTTTAATTACAATTCCATGAAGTTTAGCTCTATTCAACCATGGAGCAGCACCGCCTACATGTTCGTGTGTGGTCATTATTACTTCATCGCCTTTTTTTAATGGCATTCCCCAACAAATTATATTGATTCCTTCAGTAACATTATGTGTTAATGCAATTTCCTCAGCACTTGCTCCTACAAACTCAGCTAATTTTTCGGCTGTCTTTTCCCATCCCCCATATGTTCCGTTTTCATCTGCATCACGCATATATTTATGAACGGTATCTATTACCGGATATGGAGATGGCCCCATAGTTCCGTTATTCAAATATATTTTTTCTTTTGATAAAGGAAACATTTGTCTTATTTGTTTCCAATATTTTTCTTCATCTTCTTCAAATGAAATATCTGATGGATATATAACCGACTCACTTATCAATTCATTGGCAAACGAGGGTATAGCAAGCGATGCCAAAAGACCTGTGCCTGCTGTTTTTATAAATTTCCTTCTATCATTAAACATGAGTAAAACGTTTTTATTAAAACAAATGTAAGTACAAATCTTTTAAAAACGAACCAACAAAAAAATTACAAACTATACAGCTTCATATACTGCTCTAAATTTTTTATCCAACTATACTCTTGAATATAAAACTTTATCTCGTCTTTATTTTTGGGGATATATATATGTTTCTTAACTACCTCTAACATATATGATGGCTCAAAGTGTTCCCACTTGGCAGTATATGCACAGCCAATCTCTGGCAAACTTGTGCAATTTGAAGTAATAACAGGCTTGGCAAATTGCAATGCTTCAATTACTGGAAGTCCGAATCCTTCATATAAAGAGGGGAACAAAAATGCTTCACACGATTGGTACAGCCATACTTTCTCAGCTTGAGAAACGGGTCCAATTATTTTTACATTTTCTATTTTGTGAGTATATATATAATCTTTCAGTTCTTTGCCATATTGATTGTTGCATTGACCTGCAATAACTAAATTGTATTCTGATGTTTGCTTCATCATATCTAATAAAACCATTAAATTTTTTTTGGCTGATATATGACTCACAGTAAAAAAAAACGGTTTTAAATCTGAACTAAATTTTGTTGGTTTTACAGGTAAAATTGTTGTTAAATCTGCTACTCCATTATATATAACATGTATAGATTTTTGAATGCTAGGTATATATTTTTCAACTTCAAGTTTTACAAAGTTTGAAATAGCTACTACCTCATCTGCTTTTTTTAATATACTTTCTATCTTTTTTAGTCTGCGAAATTTATTTAACCCTTCTTTTTCATATATAAAATTAAAATCGTGAACAGTTACTATATGTTTACACCCTTTACTAGGCTTATGGCTTGGGTCTTGATGCAGGCTATGCCAAACATCAACTTTTGGGTTGACGCTATTCACGTATCTTCCAAACTGTTTGGGAGTATATTGGTGAATATTTTTATATCTTTCGCTATTAATAAATTCCTTTGGTAAATATAACACCGGCTCTAATTGATGCTCATGAAATAAATGTATATTCTCTTCTATAATATTCGCATATTGCTCTGACACCTGACCTAAGCCTGTGTATATATTTTTAAGTTTTAGTAAATCTATTAATACTTGTTTTGGCAATTTTTAATAATTAATTTTCATCCTCTCTCAAGATTTTATCTTTCTTTAAAACGGTCTCAATTATAGAGGATATAATAGATACCACGAAGCTAAATGCCAGTGCCCACCAAAAACTATCCACTTTAAATTCTTTCATGATATAGTCAGCTATCATTATTATTCCGGCGTTTATAACCAATAAAAACAACCCTAATGAGAAAATTGTTGCGGGTAGGGTCAATAAAATCAAGATGGGCTTTACTAATGTGTTTAATAATCCTAAAACAACAGCTAACATCAAAGCTGATAGTAAATTTTCATTTAATAAATGTACGCCTTTGCTTAAAAAGTAAGCTGCAAATAAAACAGACACAGCTGTTGACAATAATTTAATGATAAAATTTCTCACGTATATATATATATTAATTCCAAACTTTTGTTCCCTCTGAACAGTTGGTGCAAATATCGATTTCTTTTCTTGAAACCAACATAGATTTTCTAAATTGTTTATATGCCTCACCGTGCCATATACTTTTAAAAGTATGGGTAGATATATTCCCAATTTTATGGGTAGCATCTTTATCAAAACAACAAGGCACTACATGTCCATCCCATGTAAACACACAACCTTGCCACATTCGCCAACAATGATTGAGTAACTTATTTTTTAAAGAATAGCCACTTGTATATATCACTTCTTCTTTTGAATATCTGCTGTATTCCTCGTTTTCAGGTATTAACTCAGACCCATTTTCATAATCATATATTTGAGCTGTTTTAATCCCTAGCTCATCAACCCCAATAGCTTTGGCTAATGCTTTAAACTCTTCTATTTGATGCTCGTTATGTTTAAAAACTATAAACTGCCATATAATATGGAGTGAGGTATTTTGAGCACTTTTTTTAGCATCTACTAACATTTTAGTTCCTTCTATAACCTTAGTAAGTGTCCCTCCTACTCTATATTGTTTGTATACTTCTTGCGTAGTTCCATCTATAGATATAATTAATCTATTAAGACCACTTTCAACGGTTTCTTTGGCTTTGTCAATGGTCATATGATGACAATTGGTAGATGTAGCAGTATATATATTTTGGGAAGAAGCATAATTCACAAATTTTAAAAAATGAGGATTTAAATAAGGCTCTCCTTGAAAATACAATGTTAAATAGGTTAAACTTGGGGCTAATTCATCTATCACTTTTTTAAATGTGTCAAATTCTAACATACCTGTTTCTCGGCTAAATGACCTTAAACCACTTGGGCATTGTGGGCATCTTAAATTACAGCTGGTAGTGGGCTCTATAGAAACACTTATTGGCATGCCACAATGAATGGGTTTCTTTACAATCCTAGACAGATAATAACTCCCTAAAACTTTAATCATATTCAAAAGCCTTTGAATATTGACTGTCTTAAAATAGTTCAATCCGTCTCTTGCATTCGCATTCATAATGGTGCAAATGTCGTTTTAAAATCTAAAACTTTTTTAATTATAAGTGTGCTTTAAAATTTTATTTGTAGTAATTCAAACACTTGAGCAACTTTCTTTAACTTTTAAGTGTCTTTATAAAACTTCGGTAATATATTTGCAATACAATCATCATGAAAAAAATAATTTTACTTTCTTTAATTTCATTATTTAGTTTAGCTGGTTTTTCTCAGTCATATACAGTCACCACTAAAAATGCATTATTATCAGGTACTCCAAGTAGCGACCATTTTGAATCTTCAATTAATATAACCAACACAACTAATACAGATATTAAATTTAGCTGGTATAAGCTAAGTCAAAATTTACAAACCGGTTGGACTACTCAACTATGTGACGCTATATCATGTTTCGACCCTATACCTGATAGTAATAATTTCACTTTAAAAGCTAACAAAACAGCATTACTATTTAGTGTTAAAGTAAATCCAAATAATATCTCAGGTTTAGGCAAAATTACCTTAGGACTTAAAGTTGATGGTACAAATAATTTTGACACTATTACCTTTAATATTAACTCATGGGCATTAGGTGTAAACAACAACTTATCTAAATTACCTGAGCTATCTGTTTATCCAAACCCAGCTCAAAACGAAATCAATATCAACTTCGACTCTAAATTCAGTTATCAAGTAGAGATTTTAAATATCATTGGCAACAGAGTGAAAGTAATTTCTAACTTAGAAGGCCATTCAAAATTAGATGTATCTGATTTACCTGATGGTGTATATATTGTTAGATTGAACGACAGAGGTAGATTACTAACTCGCAGAATTACTAAGTCTTAATTTATTTTCATATAAAATCTTAAGAAGACCTGCTTTTTTAAAAAGGCAGGTTTTTTTATTTGATCACTACAGTACCACTAAAATCACAAAGTTCTTTAATTACTTTTTTATAATGCATAATTAACATCTGATTGTTTTGCACCTCTTCATCTGTGGTGCTGCTCTTCAGGTCTTTTTGTAAAACCGACAATATTTTGTCAACCTTTCTAATCTTTAATAAATTGATTACTTTTATAGTGTCTTGCTTATAAGATTTTTCTCTAGGCTTTATATCTACTTCGTATCTACTGTTCCAATGCGGGCTGATAATTGGTGCTGCGTTTAAAATATCTACAGCTAATGAATTTATTTCTGGATCAGGGTGCTTTATAAGTAATTCTTCAATATTCTCTGCATCTATAGTTACTATATATTCAAAACACTTCTCAATATTTTTGAGTTCAAAAGTAATCTCACTATCTTTTAAGTCTCTAAATATATATTTATTAACAGTTTCTGTATCATTAAAAGACAAATTCCCAAATTCAAACATTACCCTTATCAAATCTTTCTCTATATATTCATCTGTTATAGGTTTGTCAGAAATTAAAGGTACCTGAACGTTGGTAAAAGCAGGCTTTGCGGCATACTCTTGCTGGTCATCGTTTTTAATTTTTTCATTTCTTCTTACTTGTGCTATTTCCTTAGCAAACATTTCAGCTGCAAAGCCAAATGTTTTTTCACACTCTTGTATATATACTTCTCTTTTTAAATGGTCGGGGATTTTAGCTACACTGGCAGCAACATTCCGCATCACTTCTGCTCTTGCTATTGGGTCACCTTCATTTCCCTCTAACAATAACTTAGATTTAAACGTTATAAAATCTTTTCTCTCTTTTTGTAAATATTCTTTAAATTCTTCATCTCCTATTTTTTTACAATAAGAATCTGGATCTTCGCCATCAGGAAACTTTACAACTTTTACATTTAATCCTCCTGCTAACAACAAATCAATCCCTCTTAAACTCGCTTTAATACCAGCTGAGTCACCATCATATAATACTGTGACGTTCTCAGTAAACCTTTTGATAAGCTTTATTTGCCCATCAGTCAATGACGTGCCACTAGAAGCAACCACATTCTCAATCCCTGATTGATGTAGCGTAATCACATCTGTATATCCTTCTACCAAATAACAATTATCAAGTTGTGAGATAGATTTTTTAGCTTGATACACTCCATAAAGCACATCACTTTTATGGTAAACCTCGCTTTCAGGACTGTTTAAATATTTAGCTGTTTTAGCATCCTTTTGTAATACACGTCCACCAAACCCAACAACTTTTCCTGCTAAATTTTGAATAGGGAACATCACCCTGCCTTTAAAAAAATCAAAATACTCTTGGCTGTTCTCTTTCTGTTTTATAAGCCCTGCTTTTTCTAAATATGCAGGTAAATAACCCGATTTAATTGCATTGTCGGCAAAGTCGTGCCAGGCATCCATACAGTAACCTAACGCAAATTTTTTAATGGTATCATTTCTAAAACCTCTTTCTTCAAAATAACTCAAGCCAATATTTTGGCCTTCTTCTTTATTCAGTAAATTATCAGTAAAATAATCAGCCGCCCATTGAAGTGCTATAAGCAAACTCTCTCTTTCTTTATTTTCTGCTTTAGATTCCTCAATGGTCTTATCTAAATCTTCTTCAATTTCTATATGATATTTTTGAGCCAACCATTTAAGAGCTTCAGGATATGAATAATTTTCATGCTCCATAATAAAAGTAACTGCATTACCTCCTTTGCCACATCCAAAACATTTAAATATACCTTTTGCTGCAGTAACCGTAAATGAAGGTGATTTTTCGTTATGAAAAGGACACAATCCCAATAAGTTTACTCCTCTTTTTTTAAGCGTAACAAACTCTCCCACTACATCTTCAATCCTAGCTTCTCTAAATATCTTATCTATTGTTTCGTGCTTAATCATGTATTTTATTAGAATACAAAAATACTTATAAATAAAAAATGAATAAGGCTAAATAATAAACATTGGTTATTAACCTTTGTTTACAACTATTTTTGAAACTTTGATTCAAATAAAGAAAATAGCGAACCAAACAATTGAAGTTTTAAATTCAACGTATGGATATTTTATTCCTTTTGGATTGATTATCATTTCTGTTGCTATCAATTCCTATTTTGACCCTTATGGTGGTATCACACTTGATGCTCCTTGGTATTTAAAACTTAGCCAAAGCATAGCAGATGACAAGGGTTTTAATGTGCTCTCTCCTGACTATCAATTTTACTTTGACTACCATTTTTTCCATTTATGGCCTCCTTTGTATCCTTTATGCATTGGCCTTCTATCAAAACTAACAAGCATCCCTATTTGGTTTTCTTTTAAACTTGTTAACCTCATTTTTATCTTCTTTGCGTTTAGAAAAATTCACAAATATTTTAACCAATATAGTTTGGTTTTCTTGTCTCTGTTTTTTGGTGGATATATGCTCGATATGTATTACCAATGCTGGAGCGAAGTACCACTGATTTGTGTCTTTTCTCTTTATTTTATCGAACTACAAAAACTTCAAATTTCAAACAACGTTACAATTAAGAATATTATAAAGTTGAGTTTATATAATTTGGTGCTTGTAGGGATAAGATATCAAGCCATTATAGCTATCTTAGGTCTAGCTGTTTTTGCTATTAAATTCTATAAACAAAGAGATTTCAAAAACTTTAAATACCTAGTATGGACATGCATTTTTTTATTTATACTAGAAGTTGTTTTTATATATGCTAATTACTTTATATGGAATAAAATACACTACAATGTACCTTTAGATTTTTCAGTAATAAAAGATATAATTGCTACAATATCCATTCAATTTTTTAACCAGATAAACTTTCTGTTTTGTCAATCTATAACAGCATGGTTTTTATTGCCCATTAGCATCATAGCTGCCTATATACTTTATTCAAAAACGATTATAAAAAAAACTGGTTCTTTTTATCCTAATGCATTAGCTATTTCAGTTGGCTGTATGGGTATTTTATATATAACACTTCCTATCTTAATGAGGGCAAACAACGCCATTGGAATAGCTCATTATAGATTTTATTCCGTAGCTATTTTTTGTCTGTTTTGGTCAATCTTATCATTATATATATACAGCAAAAGAATACACATAAATATTTACCTTATTTTGTTTATGTGTGTATCATTTTTTATAAACACATTTGGCAAAAACTATTACATAGCTAAAGTAAAGAATATTCAAAATTTTGCTTCTAGGTTTGAAGAAATCAATAAAAAATATAGCCATATTCCCGATAAGAGCATAGTAGTTTTTGCTGATAAATGGATAGAATTTATTCGCCCTGAAATTGAATCAATAAGTCCGTATGAAAATATAATGGGCGATTTATCTTTACCTATTGACTCTTTTATTGCTAAACTTAAATTGCAGCCTAAAGATATATATATTGAAGTTATTAAAAAAGAAGATTTAAGAGTGAAGAGGTATCACAAATCAGTTGAATTATATATGCAAAAACATCAAGCCGAAGAATTTGTTAAAATTACTTCCTCAAAAAACTTGAAATTAAATAAGTAAACCTAGCATATATATTAATTTCGTTGTAATTCAAGTTTGTATTAATTGTGCCTATATATGGCAATGCACTAGCTTCAATATCCAATTGCATTTTTTTGTTCATTTGCATATTCATGATAAAAGAATATATATTCCTATGACTTTTTGAACTGCCAAATCTCTCTAACAACATTTCTGACCTAGTATATCCTATTCCGAAATATGTTTTCAACTTTTTACTTTGGTATTTCAACCTAGCATCAAACGACTGATTAATAGGTGTATAACCATTTAAATCAATTAATTCTGTTTTTGAATATTGGAAATCTAATGTAGTATTTAATTTTATAAATTGCTCTCTTAAACCTGCTGAATATATATTCATATGGTTATCGTTTTGAGTATATATTTTATCAACTCTAAATACAGTTGTGTAAGTTATATTAATGCTGTGTTGTATTCCTTTTGTTTTTAAATTATATAATACCATCGCATTTACAGAGCTGTTTTGATCGTTAGCCCCTAAAGTTTTATATTTATTATCTATACTCTTACGGGCTTGCATATTATAATTTAAAATAAACTGAGGTGCTTTTGG
>CANHGM010000039.1 GCA_947460345.1 Bacteroidota bacterium | reverse complement strand
GATGCCAGAAAACCTGAAGACCTCAGACCAGGAATGACATTGCCGGGCATTGTTACTAACATCACACAATTTGGATGTTTTGTAGACATAGGAGTAAAACAAGATGGCATGGTGCATGTGTCGCAAATGGCCGACCGATATATAAAAGACCCTAATGAAATAGTGAAACTAAGACAAGTGGTTCAAGTAAAAGTATTGGAAGTAGACTTGGTGAGAAAAAGGATAGGACTGAGCTTGAAGTTGGGGTGATTAAACCTCAATATCTTTGGCTTTTACTCTGACTATTTTCCCATCTCTGCTGAAAACAAGTTCCTCATCCATTTCGCGAAGTTTGAGGACAAGTTTTTTTAGAGCAATTGCTGCACCATTCAATATTTTTTGAGTGAATTCGTCGTATTCTTTTTTAGTTGTTTCCATGTTTTATAATATGATAAACATCAAGATCAAAAATTGTTATGTTTCCTTTAATGCTTTTTGCAACTGGTTTCAAAGGTAATTCAGAATTATCAAATATTGAACACTCATCACAAATGGGAATAAAAAGTCTAAACAAATTCTCGAGTCCGTTTTTATACCTTCTTCTAATGACTTCTTCGGGAATATTGTGCCCTCCGAAACTCACTCTTTTAGCTACCCTTTCGATGGCTAGTTCTGGTGAATTTAACCAAAAATATAGTAAGTGAACTTGATAGCCTGCTTCTTTTGCCTTTTCAACTAATTTTGTGTACGACTTTGTTGCTAAAGTAGTTTCAAATGCAAAATCAACTTGATGGGTCATTAATTCCCTGATACGTTTCAACATAATCCTTCCTGATTCAATAGCAACACTTTCCGGATTGAAGGGTGATAATCCTTTAGCAATCTCATCTGCATTAACAAACTCATGGCAATCTAATATCTCAGGTAATATGGTGAATGATGCCGTTGTTTTACCTGCACCGTTACAACCTGAAATAATATATAAATTAGGCATTAATGGGACAAATTTAAAACTATTTTTTTTATTAAGTTAAAATTATACTTTAAATTTAATAACTTTAAGTAAATTAATTTAACTCACTTCGCCAACCCACTTGCCACAATCGGTTTTTCAGGGTTCACAGATATTTTTAATAGTTTAGGATGAATAACCAAGTCCATGTCTTCCATTGGTATTGCTCCTAAGAGCACTTCATCTCCTAATACCATGGCTCCAACAAAACAAAGCCTGTCCTCAAATACCACTTTGATAGGCCCAACATAAGGTGCTAAACTCGAGTTACCATCAGCCAATTTTACTTCTCGCTTTTGCAATTCTTTTAAACCTAATTGTGATGCTATATGAGATGGAATACATAAGTAGGTTGCTCCAGGATCAACCAAACACACAGATTTGATAGGTTTCAAATTTGGATTAATTGGATTTGATAATTCTATTTCTGTTCTAATCATTTAAAAAAGATTTAAGTCTTATATTTGTATCACAAAAATGCCTACGATTTTATTAATGAGAGGATGGAGGTTGTTTTTCTTCTCAAATTAAGGAAATGAGCCTATCCATATACACGCAGAAAAAGGTGATATGGAATGTAAATTTTGGTTAAAAATTGAGGAATTTGAAATTGAAGAAACATACAGATACAAACTTACTCCGTCTGAAAGAAAGGAAATTAGAAAAATAATATATGCACACTTCGATTTTATAGTAGAAGAATGGGAGAAATTCTTTAACAACAAAAAATAATGGAAAAACTTTATAATATTGAATCAGTATTAGTTTCAGATGGTTACTTAACACTATTAGTTAATGGAATTGAATTAAAAATAAAGCTATCTGAAATTTCAACCAAGCTAAATAATGCTTCGAAAGAAGATCAAAATAATTTAAAAATTTCTCCTCTGGGTATGGTATACATTGGCCTAAAATTGATGAAGATCTATCCATCAGCGGCTTGTTGAAAATGTAATGTGAAAATTAAGATAATTAAAGAAGTTCCTTAAATTCTATTCCCCAACAAAAAAGGCCAACTTTTCAGTCGGCCTTTTCTATATTTTAAAAGCTTGAATTACGCCTCAGCATAAGCCTCTGTTGGCAAGCAAGTACATATCAAGTTTCTATCGCCATGGGTGTTGTTTACCCTTCCTACCGTTGGCCAGAATTTACGATCTTTTACCCAAGCTAATGGGAAGGCAGCTTTTACTCTGCTGTATTTATGTTCCCACTCATCTGTGATAATCATGGTTGAGGTGTGTGGTGCATTTTTAAGCACATTGTCTAACTTATCAGCTGCTCCGGTAGCTATCTCATCTATTTCATTTTTAATGCTAATTAAAGCCTCGCAAAAACGATCTAACTCTGCTTTTGCTTCGCTTTCTGTTGGTTCTATCATCAAAGTACCTGCCACAGGGAAACTTACTGTAGGAGCGTGGAATCCATAATCCATCAATCGTTTAGCTATGTCTTCTACTTCTACTCCTAAAGTGTTTTTGTATTTACGCATATCCACTATCATCTCGTGTGCACATGTTCCGTTTGTGCCTGTATACAATATATCAAAATGTTTCTCTAACAAACATTTCATATAGTTAGCATTGAAGATAGCATATTTAGTGGCGTTAGTCAATCCTTCATCTCCCATCAATCTGATGTATATATAACTAATCAACAAAATGCTTGCACTTCCCCATGGGGCTGCTGATACAGCATGTGTAGCTTTATCTCCATTTTTCATGTCCACTACCGCGTGACCAGGTAAGAAAGGTGTTAAATGTTCAGCTACACCAATTGGGCCCATGCCAGGTCCACCACCACCGTGAGGGATACAAAATGTTTTGTGTAAATTTAAATGGCATACATCGGCTCCAATCAATGCCGGACTAGTCAATCCCACTTGAGCGTTCATGTTAGCACCGTCCATATATACTTGTCCGCCATAGTTATGAATCATGCTGCATATATCAATAATGGTTTCTTCAAACACCCCGTGAGTACTAGGGTAGGTAACCATTAAACAAGCTAAATTGTCTTTATATTCTTCAGCTCTAGCTTTTAAATCATCCACATCTATATTTCCATTAGCATCGGTTTTAGTTACCACTACTTTCATACCTGCCATCACCGCAGATGCTGGGTTAGTACCGTGTGCTGATGCTGGAATCAAAGCAATGTTTCTATGACCTTGACCAATAGATTGTAAATAAGCTCTAATCACTAACAAACCTGCATACTCACCTTGAGCTCCTGCATTGGGTTGTAAAGAGATGCCATGGAATCCTGTTACTTCTTTTAATTGGTGCTCTAATTCAGCAAATATTTGGGTATAACCGGCAGCTTGCTCACGAGGGGCAAACGGATGCAATGCTCCAAACTCAGGCCAACTCACAGGAATCATCTCTGCTGTAGCATTCAACTTCATGGTACAAGACCCTAAAGCTATCATGCTGTTGGCTAATGATAA
This sequence comes from Bacteroidota bacterium, assembly GCA_947460345.1. Classification (GTDB taxonomy): domain Bacteria; phylum Bacteroidota; class Bacteroidia; order UKL13-3; family UKL13-3; genus CANHGM01. Next base: position 18,118 of record CANHGM010000039.1, on the reverse strand, counting down.
ATCTTTTAATTCTAATGATTTGATATAACGCAACATTTCTGTTTCGCTATGAAAACTATTGAAATTAGCATGTGTTAAGTAATCTGAAGTTCTGCTCAAGTTGCCTAATTCAACTTTTGATGATGGAACTAAATTCGGTGTTCTTCCGTTAGCCGCTGCAAAAATGGCTACAATATCATTTAAATCTTTTTCAGAAACGGTTTCGTCTAATGCGATATATACTTTTCCGTTTTCGTATCTGAAATTGATTTGTTGTTGTAAGGCTAATGCTTCTACTTTTTTAGTATCTGCTTCAACTGCAATGGTGTCGAAGAAATTTTTGTTTAGCACTGTATATCCAAGGTCTTTAAGAGATTGCGACAAGGTAGCCGCCTTGTTGTAAATATCAGTAGCAATTTCTTTTAATCCTTTAGGACCATGATATACTGCATACATGGCAGCCATGTTGGCTAACAATACTTGAGCAGTACAAATATTAGAAGTTGCTTTTTCTCTACGAATATGTTGCTCACGTGTTTGAAGAGCCATACGTAGTGCTCTGTTTCCTTGTGAATCTATACTTACACCTATCAATCTACCTGGCATATTGCGTTTAAACTCATCTTTAGTTGCAAAGAAAGCAGAGTGTGGTCCGCCGTATCCCATCGGTACGCCAAAACGTTGAGATGACCCAACTGCCACATCAAATCCCATTTCTCCTGGTGATTTGATTAAAGTAAGTGCCATTAAGTCTGTTGCAGCTACGGTATATATTCCCGCTGTTTTTGCTTTTGCACAAAAATCTGAGTAATCAGATACTTCTCCGTTTACGTTAGGGTATTGAACCAAAGCTCCAAAAAAGCCTTCACCAAAGGTAAACTCAGATGCATTTCCGAAAACCAATTTAATACCTACCGGTTCAGCACGGGTAACTAATATATCTTTGGTTTGAGGAAAAACATCATTGGCTACAAAAAATTTATCTTTCCCATCGACAGCTTGTGCATGCAACATATGCATGGCTTCTGCAGCTGCAGTACCCTCATCAAGTAAAGATGCATTGGCTATTTCTAAACCAGTAAAATCACATACCAAAGTTTGGTAATTTAATAAACTCTCTAAACGTCCTTGAGCTATTTCAGCTTGGTAAGGAGTGTATTGAGTATACCAACTTGGGTTTTCTAAAATATTTCTTAAAATAACATTGGGTGTTAAAGTTCCATAGTAACCCATCCCGATATAACTTCTAAACACTTTATTTTTAGAAGCTGTCTGTTTTAGTTCAGCCAATAGTTCGTGCTCTGCAATTGGTGCAGCCAAATTCATAGGCGTTTTTCTGCGTATATGAGCTGGAATAGTTTTATTGATAAGTTCATCAATACTACTCATACCGAGAGTTTTAAGCATCTCGGCAGTTTCAATTTCATTTGGACCAATGTGTCTATTTTGAAAATTCATATGATTAAAAATTTGTTTTTACTTTGTGGTTTATGATGCTGCGAATTTAATAGGTAACTTTAATAACTCCTTACAGCAACAAAGGTTTTTTTTATGATTTTTATCAATAAAAAAAGCCCCGATTGATTCGAGGCTTTTCAAAAGATATAAATTTTATTTAATTGTTATTTCCTAAATATTTCAAGAATCTTAAGTGAGATTTAACTGCTTCACCCATAGTTGGATAAACATTATACTCAATATTAAACTCTTGACAAGCTTGTATCACCAATGGCTGTAAAGCAGGGTAGTGAACATGACTTACTCTTGGAAACAAATGGTGAATGGTTTGGAAATTTAATCCCCCCATTAACCAACTAACAACTTTACTATTAGGAGCAAAATCAGCAGTGGTGTCTACTTGATGTGCTGCCCATTCAGAATTGATTTGTACTTTTCTGTTATTGGCATCTACAAAATGTGTTTTCTCAACAACGTGAGCCAATTGAAAAACTAATGACATCACAAATCCGAAAACAGCATTGTAAAAGAAATAACCTATAGCCCAATTGCCAACTCCAACCACATAACATGGAATAGCAATAAAAAATACGCCATAATATAATTTAGTTAACCAAAAAACGATGTGTTCTTTTAAAGGAATTTTGTTGATAGGCGTAGTGCTAATTCTTTTACCAAAATATTTTTCGAAATCAGCGAAGAATACCCAGAAAACAGTAGCTAAACAATACAACATTGGAGCAAAAATATGTTGGTATTTGTGGTGAGCTTTGCGAGGTTGTGATTCGCAAAAACGCATGATTGGAGATTTCATGATATCATCATCAATACCATCTACATTGGTATAAGTATGATGAACAATATTGTGTTTAATTCTCCAAAAGAATGCATTGCTACCAAGCATATTCATGCTATAACTAACAAAATTGTTGATATTCTTGTTGGTAGAATAACTACCATGACAAGCATCGTGCATGACATTAAAGCCTATAAGAGCTTTCACTATGCCAAATAAGGCTAAACCTAAAAGGGCTACCCACCATACAGGTGTAAAAAACACAATCCAAGTATAGAGTCCGAAAAAAGCAGGCACTAAAATGAATGTTTTAAGATACAATCTAAAATCGCCTGTAGGATTGATGTCGTGGGTTTGAAAATACGTATTAGTTAAATCGCGAAGCCTCTCCTGAAAAGGGTTTTGTTTGTTGTTAAACGTGGCTTTGTTAAGTACTTGTGTTTGTTCTTTCATATGTAATTGTGATGCAAAATACGTTGATTTTTGATTACGAAAATAATAATAAATTCAAATTGTATTAACACTGATATGAATTTTTTGTTCATTTCTGTCATTAAGTATTATTATTGCAGCAGTTCACAAACATTTGTGTAAGTGTGTTTATGTGAATAATTTTAACAAAATGTAATATGAAAAGACTGGTTAGAAAAAAAACCATCAAAGATATTTTAGCGGCTCCTCCTCCTGATAGCGATACCCATGTTTTAAGCAAACATCTAGGGCTTAAAGATTTGACAGCTATGGGTATTGCCGCCATTATAGGTTCAGGAATATTTAGCACCATAGGTACTGCTTTGTCAGAAGGCGGGCCGGCTACTTCATTATTATATGTTTTTACTGCTTTGGCCTGTGCATTCTCAGCTTTATGTTATGCTGAATTTGCCAGTAGAATACCTGTTTCAGGAAGTGCTTATACATATGCCTATGCCACTTTTGGAGAATTGATGGCCTGGATTATAGGTTGGGATCTATTAATGGAATATGCGGTGGGCAATATAGCTGTAGCTATTTCATGGAGCGATTATTTCACTTCTTTTATGAATGATGCCTTACACTTAAAACTTCCTGCTTGGATTACTACTGATTGGTTTACTTCTGAAGATGATTATAACAATGCAATTAAATGGATAAAAGAGGGTCATTGCTCATGCAACCTCACCGGAGAGATGAAAGATGGTTACGAAGCATGGATTTCAAGCCCCACCATTAATGGTTTTCATATCATATTTGATTTGCCGGCGGTACTTATTACTGTTTTTATTACTTGGCTTGTATATATTGGTATTAAAGAAAGTAAAAATGCTGGAAACATCATGGTGCTTATCAAACTTATAGCTATTCTATTTGTCATAGGCATTGGTGCAGCTTATGTAGACACAGGTAATTGGAGCCCTTTTGCACCAAAAGGACTCGGAGGTGTGCTCAAAGGTGTGTCAGGTGTTTTCTTTGCTTATATTGGTTTTGATGCCATTAGCACCACAGCCGAAGAATGCCATAACCCACAACGCGATTTGCCTAAAAGTATGTTTTTATCTTTAGCTATTTGTACGGTTATATATGTTGCCGTTTCACTTGTGCTTACAGGAATGGTTCCTTATTTTAAACTGGGAGTGGGTGATCCATTGGCATATGCCTTTAAAGAAATAGGTTTACCTAATGTTTCTATAATAATTGCATTGAGTGCTATTGTAGCCATTGCTTCTGTTCTCTTAGTTTTTCAAATGGGTCAACCTCGTATATGGATGAGCATGAGTAGAGATGGCTTATTACCTAAACGTTTTTCTAAAATTCATCCTAAATATAAAACGCCTGCCTTCTCTACAATTATCACAGGTTTGGTGGTAGCTATTCCTGCTTCTTTTTTAACTTTAGGAGCAGTAACTGATATGACTAGCATAGGTACCTTATTTGCCTTTATGTTGGTGTGCGGTGGGGTGATGCTGCTTGAAGAAGACCCTGAACCAAACTCAGGAAAGTTTAAAGTGCCGTATTTTAATGGTAGATATATTGCTCCTATAATTGTACTAGTTGTTTTTTATATCGTATATTTATACTTCCCAACTGATGTTGAAACCTTTTTTGATTATAATACTTGGGAGTTGTTTAGAGAAAAAATTCCAATGTATATATATATGATTTTTAGTACATATATATTGTTTAGAACGGTGGTTAAAAAGTCATCCTTAATTCCTGTTTTGGGTTTGTTAACTAATGGTTTTTTGGTTGCTAAACTTAGTTGGATCAATTGGGTTGGTTTTAGTATATGGTTATTAATTGGTTTGATTATTTATTTTACTTATGGATTTAAACATAGTAAACTGAATCATAAGAAAGATCATGAACATTAATGAAGCTATACATATTCTTCAATTAAAAAGACCTGTAACCCTTGATGCTGTTAAAAAGGCCTACAGAAGTATGGCATTGGTTTACCATCCTGATGTGAACCCTGATGCCTATAGCAACCAGCAATTTATTGCCTTAAATCAAGCCTATCAATTATTAAGTTCTAAAACAGAAGCTGAAATTAACAATATACATTCTTTCAAATTCACTAAAGGAAATAGAGGTCCAATTGTGATTCCTGAAAGTCTCATTTTTGCTGACATAGAAAACATGTTCTATATATATCATTTCTTAAAAAAATTCTTTGTGTTCACATTGTTTTTCAAATCAATCAAAACTCTTTTCAATCTGCCTAAATCTTCTTCTAACGCACTCAAACTTATTCAAATTATCTTGGGAATTGTGTTTGCAATTATCATTTTTCCAATCATACTTTTAACTTTTATATTTCTTACTATACCATATTTACTTTATGAAATATGTTATGAATCTTTAAAAAATATATACATCAAACGCACCGGACTCAAAGCCACTAAATATAGCAAAGATTTATTGTCAAAACTTTATTTTTTGATGGTAAGGGTTGTACCTGCTGGTATTATTATATCTATAACTGTTATGGTTCTTATCTATGCCGTTTCTTCATTAAACCACGCCATTATAAACCTATATAGTATAAGTATCTCTGTAGTTTTATTTTTATGGTTCACTAGCATTGCTAGAGATGTATTTATTAGCCTAAATCAGAAAGCTTAAATATATCTTTGGGTCTATATCCTTTTTCTGTAAGTTCTACTGTACATGCTTCATTAATAGGGTCATGCTCAAAAAAAAGTATATAGTCATTTTCAACGGCCTCTTTCAAAAACTTGGCTTTTTCGTCCATGATAACCAACGGACTAATATCATATCCTAAATGATAATTTACAGGTATATGATGAATAGAAGGGAACATATCAGCCACAAAACAAATCACTCTGTTTTTGTATTTTATTTTACTGATGATCATAGAATCGGTATGGCCTGAGCTGGTTTGCCAAGTTAGATTGTCATAACCAAAAGTTTCTTCATCTATGAATTTTAAATGACCTGACTCTTGCATAGGCCTTATATTTTCTTTTAAAAACGATGCTTTTTCTCTGGCATTGGGCTGGGTAGCTGTAATCCAATGTTTGCTGTGGGTCCAATAGTTTGCTTGATTAAAGGTAAGCTCGTAATTGGTTCTGTCGTTATTCCATTTTACTGCACCACCTACATGGTCAAAATGCAAATGAGAGAGAAGATTATCAGTGATATCATCCATACCAAATCCAAGTTTTTCAATTGATTTTTGTAAAGAATCATCTCCACTCAATTGGTAATATCCAAAGAACTTTTCACTCTGTTTGTTACCAATTCCATTGTCTATTAATATTAGTCTGTTTCCATCTTCTATAAGCAAACAACGCATGGCCCAATTACATAAATTATTTTCATCAGCTGGGTGAAGTTTATTCCATATAACTTTAGGTACAATGCCAAACATGGCTCCTCCGTCTAATTTAAATAAACCTGTATTTATAGTATGTAATTTCATTGGTTATATAATAATTGTTCCTTCAAATACTTTAGTGGCTTTACCTTCAAGCCATACATCTGTATAACCTGTTTCATTTGCAAAAAAATGCACTTGTAAATTTCCGCCGGGAGTAGTTATATATATACATTGATTCCCTTCTTGATGAATATATTTTTTATGATAAGAAATTGCAGCAGCTGTACAACCTGTGCCACAAGAAAGTGTTTCGTCTTCTACACCTCTTTCATATGTTCTTACATATATATGATTTGTAGATAATACTTCAACAAAATTTACATTGATTCCCTCTTTTATATATGTATCATTATTTCTAATTTCTTTGCCTTTATCAAATACAGGAAAAGATTGAACTTGCTCTACAAATGAAACATAGTGAGGTGAACCTGTATTAAGTTCATAGTTCTTATCTATTACTTTCACTCGCAAAACATTATTCATTTGAAGTTTTATTTCATCTTTTAAAACTGATGCTTGGTGTTTGCCATCAATGGCCAAAAAAGTTGTGATGTTTTGTATAACATGTAGCTGATGAGCAAACATGGTGATGCACCTTCCTCCGTTGCCACACATGGTACTTTCATTTCCATCAGCATTATAATATACCATCTTAAAATCTACCTCTTCTATATTTTCAAGTAAAATAAGTCCATCGCCACCAATTCCAAATCTTCTATCACATATATATTTTATTTGTTCAGTTGTTAAATCTGAATATAAGTGATTTCTATTGTCGAGCATGATAAAATCATTCCCAGTTCCTTGATATTTTGTAAAAGATATATTCATATCGAAAGCAAATATATGTTGGGTTTTAGTTACTATTAATTATTTATATCTTTTCAACTGCCAAATCATCTGTGCAGTCTTTTAAAAGTTGAGTAAATGTTTGATTCAATTTGGGATGAATGGCACTTGGAATTAATGCTTGCAATGGAATCAAAATAAATTTACGTTCTTGAATTTTAGGGTGGGGGATAGTGAGCTCATCTGATTGAATCGTTTGATTTCCATAAAGCAAAATATCTAAATCAAGTGTTCTTGGGTCGTATTTTACTGAACGTGTTCGGCCTAAACTTTCTTCTATATGTAACAATTGCTTCATCAGCTGATGTGCAGGTAATGATGTATATATTTCAATTACTTGATTTAAAAAATCTGGTTGGTTGGTATTACCCCAAGCTGCTGTTTTATATATAGCTGATTGGTTATTGATAGAGCCAATGGTTGCAGCAATCTTTTCTTTAGCTCTTTCAAACGTTTCAGAAACTTGTCCTATATTGCCTCCTAACGAAATAAGCACTTTAGTTAATGTATGTGGAAAAGTATGTTCTATATAGTTTTCAAAAGTTTCAACTTCCATTTCTAAAACCGATAATATATTTCTTTTGTTTTGACCAAATTTATATCCATCATCATAATATTCTAGAAGTATTTCTACCCAAGCTTTAATGTCGTTTTTTTCTAAATGTTCTATGGCTTCATTGCATCGTTTGCCACCTAGTCTTTTTTGTATACTTTGGGTAGCTTCTATCAGCTCTTTTTTATTGCCTTTGCCATATATATTTATTATATGATTAATTCTTAAATCTATGGGAATATTTACTCTAAAAGTAATAGCATTTCGCATTTGCTTATAAATACTCTCTGGTATTTGTACTTTTCCTATAGACCTACTCTCATCTTCAAGCCACAAAGGTTTTAATGGGTTTATCTTAGCCCATTGCCAAGCCAATACGTTCTCAAAACTTTCTACACTTGGCTGCTTTGTTTTATTGATATGCCCAAGTGCTGAACCTCTATGATTGGCCAATCCCTCTAAATCTATGGTTTGCATACCTAATTCAGCAAATGTGTGAATTCTTTCGGTTTTTTGAGACCCTGTAAATCCACCCAATATATATATATGTTTGGTGGTTTCCATGGTTTTTTTGGCCCAATGTCTATAAGTTTTATAACCTCCTTTTATCTGATATATTGGAACCTCGCCTGCATTACTTAACAATTGAGACATAATGGTGCTTCTGAGTCCGCCTCTAAAACAATAAAACACAATGGGCTTATTTTGGGTAAGTTTAAGTATATCTTTAATATAAGTAGCAAAATGCAAACCTACCAATTGGTAACCTAATTCAATAGCTGCTTGTTTTCCTTTTTGTTTATAACATATACCAACTTGTTTTCGTTCTTCATTTTTAAGCAAAGGATAGTTTATAGCATCTGGTATATGGCCTTGTATATATTCATCTTCTGATCTCACATCTATAAGTGTACAACCTGTAAATTGTTGTATATATGTATCAATAGAGATTTTAGAAGTTATACTCATTACAATTTACTATTGATGATATGAAACACTTCGTTGGTCAACTCTTTCACCTGTTCAACTTTCATATTTGAAGTATCTATAGGTTTGTGAATATATACCCGCATCATACCGGGCGATGCTCCATTGTTTTCGCTATAAAGTCTTTTGTGGTTATCAGGCATAGAAACAGGCAATATATATACTTTATTTTCTATGGCCATTTTAAAGGCACCTTCTTTAAACGGGGAGAGTTTAGGTGCTTGTTTTTTAATACCGCCTTCAGGAAAAATAACGATACTTTTTACTTTGTTTTTTAATTGCAAATTGGCCCTCATATATGCTTTGGCACTTTGTATTGGACTTTTGCGGTCTACAGCAATATCTATGGTTCTAAAGAATATGCCAAATACGGGTATTCTGGCCAATTCTATTTTGGCTATATAATTAAAGTCTACAGGCAAGGCAACTGCCAAGGTTGCAATGTCTAAAAACGAACTGTGGTTGGCAATAATTACATATAGTTTGTTCTTGTCAAACGGTTCTTCAAAATATATTTTCTTACGGGTTAAGCAAGTAATTAACAACAATCTTCCCCACAATACTCTTAATTTATGGGCTTTTGTATATCGTTTCTCATCTGATAAATAATACCAAAAAAGAGGGTAGAGGAGAAGGAAGAAAAACAAGACCCAAAAGAAAACATACACTAAATATATTTTACTTAGAATACTCTTCATGGTTATTTCTTTTTCAGTTCTTTTAAATAAATCTTAGCCTCATTAAAACTTGAATCTATTTTTAATACTGTTATCAAATCTGCAATAGCATTGGCTTTGTCATTCATTTTTTCATAACACAACGCTCTACTATAATAGGCATAAATATATTCAGGATTTTTACTGATTACATTGCTAAACTGATCCAAAGCACTTTTATATTTCTTTTCTGAATAGAAAATAACACCTGCATTATAATTGGCTAAAAAGTTCTCACGGTTATAATACAATACTTGGTCAAAGTCTTTAATAGCCATGGCATTCATCCCTTTTCTTCTAAAATAGTCTCCTCTGGCTTGGTAGGCTTCCCAACATTTAGGGTTTTGTTTTAATACCAAATCAAAATAAGTTAAACATAAAGGATTGTTTTTAGCGGCAAAAATGATGGCCAATTGCAACCTTGGTTCTATATATTTTTCTTCTAATTCGGCTGCGTATATAAAAGATTGGATGGCTTTTGTGGTATCTCCTTTGTCTTTATACATCAACCCTCTGTAATAGGCAGCCTTACTATTGGTTTTATCTAGAAGATATAATTGATGCCAACAGCTATCACTTTTACCATATTCTTTCACAATCATATATAGTTCACCAAGCTTTTCAAGGGCTTCAGTATAATCAGGCTTTAGTTTGATGGCTTGTTCAAATGCCAATGCAGCTTTTTTTGACTGATTTATAGCAAATAAATATTCACCAATTTTAAAGTGATATAAAGGGTTTTCTGGTTCTAAATTGATAGCTTTTCCTATGTCTTCAATTGCATCAGCATATTTTACATTTCTATATAAAATTACCGAGCGTTTATAATAATTCTCAGGAACTTCAGGGTGTAATTTAATTTCCTCGTTTAATAGTTTTAGCTCAGCTGATATCGTATCTTTCTTAGTTGTTTCTTTGGGTTCAGTTTGGTCTTTACAAGCATATATACTGGTAATACATACTGCAAACATCAAGTAGACGGCTAACTTAGCGAAGTTTCTTAAACTTTGATTTTGGTTTGGCTTCTTCTTCATCTATAGAGTCTTGTATGGCTTTTTCTCTTTCGGTTCTTTGTTTTTCAATCATTTCAAGCTTTTCTTTTTCTTCTTGTTCTTTTCTTTCTTTCTCCATTTGTGCTTGTTTAATCCTGTCTGCTTTAGTCATTGGTGCATTGGGCTTTTGTGGAGCAGTAGCAGGTCTTATAATTCTTTTAGAAGTATCTAAAGCAGTAGGGTTGGTACCTGCTGGTTTCACGGTATTGTTTTTTGCAGTTTTGTTTTTTGCTGTATCTGCATTGTTTATTGTAGTTGGAGCTTTTTTAGGTTGGATTTTACCAGCACGTATCATGGCTTCACTGTCGGCTACTTGTGTCACTTTTGTACTGTCTACTGTTTTTAGTGTGCTTCCAGGAGGAGTAACGGCTTTAGCAGGAGCAGGGTTGCTTTTAGGTTTATCTTTGTTAGTAACAGCTGGTGTTGTGGTATTGCTCAATCCATTGTTTTTATCATCTTTAGCTCCACCGATGATGGTTTTAGAACCACTTTTGTCTAATGAGTCCATTGGTAATGACCACATACGCACACCATAGTCTGCTTGGTTTTTCATTTTAGCAGCCGAAAATAGTTTTTTCTTATCAAAATTGATCGTAATAGCTCTGATTTTATTTTCTTGGTTATCGTTAAGTGTATATAATTCTTTTCCTGTTTCTGTTTCCCATATTCTACAAGTTCCATCGTTTGAGCCTGAGATGATATACTTACTGTCGTATGAGAATATAACACAGTTAACTTTTAAGGTATGCGAACTTAACTCTCTCACTTTGGAGCCAAGCTTAGCATCCCATACTATTATTTTTTTATCGTTAGAGGCAGTTGCTATATATTTATTATTTAAGCTAATGGCAAGGGCATTTAAAAAATCAGTATGTCCTGAAAATCTTTTCAACTCTTTGCCAGCCATATCATATTGTATCAAATCTTTTGAATTGGCACAAACAAATAATGATTTACCATCGTTTGATAAAGCTATTGAGTGAACAGAAGAACCCACTGATATGGTTTTGAATAAAGTACCGCTTTGAGTTAAATCCCAAATTTTTATAGTACCGTCATCGCTACCGGTGAATAAATACTTATTAGCTGCATCTACAGTGATGGCTGTAATATTGGCTGTATGACCTGAAAAGATATTGATAGAATTGCCTGTTGCTGCATCAAATTGCATGGCAGTAAAATCATTAGAGCCAGAAAACAAGTATTTACCATCTCTACTAAAGCAAAGTGCTTCTACAGCCGCTGTATGTTTTTTAATAGAACGTATATATTTTCCTTCATCAGAATATAAATTGATTGAATTGTCCCAAGAGCCGCTAGCAATCATTTTATTATAGGGAGCATAGGCTAGCGAAGTCACATCATCATTGTGATTTAATAATACCAAGTCTGGTTTTGAAAGTACACTTTGACTGTTTACCCATTGAAAGGCAAATATGAATATAGCTAAAAGTAGATTTTTTTTCATGTGTTTTTCTTTATATATATTTTTAATAACGTATCCATTTCAGAATTTCTTTATAACTTGGCTTCTTGCCATACATCAATATCCCCACTCTATATATCTTCCCTGCCATCCATACTACCAAAATAAATGACACCACCATACTTATCATAGACATCAATATTTCGAGATTAAACTCATTTATAAATGGAATTCTGACCATCATCACTACCGGTGCGGTAAATGGGATGATAGAAAGTATTGAAGCCAACGTACTGTTATAATCATTAACCACAGAAGTAGTAGCTATAATAAAACCAAAAACCAAAGGCAAGGTAACTGGCAGCATAAACTGCTGGGTGTCTGTCTCTGAGTCTACTGCCGAACCAATAGCTGCGAAAAATGCCCCATAAAACAAATAACCTGCAATAAAATAAAACAAAAAGCAGCCGATAATTAAAGGGTAATTAAAGTTCATTATTTTATCAAAAGAAGTATTGCTAGCCAAAGCTTGGTTTTCTACGTTCATTTTGTTCATAGACATCTCTGTTTGGGCTTTCTTTACTTTTTCTATATTGTCTTTATTTATATACGCTCCTCCAAACGAAACAGTTGCAAAACCAAAGATTAACCAAACGGTAAACTGTGTAAGGCCCACCATAGCTATACCTATAATTTTACCCATCATCAATTGGAAAGGTTTTACACTAGAGATAATTACTTCAACTATTCTATTGGTTTTTTCTTCAATCACCCCACGCATCACTTGCACACCATATAAAAAGATGAATATATAAATCAAAAAGGCACAGGCAAATCCAATACCTGCTGATATTTCTTGGCTATTGTTATCGCCTTCTTCATCCTCACTTTTGGTGTTTATTTGTATTTCTGATTTATACTTTTCGAATTCTTTTTTAGTAACTAACCCGTTTTTAGTTAGCTTGGCATCAGTAAGTATGTCTTCAATCTTGTTTTGTAATTCTTTTTTAATACCCAAACCTGGATTGGTTTTACATTTTAAGTCAATGGTTTTGATATTTAAGTTTGAATCAGCTGGATGAATTATTAATATACCATCGTAGTTTTCATAAATAAGGGTGTCTTCGGGTTTGTTGGCATTTAAAAACACAAAAGAGATTTTTTCATCAGACTCAAGTGTTGAAAACAAATTTTTATTCATGTCAAACACCGCAATTTTCTTTTCTTTAGATCCAACGTTGGGGTTCAATACAAAGTAAAAAATCAATCCGTAGAATAAAGCAATTAATAAAGGTCCAAGCAAAGTCATGACTATAAAGGACTTTTTCTTTACCCTGCTTAGGTATTCTCTTTTAGTGATTAACCAAATTTTACTCATATGCATTAAAGCAGCGAATATATAAAATAACTTCTAATGAATAGATATTGAAATTGTGCACATTTAAGTCATTTCAATCTCACGTACTTTATTGTTTATTTCTTACTTTTCTTTCATTGCCAAGAAAAGTAACAATCCGCCAGTAGTCGGACATGCTTCAGCTAGGGTGCATGACGGGGTTTGCGGATACAATAAAGCATAACCCTCAAACCCGCTCAGACGTCCCGTCGGAGCGTAATGTATGTTAGGCCTCTGGCCGGGTTTTAGGTTTGGATTATATATATGTTCATTAAGAACATTATCGGTTATACATGCTTTCCACTTTTTTCATTGCCAAAAAAGTGGACAAAATTCCGATAGCTATCGCGAACTAGGGCTGTGGAATCCTCTCTTGAAAAACTACGAAATGATTCCTATGCCCGTCCATGCCATTCAACATCTTTGGTTATTGGAGCTAGAGGCGTAGCTGCGTGATGTGGCTTGTGGTTTTTGAAAGATTAATCTGTGCTATCTGTGAGCGAAAAACTTCCGATGCCCGTCCATGCCATTCAACATTTTCAGTTATTGGGGCTTTAGGCATAACTGCGTGATGGAGCGAGTGGAAACAATAAAATTAATCTGTGAAATCTGCGTAATCTGTTTCATCCGTGATTCAGACAAAGAGGCGTAGCTATGTGATGGGATTAGCTGATACAATAAAGCATAACTATATTCATTTGTGATATTCGTGGCTATATATTTCTTTTTAAAAGTCCTAAAGTAAGCCTGAAGGGCTGGCATGATTATAAAGAATGACTTTATAAACTAAAATAAAAACCCCAGAGGGGTGACATTATTACTTTGCTTCAAGTACTAGAGAATGTAATTATGAATTTAAAAAAGTATATTTATAAATAACATTTATGGCATTGCCCTTACTGTGTAGCAACATTCAAATACTATAGTAAACTATCATATCTGAGCTTTTACTTGAAAAGCTTCCAATATCCATCCTTACTTTCAAATTATTTGATAAGTGAATTATAAGCCTATCTATTTAGATTAATTCTATCTATAAGTCATATTAATCTCATCTGTTTGATTGTTACAAACATTTTACTTTTCATAAAATAATGTTATATATTTTCGCCAAGTGTTAAATTAAACCTAAAGTGTTTAACAACATCAAATTTCAATTAATTAAAAAAACATGAAAAAAACTTTTCTCTTCAACTTACTTCTGTTGATTGCTTTTGCCGCCTCTTCCCAAAATGTAAAATGGGCTAAAGGTATAGGTGCTGCAAACAACGACAATGTAACAGGTATTGCAGAAGACGCTGCTGGAAATACCTACATCACAGGATGGTATGCTACTTCTACTACTATTGGTAGCAACAACTTTACTTCTAAAGGTAGCAATGATATTTACATTGCAAAACTTGATACTGCCGGAACTGTGGTTTGGGCTGTGAGCGAAGGTGGAACTGGCGACGACCGTGGTTATGGTGTGGCCCTTGATGCTTCTGGCAACGTATATATATGTGGTATTTATAGCAGCAATTTTACTTATGGTGCTGGTGCAAATGCAAAAGCAATTACCAGTGCGGGTAGTACCGATATATTTGGTGCAAAATACAGCTCTACTGGTACTTTTCAAGGTATTAGTGTGGCTGGTGGTGTGGCTACAGACAGAGCTAATGCCATAGCTGTTGACAACAATGGAAATGTGATAATTGTTGGTTTCTATTCTCAACCTGCTGGTGGTGGTCCAGGTGGCGGACAAAACGGTCCTGCTGCTTTTGGTAATATATCATTAACCAACGTAGGTGCTGGCGATGCTTATATAGCTTCAGCTAATGCTAACGGAACTTGGCAATGGGCTAAAGGTTTTGGTAGCATCAGAGGTGTAGACGCTTCTAATGATGTAGCAATTACCCCTAATGGTAACAATATATATGTAACAGGTACTTATCGTGATACCATCACTTTAGGTAATACCACTTTAATTTCTTTAACAAGCACACAAGATATTTTTGTAGCTTCACTTGACAATTCAGGTAATTTTGTGAATGCTGTTTCTGGTGGAAGTTCTACTGGCGATGCCGGAAATGGAGTTACGCTTGACACCAAAGGCAATGTATATGCTTGTGGTATTTTTGCTCAAGCAGCTGGAGGTGGAGGAGGTGGAGGTGGAAACACTTCTTTCTCTTTAGGTAGTTTTACTGTAACGGGTACCGGACAAGAAGGATATATCGCAGCATTTAGTAGCAATTTAACTCCACAATGGGTTAACAGTTATGGTGCCGCTAATACCGATGCGTTAAATAAAATTTCTTACGGAAATGGCACCTTGTTTTTAGGTGGGGTTTATGCTACATCTACTACTTTAGGTTCTGTAAATTTAACTTCAAACGGTGGTGCAGATGCATTTGCTGCTTCTCTTGATACAGCCGGAACGGTACTTTGGGCTCAAACTTTAGGTGGTGCTAACACTGAAGATTGCAGAAGAGTTTTATCAACTGCCGGTGGTAACCAATATATTGTGGGTACTTTTAATACATCAAATCAGGGTGGAGCTGGAACAGGTAGTTTTGGTGGCGTAACACTTAGTTCTACTGGTGGTAGCGATGGTTATATCACACACTATTTTACTTGTACTGGCTTAAGTCCAATTGTAACTTACAGCGGACCTACCAACTTCTGCCAAAGTGGTTCTGTATTGATGACAGCTTCAAGCGGAGCTACTTCTTATCAATGGTATTTTAATAGCAATGCTATAAACAACGCTACCCAAGATACTTTAACTGCAACAGCTGCAGGTGTATACTATTGCTCAATGATTAATGCTCAAGGTTGTCAAATGAATTCATCTTCAACCACTATCAATATAGGAACAGCACCTACAGCTAGTTTTACTACTACTGGCAACAGCATTTGCTCAGGTGACTCAATGTTGCTTACTGCCAATTCGGGCAATGGTTACAAATACAAATGGTATTTAAACAATACTGCCATTACAGGTTTCTTAACCAGTACTTTCTATTACGCTAAACAAGCTGGTGACTATAAAGTAGAAGTAGATAATTTTGGTTGTACCGCTATGAGTTCAGCTACTACCTTATCAGTTATTAGTGCCCCAACACTTACCATCAAAGCAAACGGTGCTACCAATATATGCTTAGGCGATTCAGTAATATTAACCGGCGATACCAGTTCAACTTGGTTTTACCAATGGCAAAGATTTACTGCTGGTACTTGGCAGTTAGTCAATTCAAATACTGATACCTATGTGGCTAAAGCTGCAGGTACTTTCCGTTTAGTTATTACAACTACCTCTGGATGTAATGTTTCTTCTAATTCAATTGTCATCACTTCAGGTGGTATTACACAAGCAACATTACAAGGTATTCCAGGCAATGGAGTGTTATGCTATGGCGACTCTGTTAGACTCATCATCAACACCGGTGGTGGTGGAGGAGGAGGACAATTCCAATACCGTTGGATGAAAGATGGCGATACTATTGTTGGAGCTACTACCAGAAATTATACCATCAAAACCAGTGGTACTTATAAAGGCGTGGTAATATCTGCTACTTGTAAAGCAGGTACTAGAGATACTACATTTACTTTCATCAATTCAGGTGCAGGCATCACACCTACAGGTACTGCAAATCTTTGTCAAAACGATACGTTGAACTTTACAGCTACTGGCGACCCAGGTTCTACTTTCCAATGGAATTTAAATGCTGCCGCCATCAGTGGTGCTACCAATGCAACCTATAGAGCCACAGCAGCCGGAAGTTATTC
Organism: Bacteroidota bacterium; assembly: GCA_947460345.1. GTDB lineage: Bacteria > Bacteroidota > Bacteroidia > UKL13-3 > UKL13-3 > CANHGM01. The sequence continues at coordinate 1,258 of CANHGM010000039.1, read as the reverse complement.
TTGCAGAATATCATTACAAGGTTGTAATTTTAGATCTGCAGCTACAGTCGTTACTTTATATAACAACCCAACAGCACCTACAGTATTACAAAATGTAAACAATTTAGCCAGTTCATTACAAGCGGTTGGATACCAATGGTATTTTAACAATGCACCTATAGTGGGAGCAACTTCACAATTCTATTATGCATACACTACTGGTTTTTACATGGTAGAAATTACAGATGTAAATGGATGTAAAGCTAAGTCGCCATTGTTTAGTTTTGCTTATACTGCTAATGGAATCAATACTTTAGAGATTAACAAATTAAACTTATATCCAAACCCAACTACAGGTACTATCAACTTCACTATCTTAGGTGAGCAAAAAGTACAAGTGAGTGTGTTTACTATAGAAGGAAAAGAAGTATTGAACAACCAATATATATCAAACAGCGGCAACCAAACTTTAGATATTTCATCGTTAAACAATGGAATGTATATAGTGAAAGTGAGTTATGGCGATAGATATTTTATTGATAGAGTTCAGGTACTGAAGAACTAGTTCTTGATAGCTATCTAAATTTTATTATTTTTTTTGAAAGAACCGTCTAATGAGAATTAGGCGGTTTTTTTTGATATATGTGGATGAATAGAATAAAATGTATATTGATTTTTAAACTATAATTTCATCTATAACGTCACCCTGAATTTATTTCAGGGTCTTATTCCCAAACCTACAATAAGCCTGGAGGGCTGGCATTATTATAAAGAATGACTATATATACGGAAATATAAACCCCAGAGGGGTGACATTATAACTTTGCTTAAAAGAGTAGAGAAAGCAATTGTGTTTTTATAATCATATGGGTTTTGAAAATACTTTTTCGTTTATATATGCTTTTATCACTTTTTGCATTGCCCAAAAAGTAACCAAATTCCGATAGCTATCGCGAACTAGGGCTGTGGAATCCTCTCTTGAAAAACTACGAAACAGTTTTAAGCACGAACGGCTAATGTTTGCGAGAGTTGGTTGGACCAAGAAAAAGTTTATGAAGGCAAACTGCTCGTTCTAGCTGCAGGCCCTCGCACAAAACTGTTTCTTGTTTTTCTGCGAAATGATTCCAATGCCCGTCCCTTACGTTCAACTTTATCGGTTATTGGGGTTTTAGGCGTAGCTGCATGATGAGATTGCGGAAACAATTAAACGTATCTGTATTCATTTGTGATATTCGTGGCTATTTGTTTCTTTTTAAAAGCACTTCAGTAAGCCTGGAGG
>CANHGM010000038.1 GCA_947460345.1 Bacteroidota bacterium | reverse complement strand
CTGAAACAAGTTCAGCAAGACGCGTTGGAGGGGGTGTATTTGATCCGATAGTTCGTTAACTTTAACCGATGTTGTCACCCTGAATTTATTTCAGGGTCTCTAAAAATGCACAAATCAAATTGCAAAAAACACAGATGCTGAAACAAGTTCAGCAAGACGCGTTGGAGGGGGTGTATTTGATCCGATAGTTCGTTAACTTTAACCGATGTTGTCACCCTGAATTTATTTCAGGGTCTCTAAAAATGCACAAATCAAATTGCAAAAAATACAGTTGCTGAAACAAGTTCAGCATGATTCGTTGGAGAAAACTATTTCTTCTTTTTACTAAAATCTTCTATAGACCTAAAGAAATTGGCAAACACATAATCTTGTATAAGCATAGCATCGTGCGAATTGTTTTTGTAAGCATAATACCTTTCAGTATCAATATTCAATTCGTTGCCTTTCATATCAAATTGTTGCTTGGTGCGTTCATTTACTTTACGCTGATGTATATTTAAAGTCTCTAGCTTATCGCCATGTTTTACTTCAATTCTACACCAGTACTGACTATTTCTAATAGAATCAGAATTCTCTTCTTTAAACACCATTCCAAAAGCTTCAGCATGCACTTCTTTAAACAGATTCAAATAATATTTTACCATGATGGTGTCAATATTATTTTGAGGAATTCCATCTAAAGTTTTTAAAACCACATTCCCTTTTTCTTGCAGTATAGTGAACCCTTTTTTTTGTGCATCTCTATATATTATTTTTACTTCAGAAATTTCGTCAGGATTTATCCCAAACACCTTTCTGCTTCGCCAAGTCATTTCATTTAAATTATACCTTGGTTGTAAGAAGCCTTCCCAGCCTGGTATTTCACAAATAAAAGGAACATCGCTGTTCTCAATCCACATATATGTGCCATGTAGGTCTTGGGTAGAACCGCCTACATAATATGTTTTATTTAACTCGTTATGTGTATATATTTCTACTTTGATATGCTCAGAAGATAGATTTTTAATCACCGCATTTAAAGCATTTTTAGGCACCGGATTTTTAACTTTAACTTTATATATAGTTTCAAACAATTGCTTAAGCCATCCTTGGTTTGCATCATATTTTCCGTTCACTTTCCATTCGCCACCTACTTTTTCAAGCAAGATTTTTTTGCCTCCTTTGTCAGCCATAAAAATCTTATCAATAGCAGCGGTATCTGTTACGGCAAAGTCTCTTCTTTCTCCATGTTTTCCTTTAAACCAACCATTGTTATTGCCAAAGTATAATACCACCGTTACAATTAACAATATGGCTAGTAGTAAAATTTTCTTCATAAAATATATATATATTAATTACTATATTTTTTCTTTCTGACCCATTCATTCACACTCATAAAAGCAAGCAACATCACTATCGGAAAAACCATGTTCACAATTCTCCATTTGGTTTTTTGCATTTTAACTTTAGTCACGTCAAGCATTCTAATTTTAAATTCTTTGCTTCTTACGTCTATTAATCCGGTTCCATCTACTAAATAGTCGACACAGTTTAATATAAATTTCTTGTTGCCAAACATAGTGCGGGTTCGTTGATATGTAATGGCATCAAAGCCCAATGGATATGCTTCTCCAGTTTTTTTATTTACACTGTTGGTAATTAAATCGGCATCAGAGGCAATGATCATTTTGTTTGGTCCTGATTCTCCTTTGAAATTTAAAACAGTATCATTCATATAATTTTTATAGAACGAGGTGAAATTGCCTTCTAATAATACCGCAACTGGTAAATTTGTTTTATTGAAATATTGTGGTTCGCTGTATTGTCTGATGCTTCTTTCGAAACTAAGCATAGCCGGACTTGCAATAGACCTGCTGTATTCACTTGAGCGTAATAGTATATATTTTCTCACTTCTTTGTTCCCGACGGTGTCAATGGTTCCTGCAAATCTTCCTAAAACAGGTTCTAAATTTTTAGTAATAGGGTGGGCGGCATGCTCTGTAAACACAGGGTAATAACTCCAAGGTTTTAATACCATTTTTTTGCCACCACCTGCACCCAGCTCCGTAAGTTGGATGGGAAGACAATTTCTGTCTGAAAGTAGATTGTAGTTAACCCTAGCACCATATTTAAACAACAGTTCGTCAAGACCAGTTTGTATAGTAGGAGTGAGGTATTGCTCATATTTAGAAATGCTGTCCATATTGGCTGATACATTTTCTAAAAAGCAAAACAGTTTACCGCCATGCATCACATATTGGTCTATTTTAAAACGTTCGTATTGTTCAAAATACAATTCAGGTTTTACGATAAACAGTAAATCGTATTTGTTGAGTTCGGTACCCGGAACATCATTTAAATTTAGCAATTCAAAATCATAATTTTCACTAAGAGCTGCAGCAATGCTATTGAGTTTAAGAGACTCTACTTCACCATGACCAGTGGTAAAAGCTATTTTCTTTTTCTTTACTGTTAAACATTTTTTTAATGCAGAAGAGAATTCATATTCTAAGTTTTCGATGCTTTGGTTTAGCACTACTTCTGGGTCTTGACCAAACTGTTCACGCATCAAGTTTACTGGAATTTCCTTCCCGTTTTTATAAGAAATTAATGCTCCAGGAACTACTATTTTTTGTGATTGTTGGTCTTCTTCATTTATTTGAATATTGGTGGGCTGCAATCCTTTTTTCATCAGCGACTCCAACATTTCGTTGGTGTTTTTATTGCCAACTAAAGGGTCTATAAATTCATATTCAATATTACTCCCAGCATAAGCTTTATATTCTTCTAGTAAATCTCTTGTCGACTTTTGTAAACGCTTAAAACCAGCAGGGAATTCACCTTCTAAATATATTTTTACGGTAACTACATCAGTGAGTTGAGAGGCAATATCTTTACTGGGTTTAGAAAGCGAAAATCTTTTTTCTTTGGTTAAATCAAAACGAGCAAAAACCTGTTGGCCAATGAGATTGATAACAATGATAATGGCTATGGCTAGTCCTAATTCAGTTAAAGCTTTAATTCTGTTTTTGTTTTTCTGCATTTGAATTACTGATATCAACGAATATAGAATGAAATTAGTTGCGTTGCTTATATATCTGCAAAAATAATATGAAAATAGGTTAGTTGATTTTGAAATTTTGTAAGCATAAAGCCATTTATATTAACAAACCAAGCTGCTTTGATTAATACAAGAAGCCCATTTTACCTTGTTGGTAATCTTTCATGGCTTCCATAATTTCTGTTTGAGAGTTCATTACAAATGGTCCGTAAGAAACCAAAGGCTCATCAATTGGATTGCCTGCCATTAACAACAAAACAGCATTGCTTTGGGCTTTGAGGTGTATAGCTCCTGTTGAAGAATCGAACCAAATTAATTGATGTTGATTAGCCTGAGTTTGTTGGTTTATTTCAAGATCGCCTTCAAGTATATATATTGTTACATGTTCAGAATTATCTAAATTTAATGTATAACTAGAACCAGAATCCATTCGCATCATTGCAGTGATGACCTCAGATTTTGCTGGGCCTTTCAGTCCCTCTAATTCACCAGAAACCAATCGTATTTCAACCCCATTTTCTTGAATGATTTTTAATTCTTGGGTAGTTATGGGTTGATAAGAAGCAGGTTCCATTTTTAAGGCTTTAGGTGTATTTATCCAAAGCTGAATGCCTCTATATCTTCCTCCTTGTTTTACAAATTCTGAATCAGCTCTTTCACTGTGTATAATGCCTCTTCCAGCGTTTATCCATTGCACTTCGTTACTGCCTATTACTTGTTGATTGCCTAATGAATCTTTATGTTCTACTTGCCCATCAAACATAAACGTAACCGGACTAAACCCTCTGTGTGGGTGAGGAGCTACATAAAATGCTTCGTCGTTGGGCTTGATATTAAAATCAAAATGATGAAGTAAAATAAATGGACTTATTTGTTGCAGCTCAGGTAACGGAAAAGCTTGCCTAAGTTTGATATTCCCCATCATGACAACAGGTGCATTGTATATTTCTTTAATTGTTCTATTGGTTTTCATAATTACATACGAATATATACAATGGCAAACTGTAAAATCATTAAGCTAGATTAATAATTTAAAACACAAAGTTGAGTAATGCACCTGATACCCATACCCAAACTATAATAGAAACGCTCATTCTAAAATAAATACGTCCTTTGTTGCTATAAAATCTAGATGCCAATAAACAACCACCAGGAATTGAAAGTAATATAGGAGAGAGAAAAGACACGCCCCATAAACCATATTTGTTTTTGATATGTATCAATCTACGGCGTGATTTTATGGTTGATGGATTATTCTTTTTATATTTTTTATACCATTCAAAAGTATCTAGCCAAATCCACATTTTTTCTCCAAGTGTGGTAAAGATAAACATACCCGTAAACCCACCTAAACAACAAACCACCATGCTGGTGACAAATGAAAGATGGTTTAACTTTATATAGAGTATAGCCAATGGTACACTGCCTAAAACTAATTTTACTATACTCAGTAAAAATATACTAAAATATTGGATGATCTCATTCTGTGCCATTTGAAAGCGCTATTAAGGTTTCGACCATCATAGACCAAGAAAATTTCTTGCTCTGAATTTTTACTTGTTCTGACATACTTTCAAATCTATTATTTGTATAAAAATCTACAATTGATTCAGTTATATTTTCAATATCTTGTGAGCAAACATAACCTACTTCATTATGAGGAACAAGCTCAGCTAAACCTCCCACATTGGTCACTAACATAGGTATGCCGTAATAATAAGCAATTTGTGTAACACCACTTTGTGTTGCTGAATGATACGGTTGAACTACCATATCAGCTGCAGAGAAATACTTACTCACTTCACTGTTAGGAATAAAATCAGTTTTAAGAATGAGTTTGTTTGAAATATTCAGTTCTTCTATTAATTCAAAATAAGGTTTAGAATCTTCATAAAACTCACCTGCTATAATAGCTTTTACTGGCAACTCAGAAATCTTTGGATGAGCCATGGTTCTGATTAAAGTATCTAATCCTTTATATTTTCTAATAAAACCAAAAAACAAGATATATCTAGTGTTAGAATCTAAGTTTAGGGAAGTTAATGCTTGTTCTCTTGGCATGATTGGACCAAAAGAATCGTACATAGGGTGAGGTAGATACGTTTTCTTTTTTAAAGGGAAATAAGTACTTATATCATCATAAACTGAACGTGACATTGTGAGCAATCCATCTAAAGCACTTACAAAATATTGGGTAAACTGTTTATCGCCAACTCTTTTTTCGTGAGGAATCAGGTTGTCACAGATGGCAATCACTTTTGTTTTTTTGTTTTGCTTTAAAATTCGAGCAATAGTGCCTAAGGCCGGCCCCATAAATGGCATCCAATATCTAAAGATAACCAAATCATATTGTTCTTTTTTAAATTGATATCCAACTTTTAACCAATTAAATGGATTTATAGAATTGATCTCGGTATATATTTTAATATCCTTAGGTGGCTCATCTGAAGAATACTGAGTAGTACCAGGGAATAAAAATTCAGGATATTGAAGTTTAAAACTTAAAATAGATGTTTTGTGGCCATCGTCATTAAAAGCTTTACATAACCTTTCGTTATAAGTTGCTAAGCCACCTCTAAGTGGATATGCTGGGCCAATGATTAAAACTTTTGCCATATATAGTGTGCAAATTTAATCTATATATGATGCTTTATCACGACTTATTAAAAAAAAACCCCCTTTACCAATCAAGATAAAGAGGATTGCAATCATAGGTTTGAGAAAATCTTATATTTATTTTTTAACTCTTGTTTTAGTTTTTTGTTCAATCCATTCTTCAAAGTAAGCATCTCCACAATGATTGAAATATTTGATACCAAGTGTGCGGCTTTTGAATAAATTTTCGGGTTCTCCTGATGGGTTTTTTCTGAAATCTATTTTTGCATAAGAAGCACCAATCTGACGAGAAGCATCTTCAAATGTTAAATGATTTGTTTTTTGTAATAATAAAATTTGTTCTCTTAAAGCTACTGCATTAAAGAAGTTTTTTAATTGATGCAATACTTTGTCTTTGTCTAAATTTAAACTTAAAGAGAAATCAAAATCTTGTTCTGGATTAATTAAAACAATTGCAGGCAGCATATATGCTTTATATTTTCTTGAAATTCTCCTGGCATCGCCATTTTCAATATTTGCATTAATGCTTATAAAAGTACTTTTTGTATAATTTATAATATCTTTATGAGACATAACCTCATTTGAAAACATTTCGCATCCATGACAATCAAGAGAGTTAAAGTATAACAATACTGGTTTAGATTTATGTTTTGCAAAAGTTAAACCTTTAAAAACTCCATTATCAATCATGTAATTTAAATTGGCTTTGTTTTCTGTTTGAGCAGAAACAGAAAAAGCAAATAAAAATAAAATTGTTGTGTAAAATAGATTTTTCATTTGAGTAATTTTTTAATTGATGTTTTGATATGGCAAACTTCGTTAGTCCATCAATTTTAAAAAATCTATAAATATGCAATTTCTTACATATTTTATTTGTAGTGCTAGAAAGTTGGAATGAATGGTATCTTTTTACTAATAAATGGGTTATTTATTCTTACTTGTTTTTTGTTTTTCCCATTCCATTTTATATGTTTCAATGAATTTTTCGAACATTTTCATATTCAAACATCTCATATATATATTGTCATCTACATTAGCTGAAGGATTTTTCTTATAATCTCTTTTTGCATAAGAAATAGCCATTGCATCGCTTGCAGCATCATAATCAGAATTATTTGTTTTTTTATAAAGCATAATTTGATCTTTTAATGCAACTACATTCATAAAATAAGCTGCTTGCTTTACTGTCATCATCTCATCTAATTTCATCTCTACTTTGTAATATACTGATTGGTCTTGACTAATGAGAACTATTTGAGGTATGAGAGAAATATCATATTTTTTTGCAAAATGCGAGGCATCTCCATTTTTTACATCAGCCTTTATACACACATATTTACTTTTTAAGTATTTTTCTATTGTATCAGCCGACATTACTTTGTCTAAATACTTCTCGCAGCTATTACATTCGTGAGAATTAAAATAAATCATCATAGGTCTACTTTTTTCTTTTGAATAAGAAATACCTTTTTCAACATCAGAATTAGCTAAGTAGGTTAATTTATCAAGTGTGTAAGATTTTTCTTGTGCTGAAATAGTTAATGAAAAAAAGAAAAAAATGAAACTGTAAATTGTTTTCATACTAATAAATTTAATCGTTGTAGTTTATTTTTTTGCTGATATTATAACTGTTTCTTTCGGTTGCATTTCTAGTGACCAACTCTCCAATAAAACCAGCAAGAAACATTTGAACTCCTATAATTACTGTTGTTAAAGCTAAATAAAAAGAAGGTTTGTCTGTTATATCTCTTGAATCTAAATGTATAACCCATGCATAATAAAGTTTCTCTCCAATAATATATAGTGTAGAGAAAAATCCTATTAAAAAAGACAAGGTGCCTAATACACCAAAAAAGTGCATAGGTCTTTTCCCAAACTTGCCAACAAAAAAAATAGACAATAAATCTAGAAATCCATTGATAAACCTTTCTATACCAAATTTGGTTGTACCATATTTTCTTGCTTGGTGTATCACTACTTTTTCACCTATGTTTTTAAAGCCAGCCCATTTAGCTATTACAGGTATATATCTATGCATTTCACCATACACTTCAATATTCTTTACCACTTCAAGTTTATAGGCTTTTAAACCACAATTAAAATCATGTAAATATATACCACTCATTTTAGTTGTTACCCAATTAAATAGTTTAGTAGGGATGGTTTTAGTTATAGGGTCATATCTTTTTTTCTTCCATCCTGATACCAAGTCAAACCCTTCTTCCATAATCATTTTATATAAACCAGGCACTTCATCAGGGCTGTCTTGTAAATCGGCATCCATAGTGATAACCACGTTGCCTTCAGCATGTTGAAAACCAATATTTAAGGCTGCAGATTTGCCATAGTTACGTCTAAATTTTATACCTTTAACTCGAGAATTTTTATTTCCCAGTTCTTCAATAACTTTCCATGATTTATCAGTACTACCATCATCTATAAGTAATATTTCATAACTATATTTATGTTCATCCATTACTTTTTTTACCCAAGCTTCTAATTCAGGTAAAGATTCGTCTTCGTTATATACAGGGACAACAATTGATATATCTGTCATTTAAATATAATTTTATGCAGTACGCTTTTGAACAAAAAAACCAATAAGGATTGAGGATATAAATCCAATCATAAAAGTTTGTATAAAGCTTTGAACTGCGGCTAATATGCTTTTATTTAGTGGTGATAATTTAAACACATCTTTAGGGATTTCTTGGGTCATGTGCTTTCTACTTATTTCTTCTAACGACTTTCCAACTTCAGGGTTAAAATAAAGATAGAAAAAAATAAAGAGTGAAAACATAATGGCAGCAAAAGCTACAGTCAATACACCACAACCTATGGCTTCACTGTATTTCATTACCTTGTTTTCAAATTTTTTCTTATGGTCAGTGCAAGATAAAAACACACCTAACATCACAGTGCCTATTTGAATATAAGAAACATATGTTGGCAATATTTCTTGTGTATCAATGGTATGGTTGGTAGCAAAATAAAATTGTATAAACAATATAATGCTTAGTGGAATTCCAATTTTAAAAACGGATGAGAATGGAGTTATCAAGTGTATATATTATTGAATTTGTTTTTTTCTAAAAGAACCATTAAACGCTGAACCTATAAGTGATAATATGGCACCAAATAATAGGTTGCCAAAGAAAGTTCTTTTGCTAATTTCATCTAATAAATCTGTGTCAACCGTAAACCAAATATAAGTAAATAAACTAGAGAATAAACTATAAAACAATATACATAACATGGCTGCACCAAATGCTTTTCCATATTTTATAGTTCCATAACAATTAGTATCTCTATGTTTGATAATAAAAAACATTAGGCATATAAGTAGAATAACATAAGTTATGACACCCATCAACCAGTTATTTGAAGCTTGCTCAGAAGGGTCAGTTAAAGAGCGAGATATTAACTGAATTAGAAACATTAACACAGACATACCTGCACCAAATATGAGTGCAAGTTTGAGAGGAGATTTGTTCTCTTCTTCTATAATAAATGATTCGTTATCTATATTTTCCATTAAAAATAATTATTTAGATGCAAATGTAGTCAATAGGCTATTATAGGCAATAATTAAACTTCTGTCTTTCAAGTCAGAAGGTATGCTATTGTTTAATGCCTCTTCTGTTACATCTGAGCTAAACAAAGAGAACAAAGGCAATAAATATTCTTTTAAAGGATCTTCATCATCTGCATTTTTAACTACTTCAATCCATTCAGTTACATCCATTTCTATGATCTCTTTGTTGTCGATAAGCAATGCATATATCTCTTGTTCTTCACTAAAATTTTCATCTTCTACTAATAAAAACTCTTCTAAAAAATCATCAATGGTTATCTCAGCTTCCACATCATTTGCTTCTTTTATATATATCAATATATTAAGCAATTCTGTACCTCTGTCTAATGTTTGGTCTTCGATATGGTTCCATTCGTCTGACTCAAAATATTCTTCATTTAAATCTTCTGTATCTGTTGATAAATATCTAACCATAAGCAAATCAAATGTTACTTCTTGCAATTCTTTGAAAGTGGTAAACTTATCAAAAACAGCATCCATCATGTCAAGTTTTTTTAAGAAGTCATCTTTTAACGCAAATACTGTATATAATTCTTCAATCAATATTTCAGCTTCTTTACTTTGGTTTGACGATTTACCATAGCTTGCTATCAATGATCTTAAGCTTTTATTGATTATTTGTGCGTCTGTCATTTTTGTTTGATCCATTTTATTTAATTTATAATTTTATATAACATTTCTTTGTATAATTCGGCATCACCACTGCCAGTATCATCTACTCCTTTTCCTTTTAAGTCATAATCAAGTAAGACTTTCATAACCAATTGAACTTTGGCCGCCGAATAATGTTTCATAGCTGTACTTATATCTTCAGCTTGATAGAAGTTAAGGCCTAAACGTTCTTTTATTGCATTGGCTGATTTGTTCTCTTCGAAATGAACAATATATATCTTCGAAAAAAAACTATATAAGCTTGAAATAATAGGAGGCATAGCGTTTTTGCCACCTTCTGATGCAAAGTGCATTAAAATTTTATAGGATTTAAAGAAGTCTTTGCGGGCTAAGTTTTTTTGAAGTTCGAATACATTATATTCTTTACTGATACCTGTATGTGATTCTATATCCTGTTCTGTAATAATTTCACCTTCCTTTTTATTAATGCTTATTTTTTCTAGTTCATTGGCAATAATTGTTAAGTCATTGCCAATATGCTCTGCCATTAAATCTATAGCTTTAGGTGATATTTTTAACTTTTTCTCGGTAGCATAGTTTTGAATCCAAGCTGGTAATTGGTTATCGTATAGTACTTTTGATTCAAAAAATATATATTTCTGTAAACTCTTAAAAAACTTTAGCCTCTTGTCATATTTATCGCTTTTCCAACACAAAACCAATATAGTAGAGGGTAAAGGTGCATCTATATAATTACTGAAATAATCTAATTCTTTAAGATTTTGTGCTTCTTTAACTATCACTACTTGGTGGTTTCCCATCATTGGGTAGCGTTTACATATACCTACCAATTGTGAACCAGTTACATCTTTTCCATATACGACTGTTTGGTTAAAGCCTTTCTCTCCTTCAGTAAGTATATGGTCTTCGATATAATGGCTTATCTTATCTATATAATACGATTCGCCCCCACTTAAAAAATAAATAGGGCTATATACACCTTTTTTTAAGTTGTCTATGATACTTTTGTAGTCTGATAATGAATCAGCTTTTTTAGCCATGATACCTTTAAATTTACCCGATTTTAAACCAAATTTAAAATTCGAACAGCAAAAAACGTTGATTTATGATGTAATACGAAAAAAATTTGTCGTACTCACACCTGAGGAATATGTGAGACAGCATGTGATTCATTACATTATCAACCAATTAGGCTATCCATTGCATCAAATTAATGTGGAAAAAATGATTACTTTCAACCAAACCAAACGAAGGGTTGATATAGTTGTTTTTAATCAAATGGCTCAAACACATATCATTGTTGAATGTAAAGCAGCTGATATTCCATTAACTGAAAACACAGCCCGACAAATAGGTGTGTACCAATATGCATTGCCATGTAACTATTTGTTTATAACCAATGGTATAAATCATTTTGCTTTTGAAAAAAAAATACTTAACGAACAAATTCATTGGCAAAAAATTGAAGTACTTCCTAGATATGGGTTAATATTGTAATTGTATTTATGGCAATTGAAAATCAAGAAAAAATAAAAGAAGATATTGGCTTTAATGTCAATGTTTCAAAGAAAATCATAAGGCTTATCAATAAAGATGGGTCTTTTAATGTAGATAAATTAGGCTTATCAAAAATTGAATCTAAAAGCATATATAATATTATGCTCACTATTCCTTGGTGGAAATTTAATTTGTTTGTTTTGGTTTCTTATATTGTCATCAATACAATATTTGCTTGTATATATTCACTCATAGGTTTTGAACATTTAGGTGGTTTATTAGGGAACACTTTTTTTGAAAAATGGTTAGATACTTTTTTCTTTTCAGCTCAAACACTTACTACTGTTGGGTATGGTAGAATCAATCCTATTGGGTTTGGCACCAGTACAGTAGCCATGTTTGAATCTATGATGGGGCTTTTGGGTTTTGCTTTGGCTACGGGTATTTTGTATGGAAGGTTTAGTAGACCTGTTGCTAAAATTCGTTTTTCAAAGAATGCTTTAATTACTCCTTATAAAGATATTTCAGCAGTGATGTTTAGAATTGCCAATGAAAGAGAAAACCAATTGATTGATTTAGATGTTCAGGTTATAGTTTCTATTCTTACGTATAAAAATGGAAAAGAAATGAGAGATTTTAGAGGATTAGAATTGGAAAGAAACAAGGTTAGTTTTTTTCCTTCTTCATGGACTGTAGTGCACCCTATAGATAAAGAAAGTGCTCTTTTCGATATGGATTTTGAAGAGTTGATGGCTCGTAAACCAGAGTTTTTAATCATTGTAAAAGGTTATGATGATGTGTTTTCAACCAATGTTCATACCCGCATGTCATATACCTATGACGAACTGCTTTGGAATCATAAGTTTGTAGATATACACTCATTTGATGAAGATGGAAAAACAACTGTAGATGTAAGCAGATTAAACGAAACGATAAAATTATAATATATATATGTTACAACAAATCATAGAAAAAGCTTGGGAAAACCGAGATTTATTAAAAGAGAAAGAAACCTTAAATGCTATTGAAGAAGTTATTGAAAAGTTAGATAAGGGACTGTTGCGTGTAGCCCAACCCATAGAAAATGGATGGCAAGTTAACGATTGGGTCAAAAAAGCAGTAATTTTATATTTTCCTACCCGCAAAATGGAAACCACCCATGCAGGGCCAATGGAGTTTTATGATAAAATGCCTTTAAAGAAAGATTACGAAAAACTTGGTATAAGGGTAGTTCCACATGCGGTTGCTAGGCATGGAGCATATATATCACCTGGGGTAATTTTAATGCCATCATATGTAAATATTGGTGCCTATGTAGATGAAGGAACTATGGTTGATACATGGGCTACTGTAGGTTCTTGTGCACAAATAGGCAAGCATGTACATTTAAGCGGTGGAGTAGGAATTGGTGGCGTGTTAGAGCCAGTTCAAGCAGCTCCTGTAATTATAGAAGATAATTGTTTTATTGGTTCTCGTTGTATAGTAGTAGAAGGAGTCAGGGTATGTAAAGAAGCGGTGTTAGGTGCTGGGGTAACTATAACCCAATCTACTAAAATTATTGATGTGACAGGCAAAGAACCTATTGAGTATAAAGGAATAGTGCCTGAAAGATCTGTAGTGATACCCGGCAGTTATACCAAAAAATTTGAAGCAGGAAGTTATCAAGTTCCTTGTGCCTTGATTATTGGAAAAAGAAAACCAAGTACCGATTTGAAAACATCTTTAAACGATGCTTTAAGAGAACACCAAGTAGCGGTGTAATTTAGAACTATACATTTTTAACGAAACCTCAATTGGTGTTTAAAACAACACGAATCGGGGTTTTATAATTTTATACATACATTTTTTTGTTCAGTAAAGAACCTCATGGCTTCCCAACCGCCTTCTCTGCCTACACCACTGTTTTTCATCCCGCCAAATGGGGTTCTAAGATCGCGAAGAAGCCAACAATTAATCCATATAATTCCAGAGTTTATTTGACCAGCCACGCGATGGGCTTTGGTTAAATTCTCAGTCCAAATAGTGGCTGCTAAACCATATATACTTTCATTAGCTTTTTCAATGGCATCTGCTTCGTTTTCAAATGGAGTGATGGTCACCACTGGACCAAAAATTTCTTCTTGTTGAGTTAAACAATTGTTTTGCAAACCCTCAATCACCGTAGGTTCTATATACCAACCATTTTCTAATCCTAAGATGTTTTTAGGTTTACCTCCAGATAATATATTTCCACCTTCAGCTTCAGCTCTGGCGATACAATTAAGTACTTTTTCGTAATGTTGTTTAGAGACTATAGCACCAATTTTAGTTTCACTTTCAGCAGGATTTCCGACTTTCAATTGATTCACTTCATCAATAAATCTGGTTTTAAATTTATCATATATCCTTTTTTCAACATATATACGTGAACCACACAAACAAATTTCACCTTGGTTTAAGAAAGAAGAGTTGACCGTAGTTTTAATCATTTTCTCAAAATCACAATCGGCAAAAATGATGTTTGGGTTTTTTCCGCCAAGTTCAAGTGATAACTTTTTAAACATAGGAGCAGCGGTGGCAGCAATATGTTTACCCGTAGAAGTGCCCCCTGTAAATGAAATAGCTTTAATTTGTTGATGTTCAATTATAGCTTGTCCGGTAACAGGCCCATTACCATGTAAAATATTTAAAACACCTTTAGGTAAACCAGCTTCAATGCATATTTCAGATAAAAGAAAGGCAGTAAGCGGTGTAATTTCTGAAGGTTTGGCTATCACACAATTGCCAGCAGCAAGTGCAGGTGCAATTTTCCATGAAAACAAATATAAAGGCAAATTCCATGGGCTTATACAACCAACAATTCCTATGGGCTGTCTTATGGTATAATTAATGGCAGACTCTTCCATGATGTGAGCTTCACTAGAAAATTGCATAGCAGCAGTAGCATAGAATCTAAAATTCTGAGCCGCTCTTTTTATTTCGTTTTTGGCCAACCAAATGGGTTTTCCTTGGTCTGAACTTTCAGCCAAGGCAAGTTCATCGTTATAAATATCAATTAGTTCAGCAATTCTATTTAAAATTATAAATTTATTTTCTGCAGGTAGGTTTTTCCAAAGAGGGCATGCTGATGTTGCCGCATCTACAGCTAGTTGCACATCAGTTTGATTGCTATTAGGGCAGTGTGAATATATGAGACCGTTTGATGGGTTGAAATTGTCTAAATATTCTTCATTTGATGAAGCAGTCAATTCACCATTGATGTAATTCTGAATCAAAAAAGGAGAATTGCTTTGAAGCAATGTTTGGATTTTTTTAATATAGTTCAAGTGAATATTTTTTTGCAAACTTACTAACTTTTATGGTATATGCGAAAAGTAAGCTGTAAAATAAAATTATTGTTATATAAATATAAAATATAAAAAACACAAAATCATCATTAATTATTGATTTTATAAAAGCTTATAAAAAAGTAACGTTGTTGTCTTATTTCGCTTAACTTTGTAGTACTTTTTTGAAAACAGATTTTGATGAAGAAATATCAATTAGAAGCAACTGCAGAAGATCCGTTTGATGTATTGGCTATTTTAACACCATTAAAATCTTATACTCTAGCTTATTTCTTAAATCAAAAGCACCAATTTAAATTAACTAGGTTAACAGATGATTTGCTTTTTGAAAATAAGAATATTCTAAGTTATCATTTAGTTTATAAATATATAGTTCCTGACAATCATAACCGTATATATTTAATTGGGAATAAAAGTACTTTGCCACTCATTCAAGAACGAAAAGAGATGGATTATTTTATGTTAATCAAAGGCGAACAACAAGTTTCAGATATGAAATTGTTTTTAGACCTAACTAAATCAATTAAAGGAATACAGTATGTTGATCATATGGTTTCTAACAAACTAAAGTCTTTGAATAACCATCCATTAAATTATTTACCATAAACATTCAAATAAAATCGTAAAAAGCGAAAGCATATATGAAAAAAAAATTAAATAAAACCAAGATAGTTGCTACAATAGGACCTGCATGTAATCAATTTGAAACATTAAGTAAGATTATAGAAGCCGGTACTAATGTATGTAGACTTAATTTCTCACATGGTAAACATGAAGATCATTTAAAAGTAATTGATTTGATTAGAGATTATAACCATGCCAACCATGCCAATATATGTATTTTACAAGATTTACAAGGACCTAAATTAAGAATAGGAGAAGTAGAAAACAATGCAATAGAACTCAAGAATGGCCAAAAATTGATGGTGACTACAAAAGAATGTTTGAGCACAAGTGAATTGTTATTTGTAAACTATAAAAACTTACCAAAAGAAGTAAAAGAAAACGAAAAAATATTGCTCGATGATGGTAAAATACAGTTAAAAGTGATTAGTACAGATGGCAAAGAATTGATAGAAACACAAGTGGTATATGGAGGTATATTGTCATCTAAGAAAGGGTTTAACTTACCTGAAACTAAAACAACCATGCCTTGTTTGACAGAGAAAGATTTGAAGGATTTAGAGTTTGGATTAAAACACAATGTAGAATGGATAGCACTTTCATTTGTGAGAAATGCTGAGGATATAAGAGAACTCAGAGGAATTATTGAAAAGCATGGTAAAAAAACAAGAATTATAGCAAAAATTGAGAAACCTGAAGGGGTTGAAAATTTTGAAGCTATATTGAAAGAAACAGATGGTGTGATGGTAGCTAGAGGTGATTTGGGGGTAGAGATGCCTTTACAACAAGTGCCAGTGATTCAAAAAAATATTATTAAAAAGTGCATCATAGCTGGTAAACCGGTGATAGTTGCCACTCAAATGATGGAAAGCATGATAGTGAATCCATCACCTACCAGGGCTGAGGTGACAGATATTGCCAATGCAGTTTATGATGGAGCAGATGCAGTAATGTTAAGTGCTGAAACTTCAGTAGGGGCATACCCTTCAGAAGCTGTGAGTATGATGAGTAGTATTTTATATGAAGTAGAGAAAGAAAACGAAGTTTATTTTAAAGGCCAAAAACCAACGCCAGATTCACCAACGTTTATGAGTGATGAAATATGTTTTACTGCTTGCCGAATGAGCGACCATATCAAGGCCAAAGCCATTATCGGGATGACCTATTCAGGATATACAGCGTTTAAAATTTCGAGCTTCAGACCCAAATCAAATATATTTATTTTTACCAGTAATATTTCGTTGCTCAATACCTTAAGCTTGGTTTGGGGTGTCAAAGGGTTTTACTATAACAAATATAACAGCACAGATGAGACTTATAACGACCAAGTACAATTGCTCAAAAAACAAGGAATGATAAGCCATGGAGATATAATAGTGCACACGGCTAGCATGCCTATTCAGAGTAAAGCTAGAACTAATAGTATTAAAATTGATGTAGTTATTTAAGTACATTTTTTTAAGAATGTGTATAAATTATGCAAAAAAAAAAATTTTTTTTTTGCATTCTAATCTTATAATTGTTTCAATATTTAGAAATAATTGATTATTCAAATAACATATAAAAAACTAATTGGGTTGTTATACTTGAATGCACTATTACTAATAATTGTAATGTCTTCATTTTTTTCAGGCTTAAATGACAACCAAGAGTTAGATTATTCTTTGCATGCAAAGTATATGTATCATTTTACAAAATACTTTGATTGGTCTTCAGATAAAGAAAGTGGACCTTTTATCTATGGTGTTATTGGTAACAAAGAATTATTTAATGAGTTAAAGAAAATTTCTGAAGTAAAGAAAATTAATAACAGAAATATTGTTGTAGTAGAATTAAACAGTGATGATGACCCAAGTAACTGCCATATGTTATTTGTAGGTAGGTCTTCATTATTAAGTATTGATAAAATCATGTTAAAAATCGGGAGCAAGCAAATTTTGATTTTAGGCGATAAAATGGGTTATATGAAACGTGGACTTGATATTAATTTTATTGTTAAAGATGATTTGTTGCGTTTTGAACTTAATATATCAGGTATAGAAAGTAAGAAAATTAAAATAGCAAAAGAGATAAAAGCATTAGCCAATTCAGTTAATTAAATTATGTAACAAATATAGCTATGATTAAATTTAGGAGTATTAAAAGTCAAATATATGCAATTTTTACTGTATTTATTTTGCTTCTAGTATTAAATGGAAGCGTTAGTTATTTCATATTTAATAAAAATTCAAAAATATCAAATACAATTTCATACAATATTACTCCATCAGTTTTATTGATTAAAGATTTTCAGAATGTTGTATTAAAATCAAAATCATTAGTTTCAAATTGGATTTATTTAAGAAAAGATGAAAATGCTAAGTCTGAACTTGCTAAGCTTCATTCTAAAACTTATCCTGATTTAAAGAAAAGAATAGAAACTATTTCTAATCTATGGGACAATCCAATTCAAAAAGCTGAGATTGGATTTGTTGCTAAAGAGTTCGATAAAATATTGAATAGTGAGAAAGGGATCATGGACGCATTATCTAAATTTGAAGATTATGAAGAACCACAATTACAGTTTTTAAATAACACTAGTTTATTAGAAGAAGAATTGATACCTCCCTCTAACAAGTTAATTCTGAAATTAGAGAAATTATATATTTCTAAACACGATGAATTGTTAATGTATAACAAATTATTGGTTGATTCAGAAAGCAGTTTAAAGAATGCAACTTTAGGTATTTCTATTTTTAAGATATTGTTAGGAATTTTCTTTGCCATTTATATATCGCGATTGATTACTATCCCAATAGTTTCATTAAGTAAGGTTATTAATTCATTAGGTAGAGGAGAGTTAGAAAAGCCTAAAATTACTGCCAAAAATGATGAGATTGGTCAAATGATACGCTCAGTGTCTAATTTGACAGAGGCCTTAAAAACAACTACAGAGTTTGCAAATAAAATAGGAAATCGAGATTTTAAAGCTGATTTTGAACCTTTGAGTCCTAAAGATGATTTAGGATATGCATTATTATCGATGCGTGATAATATTAGTAAAAGTGAAGAGCAATTAATTAAATCAAAAGAAGATGCTGAGCATTCTGCTGCTGTAAAAAGTCAGTTTTTGAGCAATATGAGCCATGAAATTAGAACCCCAATGAATGCTATTATCGGTTTATCTGAATTGCTTTTAAACGATCATCAGATTACTGAGAAACAATGGGAAAATCTTAGCAGCATCAAATTATCAGCTGAGAATCTGCTAGAAATTATCAATGATATATTAGATATTTCTAAAATAGATTCTGGTAAATTAAACATTCAAAACTCTAATTTTAATATAAGAGAAGTGGTAGCTCAAGCAGTTAAAATAGCAGGTATAAAAGCAAAAGAAAAAAACTTATATATCAATTTTGATGTCTCACCTCAAATACCTTCTTGGTTAAAGGGCGACTCTGTGAGGCTCAATCAAGTATTGTTAAATTTGGTTCATAATGCTGTTAAATTTACGGAACAAGGATTTGTAAAAGTAAAGGTATCTATACTAGAACAAAACATATCCTTAAGTAAGATTAATTTGCTGTTTGAAGTATATGATTCAGGAATTGGAATAGCTCCTGACAAACACAAGGAAATTTTCGAAAGTTTTAAACAACTTCGTGAAGACAATTCAAGAAAATGGGGCGGAACTGGTTTAGGACTAGCCATCACTAAAAAGTTAATAGATTTGATGAATGGCAAAATAGGACTTGACAGTATTCCCAATAAAGGTTCAAGATTTTATTTTGAGTTAACAATGGGTATTCAAGAAACTATAATATCAGAAAGTCCTTTTAATTCATTAGATTCAGAAGATTTAGAAAATAAACTTAACAAAATAAACCTAACAAACGCTAATGAAATGGGTTCACATACTATATCTATTAATCAGTCTTATTCCCCAAATCCATCAGTAATTAAGCCGTTTAAAGTATCAAATTATAATAAAAATGAAAAGCATAATGAACCTATTCATTATCAACCCCTAACTGAAACCAAGACACTACAAGGGAAAAAGGTTTTAATAGTTGAAGATAACTATATAAATCAAATATTGATGATAGAAATAATGAAGAAATGGCAGGCTGATTACCATGTATCTGCTAATGGTTTGGAAGCATTGCATGCACTAGAAAAGTCTAATTTTGATTTAATTCTAATGGATTTACAAATGCCAGTAATGGATGGATATGAGGCAACAAAAAATATTAGAGATTTTCAATCAAATGTGATAAACCACCAAATACCTATTTTAGCTGTATCGGCAGATGCTTATGAATCTACTAAAATTAAAGCTATTGAAACGGGTATGAATGATTATATATCAAAACCTTTTAGTCACGATGGATTATATACTAAAATTTGTAGTCTAATTGCCTAATTTTTAAAATTACTACAGAGAAAATTTTATGAGTTCTTTAAAACAAAGCTTAGATCAAAAATTATTACATAAGCTGAGTCCACAGCAGATTCAGTTTATAAAATTATTACAATTAAATACCTTTGAATTAGAGCAAAAAATAGAAGAAGAATTACTCGAAAACCCAGGTATTGAAACCAATGATGAGTTTGAGGAAGAAGATAAAGAGGTTGGTGAAAATGAAATAACAAGTATAGATGATGATTTGAAGGTGACTTCAGAATTAGAGCCACCTAAAAAAGAAGAGGATATTGACTCATACGACGACCAAGGAGAAGCCGAAGAATACGCCGAAAAAGAAGAAGAGTTATTTGATATATCAGATTATACCAGTGATGATGGAGATGAAGATGGTTTTCATTTATATGAAGAATCAGACAACCAAGATGAAGAAAGAAAAGAAATGCCTATTGCTGTTTCAAGTACTTTTCATGAGACTTTGATAGAGCAATTTGAAGCAATTGCCAAAAACGAAAAAGAGTTACTTTTAGGTTTGCAAATTATTGGTAGTTTAGATGATGATGGATATTTACATAGAGGAATAGATGCTATTGTAAATGATTTGCTTTTTGGTCAGAATATAGAAACAGATGTTGTAGAGCTTGAAAAGATTTTACATAAAATACAACAATTAGACCCAGCAGGTATTGCTGCTAGAAACTTACAAGAATGTTTGTTATTGCAATTACAAAGAAAAGATGCCAAAGATGAGCATGTGGCCTTGGCAACTAAGATAATCAAAAACTATTGCGATGAGTTTGTTAAAAAGCATTATGATAAGTTGTGTAAGAGTTTGAAAATTACTGAAGAGCATTTAAAGAAAGCTATTGAAGTGATTGTGAAACTAACACCTAAACCAGGAGAACAAGAGTTTAATACCAAGTCTAATTATATTATTCCTGATTTTACGGTTATAAATAATAATGGACATATAGAGGTGACACTTAACAGCCGAAACATGCCTGACTTAAGGGTAAGTAGGAGTTATATGGATACCTTAAAATCATATGAGAAGAATCCTACCAATAACAAACAGATTAAAGATTCGGTACAGTTTATTAAGCAAAAAATAGATTCGGCTAAATGGTTTATAGACAGCATCAGACAAAGACAAGAAACGTTGCTTAAGACTATGAAAGCCATAGTAGCCCACCAGAAGAAGTTTTTTTTAGATGGAGAAGAAGTGTCGCTTAGGCCTATGATTTTGAAAAATATTGCAGATGCCATAAGCATGGATATATCTACCATTTCTAGGGTTGCAAACAGCAAGTTTGTGGAGACAGAGTTTGGTACTTTTTCTTTAAAGTTTTTCTTTTCAGAAGGGGTAGCCAATGAAGATGGAGAAGAAGTTTCTAATAAAGAGATTAAGAAAATATTGTCAAATTGCATTGAGGCTGAAAACAAAAGCAAACCATTGCCTGATGAAGCTTTAATGGAGATTTTAAAAGAAAAAGGTTACAATATAGCAAGAAGAACTGTAGCCAAATACAGAGAACAATTAGGCATACCTGTGGCTAGGCTAAGAAAAGAAATGAAGTAAATATGAACTTCTAAGTATTTTTTTAAATTAAAGTAAACATTCTAATACAACTATCTTTGTAGTGGCAAACCGACTTGTCGCGGCAGTATGCAAATACTGATGAGGAAAGTCCGGGCAACATAGAGTACCATACTTCTTAACGAGAAGGGAGCTTATTGTAATGATAGGTTTACAGACAGTGTCACAGAAAACAAACCGTCTGCTTTAGGGCAGGTAAGGGTGAAAAGGCGGAGTAAGAGCCCACCGGGCTGCTAGCGATAGCAGTTGCATGAAAAACCTTATGGGTTGCAAGGCCAAACAGCAGCAAATCGGAGCTACTCGTTCCGTTTATAAACTTCGGTTTGTATATAGCTGCGGGTAGGCTGCATGAGGTAATGGGTGACCATTATCCTAGATAAATGACAAGATAGAACAGAACCCGGCTTATGGGTTTGCCATTTTTTTTATTTGATTAATTGTTTTTATTTTAAACAAATTTGCTTAGAGGT
>CANHGM010000037.1 GCA_947460345.1 Bacteroidota bacterium | reverse complement strand
GTCCACCTCTTCCCATTCCGAACAGAGAAGTTAAGCCCACCTTGGCGGATGATACTGAAGTAAAATTTGGGAAAGTACGTAGTCGCCGATTTTTTTTTAAGACCTCTTCATTTTTTGAAGGGGTCTTTTTTTTGACTTTTTTTTAAGAATTATAGCTATTTTTGTTCAATATAAAAATGCATAAATTATTTTCATACATAATTGTTTTACTGTTACTGATAAGTACAAAAGTATTTGCTCAGAAACTAGAATGGTCACAAAAGGCAAACCCAATATTAAATCAAATTAATAGTGTTGCTTTTAGTTTTGATCAAAAAAATGTTCTAAGCGGTACCGATTGTCATCCAGCATCTATTAGAATGTTTGATTTGGATTCAGGGATACTAAAGTGGGATTATACAGTTGGAAGTAATTATATGTGTATAATGGGGGTAACTTTTAGTTCTAACAAAAAGTTTATCTCTGCGATAGAAGAATTTGGGAATATTTTTATATTTGACAACTCAGGTAGTATTCCGAAAATATTAGATACAATCAAAACAAACAGTACTTATGGTTTTAGTACTGCAATATCATCAGATAATACCATTTTAACAGCAGCTTGTTCTAATGGGAAACTTTATTTATATAATTTAACTAACAAGATTCTAGTAAAAGAAATTGATGCTCATGATAATTGGGTTACTTCAGTTACTTTCTCAAACGACGGAAAATATATAGTAACAGGAGGTGATGATAATTTAGTAAAAATTTGGGATAGCTCAGGTGTTTTCTTAAATAGCTGCGTAGGTCATACCAGTGATATTACCCAAGTTAAAGTTAGCCCTAATAATCTATATATTATTTCCTCTTCAAAGGATAAAAAGATAAAAGTTTGGGATATTAAAACAGGAAAACTTGTAAAAAATATTGTAGGGCATAATGGTAGTGTGAATGGTGTAGATATTTCTCCAGATGGAAACTATATAGTATCAGCATCTTCAGATAGTACACTGAAAATATGGAGTATAAATGATGGAACACTTAAATCTACATTTGGTGTATCTGATAGTGGAATTTATAAGGCAGTAGCTTGGTCAGCAAATGGTGATAAAATTGTATCAGGTAATGTTAAAAGTGATTTGTCTATTTGGAGTATAAATTCCAATATTGGAATAACTTCAGAAAATGAAAAAGACAATCAATTGTATATTTATCCAAACCCAACTTATGGTATAATCAATTTCTTATTCAAAAAAGAAATTAGCATTTCAAGAATATATATAACAGATTGCGTAGGACAAATAATTAAACATATAACAGCTAATATTTCTAATATAAATACTGAAGGATTATCTTCAGGTTTGTATATATTAATTGTTGAATCAGAAGGTAGAATAACTTACACAAAAACATTTATTAAGCAATAAAATATATATAAATAAATTTGTGTGTATGCATTTTATATACGTGTTTTGCACTCAAGTTCTTTAACACATTATTCTTATCCAGAAAGACAGAGGGAATTGACCCTATGAAGTCTTGACAACCCTAACAATTTATTGTTAGAAGGTGCCAAATTCAACTCCAAGTAATTGGAGATAGATAAGTTAGAAATTAGTAATTAATATATTCGCGATATTATTAAAAGCTCTTCTGACTAGTCGGAGGAGCTTTTTTTATTTAAACTCCTTCGCCAGCATTTTTTTAAAAGGTTTTGGATGAGATTAGCAACATAAAAGTTGGTGTTTACCGAACTAAATGTTAAACAATTTAATTCAAATCAAAAAATGAAAGAAACAACAAAAATTTTACACAGTATCCCTGTAGATGAGCTTACAGGAGCCATTTCAACTCCAATTTACCAAACTTCCACTTTTGTTCAAGAAGCACCAGGTGTGAATAAAGGTTTTGACTATGCTAGAAGTAATAATCCAACTAGGAAGGTCTTGGAAGATCTAATAGCAACTTTAGAGAATGGTAAGAAAGGATATGCGTTTGCCAGTGGATTAGCAGCGATAGATGCGGTAGTAAAACTACTTAAGTCAGGTGACGAAATAGTAGCAGTAGATGATATATATGGAGGAGCATTTAGAATGTTTACTCATATATATCAGAAATTTGGTATCCATGTGACCTATGTTGACACAACAGATGTAATCAATGTAGTTAATGCAATAACTTCTAATACTAAGCTTATTTGGCTTGAAAGCCCAACAAATCCGACGTTGAAAATTTCAGATATTGTTGAGATTTCAAAAGTAGCAAAAGCTAATCAAATATTATTATGTGTAGACAACACATTTGCATCTCCTGCTTCACAGAAACCAATAGATTTGGGAGCTGATATTGTTATACACTCAGCAACTAAATATCTAGCCGGTCATAGTGATATAATTGCTGGTTTAGTTGTAACAGCTACTGAAGAACTAGGAGAAAAAATTAAGTTTATTCAGAATGCTAGTGGTGCCATTTTAGGCCCTTTTGATAGTTGGTTAGCAATTCGAGGTATAGAAACTTTGCCTTTACGTGTGAAACAACATTCTGAAAATGCTCAAAAAATTGCAGCGTTTTTATTAACACATGATATAGTTAAAAATGTATATTACCCGGGATTGCCAACACATAAGAATCACCATATAGCAAAGAATCAACAAAAATATTTTGGTGGTGTAGTTACTTTTGATTTGAAAATTGATAACAAAGAACTTGCAACTTTAATTGTTAGTAATACCAAATATTTTAAATTAGCAGAAAGCCTTGGGGGATTGAAAAGTCTGATATGTTTACCTTGTGAAATGACTCATAAATCAATACCTTCAGATATAAGATATCAATCTGGCATAACCGATAGTTTGATTAGGTTGTCTGTTGGTTTAGAAGATCCCGAAGATTTAATTGAAGATTTGCTAACAGCAATAAATTATTCTATTTCAACATTAGTAAAAACTAATTAAATACAATACTATGAATAGAAAAAATTTAAAAATAGGATTGTTTGGTTTTGGATGTGTAGGTTATGGTTTACATGAAGTGTTATTAAAAACTCCAGGTTTGAAAGCAAATATTAAACTTATATGTGTAAAAGATCCAGAAAAGAAAAGACAAATAAGTGAAGAACATTTTACATTTGATAAAAATGAAATATTAGAGGATGAAGACATTAATACAGTTGTAGAACTAATAGATGATGCAGACGCGGCTTTTGAAATAGTTAAGACAGCTTTGATGAAAGGAAAGTCTGTAGTTACTGCAAATAAAAAAATGATAGCAGAGCATTTTTCAGAACTTTTACAATTGCAAAAGCAATATAATGTTCCTTTGCTATATGAAGCTGCTTGTTGTGCAAGTATTCCAATCATCAGAAATTTAGAGGAATATTATGACAATGATTTGTTAGAAAGTGTTGAAGGCATTGTAAATGGCTCTACTAATTATATATTAACACAAACAGCAGACGAAGGTAAATCATATGAAGAAGCTCTGAAAGATGCTCAAAATAAAGGGTTTGCTGAGTCAAATCCTATATTGGATACTGGTGGGTTTGATGCAAAATATAAATTACTATTATTGGTAGCCCATGCATTTGGTGTTATAGTAAAACCTAATGATATATATAATATTGGAATAAATAAATTGGGTATTTTGGAGTTGAATTATGCTAAAGAAAAAGGCTTAAAAATAAAACTTGTTGCTTTTGCTGAAAAAAACCAAGAGGGTCAAATTACTAGTTTTGTGCTCCCTAAATTTGTAGATAAACATGATAAATTATTTGCAGTTGATGATGTGTTTAATGGAGTAAAAACAAAATCTTTTTTTAGTGATATTCAGTTTTTTGTGGGAAAAGGGGCAGGGGCATATCCTACAGCATCGGCAGTTTTATCAGATATTTCGGCATTGAGTTACGATTACAGATATGAGTATAAGAAACTTAATACGAATGATAAACTAGCTTCTGATGAAGATATATATTTAAAGGTTATGCTTAGGCATGATTTAGAACATGCTCCTTGTTTTAAAAAGTATTTCGATGAAATACATGAATCTTATTTAAGCAATGAAAATGGATATATTATTGGGATTATATCTTTAAAGCATATAAAAGAAATTTCAAATAAGAAAAACGCTGAATGGTCTTTGGTTTTATTTGAAGTAGTTAAAAGAAACTAAGGTAGCATTAAGTTATAAATTGGGATTTTTTTATATTCAAAATTCGAATATGAAAAAGTCTCAATTTGTATTCTTAAACATTAAATCTAAAATGCATAATGTCGCCATCTTCAACCACATATTCTTTGCCTTCGACACCAAATTTTCCAGCTTCTTTTACTGCTTGTTCGCTACCTAAAGTGGTATAATCTATATATTTCATTACTTCGGCTCTGATAAAACCTTTTTCAAAATCAGTATGAATAACAGCAGCTGCTTGAGGAGCTTTAGTACCTTTGGTTATAGTCCAAGCTCTAACTTCTTGAACTCCGCATGTGAAATATGTTTGAAGTTTTAATAATCTATATGCAGCTTTAATCAATTTAGAAACACCAGATTCTTTTAAACCTAAAGAACCTAAAAATTCTAATTGATCTTCTAAACTATCAAGTGAAGCAATTTCACTTTCTATAGCTGCAGAAATAATTAATAATTCTGCATTCTCGTTTTTAACAGCTTCTTTAACTGCTTCTACATGTTTGTTACCATTTATAACAGCAGCTTCATCTACATTACAAACATATAAAACAGGTTTAAATGTGAGTAGTTGTATATCTTCGATATGCTCTAATTCTGTTTCTTCTAATGCCACACTTCTAGCAGACATGCCACTTTCTAGAGCTGACTTCACTCTTAATAAAACATCTTCAGCTTTTTTAGCATTCTTATCAGTAGCGGCCATTTTAGTGATTTTAGAAAGCTTTTTTTCTACGCTATCTAAATCTTTTAATTGAAGTTCAATATCAATAATCTCTTTATCTCTAACCGGATTAACAGACCCATCTACATGGATTACGTTAGGATCGTCAAAGCAACGGAGAACATGAATGATTGCATCAGTACTGCGGATGTTACCTAAAAATTGATTCCCTAATCCTTCACCTTTACTTGCACCTTTAACTAGGCCAGCTATGTCTACAATTTCAATGGTAGTAGGAACTACTTTATTTGGATTCACAATTTTAGAAAGCACTTCTAATCGTTCATCAGGTACAGTAATGACACCTAGGTTGGGTTCGATGGTGCAAAAGGGGAAGTTAGCTGCTTGAGCTTTTGCATTTGATAAACAATTAAAAAGAGTTGATTTTCCGACGTTGGGTAGTCCAACTATGCCACATTGTAATGCCATTGTATAGTGATTTATTGGTTAATGTTTGTTTGTTTAAGTTTATGAGCTAGATATTTAGCTGTATATGATTTTTCTACTTTAATTAATTCTTCAGGAGTGCCTGCGAATAAAACATTGCCTCCTAGGTCGCCTCCTTCTGGCCCAAGATCAATTACCCAATCTGCACATTTTATAATCTCTAAATTGTGTTCGATGATAATAACACTATGGCCATTATCAATCAACGCATTAAATGATTTAATCAGTTTTTTAATATCATGAAAATGAAGGCCTGTTGTAGGTTCATCAAATATAAATAATATTTTACCTGTATTTAATCCTTTTCCTAAAAATGTAGCAAGTTTTACTCTTTGTGCTTCTCCACCACTAAGTGTTGAAGCCGATTGTCCCATTTGTATATATCCAAGACCTACATCTAACAATGGAGTAAGTTTGTTAACAATAAGTTGGTTAGAGGCAAAATATTCAACAGCATCATCAATGGTCATTTGAAGTACTTCACTTATATTTTTATTATTATAAGTAACTTCTAAAATATCTGATTTAAATCTAGCACCACCGCAATCTTCGCATGGAAGTTTTATATCTGCCATGAACTGCATTTCAATAATCGTTTCTCCTTCACCTTGACAAGTCTCACACCTTCCGCCTTCTACATTAAAACTGAAATGAGAAGGCTTATAACCTCTTGATTTTGCTATAGTTTGTGATGCGAATAAATCTCTGATGGCATCATATGCTTTAATATAGGTAACAGGATTCGATCTCGATGATTTACCAATTGGGTTTTGGTCGATCATTTCTACTTGTGTGATGTTTTTGATAGCACCATCTATAGAATCTAATTTGCCAATTTTATCGTTATATATAAGCCCAAGTTCACGCATCAATGAAGGGTATAATACAGATTTAACTAAAGTTGTTTTTCCTGAACCTGAAACTCCAGTTACTACGTTTATCACATTTAAAGGAAATTCAACATCTATTGATTTAAGATTGTTTTGACAAGCTCCTTTTATATTAATTGTATTAGTGAATTTTCTTCTTTTAGCAGGAATTGCTATTTCTTCAATGCCTGATAAGTATTTACCTGTGAGACTTAATGGGTTTATTTTGATTTCTTCAATTGTTCCTTGAGCAGTTAATTGACCTCCTTCTGTTCCGGCTAGTGGTCCTATATCAATTATTTCATCAGCTATTTCCATTATCTCTTCATCGTGCTCAACTACAATTACGGTATTACCTAAATTGCGAAGGTTTTTTAGAACTTTGATGAGCCTTTGTGTATCTCTACTATGTAAACCAATACTAGGTTCATCTAATATATATAACGAGCCTACCAAGCTACTACCTAATGAGGTGGCTAAATTTATCCTTTGAGATTCTCCACCGCTTAATGTGTTTGATAGTCTATTCAAACTTAAATATCCCAATCCAACATCTTCTAAACATTGAAGTCTGGTAACTATTTCTTTTATTATTCTGTCACTAATTTTTTTGTCGTGTTCTGATAAAGTGATTGAATTAAAGTATGATAATGCAGAACTTATATTTAATAAAACTACTTGTTGTAAATTTTTAAAATGATTAAAAGGGTTTAAATTTTTAATCGATTTGTCAGTGTTGATTTTCTCATCAACTAATAAAACGTATGCTGTGTCTTTACGTAGTCGTGTACCTAAACAATCAGGGCAAGTTTTTCTGCCTCTGAATCTGCTTAGCATTACTCGGTATTGAATTTTGAAAGTTTGAGCTTCAATTTCTTTGAAAAAACCATCAATGCCTTCCCAGTTATCGCCTCCATGCCATAAAAAATCTTTCTGCTCTAGATTGAGCTCGTTATAAGGTCTATGAATTGGGAAGTCGTTTTTACGAGAAAGTTTAATGAAATGGTTTTTCCATTCACTCATTTTTTCGCCACGCCATGGCATTACTGCTTCTTCGTATACAGATAGAGTGTGGTTGGGTATAACCAAATCATCTGAAATGCCTATTACCGATCCATAGCCTTCACATGTTTTACAAGCCCCAAAAGGATTGTTAAATGCAAAGAAGTTAACCGATGGAATTTCAAATTTCATGTCATCCATTTCAAATTTATTAGAAAAGTAACTTAGTGTGTTTGTCTCTCCTAATATATTTAAAAAGCATTCGCCTTTACCTTCAGTAAATGCAGTAAGTACACTGTCAGAAAGTCTATTTAGTGCATCTTCATCAAAATCTTCAACAACAAATCTATCAATCAGTAAATATATTTCGTCTTTCTGTTTTTTCTTAGTGGGTTTGTCTGTGTTCTGTTCTAAAAAGTCCTCGATTTTAATATTCTCTTGGTTGAATATCATTTTTGAAAAACCTTTTTGAAGTAAAATTTTTAACTCTTCATGTATGTTTCTTTCTTCGTTTGGAAGAATTTTAACAAGCAATAATACTTTTGATTCAGTAGGAAGGTTGATAATAGTGTTTACAACATCTGTTACCGTATGCATTTTTACTAGTTTTTTGCTTACGGGCGAAAAAGTTTTTCCTACACGAGCAAACAATAGCTTTAAATAATCATAAAGTTCGGTACTGGTGGCTACTGTAGATCTGGGGTTTCTAATATTAACTTTTTGTTCGATAGCTATAGCAGGTGAAATGCCTTTGATATAGTCTACTTCAGGTTTATTCATCCTGCCTAAAAATTGTCTGGCATAAGATGAAAGGCTTTCTACATACCTTCTTTGACCTTCGGCATATAAAGTATCGAATACTAACGAAGATTTACCAGAACCAGAAACTCCTGTCACTACAGTAAGTTTGTTTCTTTTTATCCCAACAGACAAGCCTTTAAGATTGTGAACTTTGGCATTTTTTATATATATATCGTTTTGTTGGCTTGACATTTTTAGGGGTGCAAAATTAACCAATGAATTTCATTTACTTTCACTTATCTTCATAATTAATTACTAAACTACTTTTATAGTTAAACATATCGTTTTTAAATATGTTTCAGCAAAAAAAGAGACTTAATTTTAAGTCTCTTTTTTGTATTTAAGTAAAGATAAAAATTATCTGAAAAGTTTTATTCTTTCGTTTGCAACTATAATTGTTTTGGTTGTCTTTTAAAGTAAGAATATTCTGTCCGTTTGATATGTTTGAATTAAATGAAACTTTTATTTGGCCTATAGTTACTTTGTTTTCAGTTTTTTCGTTTTGTGTAATTTGACCTAACATATTGGTAATAGTATATTCTCTGATATCAATGTTTTTACCCATTATTTGTTAAGTTATTTCACGACCATTGGTAGGATAAGGGTATACCATTGTGTAATACTCAGAGATATTGTTTTTAGCTATGCCTAATATGACAATTGGTGTGTCTGTGTTTACATAAGCATTCATTAAGTTTTTATTATATGTTAAATAATTAAAGTGTTAAAAGCATAAAACAATTAACAAAATTAAAAACAGTGTCATACATACTTTGTTTATCTTCTATTAGCACTCTAAGTTTCAAACGTTAGATATTATCTTTGCCACCATATACATATATTTCACAAACTATTGAACCAAGAATTAACTGAATATACTCGAAACCAACTTGCCTTAAGAAACGGACAAGACAAGCTTGAAATTTGGGTGGCATATAAAGGGTTAATTTATGATGTAACCAATAGTAGATTGTGGAAGAATGGAAAACATTATGAACATTGGGCTGGTCAAGACTTGACGGATGAATTAGGAGATGCTCCACATAATGAAAATGTATTTGATAAATTCGCAATTGTTGGTAAACTTATATAAAAACTCATGTCACAAACCATATTAATATTAGATTTTGGGTCTCAATATACTCAACTTATAGCCAGAAGGTTAAGAGAGTTAAATGTTTATTCAGAGATACATCCATATAACAATTTCCCAACTAAAATAGACAATTTAAAAGGTGTGATACTATCAGGGAGTCCATGTTCAGTAAATGATTTAGATGCTCCTAATCCTGATTTGTCTGCATTTAGAGGAAAATATCCATTACTTGGCGTTTGCTATGGTGCACAGTTGCTCACCAAATTAACTGGTGGAGAAGTAGGGGCAAGTCATACCCGAGAATATGGTAGAGCACATTTAATTCATTCCGAATCTAGTCAATTGTTAAATGGCTTAAGTGCCAATACACAAGTTTGGATGAGCCATAGTGATACCATAAAAAAACCTGGAATAGGAATGCAAATTATTGCTCATACAGAGTCTATACCTGTTGCGGCATTTAAAATGGAAAATGAAGATACTTATGGTATTCAGTTTCATCCTGAAGTAACACACAGCGAAGAAGGTATGGAGTTGCTCAAGAATTTTGTTTATAATATTTGCAAATGTGAAGCAGATTGGACCCCTGATAATTTTGTAAATACTTGTGTTGATTCTTTGAAAGTTCAACTAGGGAACGATGAAGTAGTGATTGGTTTGTCGGGTGGTGTAGATTCAAGTGTTGCAGCGTTATTGCTTCATCAAGCTATTGATAAAAGACTAACTTGTTTGTTTATAGATAATGGACTTTTAAGGTTAAATGAGTATGAAGAAGTATTACATTCATATAAAGATTTAGGTTTAAAGGTGATAGGAGTAGATGCTAAAGATCAGTTTTATTTGGCATTAAAAGGATTAGAAGATCCTGAAGCCAAAAGAAAAGCGATAGGTAGGGTTTTTATTGAAGTGTTTGAACAAGAAGCAAAAAAACTTAAAGATGTGAAATGGCTTGCTCAAGGTACTATATACCCAGATGTGATAGAGTCTGTTAGTGTTAATGGGCCTTCTGCTACTATAAAAAGTCATCATAATGTTGGTGGGTTGCCTGATAAAATGAATTTGAAAATTGTGGAGCCTTTAAGAATGTTGTTTAAAGATGAAGTGAGAAGGGTCGGAGATGTAGTAAAACTTCCTCATCATATATTGCATCGTCACCCATTCCCAGGCCCAGGTTTAGCTATCAGAATTTTGGGTGATATTACTCCTGAAAAAGTTGCCTTATTACAACAAGCTGATGCCATATTTATCAATGGATTGAAAGAGCATAATTTGTATAACCATGTGTGGCAAGCAGGTGCCATATTTTTACCCGTTAAATCAGTAGGAGTGATGGGAGATGAAAGAACCTATGAACATGTTATTTGTTTAAGAGCTGTAACTTCTTTTGATGGTATGACAGCAGATTGGAGCCATTTGCCACATGAGTTTTTAGCTAAAATTTCTAATCAAATTATTAATAAAGTAAAAGGTGTTAATAGAGTGGTATATGATATAAGTTCTAAACCACCTGCAACTATTGAGTGGGAATAAAACAATATGACGGAGAATAAAAAATATCCTGTAATGGAGCATTTTTACACCATTCAAGGTGAAGGAATGTATACGGGTGTGGCTGCTTATTTTGTTAGGCTAGGTGGCTGCGATGTTGGTTGTGTTTGGTGTGATGTAAAAGAGAGCTGGGATGCGAGTAAACACCCACTTTTAACTGTTGATGATATAGTGAAAAATATCAAGCAGTCTGAAACAAAAATAGCAGTTATAACAGGCGGAGAACCATTGATGCATGATTGTGATGCATTGACTTTAGAAATAAAATTGAATCATATCAGAACACATATAGAAACTTCTGGTTCACATCCACTTTCAGGCCAATGGGATTGGATCTGTTTATCGCCTAAAAAATTTAAAAGTCCACTCGAAGATATATATGCTAAAGCCAATGAATTAAAGATTGTGGTTTTTAATAAACAAGATTTTGATTGGGCAGAAGAACATGCAGCAAAAGTGAGTGATACTTGTAAATTATATCTACAACCTGAGTGGAGCAAGAGAAATGAGATTACACCATTATTAGTTGAATATATAAAAAACAATCCTAAATGGACTGTGAGTTTGCAAACACATAAATATTTAAATATCCCATGATAAGTAAAAATTTAGTTGTTACTGGTGGTACCAAAGGCATAGGATTAGCCATAGTTAATCATTTTGCTGCTGAAGGATTTAATATTGCTTTTTGTAGCAGAAATGAGAAAGAGCTTCTGTCGTTGTATTTGCAATTGACAAAGAAATATCCCAATCAAAAATTTATATATAAATCATGTGATGTTTCTGATCAAATACAGTTAAAACTTTTTGCTTCATATATAGTTAATGAGTTTGAAGTAGTAGATGTGTTGATTAATAATGCTGGTGTGTTTATTCCAGGTTCTATTGCTGATGAAGTAGCTGGTGTTTTCGAAACACAAATGAATACCAATGTAGCAAGTGCATATCACCTCACTAGATATATATTGCCTATGATGTATCATTCATCAAAGGGGCATATATTCAACATATGTTCAACTGCCAGCTTTGTGCCTTATATCAATGGGGGTAGTTATTGTATAAGCAAGTTCGCTTTACTTGGTATGACCAAAGTGCTGAGAGAGCAATTGAAAGAAAAAGGAGTTAGAGTTACGGCTGTAATGCCAGGTGCTACATTAACAGAAAGTTGGACGGGTACTACTTTACCAACAGATAGATTTGTAGCAGCTGATGATGTTGCTTCACAAATTTGCCATATATATAATTTGCCTAAAACAACTGTAGTAGAAGAATTAATTATTAGACCTTTGTTAGGAGATATAGGATAGTTGAATGATATATGTTTACTATAAATCGTTTGCTTTTAAATTGATTTATTGACTTATTTGCATCATCCTATCTTTTTCAAAAATATCTTTTATTGTTTTAGCATTGTTGTATCCCATTGAATTAAATATATGCACTAACTCTGCAGCTTTTTGTTCGTTAATTTCAAAGAAAATTTGGCCTTTATATGCTATTGATTTTATACCTAGTTCACCAATTTTTCTGTAAAAAATTAAGGCATCTTCATCTAATACAAAAAGGGCTAAATGTGGTTCAAAATCTAAAACATTTTTATGCATTGATGCTTTTTCGCTATTCAATACATACGGTGGATTGCTTACTATAATATCTATTTGTTTTATATCTTCAAGAGATTCAATATTTAATACATCTTTTTGCATAAAGTGTATATAGTCTTTTCCTAAAATACTTTCTGCGTTTTTGTTTGCTATTAATAATGCTTCATTCGAAATGTCTATTGCATATATTTCTGCATCAGGTACTAAACTTTTTATGGCAATAGCTATGCATCCACTTCCTGTGCATATATCTACTATAATTGGGTTTTTAATATTATGGTTTTTAATATAATTGACAATATGTAAGACCAATTCTTCTGTTTCTGGCCTTGGTATAAGTACATGAGAATTCACATAATATATATGCTCTAGAAAGTGTGCTTTGCCCGTTATATATTGTACAGGCTCTTTGCTTAACAATCTTGGTAAAGCATTGTCTAACATCTGCTGCTCATCTTTACTTATCCATTCATTTGAGTGAAGTATAAAAAGCGAATTGTTATATCCTAATAAGTCTTCAAATATCACTCTTGCTATGGCATGTGATTCGTTTGAGTCATATATACTGTTTAAAGCTGCTGTAAGTTGCTTTCTTGCTTCTGCTATTGTTTTCAAAAGATGGTGTTATATGTATATAATTATATTAATGTTCCCAAGAGTCCATCTCTTGTTTAAAGAGTTTTTCAGATGCTTTTTCGCTTTCTAGCATAGTTGCAATTGGGTCGTCTTTCAATTCGTCATAGTCTTTAAAACGATTGTCAAATAAATTGCTTTCTTTAATTAAATAACTATTGAACATTCTCATTTCAAAAAAATCATCAAAAGTAAGTCGGTGGGCTACATTTTGCGGGTTAAATACCAATGAATTAACGGCTACATTTCTAAAACATTTGGTATCCAAATTAGCTGGATCGTAATATTTTAAATAGAAAGCAGGTTGCTCAGGTACAGGTGCTCCGCCTGCATATGGTTGGTACATTGGAGCAATATATACAATACGACAATACATTCTTCCTTCTTTTTTATCATAAATCCAATCTTCCATAATTTTAAATCTTTTAAAATCCTCCCAGTTGTATTCAACATTCACTGTTGAATCAACATAACTGTATACTTCTTCTGCTGAGTTTTGAACTTGTATTTGTTCTTGATGATTCAACTTAAGAAATATATATTCTAAATCAGCTACTCTTCTCAACGAATCATTTTTGTAGGCCACCAATTTGTTTTCTTCAAGTCCTCTTTTGATTAAAGCATGCAGTGGACTTTTAGGCCATTGCAAAGGAGAGTTCTGTTTGATTCTGGTGTCTATAATTCTTTCTACTCTCCAATGGTATGAAGCATCTGCTTCTATAATTCTATGCCAAGGTACAGGCTTTCTTTGCGAAACCACATTGGCGTCATATGGGCCTCTTACTTCAGCAGGGACAGTTTGTGCTAAAATGTTTTTAAAAGAACATATATATATTATTGATATTATTAAATTTTTCATAATTGATTATATATTAATTGCAAATTTGAGTACCAAAACAAAAAAGATAGCTCTTAATTTTCAACATTTAACAGCATCCCATTCTTTAAGTTTTGTCTTACACCTTTGAAATCACTAGTTATACCGTAAATAGTAATAATATCACCTTTTTTACATTGTCTTAAAGCTGTAACTACTTCATTACTCAACACTTCATTGTTTATATCATAAGGAACAAAAGCTCCAGTTTTTTTAGTAATAATTCCAAGAGTTGCTTTTACTAGTTTATAAGGAACATTCTGAAAAACAAAAGTTTCTTGTGGAGACAATGTTAAACTCTTAACACCCAGTAGTTCTTCTTTCCTAATATTTCCACCAGTGAGTGTACCCAATTTTAATTCAGGTTTTGCGGGTCTCATCACCCTAAATTTCATATTGCCCATAGGTCTAATTCTACCATCTGAAGTTTTTACAGATGCTGAAATGGTGATGCCATTTTTGATATCTGCTTCATTGGCTTTTACTATATATTTTCCATTGTTGCCTGTGCGAGTCAAATTAGCATTTGATGAATTTACAATAACATTCTCCATAGGGAAACCAGGGACCGAAACACTTATTGGATTTTCTGGTCCTATATATATTACATTCATGGCATCTGCTGCTATTGTTGCAGTGCCGCTAAAGCCCATATAACTGCTGTTAAATTTTAAATGTTCTGTTTGGCCATTGGGTTTTTTCACATCAATGCTTCCATTAAAATTGTGTAAACCATTGCTAGCAGTTTGTTTATATATAGCTTTGCCATTAACAACGGGCAATGTTTGTCCATTTAAGGTTACGGTAGGAGTTAAACTACTACTTGATGCTGCAACAAATATCTCAGCTTCAAACGGTTCGCCAACAGCTACCACGCCCCCAGTTTTATTGCTTACCACTGCTTCCATTTTATCTACAGGAATATCGTCAACATATATTTTATTTGAAAAATGTTCCATCACTTCTGAACCAGTCATCTTCACATCATTTTCCATTTTTTGTAAAATAGTGACAACTGCTGCCAAAGGCGTGTGCTCAAACATTTCTTCTTCCCAAGTCATAGGTTTTTTTTCAGGATTGTCTTGAGCGTTTAAATCTTGAGCACTTACAATTAAAGCTCTTTCATTTTCAGGTAATAGCTTTAATATGTTTGCCTTGGTTTCATTTATTAATTGTTTAAGTTGCTTTCCTTTTTTGGGACCTTGTTCGCTTACCAATATATAGGCATGCTTTTCCATATTATCACGACCTTTGAGTTGCCCCTTAAATTCTCCTTCTTTTTCTCTCCCATCATTGGCATCTATAAGTTCTTGTTTTAACTTTTCTATGGCCTGTACTGCATCGTCTGTAATCTTTTTTACTGCTAAAGCTTTTTCGTATTGAGGCTTTGTTTTTATAGGGTCGTTTTTCATGCCTTGGTCAAATTTTTTGATGATAAAAGCATTTCTGTCATCAATAGTTTTGCCTGTGTGAATCATTCCATTTTCAATAATGTGGAATGCTTTTAAGATTTCTGAACTTACATTTAATGCCAACATCGCAGTTAACACTAAATACATCATGTTAATCATTTTTTGTCTGCCTGAAAGATTTGTGCTGCTCATAAGTTTAAGGGTTTAATGGGTTAGGGTATAGTTTTGAGAAAGAACTATATAGCTAACGCAAATCCTTAAAATTTATTGTGTTGATCCAGAAAAATAAACAAAAAATATTTATATATATATTAGAAACAATATCTATTTATACAGATACTAAAAGTAGAATATATATATATTATACTAATTCTTCGATGACAGTATTTTCGTTCACATCTAATAAATAATCTACCTCTTCAAAACCAAAACCGAATAAATTTAAAAAGTCTGATTTATATCCTTTTAAATCACCTAGCTCAGGTAAGGTTTCAGTAGTAGCTTTTTTCCATAATTCAGAAACCTTTTCTTGAATATCAGCCCTCATTTCCCAATCATCTATTCTAATTCTGCCTTTGTCATCAGTGGGTATTTCTTTATTCGTATATAATCTTTCGCTATATAGTCTTTGTATTTGTTCTATACAGCCTTCATGAATTCCTTTTTCTTTCATTGTTTTATATAGCAATGATATATATAAAGGTATAACCGGTATGGCAGAACTGGCTTGTGTTACCAATGCTTTATTTACCGAAACAAATGCTGTCCCTTTTGTATAATTAAGTTTTTCGGTAATCTTAAAAGCCGTAGCTTCAAGGTGGTCTTTTGCCATGCCTATTGTGCCTTTTCTATATACTGCTTCTGTGAGTGAAGGGCCTATATATGAATAAGCAACAGTCATCGCTTTCTCTGACAATACATCAGCTTTGATGAGGGCATCTATCCACATTTCCCAATCTTCGCCACCCATTACTGCTACTGTGTTTTTAATATCTTCATCAGTACATGGTTCAATGGTAATATCTGAAACTACACCCGTATGAAAATCTACTGTTTTATTTGTAAAAGATTGACCAATTGGTTTTAAAACAGAACGATGTAAAACACCTGTATTTGGATGCATTCTAACTGGCGATGCTAAACTATATATAACTAAATCTATTTTGCCTAAATCAGTTTTAATTATTTCTATAGCTTTGTTTTTAACTTCATCTGAAAAAGCATCTCCATTAATACTTTTTGCATATATACCAGCTTTTTTTGCTTGCTCTTGAAATGCAACACTGTTATACCATCCGGGTGATGCTGTTTTACCTTCCTGTGGTGGTTTTTCAAAAAAAACTCCAATAGTTGCGGCATTGCTACCAAAGGCACTGGTAATTCTTGATGCCAGTCCAAACCCGGTGGAGGCTCCAATAACTAAAACGTTTTTAGGGCCATTTATTTTCCCCTTAGATTTTATATATTCAATTTGATTTATTACGTTTTGTTCACATCCCTTAGGGTGAGATGTTAAACATATAAATCCTCTCATTCTTGGTTCTATAATCATTTTTATAAAGTGTATATATCGACTTTCAAAGTAACTTGTCAAAATCCATAACTCCAAATTGAATTGTGTTATCTATATTTTATTTTATGTGTTAGCTCTCACTTCTATTCCTAAACGTTCTAATTCTGTCTTAAGGTCGTGGTCAAATGTGACTGAAGTCTTAGCTGCAAAAGTATCTACATTGAAATTGGTCTCAGGGTCGATGAGGTTTAATTTAATTGGTGTTTTGCCCTTTTTCTGAGATAAAAGCTCATAAAGTGTTTTAAAATCTTCATGAATAAAACTTTTTAAATTAATTCGTAATTGAACACTTTTTAGTAGGTTTTCTTTTGTTTCGGTTAAGTCGCTCATGTGTTTAATTTTTGCTTCTAAATTTTCACCATTAAACCTGTTTTGAACTGTGCCTCTTATAAATAAAAACAAACCCGGCAACATATATTTATTATACTCTATATAATCTTTACCAAACAATGCAAATTCGAACTTGCCTCCAAAATCTTCAAAAGTAAAAATACCAAATTTGCTTCCTGTCTTGCCAGTTCTATGTTGGATGTTGGTAACCATTCCACCAATCACAAAATCTTTTCCTTTAAGTGGAGCTAAATCTTGCAATTCGCTAACTTTGTTTTTGCAAAATGTTTCAATTTCGAATCTGTATTTATCTAGTGGATGCCCACTGATAAACATTCCAACCACTTCTTTTTCTTTGTTTAATTGTTCTATAATGCCCCAAGGTTCACATATAGGAAGTTTAGGCTCGGGAAGTGAAACAGCAGACCCAGATCCAAACAAACTTTGTTGATTAGCAGCTTGGTTGGCTTGGTAGTTTCCGCCATATCTAATTGCTTTTTCAATAGGCGATTCAAGCTCTCCATTTTCCATATGGAAATACCTAGCCCTATTGTCATCATCTAAACTATCTAGAGCTCCGCTCCAAGCAAGTGCCTCTAAAACCCTTTTGTTTACATTCTTTAAATTGACTCTTCTGGTCAAATCAAATATAGATTTAAAAGGACCATTGGCTTTTCTTTCTTCTATCAATAATGAAACTGCGGCCTCACCAGCACCTTTAATCATGCCTAGCCCAAATCGCACATCTCCGTTTTTGTTTACTGAAAAATATATATTCGATTCATTGATGTCAGGGCCTAGTACATTAATCTTCATACGTCTACACTCTTCCATAAAGAAACTGGTGTTCTCTATATCATTGGTATTGTTAAGCACTGCCGCCATAAATTCAC
The DNA here is from genome assembly GCA_947460345.1 of Bacteroidota bacterium. Lineage (GTDB taxonomy): Bacteria > Bacteroidota > Bacteroidia > UKL13-3 > UKL13-3 > CANHGM01. The sequence continues at coordinate 4,082 of CANHGM010000037.1, read as the reverse complement.
TCGGAAAATTTGCTTTTAAAAAGGCCGTTTGGTTAGCAACAAAAGCATAGCAAGTAGAATGACTTTTATTAAATGCATAGCTGGCAAAGGCCTCCCAATCTACCCACATTTTTTCACATTTTTTTACATCATGCCCTTTCTCTGAAGTGCCTTTTAAGAACTCTGCTTTCATAGAATTAAGAACACTGATTTGCTTTTTACCCATGGCTTTTCTCAGCGTATCAGCTTGGCCTTTAGAGAAGCCAGCAAGTTTTTGTGAAAGAAGCATTACTTGTTCTTGATACACAGTAATACCATATGTTTCGGCAAGTATTTCGCTACAATCTTCTAATTCAAATATAATTTCTTCTTCTCCATTTTTCCTTTTAATAAATTGAGGTATATATTCCATTGGGCCTGGTCTATATAATGCATTCATCGCAATTAAATCTTCAAAGCGATTGGGTTTTAATTCTTTTAGGTATTTTTGCATACCAGCACTTTCAAATTGAAAGACAGCGGTGGTTTCTCCTTTTTTAAATAGTTCAAAAGTTTTTGGGTCGTCTAATGGGATTTCTTCAGGCACTATTTTTTTGCCAGTATTTTCTTCAATAAGTTTTAAAGTATTTTTAATAATGGTTAATGTTTTCAAACCCAAAAAGTCCATTTTTAATAACCCTGCATCTTCAATTACTTTCCCATCCCACTGTGTCACTAGCATTTCACTTCCTTCTTTGTTGTTTACAGTTAGAGGCAAATGTTCTAATAAGTCACTTGGGGCTATGATAACAGCTGATGCATGTATTCCTGTATTTCTAACTGATCCTTCAAGTGCCAAGGCTTCATTAAGGACTTGAGCTTTTAAATCTTTACCACCCGCTATGTCTTTAAGTTTTACTGCTGCCATCACATCTTCAGCATTCATGTCGTCCATGGCTTTCAATTCTTTTTCAGTAGAACTAAAAATATTGCTTAGACTTTTGGCTCTATCGGGGAAAAGTTTTGTTAACTCGTTGGCTTCATTTAAAGGTAAGTTTAATGCTCTTGCTACGTCTTTTATAGCACTTTTCGCTTGCATGGTGCCATAGTTTATAATTTGAGCTACTTGGTTTTTGCCATATTTATCTATCACATAATTCAACACTTTTTCTCTTCCTTCGTCATCAAAGTCAGTATCTATATCGGGCATCGACTTACGTTCAGGATTTAAAAAACGTTCGAATAGCATCCCGTATTTTATAGGGTCTATATTGGTTATACCTATACAATAGGCTACAGCACTACCTGCCGCCGATCCACGACCAGGGCCAATAAACACGCCCATATCTCTACCCGCTTTTATAAAGTCGCTTACAATTAAGAAATATCCAGGGAAACCCATTGTTTTAATGGTGTGCAATTCAAAGTTTAAGCGTTCTTCAATTTCAGGTGTTAATTCAGAGTACCTATGAGCTGCCCCTTCAAATGTGCAATGCCTTAGATAGTCATCTGCGTCTTTAAAGCCCGCTGGTATTGGGAAGTTTGGAACCAAAATATCACGCTTCAAATCCAATACTTTTATTTTGTCAACTATCTCATTGGTATTGTCTAAAGATTGAGGAACATCATGAAACAAACGGCCCATTTCTTCAGTAGTTTTAAAATAAAACTGATCATTGGGGAACCCAAATCTGTATCCTTTACCACCTTCTTCATCAGTAGCTTTTGGGGTAGATTGTATATCGCCAGTATTCACGCAAAGCAAAATATCATGGGCATTATAATCTTGTTGGTCTACATAGTGGCTGTCATTGCTACATATAACTTTTACATTGTATTTGATGGCCCATTTTAGCAATATTTCATTTACTTTGTCTTGCTCTGGTATGCCATGGCGTTGAAGTTCTATATAATAATCTTCTCCAAAAATATCTAACCACCATTTAAACTCTTTTTCACCTGCTTCTTCCCCTTTTTTTATAATAGCTCTAGGTACGCTGGCACCTAAGCAACAAGTAGTAGCAATTAATCCTTTGTGGTGTTTTAAGAGTAATTCTTTATCAATTCTTGGCCATTTGCTATATAAGCCATCTATATAACCTAATGAACAAAGCTTGCTTAAGTTATGATAACCTTCTTCGTCTTTAGCTAATAATAATTGGTGATAGCGAACGTCTTTGTTGTCTTTTGTAAATTGCTTTTTAAATCTATCTTCTACCACATAAAACTCACAGCCTATGATGGGTTTTACTTTTAAAGATCCATCATCATTTTTGTTTTTAAATGCTTCTGCCACAAAGTTAAACACCCCAAACATGTTTCCGTGGTCTGTAATAGCAAGAGCCGGCATTTTGTCATCTACTGCCTTTTTAAACAGCTTTTTAATGGAAGCAGCTCCGTCTAATAAACTAAATTGGGTGTGAACGTGTAAGTGTGAAAATTGCATGGGAATAACTTTTGAATATGAACACACGAAATTAAATTATATATAAGCAAACTTTATTAGATACTTTTCTACATTTCATACTATAGTGGTCATATGGTTTATAATTTAAAAAGGGCGTATATTCGTAACCTATGAAATTGGTAAATTTAGTTGTTTTGTTTTTTGTCTCATGTGTTGCTTTCTCTCAAACTTTAGTTTCTGAAAAGTTTTATAAAAAATTAGACTTTAAAAAAGAAGTTAAAAAGGATAAAGGAATATATGTAAAAAGAGAGTTGCTTAATGCTGATAGCTCGACAACTACTGAAGTAGAAAAGATAGAAACACAAGAGAAAATTTCGTCTGAGACATTTTTAGGTGAAGAGCCTTGGGGTATATGGTATAAATATGGAATTCAAAACTTTGATTATAATTTTAAGTTAATGTATACCGAGTCAGTTTGTGCAGGTATGAACAAAATTCCTATATTTAATCCTGTACGTTTTGATGTTTTTAAAGACCAAGATAGCTTAGAATATAAGGCTCCTGTTTTTGCCAATAATTATTCGGGGCTAAGCAATTACTTAGAAAAAAACTTAGAATACCCCGAAAAGGCTAGAGATGCCGGAATTGATGGTAAAACAAAAATTGTGTTCACAATAGATGAGAAAGGTGATGTGGTAAATGTGTTTGCAATTAAAAATACAGATATTTTGCTTGAGAAAGAGGCTGCAAGAATTATTAAAAACATGAAATTTGATTCACCTCCTATGTATAAAGACAAACCTATTGGTTTATGTTTTATGTTGCCAATTACTTTTGCATTATAAAAACAAAAATTGTTTTAGAATTGTAATTATAGTTTAGATTCGCATACTTAAAAATTGATAAAGTTAGTTAAGCATATTAGCATTTTATTTATTGTATTTAGTATTGGTTTATTAACCTTTCAAAATACAATTGTACACTTAGTTAAAGATACGTCTGAGTTAATCATTCAACTTCCTATAACAGAAGAAGAGAGCAATGATGATGATAGTATAGATGATGAAGAATCTATATTTTTAGCTCAAATTTTCAATATCAGTTTTTGTACAAACTCAACTAAAATATATTTTAGTTTAGAACCACTTTTTTTTCAATCTATTTCTAAAAAAATCTCTATTCCGCCTCCCAAAACATATTTTGTTTAGTTAGTTTTTTCTTTTTTCTTTTTTTAAACTTTCTTTTATAAAATATATATGTCTCAAAAAAATAATATTGCCGATATTAAGGCAGGAATTGTAGTGTTTTTAGTTGCTTTGCCTTTGTGTTTAGGTATAGCTATGGCTTGTAAAGTGCCTTTGTTTTCTGGAATAATTGCAGGTGTTGTGGGTGGTGTTTTGGTTACTATCTTTAGTGGTTCTAAATATAGTGTTTCTGGTCCGGCAGCAGGTTTGACAGCGATTGTCTTAACATCAATTGCACAACTAGGGAGCTTTCAAGCTTTCTTAGCGGCTGTGGTGTTTGCAGGAGTTTTTCAACTGATACTTGGCATTTTAAAGGCTGGTTCGGTGGGCAATTATATTCCCAATGCAGTAATTAAAGGTATGTTGGCTGGTATTGGAATTATATTAATCATCAAACAAGTACCTCACTTATTTGGGTACGACAAAGACCCAGAGGGTGATGAACAATTTATTCAACTAGATGGAGAAAATTC
>CANHGM010000036.1 GCA_947460345.1 Bacteroidota bacterium | reverse complement strand
ACTTGTATTGGATTGGCTTTAGGATATATAGTATGTCAATTACAAATTTCTTATGGCATCATACCCATAGGAGACGCTGAAACATTAGTGATATCAAGCTATCCGGTGGCAATGAAGGCGATAGATTTTGTGTTGGTGTTTGCAGTGGCTTTAGTAATAGGGGGTATATGTTCATATATACCTGCTTTAAAAGCTACTAAGGTAGAGGTGAGTGATTAATTTCCTTTTACCATATATATATGCAAAATATCATCCTCTAAAAAAGGCTCGTTGTTAGTCGAAGTTGTCGCCGTTCTTCAAGAACGGTGACTATTATATAAAAAGCAAGGTCTGTGACCTGGTATTGATGCTATAAAGATTTTTTAGCTTTATATTTTTTTGAATATATTTGCAATAATGAGTTTACTTCGTTCTATTAGGCATGAAGATCAAATATATTTTTTAACACTAACTGTTGTGCAATGGATAGATTTATTTTCAAGAAAAAGAAATCAAGATTATTCATTGAAAGTTTAATATATTGCATAGAGAATAAAGACAAATATTATTGTTTGAAGCCAGGTTACAAACCCTGCATGTATGAATATATCACCGTTCTTGAAGAATGGTGTTAACGCATTCATATTACCTTCAATATTTAACAATCTTTTTACTACTGTTCCAGCTTTCTCCTACAACTTGAATAAAATAAATACCTTCAGATAAATAAGAAAGATTGTATATGTTTAATATATTGGGGTTACATGAGGTAATATATTCAACTTGTTCTCCTAATGAATTAAATAGCATTATATATTTTATCTTTTCTTGTGACTTAATATATAAAACATCATTTGTCGGATTGGGATATATTTCTATTAAATGATTGTTTGTTAAAGCATCATTTAAACCTGTGTTTTTATAAGCTAACGAATTATATATACACCCAAAGCTATCAATCACTTTTGCAGTATAATTACCTTCGTTAGGTAGTAATAAAAAATTGCTATTGCTTTTAATTAAAGTTGTATCATCATACCAATTTACTTTAGTTTTAGTGAACAATGTGTCATGAGACCTTTCAATGGCAATGGTATCAAAGCAACTATTGTCAAATAAAGTATCAGGAACAGTGCAATTATTTTTAAAACAACTTAATTTATAAATTGTATTGTCAGAAGTTTTTTTTGGATAATTATTTATATATGAATATGCTACATGTGTTGATGAGCCAACTCCTTCTATCCATTCAATTTCATACTTTGGAATCATTGGCCCAGAAGCCATGACTTCACGTAACAATAATCTTCTTTGTGGTATTCCAGTCTTTGTATATATAGTGTCTTTTTTTACGACTGTAAAATAATCATCATGTTTCAGATAATCTATATAAAGAATTATGTCTTCTCCATCTTGTAAGTTGAAATCATAAAGAACAAACTCAAAGCTCCCATTCCAAAGCATCGTCTTTTTTGTTAAAGAATCAGTTCTTATAAAATATTTTGTAGAATAATTACTTGTTTTAAGTATTTTATATTTATTTATATTTATAACAGTATCATAACTTTCCCAATACCAGTATGAGTGTAAAGTACCAAGCATGTTTCTTTCTTCAATAACCCATTTATTTGTTGGGTCAGTAATAGGAAATAAAGTTTGTGCTTTTATATTTGTCACAAACAATATAACCCAAATAACTACCAATGAATTACGCATTAAGAATTAATTTAATATTTATATTTTACTGGTTACTTGATTTCAATATTGTGAATGCTCAAACTACATTTACGAGTCCTTGTGCAACATTTGGGTATTCACAACTTGTTCAAAGCAAAGATAGTGGAAAGTAAAAACAAAAGATATATTGCTTATTTTTTGGTGACACTTTATTGGAAGTGTATTAAAACAAACCTTTGAATTGTGTATATAATAACATATATGTATTAATCAGATTTTTGTAACATATATATATATATATATATATATATAGTATATTGAATACATAATTATGGTAGATAATTTAATAAAAATGATTTTACTGTTAAAACAATTTATTTTTACTTAAATTTGTCTAAACTAAAATTAAAACCACTTGATAAGATATATATATACCCTTGCACTTGTTTTTATAACTTTCACAGGCTTTGCTCAAAACAAAAGGGCTAATATCTGGTACTTTGGTAGAAATGCGGGCTTAGATTTTAGTACTAAACCACCTGCACCGCTAACCGATGGGAAAATATATACAGATGAGAGTGCCGGAGCTACTATATGTGATACGAGTGGGAAACTGATATTTTATACAGACGGTTTTACTGTTTATAACAGTCATCATAGAATAATGATGAATGGATTGGGGCTGAACGGTCACACATCTTCTACCCAGTCAGCCATTATAGTTCCTTGGCCTGAGAATGATAGCTTGTTTTATATTTTCACAACAGATGCTGGAGGTGGCTATGGAGGACTTGAATGGCATTTAGTGAATATGAAACTTGATAGTGGTAGAGGTGCTGTAATTAGTAAGAATAATCTAATTCTTTCTCCTGTTTGTGAAAAAATATCTGCTACTTTCCATGCCAATGGGCAGGATACATGGGTGGTAGTACATGGATTTAGTCGTGAATATGGCCCATATTTGAATGATAGCTTTTATTCATACCTTATTACAAATGAAGGATTGCACACATGTCCAGTTATTTCAAGGTCAGGAGCTATACACGGCTTGGAAAGGAGTAGCGGCGGTCATGTTGATGGGTCTGATGCTCAAGGACAAATGAAGTTTAGTAAAGATGGAACTACATTATTAACCACTGTTTACGGGCAGAATAAGATTGAGATTTTTGATTTCAATACAGCAAATGGGAAAATTGAAAAATTAATACACACATTGAAAACTGGTGACTTTCCTTATGGTGTAGAAATGCATAACAATTACGTATATGTAACAACGATACTTCTTAACAATAGTATTTTAACTCAATATGACCTCTCTCTCATTCAAGATGATTCAATAAATAATCATATACAATTTTTGGCTCAATCTTTTACTAGCAAACAACTGACTGGTTTACAGAGGGGGCTTGATAGTAACATATATCTTGGGGTCATAAATGACACATACGCCTCAGCAATTTTAGAACCTGATTCATTGGGTAGTAATAGCAAAGTTACTCCAAGCTATATTTCTTTAAATGGCAAGAGGTCTATGTATGGATTTCCCAATTATATATCCAACTATTTTAACACCCAAGAACCACCTTTCTATTATTCTCTTAGCAGCGACAGCATCAATATATATACTCAGATGAATAGCCCTAAATGGCTCATATATAAAGATGGTGTTTTAACAGATTCTTCTACTCTTAAAAACCCCAGTTTTAAAACAAGTGATAACAGCCATTATATAGTTAAACTCATAACCGCTTCAAATGACACTTTTGAGAGAAAAGCCTATACCAAGCCTGCACTTGTGAGTACGCATAATCTTATAGTTTGTGATAAGGACAGTTTTCTTTTAATAGCAAACAAAGATTACCATTGTGTGTATTGGCAGGATACTCTGTATACTTCTGATCTATGGATATATAAGAATGGTGTATATAAAGTAAATGGACTTGATGGAAACAATAGCTATTCAGCAGACAGTATCAAAGTAATATTCCTTAAAACACCGCAACTAAACTTAGGCAAAGACACGGCTTTTTGTGGTAATGATATATACACATTGAAAGGAGATTCAGGATATAAATATCTATGGAACACAGGTGATACAAGCATCAGTATAGATGTAACTCAAGCGGGTGTATATTTCCTCACAGAGAAGAACGGAATCTGTGAAACCACAGATACTATCAAACTTGATATACTTCCTATTCCCCACCCAACCATTTCTAAATTGGGAGGCATACTGAATGTAAACCCAGCCTACACCAACTATCAATGGTATAAAAACCTACAGCCCATCAATGGAGCTAAAGCAAGTCAATATATAGCTCAAGCCAATGGTAACTATTATGTGGTAGTGATTGATAGTAACGGCTGCGAAGGAAGCAGCGATACTGCGGGGCTAAATTACGGTATAGAAGAAGTAACACAAAGCAAACCGCTGGTATTCCCAAACCCAGCAAATGAGAAAGTATATATAGAGTGCAACTATTTTGTTAGTTGGCAATTATTTGATATTACGGGAAACTTGATTGATAAAGGCAATATCAAAACCCTTGAAATCCGAAACCATTCTTCAGGCATATATCTACTGAAAATAACCTCTGAAATTAACTCTTATACTTATAAACTAATCAAACAATGAAAAAACTATTCTCGTTTTTTTTCTGCTTGCTGATTGTGCAAGCGGCTTTCTCACAATGCTTCACAGACACAGTAATGGAACGCTATAAGCGTGCTCACCCCAGATGGGAAAAGAGCCATATAAATGCTGTGGACTGGTGGCGGCAACAACCACAACCTCAATTAAGAGCTGTTAGTGGTGTATATGGTGCAGGTGTGCTAAACCCCATCATATATAATATACCTGTGGTGGTGCATTGATGAGTGGGTTGCATGTAAATGATTCTGGTTATATGGTCATGGATTCGGCTTTCTCTATTTGGTTTAATAATATACGTATACCAGCTGGTGGTGTTGGTAATATTGGTTTTCAATATATCAAAAACAGTGAAAACAATCTGATTTCTTCTAAAGATTACAACTTCCATGTCATTCAGTATTATTCTCAAACCCCAAATGATAGCAACGGTGAATCAGGTGGTGGAGGTGGTCTTGAATGTGATGGTTGTACCTTTGAGGTTGGCGGAGAAGGTGGCGGAGAAGACCCAGGGTGTTTTGATTGTGTTATAATTGGCGGAGAGGGTAGCACAACTCCTGTTACATTGGTAGATATACACGGTTATCCAATGCATTTGTTGGGTGGTGTTCATATGAGGGTTCATTTAGAAGTGAATAGCAGTTTTGCACCCATTTTTAAGAAAACTAAAAAAGAAAAATTGACAGGAAGTGCTGCATGGAGATATAAGGAACAATGTAGTATTAATCCTAACCCATCTTCAGGAGAAGAAGTAACACTAACTTTATCTTCACATTTAGAGAAACAAGCAAGTATATATATAACTGATGCAGCAGGTAAAACAATACTTACTAAAACCAATTTAACAGTGCTTTCTGGGGTAAATCAATATCCTTTAAGTACAAGAGATTTTGCGGCAGGTATGTATTATGTGAATATTATACTTAACGACAAAACATCTTATAATTTGAAAATGGTGGTAGTAAAATAATAATTATATAGCACATGGTATATAAAAGTATCATGTGCTATATTTTAACAAAATAAATATAAAAATCTATAGTTTTACCATATATATATGCAAAATATCATCCTCTAAAAAAGGTTCGCTGGTGGTTACAAAACCAAATCCTGCATAAAACTTTTCTAAGTATAATTGAGCCATAATTTTTATAGGACCATCATATTTTTCAGTGCATATATCTACCGCTTTTTGCATCAGTTTTTTGCCTAAACCCGTTTGTCTGTGTGTTAAATCTACAGCCACTCTGCCTATAGAGCATTCAGTATATAATTTTTCAGGTGGTATGATGCGACATATACCCACAATGCTTCCTTCTGGCTCATTGGCCATCAAATGAAACGACACTTGGTCTATATTGTCTAAATCGTTAAAGGCACATTTTTGCTCTACTACAAACACTTCTGCTCTAAGCCTAAGCAGGTTATATAATTCTGCTTTGCTGAGTTCGTCGTAGTGTTTTAAAACAAACATGTTATATATATACTAAACTGTTTCTTTTACAAACATGGCTTTCAGTTTTGATACCACTATATCTATCTCTTCTTTGGTGTTTTGTTTGCCAAACGAAAACCTCACATTTGAACATTCTTGTGGTACCCCAATTGCAGCCAACACATGCGAACCCACATTAGAGCCTGAACTGCATGCACTTCCACCCGAACATGAAATGCCTTCAATATCAAGTTTAAAAATCATCATTTCACTATAACTGCTTGGCGGGAAACAAACATTCAATACCGTATATGAGCTAAGGCCTTCAGGGTCGCCATTAAATTTAATTTCAGGAATCTCTGCCTTTAACTTATTCATCATATACATTTTTAATCCATATATATGTTCTTTTTCTTCAGCCATATGACTACAAGCAATTTCTAAAGCTATAGCCAATCCCACTATTCCATATACATTTTCAGTTCCACCTCTCATATTACGCTCTTGCGAACCACCAGTGATAAAAGGATGTATTTTTAAATCAGAATTGATATATATAAAACCAATACCCTTAGGACCATTGAACTTATGTGCAGCACCTATAATAAAACCAATTTTAGTTTTTTGTAAGTCTATAGGTTGATGACCCACTGTTTGCACTGTATCACAATGAAACACGGCTTGGTATTTTTGGCATAAAGCAGAAACTTCATCTAAGTCTATCATATTGCCTAGCTCGTTGTTGGCATGCATCAACGATACCAATGTTCTTGGATTATTGGCTAATAAGGTTTCTAAATGTTGGGTATCTATATGTCCGTTTTCGGTAAGGTTTACAAAATCTAATTTTATCTTTCCTTTATGTGCTAACTCTTCTAACGTATGCAACACAGCATGGTGTTCAATTTTTGAAGAGATGGCATGAGTAATTCCTAAATCTTCTACACTGCAGCGTATAGCCATATTGTCCGCTTCTGTTCCACCTGAGGTAAAAAAGATTTCACCTGGCGATACATTTAACAATTTAGCTACTGTTTTTCTGCTTTCTTCAACCATACTTCTCACTTTTCGTCCGTGTGCATGTATAGAGGAAGGATTGCCAAAATCATTTAACATCATTTGGTACATAGCTTCTGCCACTTCTGGTAAAAGTGGTGTGGTAGCTGCATTGTCTAAATATATATTCATAGTATAATTGAATGTATTTGTTATATATAATTATTTTTTTAATGAAAGGTAACCTAAAATTTTATAGCACAATTTAGCCATAGTATATTCAGTAAGTATACTGTCTTTAAGTGGTGCTATTTCTACAATATCAAAACCAATCACATGTTTGTTTTCGCAGACTGATTTTAGAAACTGCACAGTCTCATCCCAAAACAAACCGTTAGGTTCTGCTGTGCCCACGGCAGGCACAATAGAAGGGTCAAATCCATCGGCGTCTATCGATATATATACATTGTCGCCACAAGCTTTCAACGCCTCTTTAGCCCAATTTTTATTCCTTCTCACATCGTGTGCATAAAAGGTAGTGATATTATCAGAGGCTTTAATCAAATCTGATTCTTCTATACATTGAGCCCTGATGCCTACTTGTACCAAATTTACATCCAACTCATGCACCCTAGCCATCACACTGGCATGACTGTATTTATTGCCATGGTAGCTCATTCTTAAATCGCTATGGGCATCAATTTGCAATACCGTAAAGTTCTTATATTTTTTTAAGTGCGATTTAACTAAGCCAAGCGTAACGGTATGTTCAGCACCTAATGAAACCACAAACTTTCCATCATTTATTAGTTTATCCGTTTCTTTTTCAATATAGTCAATGGCTTTTTTATCGGCTTTGCCTTTAAAATCTAAAGGTTTCATGGTACATAATCCACCAATTTTTTTATAGGTTTCTTGGTCAAGCTCTTCGTCATAAAATTCTACAAATTGACTTGCTTTAACAATGGCTTTAGGTCCTTTGGCTGAGCCTTGTATATAACTACTGGTGTATTCGTAGGGAACTTGTTGTATTACATAAGTACAGTTTTCGTAAGCATATAATTTCTCGTCTTCAAGTGCTAAAAAGTTGTCTTTGGTTTTAAGATATTTCATTCGATATTATTTTCAATCTTTACTGTTTGCAAAAATACCAAACGAAACTATAATATTATTCATATATTTTTGCAGGCAAATTCATGGTAAAAATTGGAGACAACATAACGTTAGGAGAATTCCCATTATTATTAGCACCAATGGAAGATGTGAGCGATCCACCTTTCAGATATGTGTGTAAACATAACGGAGCTGATTTGATGTATACTGAGTTTATCTCAAGTGAGGGGTTGATTAGAAATGCCGCTAAAAGCATTGCTAAGCTTGATATTTTTGAATATGAACGACCAATTGGGATTCAGATATTTGGCTCTGATGTAGAACCCATGCGTGAAAGTGCTATCATTGCTTCAGCAGCACATCCTGACTTGATAGACATTAACTATGGTTGCCCTGTAAAAAATGTGGCCTGCCGCGGTGCTGGTGCTGCATTGCTTAGAGATGTACCTAAGATGGTGCAAATCACTTCTGAAATTGTAAAATCTACGCACTTGCCTGTGACTGTCAAAACACGTTTGGGCTGGGATGATACCACCAAAAATGTAGAAGATGTGGCTGAAAGATTACAAGATATAGGCATTAAAGCTTTAACAATTCATGGTAGAACAAGGGTGCAAATGTATAAAGGTGATGCCGATTGGACTTTGATTGGCAGAATTAAAGACAACCCCAGAATCAATATTCCGGTATTTGGCAATGGTGATATAGACACACCTGAAAAAGCCCTCGAATATAAAAATACGTATGGAGTTGATGGCATTATGTTGGGTAGGGCTGCTATTGGATATCCATGGATTTTTAATGAAATAAAACATTTCTTAAGAACGGGTGAACACATACCACCACCAACTGTTGAGGTGAGAATTGAAACAGCAAAAATACATTTAACCAAATCGTTAGAATGGAAAGGCCCAAGAGCTGGTATTGTTGAAATGAGAAGACATTACGGACCATATTTTAAAGGGTTAGAAAATTTTAAACCATTTCGCCAACGATTGGTGACCACTGAAAACCACGAAGAAATTTATCAAATATTTGAAGAAATAGCTGCATACTACCAATCAGGTATGCATGCGAGTATGTAATTCGTTTATGAAAGCATATAAATTATGATTATCACTAATTTAATATAATTATCTTTTATTGAATCTTAGTTTTTATAAGTGTAATGTCAAATATATAGCTACGCCTAAAGTCAATAAAACTATTGTAGCTGAATGTAAGGGACGGGCATTGGAACGTTTTCACTAGAAAAACAAGAAGCATTTTTGTGAAGGGGCCTGCAGCTAGAACGAGCAGTTTGCCTTCATAAACTAATTCTTGAGCCAGCCAACTCTTGCAAACCTTAGCCGTTCGTGTTAAAAATGATTCGTAGTTTTTCAGTGAGAAGGTTCCACAGCCCTAGTTCACGATAGTTATCGGAATTTTGCTCCACTTTTTTGGCAATGAAAAAAGTGGAACCTATATTCTTCAACAAATATTTCATCTATTTTATTTTATACGCATGCTTATTAAAAGCATTTCAGTTATATTTTTGCAACTTATTATATATACTTAGATGTTACAAATACAAACGTTAAGAGAGCAGAAAGATTTAGTATTAGCTGGATTAAAAAAGAAAAATTTTGCTAGATTAGAAATAGTAGATGAAGTGTTGGCTATAGACGAGAAAAGACGTCAAACGCAATTTGAATTAGATAATAATTTATCAGAAGCCAAACAAATTGCCAAATCGATAGGTGAGTTGATGAAAACCGGAAAAGCGGCAGAAGCGGAGCAATTAAAAGCAAAAACAACTGAACTTAAAGAAACCAATAAAGCATTAGAGGAAAAATTGTCTCAATGTGAAGAGGAGCAAAAACAGTTGATGTTATTGATGCCTAATTTGCCTCATAACTCTGTTCCTTTTGGTAAGACACCTGAAGAAAATGAAGTGGTTTTGTCACATGGCGAAATTCCAATTTTATATAATGAAGCTGTGCCACATTGGGAACTTACTTCACGTTATGATATCATAGACTTTGAACTAGGCAATAAAATTACGGGTGCTGGCTTTCCAGTATATAAAGGCAAAGGGGCTAGGTTGCAACGTGCTTTAATCAATTTCTTTTTAGATGAAGCGTTGAAAGAAGGATATTTAGAAATTCAACCGCCTATTTTAGTGAACGAAGACTCAGGTTATGGCACAGGTCAACTGCCTGACAAAGAAGGACAGATGTATCATATGCAAGTAGATAACTTATATTGCATACCTACTGCAGAAGTGCCTATCACCAACTTATATAGAGATGTAGTATTAAACGAACAAGATTTTCCGATTAGGAACGTAGGCTACACGCCTTGTTTTAGAAGAGAAGCAGGAAGCTACGGTGCTCATGTTAGAGGTCTTAATCGCCTTCACCAATTTGATAAAGTTGAAATTGTTCAATTGTCGCTACCAGAAAATAGTTATGAAACCCTCGAAAAAATGAGTATATATGTGCAAGGGTTGCTTCAAAAACTTGAACTGCCATATAGGGTTTTACGTTTGTGTGGAGGTGATATGAGTTTTGCTTCGGCTCTCACATATGATATGGAAGTATATAGTGCTGCACAACAACGCTGGTTAGAAGTAAGCTCTGTTTCAAACTTTGAATCTTTTCAAAGCAATAGACTTAAATTGAGATATAGAAAAGAGGGCAAAACTGTGTTGGCTCATACACTCAATGGCTCTGCACTAGCTTTACCAAGGATTGTAGCAGCATTGCTCGAAAACAACCAAACTGCTGATGGTATTTTGTTGCCTAAAGTGTTGCATCCATACTTGGGTTTTGATAAGATAGCTTAACCTGTATTCTAAAAAAGATATATTTAGTATCATGTTTACCTTGCATATTTGTATATATAAATCATGCTTAAGGTAATTGCATTTTTAAAATCAGAACTGGCATTTTTAATTGCTGCATGTAGTATTGCTTTTGGGCTTTACTTCGTACATTTTCCTGTGTTAATGAGTGGAGGTGCTTTACTCTTGTGTGTGAGTGGTTTATTGCAACAAAACTTTAAATCAACGTTCACCAATAAGTATTTACTGGCTATTTGTTTTTTGTTTGTATTGATGTTTTTAAGTGGTATATATACAGATGCAAATCATTTAAAAGAATGGGGCTCAGAGGTGCAACGCAAGTTTTCATTTGTGTTAATTTCTATAGGTGTTGCCGGCAATGCTTCAAGAGTTACGTTTAAAAATATTATATATATCATTCAAGTTTTTTTACTTTCAACCACCATCGTGGCTGTGATGTCTTTTGCTAATTATCTGCTACATTACGACTATTTAAATCAAAAGATTCTTGAATCACAGGGCTTGCCTATAGTGGGTGGAGTTTCACATATATCTTTTAGCATCATGTGTGTACTTGCTATTGGATTGTGTTTATATATGTATGGCCAATCTCGATCTTTGGTCTCAACCAATAAAATAAATGCTAAATATATATATGCACTTGTAGTTGTATTGTTGTATATAATATTTCATTTTATCTCTTCACGTACGGGCTGGGTTTCGTTATATATGGCTTTAATATCTGTGTTAATTCAGCAGATTGTCAAATCAAAGAAATATATTTTGGGCTTTTCTATTCTTGCTTGTATTATAATTTCACCCTTATTGGCTTATTTTTTTGTGGATTCATTTCATAATAAAGTGGTCAATACAGTTGAAGATGTGAGTAGATATTTCTCTGGTGATTATATAGGATTTTACTCAGTATCCATGCGGTTTGAAGCCTGGAGAGTGTGTTGGCAATTGTTTATGGAACATCCTTTTATAGGTGTAGCATCAGCCGACCTTGGAGATTCCATGCAAGTGATATATAACAGTTATGGCATTAGCGATTTCGCTAGGGTTTTTGAAGCCCACAATCAATTTTTAGAATACGCAGCTTGTTTTGGAATTGTTGGTTTAATAGCATTGATTTGGGTGTTTTATCTTTTATTAACTAAAAAAGGTTTGAATAATTTTTTGGTTTTATATTTTACTGCCGTGTGTTTTGGTTCATTTTTGTTTGAGAGCTTTTTAGAAATTCAAGTTGGTATAGCTTTTTTTACCCTGTTTTATATGCTTGTTAATATATATAAAGAAAATACAGTTGACTAATATCAAAGAATATATATTGTCTATTTCAGCTGTTGAAAAAGCATTTGTTTTTTTAGACTCTTGCAATCAACCTGCTGCTTTAGATTATAATGTGTATGATTGGATGGCTGCGTGGGGTGAAAAGTCAGGATATATTGGAGATTCATTTGATGACTTATATACTTTTCAGAGTATTGAAAAAAAATGGTTATTTGGTTATTTTTCCTATGATTTAAAAAACAAAATCGAAGACCTTTCATCTAAGAATATTGATGGAGTTGGTGCACATGATATGTGTTTTTTTGAGCCTATACATTTGGTTTATATAAAAGATGGATTGTTATACTACAACCAAAAATTGATTGAAGAAGTACATTTATTAGCTGTATTAAAATATATATATGGGGAAATTAAATTGCCTATAATTCAAACCAATAAAGTATCTATACAACCACGTATTTCAAAAGATGAATATATAAATGCTTTTAATTCTATCATCAAACATATAGTTGATGGTGATATATATGAGATTAATTTCTGTATGGAATATTTTGCTGAAAATGTGAGTATAGATACGCTTAAGATTTGGAAAAACTTAATTGATTTATCACCTACACCATATGCAGCATATATAAAACTTGACGATATATATGTGATGTGTGCAAGTCCTGAAAGGTTTATCACCAAGCAATCTCAAAAAATGATAGCACAACCTATCAAAGGAACATCTAAAAGGGCAGAAGATCATAATATAGATGAGCAATTAAAATACAACTTAAAACACAACCAGAAAGAACGCAGCGAAAATGTGATGATAGTTGATTTGATGCGTAATGATTTAGCTAAAAGCTCAGTGGTGAGTTCAGTAGCTGTTGAAGAACTTTTTGGTATATATACTTTTAAAACCGTACATCAAATGATTTCTACTGTTACTTCACAATCGCTACCTGGAATTAAGTTCACGGATATCATTAAAAATGCTTTCCCCATGGGCAGCATGACTGGTTGCCCCAAAATCAGGGCAATGCAACTTATTGAAGACTTTGAACAGTCACAACGGGGACTTTTTAGCGGTGCCATTGGTTATATTACACCTGAGGCTGATTTTGATTTTAATGTGGTCATCAGAAGTTTAATATATAACAGCACCAAACAATACTTATCATATCAAGCAGGCAGTGCTATCACATATAAAAGCCAAGTGAATGATGAATATGAAGAATGTATACTGAAAGCTGAAACCATGAAAAAAGCTTTAGTAGAGAATTAGAATCTAAAAAATATCATACTGAGAATTCCAGCTAACATAACCCATTTTAATAAGGTGCTTATATAACCATAATCTTTGGTGATTACAGCATGTTTTAATTTGTATATCGTAAACAATAATGGCAGCTCTATCAATATAACACCATATAAACTATAATAAAATTCTAGTTGATGGTTATAAAAATTAAAGTATGATGAAAAGGTGAAAAAACTGATTGAGCTTAATACTAAACCTATAAGCAATATATATATAATATTTTTAGTCAGTTTCATTCCTAAAACTATTGGAAGGGTTCGACAGTCTTCCATTCTATCACCTTTGATGTCTTCCATGTCTTTGATTATCTCTCTAATCAGTGTTATCCAAATAGAAAAAACTGCATATACCAGTAAAAGTTTTACAGATAAAAGGTTATTCCATAAGTATAATATCGGCAAAATCAATCCGCAAAGTATAGCAACTATAGAATTTCCAATTAAAAATTGCCTTTTAAAACTACTGGAATATTTAACTAAAACAATGGCTGTAAGTATCTCTACCATCAAAAGCCATGGGCTAATCAATAATGCTAAAACAAAACCTAAAAATGTAAGTCCTACATGCAATTTAATGGCCGATTTTCTGGTAATGGTGCTTCCTATAATCACATTTTGTGGCTTGTTAATCTGGTCAATATTCACATCTAAGTAATCATTAATAATATAACCAGCTGCTGTGATACAAATGGTAGAAAAAACAAATACATATAAATGATATTGTGAAAGTATATCTTGTATGGGCCAATGCAAAAAAGAAACGACAGCACACATTTGCGTGAGCCCAACTATGACTAGGTTCTTCCACCTAACTAATCTAAAAAAATCTTGTATATACAATCTGTTACAAGTATAAGTCAAAAATAGTAAGATATAAATATTTTATATATAAAAAAATAAGTATAATATTGCAGTGATATGCAAGTTGAGACTATATTTATAGATGGACCATTGGTTATAACCCCTAAAGTGTTCAAAGACCCTAGAGGCTATTTTATGGAGAGTTATAACAAACAAAGTTATTCAAACATAGGCATTGACGAAGACTACGTGCAAGACAACCAAAGTCTGTCTGAGAAAGGAATTTTAAGAGGGTTGCATTTTCAAGCCCCTCCGTTCGACCAAGGTAAATTGGTTAGAGTAATTAAAGGAGCTGTGCTAGATGTTATAGTTGACATCAGAAAAAATTCACCTACTTATGGAAAGCATTACGCCATAGAACTCACCGAAGAAAATTTTAAAACTTTTTGGGTACCGTCTGGCTTTGCTCATGGCTTTACCACCTTGGCTGATCAGACTATTTTTAGCTATAAGTGCACCAATTATTATAACCAAGCTTCAGAAGGGGGGTTGATGTGGAACGACCCTGATTTAGGCATAGACTGGGGCATTCAAAACCCAATTTTATCTGATAAAGACACCAAAAACGCTTTGTTTAAAGATTTTATATCTCCTTTTTAATTTGTATAAAAATTTATTATAAAAGCTTGTTGTGTGTTACGTATTAAAAATTTATATTTGCACGTATAATTTAATTTAATATGAATATCAAATTAACCTTAAAGCTTGATGGCGATATAATAGAACAAGCTAAGTCTTATGCAAAAAAGGAAAACACCAGTCTTTCTAAGTTAATAGAATCATATTTGGGTTTATTGGTAAACACTGAAAGCAATAAAGAAATTACACCTTTAGTTAAAAGTTTATCTGGAGTTATTAATTTGTCTGATAATTTAGATTATAAAAAAGATTATCAAGCTCACATTTCAAAAAAATACAATAAGTAAAAAATGATTCAGGTATTTGTTGATACAGATATATGTATCGATTTGCTTTCAGATAGAAAACCATTTAACCATGCTGCTGAAATATTGTTTTCTTTGTCAGATTTAAAAAAAATCAGTATATACGTTTCTTCTCTTTCATTTTCCAATATTGATAATATACTTCGTTCACAATACTCAACCAAGCATTCAAGACAAATTCTAGCAAAGTTTAAAACTTTAGTTAACGTTTTGTCAGTAGATAATAAAACTATAGATTTAGCACTGGCATCAGACTTCAACGATTTTGAAGATGCAATACAATACGCTTGTGCTATTGAAAATAACCTGTCGTTGATAATTACAAGAAATATAAAAGATTACAAAAAAGCTACAATAAAAGTAATGTCTCCTGAGACCTTTTTGTCAAGCCATTGATTTATAAAAATATCTTAAATAAAATATATCAGTGAAATATACTTTTTAAATATTACTCACTTTTAGGAGCTTCTTTCTCTTCTGTATGCAAGTTCAATTTTCTGTTTGCTAGTAGGTCAAGCAATTGCGTAAGTTTTGCTTTGGCTTCTGTTCTGTTTAAAATAAAATCTACAAAACCGTGCTCTAACAAAAACTCTGAACTTTGAAATCCTTTAGGTAAATCTTTGCCTATGGTTTCTTTAATTACCCTTGGTCCTGCAAACCCTATTAAAGCTTCAGGTTCAGCAATATTAAAATCGCCAAGCATGGCAAATGAAGCTGTAACGCCTCCTGTAGTTGGATCTGTTATATATGATATATATGGTATTCCTTCTTTAGCTAATAAGGCAAGTTTAGCACTGGTCTTAGCCATTTGCATCAAACTAAAAGCTGCTTCCATCATCCTAGCTCCTCCGCTTTTGCTTATAATCATCACAGGCAATTTGTGTTCTCTTCCATAATCTATTGCTCTTGATATTTTCTCTCCCATCACTGACCCCATAGAGCCACCAATAAAGTTAAAATCCATACAAGCCACTACCAGTTTTTGTTGCTCTGAAAGTTGACCTACGGCTACTTTCATGGCATCATCTAATCCTGTTTTTTTCTGAGTATCAACCAATCTATCAGCGTAGCTTTTGGTGTCTACAAACGACAAAGGGTCGGTTGGTTTTATATTGCTAAAAAGTTCTTCATAATCGTTTTCAAACAAGATATGAAAATATTCATCCGATCCAATTTTTGTATGATAATTACAACTAGGGCAAACCCAGCTGTTATTGATATGGTCAGCCGCTGCCAACACTTTTTTGCATCTCGAACATTTATGCCAAAGTCCTTCTGGGGTAGCCTTTTTATCTTTTGTAGCGGTAGTGATACCCTCTTTTACTCGTTTAAACCAACTCATTTTTTTACTCTTAAGATTAAATAAACTTATTCAAAATTACATAGAAAAGAACTCATATAAAAACTAAAAAAGTGAACGAAGTTTAAATCGTTCACTTTTAAGATTATTTGTTTGCGCCTTACGCCACAGTGATTGTATTGTCTAAATAAACGTCTTGGATAGCATTTAATAATGACACACCCTCGTTCATAGGTTTTTGGAAAGCCTTACGACCTGAAATCAATCCGCAACCTCCAGCTCTTTTGTTTATAACAGCTGTAGTTACTG
Organism: Bacteroidota bacterium; assembly: GCA_947460345.1. Taxonomy (GTDB): domain Bacteria; phylum Bacteroidota; class Bacteroidia; order UKL13-3; family UKL13-3; genus CANHGM01. The sequence goes on along the minus strand of CANHGM010000036.1, from coordinate 5,565 downwards.
CTTCTTGCAAATCGGTAGCTCCTTTGCTTTCTCCTCCTGAATTGATCAAACCAATTTTACCCATATAGCAATTAGCAACTTGGTAACGGGCTAAGTCAATTGGATGGTCAGTAGTTAATTTTGAATATACATCTTTATGTGTTTTTCCAAAATTTAAAGCATTGTATCCACCGTTATTGGTAGGTAATTTTTGTTTGATGATGTCTGCTTGAATAGTTACACCTAAATGGTTGGCTTGTCCTGTTAAATCAGCTGCTGCATGGTAATCAACGCCATCTTTTTTGAAACCTGAGTTTCTTAAATAGCACCAAAGTACTGTTGACATTCCCAATTCGTGAGCTCTTTCAAATGCTTCTGCCACTTCTCTGATTTGACGAGTTGATTCATCGCTTCCAAAATAGATAGTTGCACCCACAGCCACAGCTCCAAGGTTCCAAGCATCTTCTACCGAACCATACATTACTTGGTCATATTGATTTGGGTAACGTAAAAATTCGTTATGGTTAATTTTTACAATGAAAGGAATTTTATGAGCATATTTACGCGAACAGTTAGCCAATACTCCATAAGTTGAAGCTACAGCATTACATCCTCCTTCAATAGCAAGTTTAACAATATTTTCAGGATCGAAGTAAGCAGGGTTTGGAGCAAATGATGCACCAGCACTGTGTTCAATTCCTTGGTCTACAGGTAGTATACTTAAATAACCAGTATTAGCCAATCTACCATGTCCGTATATAGTTTCTAAACTACGAAGCACTTGTGTGCTACGGTTAGTAGGAGCAAAAGCTCTATCAACAAAGTCAGGTCCAGTTAAAGTTATTTGATCTTTGGTAATTGTTTTACACTCGTGGTTAAGTAATGAATCTGCTTCGCTACCTAATAGTTCTTTAATGTTTAAACTCATTTTTTTAATAATTTAATTTGGTTTTACGGGGGGCAAAGGTAATAATCAACGTTAAAAGTTTATCTTGAAAATTAATCTCTTTGTCTTGAGGGTGTTTTATCTGTTTTATTCTTCGCTAAAGTTAGGGTAGCTATAGTCTACCGGTGGTACAAAAGTTTCTTTAATGGTACGCATGCTAGCCCAACGCAACAAGTTTACTTTAGCTCCAGCTTTGTCATTGGTACCACTAGCTCTACCTCCACCAAAGGGTTGTTGACCCACTACTGCTCCGGTCGGCTTGTCGTTGATATAAAAATTACCAGCACTGTGGCGAAGTTTGGTCGTAGCAAGTTCTACTGCATACCTGTCTTGAGATAAAATAGCTCCAGTTAATGCATAAGGTGAAGTGTTGTCTACTATTTGTAATGTATCTTCAAACTTAGCATCTTCGTATACATAAACTGTCAACACCGGACCAAATATTTCTTCGCACATAGTCAATGATTGTGGGTTGTTGGTTTTGATTAATGTTGGTCTGATAAAATAACCCTTCGATTTGTCATAAGTACCACCAGCAATCACTTCAACTTGTGAATCATTTTTGGCTTGGTCAATATAAGAAGCAATTTTATCAAATGCTTTTTCATCAATCACCGCGTTTACAAAATTTGAAAAATCTTCAACCGGACCCACTTTTAAAGCATTGATTTGTGATACTAAATCATCTTTAATGGCTGCCCATATACTTTGCGGTATATATACTCTTGATGCTGCCGAACATTTTTGTCCTTGAAACTCGTAAGCTCCTCTAATAATGGCTGCTTTAAGCACTTCTCTATCAGCACTTGGATGTGCAATAATAAAGTCTTTTCCACCTGTTTCTCCTACTATTCTTGGATAGCTTTTATAGGTAGGAATATTCTCGCCTATTTGTTTCCACACATGTTGAAAAACACCCGTAGAGCCAGTGAAATGGATACCTGCGAAATCTTTATGTTTAAAAATGATATCTCCAGTTTCAGGACCATCAGTATATATCAAATTGATAACACCTGGAGGCACTCCTGCTTCATTAAATATTTCCATTAACACTTGTGCTGAATATATTTGAGTGAAAGCTGGTTTCCATACTATCACATTTCCCATCATGGCTGCTGATGTAGGCAAGTTGCCAGCAATAGCAGTAAAGTTAAATGGGGTTAAGGCAAACACAAATCCTTCTAATGGTCTGTATTCGATTCTGTTCCAAATGCCTTTAGCAGAAGTTGGTTGGTCGTGATAAATCTCACTCATAAAGGCCACATTGAAACGTAAAAAATCAATCATTTCGCATGCCGCATCTATTTCTGCTTGAAAAGCATTTTTAGATTGGCCTAACATGGTAGCGGCATTTAATTTATAACGATAGGGACCAGCCAATAATTCTGCTGCTTTTAAAAAAATAGCAGCTCTTTGTTCCCAGGGCATATTTTCCCACTGTGGTTTAGCAGCAAGTGCCGCATCTATAGCCATTTTTACATGTTCTGCTGTTCCTTTATGAAACACTCCTAATTGATGTTGATGGTCGTGTGGAGAAGTTAAAGGCAAAGTGTTACCTGTTCTTACTTCTTTGCCACCAATATACATAGGTGCATCTATTTGTTTACTGCGTCCTTCAGCTAAAGCTGCTTTTAAAGCTTTTCTTTCATTACTGCCTGGTGCATAACTCAATACAGGCTCATTTATTGGGGCTGGTATTTTAAAAAATCCGTTCATGTTTTTTTCTGTTAAATGAGCGGCAAAATTAAGGTCTAAATTAGTATTTGTTGTACTAAAGTTCTAACAGAAATGATGGATATTTTTTTTATACCGTAATGCTATCTCTCTACCAACACTTTCTTATAATACAATCCCTCTCCATCATCAATTTTAACTATATATATGCCTGCTTCAAAAGCTTCTGTATTTATTTTTGTTTGATTGGTAAATATGGTATGACGAATCAATTTACCACTCATATCATATATATACGCTTTGGCTATACATTCAGGTTTGAAGGCTTGTATATTCAATATGTTTTGAGCAGGATTAGGATATATATCAAAGTTGTTTTCTAGTATATTTACTTCTTCTGCTGCTAATCCAAAAGTGGTGTTAAATCTAAAGGTGATGGCGTTGCCAAAATCAGGATTGAGCTTTTTGGTAAAATTACCTGCCACATTCTTTAACCATATATAACCACTTCCAACAGTTTGCTTATTTGCCCACCAGTCAATGCCATCTCCACCTTCATCTGTCAGTTCAAAAGTTATACATCCATCTGGTAAGCTTACGGTGTCTTTATGAATTGTAGAGGCTGCAAATCCTGATTTTGAAAAGAGCACTTTCCCATCTGCATCTTTAAAAGTATATGCATTTTCAGTTGGGCTTGCATTGCTCTTAAACCATACCACCAATTTGTTTTCTAGTTTTTGTGTGAGCAATACTTGTGAAGCTCTCTTGTTGTTATAAGCCAATTCATCTGTTTTATCATTAGGTTTATCTATTGTCACTTCAAAAGTACTGGTAGTAGTTACGCCTGCCCAGTTTAGCATCGGTAAATTCACTAGCTGACTTTCACCAAAAGCAATTTTACCTTTCCACATATATACTTGTTTGGTATTACCATTTAACCCGTAAGAAATTTCTAGAGAAGTTAAATCGTCTTTGCCATAGTTTTTAATAAGTATGATTGGGTTAGAGCAAATAGGGTTTAAGCGTATATAATTTGAATCTTTTGATGGTGAAATAATATCTTCTATTGAAGCTTCGTTGGTGTAGTTATAGTCACCATACTGAAACAACATTGAACTGATGGTATATGATGGTTGTTGGTTTCCTGTCCATGAATAAGGTTCAAAATCTATATCAAGAATATTGGTGTCTGCTTTTAGTTTGTTGCCAATTTCATATGAAAAAATTCCTACTTTAGATCCTGGGCACCAATTGGCTCTATTATATACCCAAGTCCCTCCTTGCGGAAACACAGGGTTTTGACCACATTGGTCGTTCCATATATGATCAGTGGCTATGGTAGTGCCATTTGTTTTTACATAAAATGTTTCATCATAAAACTCTGCCGCTCCTTGAGTGTTATCAAACCCGTGTCCTGATGGTATAAATGTGAGCCTTGCCGATTTGGTTGTTAAAGGTATATATACTTTTTTAGCAGGCATATATTTGGTTTCAAAATCTTTGGTATTGGCATATCCATAACTATCACCACCGGCTCCCCATATATTATCTATGCTTATAACAGGTCTAGGTGGTGTTCCTTCAATAAAATAAAAATCTAATGTGCAACTAAAGCCGCTACTCCAACCTGAATAAAATGCCCTTAACGTAGCTGAATCATGAAGCAATGAAACATAATCAGTCACATCAAACCAATGTGCTTGTTGCCAATTATTGGTATAGCCATTACTACCCGCTTTCATATAAGTGCCATATGGTGTTATCACTCTTGCTAGTTCTATTTTTTCTTTTACTTCAAATACATTCCAACTGGTATCGCCGAGTAATGTATCAATCTTAGCAATACTCGAATCCATTTTCCCGGTTGGTTTTAAGTATTGTATATGGGTGGTATAATCCCAACCCGAACAGCCGGTAGATGCACAACCTAAGGTATATTTTAATATGATTTTGTTCCAAGTTTTTCCGTTCGAAGGGAAAGCTCCTTTTAAATCATAATTACCATACCAAGTCATATCAGTTTTGTTATGAAACTGAACATGCGTGGTATCGCCTGGTGCTGCATATATTTTAACAATAAAAATAAAATAAATAAGTAGAGTGTATATATTTTTCATTTAATTTGAATACGAATTAGAATACGAAAATAAGTAAAATACTTAGATGCTGAAAAAAGAATTACTTGCCAAGGCAATGAAATATTGTGCGTATCAAGAAAGATGTCATGAAGAAGTAAGAACCAAGTTGCTTGAATTAGGTGGGCGGGGAGAAGACTTAGAACAAGTTATGTCAGAACTAATCGAACAAAATTTTCTGAACGAAGAAAGATTTGCCATGGCTTTTGCCAGAGGAAAATTTAGAATAAAAAAATGGGGTATTGTTAAAATTAAACAAGAACTTAAACTTAGAAAAATATCTGATTACTGTATCAAAAAAGCACTAACTGAAATTGAAGATGATGTATATATTCAAACCATTCAAGAATTAATTGCTAAAAAAAACAACCTATTAAAAGAGAAAAATATATATATCAGAAAAAATAAAATTGCAACATTTATCATTGGCAAAGGCTTTGAACCTGCTGTGGTTTGGGAGGCAGTGAATAAAAAAATTACTTAAGAAGTAATTATATATATGAAAAAAATATAATCGTAATATATTCTACATATCAAACAATGTTTTACTTAACATTCGCAGCCTAGTCTCTCGAAGACAAGCCGGAGTATAGTCGGTCTTGGCGTTTTATAATGCGATAATACAATTGTGGAAGTATCAAAAATGACACACATGTTAATTGCAACTCACATTCGCAGCCTAGTCTCCCGAAGACAAGCCGGAGTATAGTTGGGACTTGGCGTTTATAATGCGATAATACAATTGTGGAAATGACACATATGTTAATTGAAACTCACATTCGCAGCCTAGTCTCCCGAAGACAAGCCGGAGTATAGAGGGGACTTGGCGTT
>CANHGM010000035.1 GCA_947460345.1 Bacteroidota bacterium | reverse complement strand
TCATTAAACGATATAATATCCTCTGGACGCATACCTAAAACCCCAGCCACCTTCTCTAATTTGGAATAAGAAACCTCTGTTTCTCCGTGCTCCATTTTACTATAGGCACTCTGGGTCAACCCAATTCCTTCGGCTACGTGCGATTGTGTGAAATTCTTTAACTCTCTTAGCTTTTTTATTTTTTGACCTATTAGCAAACCCTGCAATAAATCAGGTTTTGCTGCCTGTGGTTGGTATACTCTTTTGCCCTTTTTAGTTTCCATTTTGACTTGCAAGATAAAACAAGCGAATATAATTTCAATGATATTATTTCATGCAGCCTTGCAAATTGAATTTATAAGAGATCCCATATTATTATGCTTGTCCTTTCCTTTTCTTTTCTTACTTTTTCTTTGCTCAATGGATTTTAAAAAGAAATTGAAACTATTCGATGCAGTGATGCTTGTTGCCGGTACGATGATTGGCTCCGGTATATTTATCGTGAGTAGCGATATGGCCAGAGAATTAGGCAGTTCGGGTTGGTTAATTGTGGCTTGGTTACTTTCTGGATTAATTACCGTGATTGGCGCTCTAAGTTATGGTGGACTTTCTTCCATGTCTCCTCATGCCGACGGACAATATATAGGGCTTGCTGAATAACCCACAAACTCAATAAAAACAATCCTTTAGGGCTTATAAATCTCTATTTGATGCAAGATAAAAATTCAAGAAATCCGTTAAATGCATGCAGTAAAATAAAACGAATCATCATGTTTGATATACCATCCTTTACAATATAATTGAAGGGTTTGAATTAGAAACTTCGAGTTTGAGGCGCTTATATAAAAGGATTGGGGAGTAGTGTATGTAAATACATGACTAAAGCGTTTTAAATAGGCAACGAAGAAATCGGAGTTTATAAGCAAACCCTATATATATTTAAAAGAAGCATATGGCCCGCTTATTTCCTTTTTATATGGATGGAATTTATTCTTGGTCATTCAAACCGGAACCATTGCTGCTGTTGGCGTTGCATTCGCTAAGTTTTCAGGAGTCTTATATGAAGGTGTCAGTGAAAATCATATACTTTTCAACTTGGGAAATTATAAAATTTCAGCCGCCCAAATATTAGGAATCGGAGTAACCGTCTTTCTTACTTACTTAAATACCAGAGGTGTTCGTAATGGAAAATATATACAACTAATACTATCGAAAATCTGAACCGTGGTATAAGAAAATATACTAAAACTAAGCAATTCCCGAACGAAAATTCTACTACAAAATCAATTTATCTTTCTATAATGAACATCAAAGAAGCCTTAAAAAATCCAATCTCAAATTGGAATTAATACTTAAACATTTTTTTATTATCTTTGATTACAGATGTTAACTCTAAAGCAGTTTACACAATTTACTTTACACTCTCATTAGAACAGAAGTGCATTCCTTTTTTCGCATGTCTTATATACTTAGTAAAGTTTTAAAGCATCTTTTTTCCTTAATAAAATATTCAATATTTCGATCAGTTTGATTCAACAAATTACCTAAACTTGTTTCTACTATTTTTCTAATGAAATTATTCTTAATACTACATGAATCATTTACTTTATGTCTATATTTTTGTAGATTGTAACCATCATACTTAACTAAACCATCAACAGTGCCATCAATAAATAGCCTTTATTGTCTTCATATATAAAAATACAAAATTTTGTGGCAAACCATTTTCAACTGAATAATTTTAAAATCTTATATTTTTAGCCAAACCTTTATGGGCCAAAAAATAGATTATTGACAAAACAAAACAGATTTAAAATTCTTATAAATACCAATCACTTTGCAATTAATTCTTGAATTCAGCATTTATAAAAATATAATTATAAAAACGATTTAATTTTGAGACTTACTTTTGCAAAAAAAATACATTTATGAATCTTAACTTTTTTAGAGGCAAATTCAAAGGATTTTTCTTTGCATTAAAACTGCATATCATTTTACATTGGACGGCTGAAAAACTTATTTTTTTAGGCAATTTAATTAAACTTTCAAAATGGATAAATAGCCAAAAAGGTTTAGAAATGAATGACTTTTATACATTTAACCTAAACTATAATAAAAGGACTGAAATGTATGACCATATTATAAATAAAGAAAGTTTAAATATCCCCATAAATTATATTGAATTTGGCGTTTATGATGGTGGTTCTTTTTTATGGTGGGCAAATAAAAACAAAGAAACGACTTCAAACTTTTATGGCTTTGATACTTTTGAAGGATTACCTGAAAATTGGGGTAGCTTTAAAAAAGGTGATATGCAAAGTAATATACCTCAAGTTGACGACTCAAGATGCCATTTTTACAAAGGTTTGTTTCAAGATACTGTTCCCGGATTTATGAAAAACTACAACTCAAACAATAGACTAGTTGTACATTTTGATGCAGATCTTTTTACTTCAACTCTATATGGTTTAACTTCTATTGCACCAATCTTAAAAAAAGGCGATATCATCATTTTTGATGAATTTAATGTACCTATGCACGAATATTTTGCCTGGGAAATGTTCACAAAATCATATTATATTAAGTATGAAGTATTAGCTGGGATAAACAATTTTTATCAAACTGCTTTTAAAATTATTTAAGACTTTACCTCAACAAAATAAAAGAACCACTTTTTATATATTTTTGTTTACTCTTGTATGCTACTGCGTTCAATCTATAAAAATATATTTCAGACGATGCAGGCTTATTATTATAGCTCCCATCCCAACATTCTTTTGGATTATTGGTCTCAAATATTTTCTCTCCCCATCTGTTATAAATAGTAAATTGATACTTCAATGATTGTGATAACTCATCTTCTATATATATAAACGAAATGATTGGTTTAAAACATTCATTTATATTGTCACCATTGGGAGTATAAGCATTGGGTATATATACTTGAGCATCATATGACACACAAACTGTATTCGAATAGGATGTATCTATACTATAATCTTTTGTAACAGCACCTATTCTATAACAAAAACTTTCGTCTTCTAAATTTCTTAAAACTGAATCAACAAAAAAAGTATCAGTGCTTGGTTTGTTTTTAATACTTGTGAAACTATATTCTGATTTGTTAAAATATTCAACTGAATAATTATACACCCCTTTCTTGGTTTCTAAATATTTATTCCAATTTAAAAATGCAGTATCATTATTAGTTAATGAAGTGGTATAAATGTTATTTCCATACAATCCTGTATCACTTGTATATCCACAAATATCTTCTCTAATAACTAAATATCGATATATATCTTCTATAATTTTAGAGGATAACAACAATTCGCTATTAGTTGTTTCTGCTATTGGTGTCCAAATATTATATGGAGATTTAGATTCTAACAATATATACTTTTGAGTTCTTTTAGGGAATATTGACGTATCCCATCTCACCAATAAATCTTGGTTGTTGATAACCCTTACAGACTTAACATTCGTAGGTTTTGTATTAGCTACATATATAGGAGATGCTTTTGTTATATTGCTAAATGATTTAAATCCATTAACTAAATCATTTGCAACTATATAATATGAGTATTCAGAATCGCAAACATTATAATCTATCCAACTGTTTAAATTGGATTCATACACTTTTTCAAAAACATTTAAACGTGTTTTATATATGGAATATGACATTGACAAACTCCATGGTAAATAGGCACCCCAAGTAACCAATATCGCATTGGTATTATATGCTGCTGCTTTTGATACAATATTGGTATGAATGGTATTATATAAAGGTACTGTGTGACAATGTTCTACTGCAACAACCTCATATGCAGATGCTCTAATATTTATATTTAAATTTGAAGTATCTACAAATTCAGTATCATTATTATTGTTACTTTCAAGCAAAACTCTTCGACCACTTATATCAGTTTTATATAATATATACTTTTCAAATCCGCTTGAATAACATTTTCTCCAATTAATTCTAATATCCTTGTTTTGATCAATAGTTACAAAATTAATATTAGTACCTATATAGGGTTCCTTTTGTTCTATATAAAACAAACTATCTTTCTTAAGTGTATCTGAACAACCTGCTAAATTATTAATAACTACATAAACGTGATAAAAACCAGGTGCTGAAAACTTCATTTTTGGATTTGGACTGTAACTACTATCTATATAATTTAAACCATTAAAAAACTTCCATTTATATTGAAGTTTTGTAGGATAAATTGAATCAGTACTTGTATAAAACTGAATACTATCACCTTGACAATAACTTTTTTGATCTGTATAAATATGTCCTTTAACAACTGGGAAAACTTCAACCGGACTTACAGCTATCAATGTATCGGGGCACCCTCCCCTATTCACAGCTATTATTTTAGGATAATAATAGCCTTTTTGTTTATAGGTAATCTTAGTGGTAAAAGCAGAATCATCAATTATATTATCTTGGTTTAAATCCCAGTACACTTTGTTGGCTCCAATACTCTTATTTATAAAATTAACACGATCATTTATACAGACTAATGAGTCATCAAAACTAAAATCTGCTTTAGGTTTCTTGAAAACAATTATGGTATCTAAAGATTGATAAGCTTTGGTGCATGAGCCTGAACTATCTGTACCAATTATATAAGGAATATAAAAAGACATGGTGTCTCCTATATTTTTTAAAGCATATACTCTATTGTATAAGGAAACATTATTTGAATCAATTTTCCCATTATCGTCATAAAATATAGTTGAAAAAGCACCTGTTGTTTGATTATTAAACTCAATATTTAATGGCTCACAACCCTTACTTTGGTTTATAGTAAAATATGGAACAGGTCCGTTTATTTTAATAAAAGATTTATAAGTAACTGAGTCAATACATCCATACTGATCTACAATTTTTAGAGATATATTAAATTTGTTTTTTCCATTTTTAATATCAAACAGATGTGAAACAAAGTTTGAATTACTAACAAGCGGTGATGTACCATCATCCCAATACCAAATAGAACTTATGGCTGGTGTTCCTTTATACTCAAAACTAGCCAAAAACGGACCGCAAAAACCTAAAGTATCTTTACTATATATGGAAGCTTTAGGTTCTGATACATTAATATATTGAACAAATGAGTCAACACAACCAATATTTGTCTTTACATATAAAATTATTTCAAAATTACCTGACTTCTTAAAATACATCAAAGGATTTGTTGAGGTATCATTTGGCAAAATCAAAACATCATTGGCAGCATTTGACACCTTCCAAAAATAAGAAACTGCAAAATTTGATGACATATTTATGGGTTTTAATGTATCACCTAAACATATACCTTTGGGTATAGAAAACTTTGCATTATTCCCAATACATGTATTAATTACATTAAGCCAATTGCTTTGACATCCTTCTGCATTGGTTGCTAACAAGGTTATTCCATAACAACCATCATTTACAAAAGTTACGCTGGTACTAGATTTCAATGAATCTGAAAACTCCACTCCTCCTGGAATAGAAAACCATCTAAATATCATCCCTGTGTCGTCACCTGATTTTTGATAGTTATATATTTTTTGTGTACTTATATTAAACTTTACAGGTTTACAACCCAATAATGTATCTATAACTCCTTTGAACAATACTCCATATACATCAATAATTTTTCGTTTCAATACAGATGTCGTACATGATTTAGTATATGCTGTACATCTAACAGAATATCTACCTACTCCTCCTACAGTTTTGCTTAATGGATTTATATTGCCCTCTTGATATGTATATGCAGAGTCGTCTTCATTTACAATATCCCAAGAATAAGAAGTTGTAGCTGATGGAGTATTTGAGTTTGCTTCAAGCTTAAATGTTTCGTTCTTGCAAATACTTTTTTTGTCAAAATTAAAATCAACGCTTGGCCCCATAACATGCAAAGACATGGAATCTATTAATGAATCAGTACAACCTAAAATATTATAAACAACAAGCTTAACTTTATAATATCCTGTATCCTGAAAACTATACTTTGTACTAATGGATGTATCTTGATGAATTATAGTTGAAAAATCTCTGTCGTATATTGTCCATTTTCTGAATTGCCAAATTCCTTTAGGCGAAAAAGCAGAAGTAATATCTACAATATTTACTTGTTCATTGGGGCAAGGTATTTTATTACTAAAACCAATTTTTACTTTGGGTGGTCCTAAGACAAAATATCCAGTATTAATAGAGGAATCATTGCATCCACTATTACTTTTTATATATAATTCAATTGAATATCTACCAAACTTTGTAAAAGTATAACTCCCATTTTTACTACTTATGGAATCTATTTTTTTATTTAAAGAATCCTTTAAAATCCAAATTGATTTATATGTATATCCACTATCAGTAACCGAACCAGAATCATCATAAAAAACTTGTGTCGGTACAACACAAAAATTCTGATCATAAGACTTAATATTTGCATGTGTATGTTTTATAGTTACTATCTTTTTTTTGACAGTATCAACATAACAATTTAAGTACCCATATTTTAAACCAATATCATAAATGCCTGAAATATTAGGCAAATTAACTTTTACAGTGTCACTATCAGAGGTAGATTCAGAATAGGTAGTGCCATTGGGTAACATCCATGAGAAGCTTCCGAGATATGGCCCCCCTGGGGTAGTGTTAATCAATGTGATTTCATTCTTATTGCACAAATTTGAATCGCTACAACTAAAATTGATCTTTGGTAATGAGTAAACTTCTACAATATTAGGTTTGTGTATATTGTATTCACAACCTGTATTTAATTTAATAGAAAAAACAATATCATATTTCCCAACATTGGTGTATGTAATATTAGGTGAGTTAATACTAGAACTAGATGGTGACCCACCTGATGTGTTCCAATTATAATTAGTAACAAACTGCCCATTAAAAACATATACAAATGGAACTAATTTAGTTTGAACAGGGATGCAACCTTGGTTACTTTGTGCATTGAATCCAAACACGGGTGGTTTATATGCAACAACACCACTATCTTTATTGATTGATGCAATACATCCTGCTGTTGATAACACCTTTAAAGTAACTTGTTTGGCTCCTGCAGAACTAAATTTATGTTTTATAATCTTCGAAGCATTTTTATATAAAGTACCATCAACAATAAAGTCTCGACTTACAACTCCAACTGTAGAATCAATAATTGTAACTGAATCATTATAATCACACAAAATAGAATCACTGATATATAATTTAATGGTTGGCCCATTGGTAATTGAAATATAATTTTTTTTTACCACTAAACAGCTATTAATACCATTTGTAATTTTTAATTTTACTGTATAATTACCTACAGAGTTAAATAAAAAATATTTGATACTATCTGTGGGTGTTGCATTTGAAAATCCTCCTCCAAAATCCCAAGAAAAAAAAGCCCCTGACGTAAATCCAGTTGCAGTAAATTTAATTGAAGATGGAACACACCCATTGGTAATATCAGCAGTATAATTCTCAGATGTGCACTGTCCAAATAAATTGAATTTAACTACTATAAAAAAAAACAATATGACAAGTTCTTTTCTCAAATATTAAAATGAATTATTTAACTTTAAAATCGCCATCAAGATTCAAAATTAACTCATAGTCAACAAAAAAACAAGTCGGAAAATTTCTTTTCCGACTTGCCAAAACTTAAACTATGAAAATGAAAACCAAACTTTATGTTTGATTATCTAATTTTAAACAAAGTATATGCCAATTTGTTTTAAAAAAATATTTTTTTTTGAATTTTATTTTGTAAAATTGCATATAAAAATAAACATCTAACTTAATGTCAATATTTAATCAAAAAAATGCAGTAAAAACTGAGTACAATCCAAACTCATTAAATATAATAAACGCTGGTACAGAAGTAAGAGGTGATATTATTTCAAATGGAGATGTCAGAATTGATGGAATTCTTAAAGGGACAGTTCACACCAAAGCTAAACTCGTTATTGGACCTACTGGCTCTATAGAAGGAGACATAAAGTCACAAAACGCTGACATTAGCGGAAGTGTTAAAGGGAATATATCAATTGATGAGCTGCTTACCTTAAAAAATACTTCTAAAATATTTGGTGATATTACTACAAAAAAACTTATAGTAGAAACAGGTGGAGAGTTTAATGGTAAATGTCAAATGAGAACCAATAATGATTCAGTAAAAAATGCAGGATCCGCACAATCTCAAGCCCAACAGCCAATCAAAGCTTAATAATAGTTCTTCTGCTTATATCAAATATTCTTCCATTGGTTTAAAGCTTATTGCTACTATTCTAATATTCTTATTTTTGGGAAGGTATATCGACTCTGAGACCAATAACCAAAAACATATATTCACAATTACTTTTACACTTTTAGCTTTAATTATTTCAATGTACATCCTCTTTAAGGATATTTCAAAGATTTAAATTATTTTTTCTTCTTATACTTACCCGATTTCCAATTGTTGAAAAACTCGTTCCATGCTAATGGGTCAAGAATTCTTGTCGGTGGTGTTTGTCCAATCCAATAATATCTTTGATATTGTTGATTCATATAATTTCTGTAATTTTCATTACCATCCATAGCTAAATTTATTGACAAAGCGTCATTATTCTCTTTGCTTAAGTTTTTTCTAGCTGTTTCTAATCGATCATCTGCGAATGTACCATGTTCTAAATTATAGTAAACTTCATCTGCTTTTGGATATGGTCTAATTACTGTACCTGGCAAATAAAATGTATCCCCATTCATTACTTGAACAATTGAATATCTATTACTTTCTAAATCTTTAGGTATTATATATTGAGTAGTCTGATATCCTAAAATCGAAAAATATAATGTATCTCCTTTTTTAGAAGCTAATGAAAAAAAACCTTCATAATCACTTAATGAAACAATCTTCATTTTACTATTCTTCACAGCTACATAAGGAAGTGACCTCAAACTGTCTGATGTTACTATAATTCCAGAAAATTGCACCATATTAGTATCTATTTGAGCATATACTTTAGTGACAAAAAAAGAGACTAGCAAAATCACAATTTTTTTCATAGGGCAAATTTATTTAATTTATTGACAATACCTTTATTTTAATTAAGATAATATATTTATTTAACCTTCTGATTACATTTGCAACTTTAAATGTCATATATATTAAGATTTTTATTTAGATATTGTTTTTTGTTTTTTATATATACCTTATGTAGGCTTTTGTTTTATATTTTAAACTTGCAAATTTTTCAAGGCATAAAAACAGAAGAACTTTTTTTAGTTTTTATCAAAGGCATTACATTTGATTTATCTGCTATTTTAACGATTAACATCCCTTTTTTATTACTGTTTGTTTTAGACATAATTTTCAAAAAAGAATATTCAAACAAAAAAATTACTAGACTATCTTTTATATTTACAAATTGCTTATTTGTTCTGACTATGTTAATTGATATATTTTGGTTTAAACATACTTTCAAACATAGTGGCATCAATATGTTCTATCTTTTTAAGACCAACGATAATTTTTTTATTATATTTTGTGCGATTTTTAAAGATTATTGGCTAGGATTTATACTGTTTTTAGGTTATATATATATATGGTATGAAATTGATTTTAAAATTTATACATTTGATAGGTATAAAATTGATTTACCTAAATGGTTCTTCTTTTTATTTATACCTTTTTTATTTTTTATAACTATAATTGGTATTAGAGGAGGATTTCAACTTAGACCAATTTCTGTTGCAAATGCAAGTGTTGGTAAAAACTCATTCAACAATCAAATAGTACTTAACACTCCTTTTTGTATTATTCAAAATTTGGTAACACCTAAAATTTCATTATTAGAATATATGCCAAGTGAAAAAGCAAAATCTATTATTGAAAACAACCGTCATTCTCCTGCTGAGTTTTCTAAAATATTTAAAGAAAAAAGAAAACCTAACATTATAATAATTATAGTAGAAAGCCTATCGAAAGAATATTGTGGATTCCTGAATAATGGAATAGGATTCACGCCATTTCTTGATTCCTTATCAAAAGAATCTATAGTATTTACAAACTTTTATGCCAACGGAAAACAAAGCATAGAAGGTATTCCAGCTTTACTTAGTGGAATACCAGCTTTAATGGACGAACCATTTATAACTTCAATATATGCTGATAATAAATTTAATTCTATAGCCAAAATTGTTAAGCCTTTTGGATACTATTCATCATTTTATCATGGTGGTAAAAATGGTACGATGAATTTTGATTCTTATACATTAAATGCTGGCTTTGATAAATATATTGGAAAAAACGAATATAGAGGCAAACCTGAAGATGATGATGGTTTTTGGGGTATATACGACGAACCATTTTTAAGTTTTGTAGCAGACAATATTAAAACTTCTAAAAAACCATATTTAGATGTGATATTTACACTTTCAAGTCACCAACCATACCAAATCCCTATCAACCACAAAAACCACTTTAGAAAGGGCAAAATGCCTATTCATCAAACAATCTTTTATGTGGATTATTCTATTAATAAATTTATTGAAAAACTATCGAAAAATAATCAAATAGATTCAAATACATATATAATAATTACTGCAGATCATACCGGCACAAGTAACAATAAAAATTACAACTCAAGAAAAAGTCAATATGCAATTCCATTATTAATTTACAATAAATCTAAAACATTTAAACCTCAAACAATCAATAAAACATTCCAACAAATAGACCTTATTAGATTATTTGAAAGTGCTTTTAAATTTAATAATTTTAATTTGTGGAGTAGTAATAAGTATCAAAATTTTAGTACTAATTATTTTAATAACACTTGGCAAATAATTACAGATTCAAGTGAATTAGAATTTAATGGAAAAGATTTATTTCACTACGAAAGTTTAAATAACAAATTCCCAAATACGGAATTAACTTTTTTGAAAGCATATATCCAATTGCATAATAATAATATGATAAATAATAAAATATATTATGGAAATTGAAACTAAAATATGTTTTATTGTAAACCCTAATGCTGGTGTCCGAAAAAACAAAATTATCATTAACGTGATAAAAAATTGGTGTATAAAAAATAAAATTGTATTTGATATATATGTATCTGAATATAAAAAACATGCAGTATTCATAGCAAAAGAAGCCTGTTCTAAAGATTATACTACAATTGTTGCTGTGGGTGGTGATGGAACTGTTAATGAGGTAGTATGTGGTATGATTGATTCTAATAAAACACTTGGCATTATCCCATGTGGATCAGGAAATGGACTAGCACGTCATCTTGGTATTCCATTAGATATAAATAAAGCATTAAATCTAATACAAAGAGGTACTGCTACTCCTATAGATATTATGAATATAAATGACCAATATTCAATCAATATAAGTGGCATTGGTTTCGATGCTTTGGTAGCTTATAAGTTTTCCTTAATGAAAAAAAGAGGCTTAAAAAATTATATTAAATCTACTTTTATTGAATTTAAAAACTCTAAAGAAATTTCACTTGAAATCAGAGAGAACGAAAATTATATCTCAATTAATACTTGGATATTGAGTATCTGTAATTCGTCTCAATATGGAAATAATTTTTACATTGCCAATCATGCGTCATGTGATGATGGTTTAATAGATTTTATTTTTATCAAAAAACCTACACTTAAAGAATTGCCATATTTACTATATTTAATTTTATCCAAAAAGGCAAATCAATCAAAACTTGTAAAGATAATTAGAGCAAATTTTTTAGAAATTAAAATTAAAGGAGTGCAAAAAATTCATATAGATGGAGAAACATCTAGTGCTCAAAATAAATTAACTTGTTGTATAAATAAACAAATCAATATAATTGCATAAAAAAACCCGATTGAAACAATCGGGTTTTTTGAGTTTTATTAGAATTCCCACAAGTCGTGTTCAAATTCAAATAGTTTTCTTTTGATATTATCGCTTTCAAGTAACAAAGCTACAGGATCATCTTTAAATTCATCAAAGCCTTTAAGTTTTTCATCAAAAGGATTTGATTCTTTAATGATATAACTAGTAAACATACGCATTTCAAAGAAATCATCATATGTGATACGAGCTGCATCATTAAACCTATTATAAACTTCTTGGTTTACACAAGTTTGACGAAATGTTGATGTATCTTGTAAAGAATTGTCATGATAACGAATATAACACATAGGCTGTTCAGGAACTACAGCTCCTCCAGCATAAGGTTGAAACATTGGTGCAATTGAAATAATTCTACAAACAAAGCGACTTTCTTTTTTATCAAAAATCCAATCTTCCATTATTTTGTATCTTTTTATTAATGCCCAATCAAAAACTACTTGAACAGTAGAGTCTACCAAGTTATATGGATCATTAGGATCTACTTGTACTTGAATTGTTGTTTCATAGTTCACGCGTTTAGTAATGTCTTCTGAAGTCATTGGTCTATTTAAAGAATCTGTCCAATAAACGGTCAAATTCTTGTCCTTCATTATACCCGTTTCAAGAACTGCATATAAAGGATTTTTAGGCCAAGCCAAACAAACATTCATTTTTTCACGAGTGTCTATGATTCTCTCAACACGCCATGCATACATCACATCAGCTTCACGAAGGTAAGGCCAACGTATCACTTGGCGTTCTTTTACAGCCTGACGGCCGTATGTCCAATCGTCATATACTCCTTGTGCATTTGAGTTGTTTACCCAAATACCTAAGATTAATGACAATGCGATGATGTATTTTTTCATTGTTTTAATTAGATTTATTCAACAGTTAATGCAATAGCTGTAGGTAATTTTACTAACCCTACTTTACCAGGTCCCATTGCTTCAATATTATATACTGTAATCATATCACCTTTTTTGGCTTTAGCTAATGCACCTTTCATTTGAGGTGAAAGTGAATTACCATTTGTTTGAGCAAATATTGCGTCACCTTTTTTAGGTATATATGTTAAATTAAATTTAGTTACAGTGTAGTTCATTCCTTCGAATGCAAATTCTTGTCCTAAACCACAAGTGATAAATGATGTAGTACTAACTTCTGCAGGTTTAATTGTTCCTCCACTTTTAATACCGAATAATCCAGTAGGTTTAGGAACATTTTTAACACGGAATTTAACATTACCCATTGCTTTAGATCCAGTCTTAGTTTTTACATTTGCAGTTATTGTAATTTCTTTAACACCTGCAGGTACTATTGCTACATAAGAACCTTTTTGACCAGAAGGAGATAAAGAACCTCCACCTGATAATTGAGGAGAAACACTTTCTGGAGGAAAACCAGGAACCGAAACTTTAATTGGATTATCTAAACCAACATATAGAACGTTCATTTTTTCGGCTGAAATGGTAGCAGAAGTTTTAAAACCCATATATTCACCTTCTACATCATATGTTTTAAATCCTCCACCCGGTTCAGCTACTTTTATCACAGCCTTTACTTTACGTTCACCTTCTGATGCTGTAGCTTTATATTTTCCTACACCAGCCTCAACTTGAATAGGAGAACCATTTACAGACATATCAGCATTTTGTTGAGAGTTGTAAGCAGACAAAATAATTTCTGCTTCATATTGTTCACCTTCTAAAATCATGGTACCTTTTGTAGGAATTAATTTTGCAACCAATTGGTCAAACTTAAATTCTTTAGCGTGTACTTGAGCTGAAAGTTCATTTAATACATCAGATTCTAAGTTTTTACAATCATTCATAAACTTATTAAGCATAGTCATAACACCAGCTAATGGCGTATGAATTAATGTTGTACTTACCCATGTATGTTTATCTTCACCAGCTTTTTCGTGTTTAGGGTCATCAGCTTTAAGACCTGTTGCATCTTCAAACTTCTTTCTGATGATTTCGTTATCTTTGATTAATGGGTCATTTAAAACTCCTAATAATTGTGTACGAGTATCATTAATTAATTTTTGTAATACTTTACCTTGACCTTGTTTACCTGGACCTTCATCGAAATAATTTGCATGAATTTCCATATTGTCTGGCATCATAAGTTCTTGAAGAGCGCCACCACTAGCGTGTTCACCATCTTTCAATGGCATTCTACCCTTAGCATCTTTTTCTAATTTAGTACGGATATCTTCTACTTTTTTACAAAAATCAGCACTAATTTTTTGAACTTGATCAGCTTTAGTTACCCAAATTTTGTATCCTGCATTTGTTTCCGCTTCTTTCGCAATAGCTTTTTTAACTGATAAGTTTTTTGCATCTAAGTTCTTTTTTGAACTTTCGAATGAATTTTCTATCAAGCTAAAAGCCTTCAATATTTCTTTTGACACATTCATCGCCAAAAGAGCCATTAACACGAGATACATCATGTTAATCATTTTTTGTCTTGGACTACCACCTGATGACATATTTATTTCCTCCTATTATTTTAAAAAATGAAAGATAAATTAGTTACGAGTTACATTCATAGCAGAAAGCATGTTTCCGTAGATTGTATTTAATGAAGCTAAGTTTTTGCTTAATGATGAAATTTCACCTGTGATTGCTTTTGCTTGAGTTTCAGTTTCACTTAATGAAGTAACTACATTATTTAAATTACCTACAAATGAACCGATAGCTTTCAAATGATTGTTTGACTCTGCAATTTCCATTTCATAAACTTGGTTTAGAGATGATAAATTTTTAGTAATCATATCAACTTGTTTTGCATACTCTTGCGTATTTGAAGAAGCTGAAGATAAACCATTCATTGCTTCAATAGCTCTTGCATATGAATCATTGATTGCTGAAGCAGATTGACTTGCTTTAGAAACATTTTGAGCATATTCATTAGTAGCTGTAGCGGCATGTGCGATATCATTCATACCTGAAACATTTTCGCTTAAAGATTTTAAATTGGTTCCTAAACTACTTATTAATTCAGGACTAACCTTAGCATCTTCTAACATTTTATCTAATTGTTGAGTAACAGAACCTCCAACAGCTTTCTTTTCAGGTTTTTTAGTAGTTGCTTCTACTGCAGCTAATTCAGGATAAGCTAATGTCCAATCTAATTCCATATGAACTGGTTCGAATGCTGAAATTAAGAATATAATTGCCTCTGTTCCTAGACCTACGATAAGCATCACATCCGCTCCTGGTAAGTGAATAATTTTAAAAAGTGCACCTACGATTACAACTGCTGCACCTACACCATAGATGAATCCCATAATGGTTTTCCATCTTTTACTTTCGAATACGCTTTTTTTACCGCTCATTTTTTTTAAATTTGATTTTTTTTGGGGTTAAACAATAATTGATTAGTTAATATTTAGTGAAATAATATTGGCAGTTTAAAGATAAAATAAAGAAAGAATTATTCTTTGTCTTTATTCGATCTTCCGATGTAACTCATCACGCATCTAAAACCTAAATACGATTTAGATGAGTCTTGATATTCATATTGAGTCCTAGTTCCATTTTGAATATAGTATGCTATATCTTTCCATGATCCTCCTCTTGTTACTTTTCTTTTATAAGTATCATCATCACCTTCTTTAGCTTGAGTTCTATATTCAGGTGATAAATCACTCACAACATATTGACCAGCTTCAGCATATGATGATTGTGTCCATTCTGCAACGTTTCCACTCATACAGTATAAACCATAATCATTAGGGAAATATGCATTTACTTTTACAGTATAAATTCCTCCATCATCAATATAGTTTCCTCTTCCTGGTTTGAAGTTAGCTAAGAAACAACCTTTAGTGTTTCTAACATATGGACCTCCCCAAGGATAAGGGTTACCATCACGACCACCTCTAGAAGCATATTCAAATTCCCATTCAGTTGGCAATCTAAACGGAGTTACAGTATTACCGTCTAATACACTGTTGATAAATGAATTATAATAATTAGTTCTCCAATGACAAAATGCTCTAGCTTGATTCCAAGTAACACCTACTACAGGATAATCATCATATTTTGGATGCCAAAAATATACTTGAGTCATAGGGTCATTATGTGCATAGGTAAAGTCACGTATCCAACATAAAGTATCAGGATAAATATCAGTAATTTCAGTTCTGAAGTAATCAGGTCTGTTTCCAGCATTCCACTTTGTTCCTCTTTGGTTATACTGAGCAGCAGCAACTAAATCTTCCCACATCCATGAATATTTTAATTTTCTAATATCTATCTGAACTTTACGTTCAAATCTATCATTTCCTTGATAAAACAACTCTTTTAAATTTTCATCTTTCCAATCTATAGCTTTTTTCTTCTCTTGTTTAATCCATGGATCACCACCTTCTGGATCTTCTACTACGTATTCTCCACCAAGGATTTTACGTGCAATTGAATCCATTACATGGTACACAAATTGGCGATACTCATTGTTCGAAATCTCGGTATCATCCATATAAAATGCTGGAATTGATACTTGACGATTTTGAGCCAGTTGAGAACTTGGTACATCCTGATCACTTTGACCAGCATGAAAAGTACCAGTAGGGACATAAATAGTTCCAAAAGGTTGATTATGGAACCACTTCTTCCTTCCAAGAACGCCAGTTAATTCTCCATTGTCACTATTAAGACCGCAGCCTGCAAGTGATATCAAGGTAATTAGAATTAACAGATAATTGAGTCTCTTCATCTAGGTATGGTTATTATTATTGAAAGTCTGCAAATGTAAGTCAAAAATCCAACCAAACAATACTTTAGTATTAAAAAGTTGTTTTTTTTGAATTAATTAACGTTTCTTTATTTGATTTTATTGTGTATGTATGTAAAATTAATTGGTAAATTTCTATAATTAACTTATAATCTTTAGGTTATATTTCTACAACTCCCACCCTGCTTGACGTCTGGTATCTCTGTATTGTTTATATCCAACATCTTTTGTTTTAATTTTCATACAATATTGTATCATTACTTCAACAGATCCTCCGCTATTTCCTCTAAGTGGTCCCAATCTGTTTAAGGTAAAATCATATGCTACGCCTGCTTTTAAATCAGGCGATAATTTCATTCCTCCTTGTAATATCAATGCTTCACCTCTATAACTATCATTTCTATATGATCCTCCAACCCAAATTTTATTGTTCATCAAATAATTTGCATTTAATTCTAATTGCCATTTAGTTAAATCTGTTCTAATCATTATGGATGGAATTAAAACAGCTCCATTGGCTAATGGCTTTTCAGCTCCAGTCATTATATATATATGGTTACGAACTTTAAATGCATTATAGGTACTCCCTCCGCTAGAATACTCAATTGTTGGTTGTGTTATGTGACGTGCAGATAACCCAACATAAAAATCATTCAAACTTCCCATATTTTGCTTTGTATAATATCCTCCAAAAGCAAAATCTGTTTTCATCCCTACGGCTTCAGATGGAGGGACATTAGGATCAGGAGGTCCATTTAAAAGTACACTTAATGGTTTAAGTTTATCACCAGCCAATCCAACTTGATAAATTCCTGCTGCTGCACCTAAAGATAAAGACTGCTCGTTTGCCAACTTTATTTTATATGCATAAGTTAAATTGAAATTTAAGCGTTTTTCAAAACCAAGTATATCATTCTCTATAATAAAACCTAAAGCATGAGGTGATTTGCCTAAAGGACTATTGATATTAATATTTTGAGCAAAAGGTGACCCATTAAAAGTAACCCATTGTTTCTTTACTACTATGGTAGCACAAATTTTATCTGGTGCATTATTACCTGTATATGCAGGATTAAAAGTTAACTTATTAAACATAAATTGTGAATAATAAGGGTCTTGTTGTGCATTTGCTTGAAAATTTCCACATATATATAATGCTGAAATACAAGCTATGATTAGTGATTTTTTGTTTATTGTGTAACGCATGGTTAGACTAATTGGGGGCAATAATAATGAAAAATTGAATACAATGTTAAATTTAGAATATATTTTTATTCAAAATTTTATATATGACCTAAGTAAATGTTAAAAAGTTGCCCCTAGTTTATTTTAAAACTTCAGCTTTTGCAGCGTCTAGTATCTTAAAACAAGCTTCACTATTCTCAGACTCTGCATATATTCTTAAAACAGGCTCAGTACCCGAAGCTCTAAACATTACCCAACTGTTGTCATTCAAATGAAACTTATACCCATCAGTATCTTCCATGCTTTGAACTTTGTACTCACCGAATGATGTGTATTTACCATTTTTGCAATTTTCAATGATTTTTTCTTTCAATGTATTCTCAACGTGTTCATCATATCTTTCAACTGCAAAAGTTCCAACTAATTCATATATTTCATTGATGAGTTCATCTAAACTTTTACCACTCTTAGCCATCATTTCCCAAATAGTCAATCCCATCCAAATGCCATCTCTTTCAGGTATATGTCCTTTGATGGCAATTCCTCCACTTTCTTCACCACCAACAAGTGCATCGCCTTCCACCATCAATTCGCATATATATTTAAAACCTATTTTAGTTGTGATAGATTTGATTCCATACAAGCTACAAAGTTTGTCTATTTTGCTACAACAGCTAAAGCTTTTAATTACATCACCTGTATAACCTTTCGATTTATTTAAATAATGAACTAATAGTAAAATGATATGGTGTGAATCTATAAACTTACCAGTACTGTTGTATAAACCAATTCTATCCGCATCGCCATCCGTTGCAATTCCTAAATCTATATCTTCAGCAATTCTTATGGTTTCAGATAATTCTTGTAAGTTTTTGTGAATAGGTTCTGGTGCTTGACCATCAAAACCCGGGTTCCAATCGGCATGTAAAAAAGTAGCTTCAGGAAATAGCTTCCTCATTACTTGTTGGCCTGCTCCATACATGGCATCATAAGCCATGTTTAAACCACTGTTTCTGATAGCTTCTAAGTCAAAATTTTGTTCAACATGTTTGATATACATATCTTCTAAATCAACAATTTCGATACTTTTATTGTTGATAGAATCTGCAATACTTTGAAAACTTAAAGTTGGAACTTGGTTGGGGATTAGATTCTCGACCTCGTTTACAAAAGAAGGCGTTGAGGGTCCACCATAACTGCTTTTTAATTTATACCCATTATATGAAGGTGGGTTATGGCTTGCCGTGATAATAATTCCTTGATCTGCTTTTAACTTCACCGTTCCTAATGAAATCATTGGTGTAGATGTAATACCTCTTGATAAATATACTTTAACACCTTGAGAAACTAAAACCTTTGCTACTGTTTCAGCAAATAGTTCTCCTCCAAATCTACAGTCGTGACCGAGAACTACTACTGGAGAAGCGTTAATAGACTTAAGTTTTAAAGCAGTTGCATAAGCAACTCTTGTAACGTTTTCGACGGTAAAGTCATCAGCAATTATTGCTCTCCAACCATCTGTTCCAAATTTTATCTGTACCATGTTCTATTTATATTTTGCCGCAATTATAAGCAAAAATATATAGATTTAAGAATGATGTAATTAGCTGATTGATTATTTATTAAGCAACATCCAATTATTGCTTCCTCCATTATCAAACCTCAACACTTCTATATTCCCAAATTCTTTTTTAATATATTCCATTAAATCTAGGGTTTGTTGCTCCGTTTTTTGGGATGTAATCATTCTGTTTATCAATACAGTCCCATCAATTTGTAAGACACTTTTAAGACTTTGAATAAAAGATGGTTCAGAATATGCATCAGGCGTTTGATCATCTATAAAAATATCAACTACTACAAAATCAAATTTTTGCTTGCAAGATTGAACAAAATGTAATGCTTCGACTTTATGCAATGTTAACTTTTTATATGCAGACAAATTGAAATATTTATAACCCAAATCAATCACCTGCTGATCAGCCTCCACTCCTACTATTTCAATTTGTTCATTAAAAGCATCGCATAATAATTGAGCGACGCTTCCAGTACCAAAACCTAAAATTAACACCTTGTCTATTTTTCGATCTTGAATTCGGATTTTTTCAAAAGTTTTTTTAAATACTTTGTATAAAGCACCGAATGAGTAATTTACTTCATTGGTGTTGAGCAAAACGCTGCCATTCTGCACAACCACTTCTAACACAGGAGTAATATCCCCTTTTATTCTTTCAATCAAATATGGATAAAAATAGCTTGCCCCTTTGACTAATAAAGGAATTTTGTATACTTTACTCAAATTTACTTACCCCTATTTCCCGAACAATCCTCCAAATGAAGGCATCATTTTGCCAGCAATAGATTGCATTTCAGCCTTATTCACATTTTCAGCGTTTTCCATTGCTTTATTCATGGCTACCACCACTAATTCTTCTACTTGTTCTTTATCAACAAAAGTTTCATCAGAGATATGAACCGAAATCACGTTTTTGTTTCCATCAACTACCACTCTTACACCATCAGCTACACCATCAACATGAATGGCAGCTAAACGTGTTTTCATTTCTTCCATTTGTGCTTGTAATGCGTTAATTTTATCAAACATAATTGTATATAATTTTGAATTTATTTAAGTAAGTCTGGTCTTCTTTTTTGAGTACGTAACACAGATTGTTCATACCTCCAATTTTCTATATTGGCCGCATGACCGCTTTGCAAAACTTCAGGCACTTTCCATCCTCTAAATTCTGCTGGTCTTGTATATACTGGGTATGATAGTAATCCATCTTGAAAAGAATCATCTAATGCAGACATTTCATCATTTAACACTCCAGGAATTAACCTGACAATTGCATCAATAATAACTGCAGCAGCCAATTCTCCACCTGTGATTACATAGTCGCCGATAGATAATTCTCTTGTAATATAATTTTCTCTTATTCTTTCGTCAACGCCTTTATAATGACCACAAAGGAACATCAAATTTTGAGCTGAAGAAAGTTGATTAGCCATTTGTTGGTTGAACTTTTCACCATCAGGGGTTAAATAAATAATTTCATCGTATGAATTATTCACTTTCAGTTGGTCCATACATAAAGCAATGGGTTCGCACATCATCACCATACCTGCACCACCTCCATAAGGAGCATCGTCAACGGTATTGTGTTTATTGGTGCTAAAATCTCTGATATTGTGAACACCCAGTTGCAGTTTCCCTTTAGCAACAGCCCGTTTCATCATACTGTGTTCAAATGGGTTTTGAACCAATTCCGGGAAAAGTGTTAATACATCTATTTTCATTTTCCTTCTTTATATATGTCTAACAAGCCATCAGGTATTTTGAGGAACAATTTTTTAGCCGTCTTTTTTACTTCTAACAATGTTTCTTCATTGATGGGTAACATAGCTTCAACGCCATCTATATCAACATTTAGAAGCCATTGGTTGTAGTTTACTAGTTCTTTAGCAATTCCTACTTTTTGATTTAATTCATCGAAAACAGTGTAACCTTCCCATTCATTTTCCTGAAATTCGATGGAGCTGGTTTTAACCAATGACTTATCAACCAGAATGGTTCTGTTTAATAGTTCATTTGCTTGGTCTTCTGTCTCGATATCTTTAAGTTTTAAGATAATTTGCTCAGGAGCTTGCTGAGATGATTCAATAAAAAAAGGAACAGGTTTTTGTGCTATATTTACAAAAACTTGTTCCTTCAATTTTTTTAGAATAATGCCTTTATTCAAGGCTATTTTCAAATCTCCCTTATATCCGTGCAACCGAATCACAGATCCAATTGGTACCAAATTAGGGATAGTGAGTATCAAAGATTATTCAGCAGCGTCTGTTGACGGAGTTTCTTCAGTTGTAGTAGGTTCTACTTCTGTTTCAGCAGGAGCTTCTTCAGTAGCTTGAACTTCAGCAACGATAGGATTTTTCTTAGCTTCTAAAGCTGCAGCTCTCGCTTCACGTACTTTAGTTTCAGCATCAAATTTAGCTTTTAATTTATCAGAAGCTTTGCTAGATAAAGACTCACGTTTGCTTGTGATTTTAGCATCTTTTTCTTTCATCCAAGCTTCGAATTTAGCATCTGCTTGTTCTTGCGTAAGTGCACCTTTGTTAACCCCTTTTAATAAGTGGTGTTTCATTAAAGCACCTTTGTAAGACAAAATAGATTTTACTGTGTCAGTTGGTTGAGCTCCACTCATTAAATGAGCTACAGCTTTGTCCACATCTAACTCTATAGTAGCAGGGTTAGTGTTAGGGTTGTAACGGCCTAAAAGTTCTACAAATTTACCATCTCTGGGAGCACGTGCATCAGCCGCTACAATGTGGTAAATTGGATACTGTTTACGACCATGTCTTTGTAAACGAATTTTTAACATGTTTTTATTTAGTTTTATATCCGGTTTCTCAAGCCAGATTTTTTTTGGACTGCAAATGTACTATTTTTATTTTTAACAGCAAAGCTTCTTTTTATTATTATTAGAAAATATGTTTAGAATAGGCTTTTGTGCTTAATTAAGCTTTCCACTTTTTTCATTGCCAAGAAAAGTAAGCTTCCGCCGTTGGTCGGACAGGCTTCAGCTAGGGCTGCGTGATGGGTGTTGTGGTTTTTGAAAGATTAGTCTGTGAGAAACAGTGTCATCTGTTAAAACAGTGATTCAGGCTTCTTAGATTTCCTAAACGCTGCGTCCTGCTCTGCTATGCCTTTGCTTCTAGAGACACAGCTGCGAAATAAACACTAGACACTCCTCAGAAATCTAACAGTGTCATCTGTTAAAACATTGATTCAGGCTTCTTAGATTTCCTAAACGCTGCGTCCTGCTCTGCTATGCCTTTGCTTC
>CANHGM010000034.1 GCA_947460345.1 Bacteroidota bacterium | reverse complement strand
CCATTTTCATAGTAAGTTTTTCTTACTCAAAATTGACTAAAAAAAAACAAATACAAATACACTTTTTTTCCACTGATAGCAAGGATAAAGCCCTCACATTTTCTAATGACCGCCATTAGAAATTTTCCCTAATGACAATTTTGGGTTAAATATTTTCTTCACTTATAGCTATTGGGAGTCAGAAGATGACTTAAATAACTATCGCAACTCGGTTTTATTTAAAAATGTTTGGAGTCAAACTAAACTTTTATTTCAATCTAAAGCTGAAGCTTGGTCTTTAAATTTAATTGATCAAGTTAACTCATTAAATGAAATACAATAAAACTACTGGCATACGCCATAAAGCCCATAATTAAAAATTGAATCAAGGGCCATTTTATATTTCTAGTTTCTTTATATACAACAGCCAATGTACTCGAACATTGCAATGCGAAAGCATAGAAAAACATTAAAGATAACGCCGTAGCTTTAGAGTATACAAAAGCACCAGTTATTTTATTTTTCTCTAGTAACATTTTCTCTCTTAGATTGCTTTGATCATCGTCATTTCCTATACTATATATTGTTGACATAGTTCCTACAAAAACTTCTCTTGCAGCAAAAGATGTAAGTAATGCAATACCTATTTTCCAATCAAAACCTAATGGCTTGATTACAGGCTCAATAAATTTTCCAAAATGTCCAGCATAACTATGCTCAATTAATTCTGCTTGTTTCTGAGACTTTAGTTCTTGCGTTAAGTTATTTGTTGATTTTTCAAATGCTTCGTATTTTTTGTTGATTTTTTGTAATTGATCCCCTGGTCCAAAACTTCCTAAAAACCATAAAATTACTGATACAATTAAAATAATTTTTCCAGCTTCTGTTACAAATGTTTTACTTCTCTCATATACATTTAATCTCAAATTCCTAAATGATGGCCATTTATAAATAGGTAATTCCATAACAAAAACACTTTTAGCCTCATTTTTTATAAATATTTTCAATATAAGTGCTAAGGCTAAAGCAGAGATAAAACCTATTAAATACATCATTAAAAGCATTAACGCTTGTAAACTTATAACCCCACAAAGCAACTTAGGTTTTACAAATAAACTTATCAAAAGTGAATATACAGGCAATCTGGCTGAACAACTCATAAGTGGAGTAACTAATAAAGTAATAAGTCTGTCTCTAACATTTTCAATATTACGAGTAGCCATGATACTTGGAACAGCACAGGCCATACCACCCATCAATGGAACAATTGATTTACCACTTAATCCAAACTTACGCATAAAACTATCCATTATAAAACTAACCCTAGCCATATAACCACTATCTTCTAATAAACTCAAAAAAGCAAATAAAATAGCTATTTGAGGTAAAAAAGTCAATAGCCCACTAATGCCAGGAATAACGCCTTCAGTTATTAATCCATTAAACCAATTCTGAGGTAATACATTTGATAAATAAAGTGAAAGGTTATTAAATTGGTCTTCGATTATAGATTTGGGGTATTCTGCAATTGAGAATACAGATTGAAAAATAACCAACATTATAATTATAAAAAACAGCATTCCAATTATGGGATGACTTAATAATTTATCTGCTTTTATGTTTAAATATGTTGATGCTTTTTCTACATTTATTTTTGAAATACATTTTACAACAATATAATCAATTTTTTTAAATCTTTCTATTGTTTCTCTTTGCTGAAGTTTAAGGGCTTGGTACTCATACTTTTCAAAAATTTTATATATGTTTTGTAATTGATGAGTTGCTACTCCTGTTCTGTGTACTTTAACTAAATTAGCATATGAATTATTGTCATCAAAAATGGGCTTTAATTCATCTAAAAACTCTTGCACTGCTGGGTTTATTTGATAAAATTTAGAAAATTGCTTTTCTGCTTTATTTGAAATTATTTCTTTTAATTTATCTAACCCTTCTCTGTTTCTTGCATTAATTACAACAACTGGAACTGAAAGTAATTGAGATAATTGGTTTACATCAATTTTTAAATTTTTCTTTTCAGCAACATCAACCATATTTAATACTACAATGGTTGGAAACCCTAAATCAATTATTTGTGTACAAAACAGAAGCGAACGTTTTAAATTAACAGCATCCACAACTACTACTACCCTATCTGGGTAGTCAATATTATTTTTATTTAAAAGAATGTCAGTTGCAACTCTTTCGTCAGCACTTTTAGGATATATGCTATAGGTTCCGGGTAAATCAGTTAAATGTACTCGAGTTTGATCTGACAATAAAAAACTTCCTGATTTCTTATCTACTGTGGTACCAGCAAAATTACTGGTTTTTTGTTTCAACCCTGTTAAAGCATTAAACAATGTAGACTTACCACAATTAGGGTTACCAGCTAAAGCAATATGTATATCTGAACTTTTAATTATTTTTATTCTGTTAAATTAGAAACAATTACTGATTTAGCTTCAGATAATCTCATAGCAACAATACAACTTCCAACACTATATGCAATTGGATCGCCTGAAGGTGCATTAAATCTGCAGAACACTTTTTCACCTGGTAAAAAACCCATTTCTAACAATTTTAAAGACAAAAATTCATCTTCAATTTCTTCAATAATTGCATGTTGCCCTGGTTTTAGTTCGTTTAGTTTCAATGTGTTTTATTGATAAGAATGTGCGAATTTAGAATATTTCTAAATAAGTACAAAGAATTAATCACATTCCATTAAAATTCAATGCAGTATAAATTTTAATACCCAAGTATTTTTAACATAGATTCAGCTTTTTGTTGTTCGGCAAATAACTTTTGAGTCATGTTCCCTTTTTTATCTATGTTAATGACTAAATGCTTAGGAGCAGGGATAAGACAATGTTGAATTCCACCATAACCTCCTAAAGATTCTTGATAAGCTCCAGTGTGAAAAAACCCCATATACAACTTATCATCATTAGGAATTTTAGGTAAGAAAACTTGATTTGAATGAGAATCACTGTTGTAAAAATCTTGACTGTCGCAAGTAAGTCCGCCTAAATTTATTCTTTGAAATTCTTTATTCCATTGATTTATGGCCAATAAAATAAATTTCTGCCCTATACCCCAAGTATCAGGCAGGGTTGTAATAAAAGATGAATCAATCATATACCATAATTCTTTATCATTTTGTTGTTTTTGGCCTATAATTTCATACAAAACAAAACCACTTTCTCCAACTGTAAATGAACCAAACTCGGTAAACAAATGAGGTTCGTTTATTTCTCGTTCGTTGCATATATATTTTATAATATATACAATTTGGTCTATCATATATTCATAATTATGTTCAACACCTAAACTAGTGTAAATAGGCATTCCTCCACCAATATCAAACCATTCAAGTGAATCACAAATTTCTTTTAAATCGCAATAAACATTAACTAAGCGTGTGAGTTCACTCCAATAAAAAGAGGTATCTTTAATGCCAGAATTTACAAAAAAATGCATCATTTTTAGATTAAACTTTGGATTATCTTTAATCTTATTCAAATATAATTTATTGATTTTTTTTGATGACATTCCTAGTCTTGAAGTATATACAGAAAAATTGGGCTCTTCTTCAGTGGCTACTCTAATACCTATATTTATTGGATATATACATAAACTATCAAGTAAATCTAACTCATCAGGATTATCTAAAACACATACTAAATTATCAAAGCCTAGTTTTAGAAGTTCTATCATAGCTAATATATATACTTCTGTTTTATACCCATTACAGATAATTTTCTTATGCTTATCTATTTTCTTTTCTTTAAACAATTTTTTAATGATTTCTAAATCAAATGCAGATGAAGTTTCTAAATCTATATGATTACTTATAGCCTCTTCAATTACAAAACTAAAATGAGAACTTTTGGTGCAATAGCAATAATTATAACTAGCTTTATACCTATGATTATCAATTGACTTTGCAAACAAATCTCTAGCTTTTTGAATTTGCGAAGTAATTTTAGGCATATAACTAACTTTTAAAGGTGTACCATGTTGTTCTATCAAAGACATTAAATCTAAATCATGAAACCATAGACTATTGTTTTTCACTTCAAATCCATGCCTAGGAAAGAAAAAAGTTTGTTCTATAAGGTCTTTATATTTGTTTTTTATCATGACTTGCTGATTTTTAAGAGATTAAGTATATGCTTAAAATGTATTAAATTTGCAGCAAAGATTAGGTACACTTAGTTAATAATACATTAGTATTTTATTTTTTTTTGAGCTTTTTTAAGATTGAATACTATATGGTACCTTTTAAGTAAAAAATTATGATTGAACGTAACATTGAAATTATAAAACTATTAAGTGATTTAGGAGCCAATCCAAAGAAAATAGGAGCTGCTTTAGGACCACAGGCATTCTTAGATTATGATAAAGATAGATTAGGGTTATTTACAGGTATTCCAGTTCATACAATTGAACAAACTACAAAAAGAGATTCATATGATGAATTAATTGATAACTGTAAATTTATAGATGCTATTTATTCGCACTTAAATACTTCAACTGAAAAGATTTTAGAAACGCTTAGGTTTAATAAATTCCCTTTTATATTTAGTGGAGACCATAGCAATGCTTCAGCAGCCATTGCAGCAATTAGAGCAAATTATCCTAAAGCTAAAATTGGTGTCATATGGATAGATGCCCATGCAGACTTACATACACCATATACAACTCCTAGTGGCAATATGCATGGCATGCCAGTGGCTATGAGTATTGCTGAAGATAATAAAAATCAATTAAAACATCAATTAATTGGAAGTGGTCTTGACTATTGGGAAAAAATAAAAGACTTAGGTGTACAAGGTAAAGGGAATATCAGTTTTCAAGATATCATGTTTATTGATATTAGAAACTTAGAGCCCGAAGAATGGGACTTAATACATAAAAACAGAGTTTTATATACTACCCCTGAAACTAGAAAAGAACAAGGTATAGAACATGTAATTCAACTTACGAAAACATTTTCAGCATCATTTGACTATATTTATGTGTCATTCGACATTGATAGTTTAGATGAATCTCTAGTTCCTGGAACTGGAACAAGAGTAGAGAATGGACTTTCATTAAAAGAAGCAGGACAATTATTGCATCATCTATATCAACTACCCAATTTAGCTGCTTTTGAAATTACAGAAATAAATCCTATACTAGATATAGATAATACTACGTTAAAAAATGTATATGAAGTTATAAAAGATATGGCTAGGGTTAGTTAATTAGAACTGTAAATCACCAAGGAATTTAACAAGAATCAATTATTTTTATAAAACCAATAGCCCCCTTGTTCAGGAGGCTATTAGTAAACCTTAAAACCTATGAAAAACTATATTGCCTAGAAAACTAAGCCTAATTTAATTTTGGACTGATCGATACAAAAGAACGATCGTTTTGTCCTTTGCGGAAAACAACCTTACCTTCAACCAAAGCGAAGATTGTATGGTCTTTTCCCATACCAACGTTTTGACCAGGGTGGTGTTTTGTTCCACGTTGACGAACAATAATATTGCCAGCCAAGGCATATTGTCCACCATATATTTTAACTCCTAATCTTTTAGAGTGCGATTCACGGCCGTTATTCGAACTACCGGCTCCTTTTTTGTGTGCCATATCTTATTATTTATTTATTAAGCTGTGATACTTTCTATTAATATTTTTGAAAAAGTTTGACGGTGACCATTCTTTTTACGGTAACCCTTACGGCGTTTTTTCTTGAAAACTATTACTTTATCACCTTTTAATGATGAAGTAACAATTTTAGCGGTTACTTTGGCTCCAGCTACTGTAGGTGTGCCTACTTTAACCTTTCCGTCTTGATCTATTAACAACACATTGTCAAATGTAACTGACTTACCTTGTTCATAATTCAATTTGTGAACATAAACAGATTGATCTTTGGTTACTTTGAACTGTTGTCCGGCTATTTCTATTATTGCGTACATCTATCTTTCTTTAATTTTCGGATTGCAAAAATAAGACAATCTATCAAAATATCAAATAAAATATCAATTATTTTTCAGAACTTTGCTTCGTGCTTCCATTTAAACCCAATATTATCTTCGAAGATAACCATTTAATTGCCATTAACAAACCTTCTGGAATTTTAGTTCAAGGTGATAATACCCATGATATTCCTTTAACAGAATTGATGAAAGAGTTTATAAAGATTAGAGATAACAAACCCGGGAATGTGTTTATAGGTTTAATCCATAGGCTTGATAGGCCCGTATCAGGTCTTGTTCTTTTAGCTAAAACATCTAAAGCTTTAGAGCGAATGAACAAATTATTTTCGACAAGAGAAGTAACCAAAACATATCTAGCATTGGTAAAAAACAAACCTCAATTTGAAAAAGGTGAGCTCACACATCATTTAGTTAAAAATGAAAAAGAAAACTTTGTAAAGTCATTTTCAAAGTCAGTTCCCGGTTCTAAAGAAGCTAATCTTGAATACAGATTAATTCAAAAAGTTGGCTCAAATTTTCTTCTAGAAGTTACTCCACACACAGGGCGTTCTCATCAAATCAGGGTTCAACTTTCTTCTATGGGCTGTCCAATAATAGGGGATACAAAATATGGTAGCGATATTTCTAAAAATGATTTATCAATAAACCTACACTCTTGGAAACTACACTTCATTCATCCTGTTTCTAAAATTCAGATTTTAATTGAATCAGATTTACCCATTTGGGCAATCAAGTAAATAATGATATTTTCTCTGCGTTTCTTTATCTATTTTTGCCTGTTTTTAAATAACTTTTAAAGCCTAAACTATATAGCAGATGTGTGGAATATTTGGAGAATTTAACGTCAATAAAACTAATTTAATTGACAAACATCTTTTTATAAAATTAAACGAATTAAACTTTTTAAGAGGTCCAGATTCTGGTGGGTATTGGTCAGACCAAACTCATTGTCAGCTTGGTTTTAGAAGGCTTGCAATCTTAGATTTAAGAGCCGAAGCAAACCAACCTATGCAGAGTGCAAATGGCAAATGGGCTATGGTATTTAATGGAGAAGTATATAATCATCTAGAACTACGAAAACTATTACCATCTGATAAATATATATTTAAAACTCATAGTGATACAGAGACTATATTAAATTTATTTGACCACTTGGGTCCAAATGAAGCAGTCAAACTTTTTGATGGAATGTTTGCTATAGCTCTATATAATTTAGAAGAAAGAAAACTATTCCTGATGCGAGATTTTGCTGGCATAAAGCCCTTGTTTTATGGAATAAAAAACGGGGCCTTGGTATTTGGAAGCCAATTTGATTTAATATACCACCATCCTGAATTTAAACAAGCTACTATCAATCCGGAAGTATTAAAAACTTATATACAATATCATTACATACCTGCACCACTCGGTCTTTTAAATGACACTTACCAACTAAACCCGGGAGAAATACTTGTAGCAGATGTAAATGGGAACATAAACAAAAGCACTTATTGGGAGTTTCCTAAATACAATGAACACACAGTTGAACATGAAAATGAAGCTTTAGAAATAATTGACCATGAACTTAATATTGCTGTAAAAAACGAAATGCTTTCTGATGTCCCTCTTGGTACATTTTTGAGTGGGGGGATCGATTCGCCTTTAATTACCTATTACGGACAACAATTTTCAAAATCGCCTTTAGAAGCATTTAGTATTGGTAGCGATAGCCAAATCCATGACGAATCAGAAGATGCTGAGTGGTATGCTAAGAATATAGGTGTTGAGCATCATTTAGAAAAGATGAATGCAGGTTATGCACTTTCAATGTTAGATAAAGTTATAGAGAGTTTAAAAGAACCATTAGCTGATTTTTCTATAATACCTACTTATTTGGTTTGTCAATTTGCAAGAAAAAATGTAACTGTAGCATTAAGTGGCGATGGAGGAGACGAATTGTTTTTTGGCTATGAAAGGTTTAATTCTGTATTAAAGAATTTACCCTTTATGAAACTAAATAGTTTTTCTAGAAAAATAATTTATGGCTACGACAAAATATTCTATCAAAACAAAAATATAAACGATAATGTTTTAAATGATAACCTTTGTGATTCACATGCTCAATTGCATAGCAGATTTAGAGTTGCACAAGTTAACAAAATATTTCCTAGTTTAATTAATACTCAAATAAGTTCTGATTTTAAGGCATATAAATATCAAAACAAAAGTAGTGAAACAGAAATGTTGCATGAGATGGCTAAAGCTGAGTTTTATGGAATGATGCAAAAGACTTTAGCTAAAGTTGATAGAGCCAGTATGTCAAATAGTTTAGAGGTAAGAGTTCCATTTTTACAGAAATCATTTATTGAAAAATCTATGAGTATCAATCCATATCTGAGTTATGGCAACAATAAAAAGAAAGATTTGCTCAAAAAACTGTTAACTCAAAAAACCACTAACCCACCAATTGGAAACACTAAAAGAGGTTTCAGTATACCTTTAGGAAACTGGATTAGAGAAGATTTGAAAGAAGTAATTTGGGAAAGTATATCATCTAAAAACTTTATAACAACTTATGATATAAATTTAAGTGAACTAAGTCAATTATATAAACTACATCAAGAAAACAAAGTGGATGCTAAGTGGCAAATATTTACCTTATATGTTCTAGCAGAATGGAAAAAAAGGATGGATGCTTACAAACTTATTTAATTCATGAAAAAGTATAAAATTCTGTTTACAATACCCAACTTTGATACAGCAGGCAGTGGGAAAGCCATGTTAAAAATTGCACAAAGACTCGATAAAAATTTATTTGAACCTCATATAGCTTGCACACATAACAAAGGTGTTTTTTTTAAGACTGTTGAAGAATCTGGAATACCTATACATATATACCCATATTTTCATTCAATGTCATCTAAATTAAAAGGGGCACTTAAAAGTTGGCAAAATAGAAAATTCTTTAAACCATATGATTTGGTTCATTCATTTCATTATTCTGATGATTATTCTGAAGCATTAAGTTCAAAATTTGCTGGCACGCCATGGGTTTATGTAAAGAAAAACATGAATTGGAATAGCAATGCATGGAATTTAAGAACTAGACTTTCTACAGCTATTGTTGCCCAAAACACAGATATGATTAAACAATTTTTCAAGAATGATGAACGTGTTTCATTAATTCCTAGAGGCGTTGATACACAAGAGTTTAAACCACAAGAAACAAGTGATTCCTTATTAAAAGAATTTAATTTAAATAAAGAACATAAAATTATTTTATTAGTAGCCAATTTGGTACCTGTAAAAGGGGTAGAATTCTTAGTAAACGCTTTTGAAAGTATTTGTAATAAATATACTGACACTGTTTTGATGATAGTGGGCGATGATTCTCATGAATATGCTTCACAATTAAAAGTGAACGCTAAGTATAGTATTGATAAGCATCGAATTATTTTTACTGGTAAAAGACCAGATATAAAAGACTTTCAATCAATAGCTAAAATATTTGTTTTACCTACTTTAAATAAAGGACGACAAGAAGGTAGTCCTGTTAGTTTGTTAGAAGCTATGGCTAGTGGTACTTTCGTATTGGCAAGTAATGTAGCTGGCATTAGAGACCAACTTAGTGAAATTCCTGAACAATTATTTGAACCAGGCGATTCAAACAGTTTGGCTATAAAATTAGAACAAGCATTAAATTTATCTGATAGCGAAATAAAAAAAGCAGAAGACAAACAATTAGAGCTCATACAAAAATATTATACGCTAGAAATAGAGGTAAAAAAACACGAAGAATTTTACAAAAAAGCACTTAAAATAAAATAATTAGAAATTAATATTCCCTTGATCAGCCATGCTATAATAATTGTTATGCCCAATAATTAGATGATCTAAAATATTAATATTCAAAATTTTCCCAGCTTCTACTATTTTAAGTGTTAGTTTCAAATCAGCATCGCTTGGCATTAAGTTTCCAGAAGGGTGGTTATGAGCTAAAATGATACTCGTTGCACTGTTTTCAAGAGCTATTTTAAAAATCAATCTCAGATCAACTACAGTTTCAGTTATTCCTCCTTTACTAACTACTTTGATTAGTAGAGGGTTAACTGCTCTATTCATGCACAAAATTGCAAAAGCTTCTTGATTTAAATCGGCCAGGTGAGGAACAAACAGTTCGAAGGCTAATTTACTTGAGGTGATTTTAACTTTCTCATCTTTATCTGCATTCAATCGTCTTCTCCCAAGTTCTAATGCAGCAGCAATTGATACAGATTTTGCCAATCCTATACCAGTAAATTTAGTTAAATCTTCAATAGATAATCTACCTAAAGAATCTAAGTTATTATCTACAGAAAGTAAAATCCTTTTAGATAGTTCAACTGCTGATTCTTTTTTAGTTCCACTGCCAATTAATATGGCAACTAACTCAGAATTAGTCAGAGATTGTCTTCCTTTTTCAACTAGTTTTTCTCTGGGTTTGTCTTCGTCAGACCAAGAGGTTATTGGGTTAAAATGGGGTTGTTTATCGCTCATTTTTGTTCAAAAAAAATCGGCTTATACGCAAGTATAAGCCGATTCAACTATTTTTAACTAAACTATTTTAATTTGTTTACAAGCAAAGAAAGCTTAGATTTTTGGTTTGCAGCTTTGTTTTTATGTATGACATTTCTTTTAGCTAATCTATCTAACAAACGATACACAAGTTTTAACATGTCTTGTGCTTCTTTTTTCTTAGAGGTTTCACGTAAACGTTTAATCATTGTACGTGTAGTTTTAGCTTGATAACGGTTTCTCAAACGCTTAACTGCGTTTGCTCTTATTCTTTTTAATGCTGATTTATGGTTTGCCATTTTTTCTTAAAATCGGGCTGCAAATATAGACATCAATTTTAAATATCAAATACTTTTTGAAAAAACATTATTAATTATTTATCAAACAAAGGGTTTGGAACGCTAAATACAATTTCTATAAAAGAAATATTTCATGATAATTTCATTTGAGAAAATATTGTTTGCTTTATCTTCGTGCCTTTATGATGAAGCACAAACTTTTTATTTTTTTATCATTACATTTACTTTATACGCAAGCTCAAACGCCATTCAGTCAGAAATATACAAATGTTGGTAGAATCGGATTAAACATTACCAATGCAGGTACGATTGGGAAGCCAGATGTAAGCACTAATACCAATGGTAACCCTAGTTTAGAGTTTCCTATTGGAAGTGGTATAGAACATTTATTTGAATCGGGGTTATGGATAGGAGCTTTTGTTGATGGGCAGCCTAGGGTAAGCAGCAGTTCAATTGAAGCTGTTAAAGGATATTCTACAGGTGCTTCAGGATTTGAATTTACGCAAACTACGGGAATTGACGAGCGATCTTCACTTACTTCCAGTTCTAAATATTCTTCTTCTGCTATTTCCCATCAAGATTTTTATTTCCAAATGACAGATAAGTATACTGTAATACCCGGAACGAGTCAAGCTATACAAGGTCATGACTTTCCTTTATTTGCTGATGTAAAAGTAGAAAGTTATGCTTGGAACTATTCATTTGCCGATTATTTTGTTATTCTGAATTATACGATTACTAATAATTCAAGTAAGAATTGGGATAGCGTATATTTAGGTCTGTATAGCGATATGGTGGTAAGGAATGTGAATGTAACTCAAGAAACTGGTACTGCTTTTTTTAACAAAGGACGATGTGGATTTGATTCAACAAATACGGCTGTATATGCTTTTCAAGTTAAGGGAGATGATATTGATTATACTCAAAGCTATGTAGGGCTTCAACTCTTAGGAGCAGAATGGCGAAACAGATATTTCCATCCATCACAAAAAGATTATTTTATTAAAAACGGATGGAGTATTCCTAAAATAAATGCTCAATTTTGGAATTATGGTGGTACAAATCCTCCGTTTGCTAAAGCAAATGATGATATTGAAAGGTATTCTAAATTACAAACAACCATGGACTCATCCACTTTGTTTATGCCAACTGGACCTTATAATTCTACCAACAATTGGATACAAATGATTTCTACGGGTCCTTTTATGAGTATAGCTCCTGGTGAAACTGTAAAATTTACTGTTGCATTTGTATGTGCTAAACAATTGGGTGGGTTAAGCAACAATCAAACAACCGATAATGAGTCAAACAGAAAAGAATTAACTAACCACTTAGGTTGGACCAAAAGAACTTACTTAGGTGAGGATGCCAATGAAAATGGAATGCTAGATAGTTTAGAAGATTTAAATGGGAATAAAGTTTTGGATAGATTTATATTACCATCACCACCAGCTACACCTAAAACCAAAATTGTAACTGGCAATAACAAAGTTGATATATATTGGGATGCCTCTGCAGAATTATCAATTGACCCATTGTCTAAGAAAAAAGATTTCGAAGGATATAAAATATACAGAACCAACCCAGGAGATGATTTGAAACTTAATCTACAAGATGCGAAAAACTTAATAGCTCAG
Organism: Bacteroidota bacterium; assembly: GCA_947460345.1. Lineage (GTDB taxonomy): Bacteria > Bacteroidota > Bacteroidia > UKL13-3 > UKL13-3 > CANHGM01. Next base: position 10,932 of record CANHGM010000034.1, on the reverse strand, counting down.
TACGACAAAAGTGGCAATAATATTGGCTTTAACAATAATTTCAAAGCAGTAAAACTAAACCAACCAAAAACCTTTGAGGGCGATTCAACAAGTTACACCTATCATTATGAAATGACTGGCTTACTTAATGGATGGCAATATATGTTTATCATTACCTCGTTTGATGAAGGAGATGAACAACTTGGTCTAGATCCTTTAGAATCTTCGTTTAGTGAAAATGACTTTAGAGTATATACAGGAGCCTCACCTAGTGATTATATTAATAAAGATATTCAACCTGGAGTTTATCCAAATCCATATAAAACATCTGCAGCTTGGGATGGCAATACCTCAAGAACTAAAAAAATAATGTTTTACAACTTGCCTAAAAATGCAAAAGTGACTATATATACTGCTGCTGGAGACATTGTTAAAACATTTGAACATCATGCCGAAACTTATCTAGGAGAAGACACAAGATGGTTTGATAACTATGGTGGAGAAAACACGATAATGCCCGGAGGTGAGCATGCTTGGGATATGCTTAGTGAATCTAAAACAGCAATTAGTACAGGTATATATTTATATACTATTTTAGATATAGATTCAGGCAAAATAAAATCAGGTAGCTTGGCTATTATTAAATAAATCATGCTGCACAAGAAGAAACACATTATATATATAGGTAACATGATGAGTAAGCATGGCGGCTCTGTAGGTGTAATAGAAACCTTAAGTACGATTTTTTCAGAAAGATATATAATATTTACCGCTTCAGATAAGAAAAACCAATTGGTCAGATTGATTGATATGCTTTACACCATTTGGAAACACAGAAAAAATGCAGGCTTGGTATTAATAGATTCATACTCTACTCAGGCTTTTTGGTATGCGTATTTATCGGCAAGGTTCTCAAAATTGTTAGGAATTCCGTTTGTGCCTTTTTTACATGGAGGAAATTTCCCGAATAGGTTGCCCGTTTTAAAAAAATACACTCCGAATATATTTGGCCAATCTGCAATTAATATTTCTCCCTCTATATATTTAAAAGAAGCATTCGAAAAGCATGGATTTAAAATAAAATATATACCTAATTCCATCTCTCTTGAATTATATCCTTTCAAACACAGAACAGAATTAAAACCTCATATTTTATGGGTTAGGGCTTTTGAGAAAACATACAACCCTACTATGGCAGTTGATGTTTTAAAACTAGTTAAAAACAAATATCCTGAAGCAACATTGTGTATGATTGGAAGCGATAAAGACGGAACTATGGTTCAAACGAAAGAGTTAGCAACCAAAGAGAACTTAATACAGGATATTGAATTTACTGGATATATGGCAAAGAAAGATTGGTTAGAAAAGTCAACTAAGTATGACATCTTTATAAATACGACCAATGTAGATAATCATCCGGTAAGTGTTGTAGAAGCTATGGCTCTAGGATTGCCAATAGTTAGTACAAATGCAGGAGGTATTCCATTTTTTATCACCCAAAAACAAAACGGGTTGATGTGTGAAATTAGTAACGCAACTCAAATGGCTGATATGATAGTAGAATTGCTTCAAAACAGTGAACTTGCTTCTACCCTATCCATTAACGGAAGAAAAACAGCAGAACAATTAGATTTAACAGAAGTAAAAAAAACATGGTGGGAATTTCTTGACCCATATACCCATTAATTAGACTGCAACAACATCAATCATTTTTTTTACTAATTCTATTTTAGCATCAAGCAAAGTATCATTCTCTGCCATCAAAGTTATGTGCCCAAGCTTACGCCCTGGGCGGGTTTCACTCTTGGCATACATATGTATATAAACTTCACTTATATTCAATAATTCATTCGTACTACCCAATATATATTTACCTGTTACATTTTCAGAACCAATAATATTGATCATAGCAGCAGGTCTAATTTGTTGTGTGCTACCTAAAGGCCAACCCATCAATATTCTATTCAATTGTTCGTATTGAGAAGTGATACAACTTTCGATGGTATGATGCCCTGAATTGTGAGGCCTTGGAGCAGTTTCGTTTACATATATATTGTTTTGTTTATCTAGAAACAATTCAACTGCATATATTCCAGCATCATTAAGTTTTTCGACAACTTTTAAGGCAATTTCTTTGGCTTTATCTTTTATAAGTGAATCTATACGAGCAGGAGAAATTAAAGTATCCACTAGATTTAACACAGGGTCAAAAACCATTTCAACAACCTCAAAAGCTTCGGCATTACCATAGATATCTCTACCAACAATTACTGATAATTCTTTATCAAAATCAATAGTTTGTTCAATCACAACTGGAATTTGATCATATATATTTTTTAGGTTTTGCAGTTCGCTTACATGAGCAATCTGAACCCCTTTACCATCATACCCTCCGGTACAAGTTTTTATCACAAACGTACTTGTAATATCTAATTTATTGATGATCGTATCCCATTCAGATGCATTTAAGGCAATACCAAAAGGGGCTGTAGGTATTTGATGGGTTTCGTAAAATCTTTTTTGAATACTTTTATCTTTAATAATATTTAAAGTACTAGAACTTGGTATCACTATTTTTCCTTTTTTTTCAATGGTTTCGAGGGCATAAGTATTTATATGTTCGATTTCGAAAGTGATGATATCAGAATGTTTAGCTAAATTATATATATCATCCTCGTTAGTGATAGAACCCACAATGTGAGTAGAACCTAACTGGGAGCATGGTGAATTAGCTACATCTAGAGTATTATATATAAGGTTCATGGGAGTACCAGCTTCAATAAGCATATAACCTAATTGCCCACCTCCTATAATACCGATTTTTTTTGAAGAAGGAATGTTCTCATTCATGCTGCAATATTAGAGTGTATGCAAATTAAAAAATCTATTAGATATGCTTGCCATATTTTAATAACCTATATTACAGCATATTAAAAAGAAATATACCTATATTACCTCTAAAAGCTTGACTGATATTTAAACTAATTCTATACATTTGCAATAACTAATTAATTAATCAATAACAATTATCATATGGAAGACAGGAACGACAGAGGCTATGGCAATAGAGACCGTGGCGGTTACAGAGAAAACAGAGGAGGTAATGACAGACCTAGCGATGAAATTACATTTTCAAAAAAAGTAAGAGCTGGTAAGCGTACTTATTTTTTTGATGTAAAACCAACGAGGGCAAGCGACTATTTTATTTGTATCTCAGAAAGTAAAAAAACATTTGATGGTCAATTCCAAAAAAACAAGATCTTTTTATACAAAGAAGATTTTAACAAGTTTATGGAAGCAATGAATGAAACCGTTACTCATGTAAAGAAAGAGTTAATGCCAGATTATAATTTTGAAGAATTTGATAATAGAAAAGAAGAAGGCGGAGGTGAATATTACAATGGTGATAACACTCATAAACCCGATGATTTTTCAGATATGCAATAAAAAAAACCCGCTCAAGAGCGGGTTTTTTTTATGAAAGTTCTTGTAATGATTTATATATATAATGTATCGTATCTGTAGGCAATATATACAACTCGTGTAGTTCTGAAGCAGCAATATCAGCAGACTTACCATGTATATACATTCCACATAAAGCAGCATCTTTTACTGAATAGCCTTGAGATAACAAACCCAGTAAAATCCCTGTTAACACATCACCACTGCCACCTTTGGCCATCCCGGGGTTACCGGTACTGTTAAAAAACACATTGCCTTCAGGGGTTGAAAGTGAACTATAAGCCCCTTTCAAAATAATATAACATTGATGTTTTTTAGAAAAAGCTATTTGCTGAGCTAACCTTTCTGATGAAGAAGAAGCTATTCCCCCAATAAGTCTTTCGAACTCTTTAACATGTGGGGTTAGCAGTATGTTGGGATGTATATTAGTACTATCTAATAGATTTGATTCAGCCAATATATTTATTCCATCTGCATCTATCACAACTGGAATATTTTTTTGATTCATTAACTGATTTAAAAACTCATTATTTTCATTAGTATTTTCTATACCTGGCCCTATTGCAATTGCTTTATAAAAGTCTAACTTCATATCATCATTAGAAATCATAGCTTCTGGAAGTCTTTCTATTAAAGATGTATGGAATTTTTCAGGCAATTTCACAGTAAGCAAACCTGCTCCTATTCTCAAACACGCTTCAGAAGCCATAAGAGCTGCACCCCCTTTATTGTTACTACCTGCAATTAATAAGGCATTGCCATTATTTCCTTTGTGTGAAAATACAGGCCTTTTTTTTATAATTGGTTTAATATCAGAAGCTGTTATAAAATTATATTCAGAAGAGAGTGTTTGAAGAAAACCGGGTTCTAAACCAATATTTAATAGATGTAATTTACCAGCATACATACCTGAATCAGACATAAGCAAAGAAAGTTTGGGTATTTGAAAAGTAAGTGTTATATCTGCTTTAAAAACAGTATCAATTTTTGAAAATGTATTTAACCCTGCTTGTATACCAGAGGGAATATCAATAGATATTTTATAAACATCAATTGAATTCAAGAATTCTACCAACTGTTTTGCTTTGCCATCTATGGGTCTATTTAATCCATAACCAAACAATGCATCTACTATTAAATCACTTTTGTGAATAGTATATTTATATTCTTGATTTGAAACATCAATGATTTTAATATCTTTATTTTGCTTAACTAATTCGAATTGGGTTTGAAAATCGTTGCTACATTTTGTCAGCTCATTTTCAATTATATATATAGTACACTCAACATTTAAATTAGTAATTATTAATGCCATTGCTAATCCGTCTCCACCATTATTACCGGGTCCACAAAAAATATGTATATGGTTAAATTTTAATGGATATATATAATTAACACAAGCTTTAGCAGCCCTGTCCATCAATTCTTTAGAAGATATTTGTTGATGCGAAATAGTATATGCATCCCAATCTTTAATTTGATTGGCGTTTAATAAAATCATTTTACAGGTTTTTCAGCTGCATGATAAACTTGTTTATCAGCTCCAGCAGAATGTACAAATGCAGCCACAGTCATGTTGTTTGGATTCCAAGAGCTATCAATTTTCCTTACCGATCTATATACAAATACTCTACCTACTTCATGTTTACTTGGCAATTGTTTACCTGAAGCAGGGGTAACAAATTTTCTAACTAAGTGGTTATGCGAATAAAAACTATCTACTGATTGATTACCTAATTCTTGTGGTGCAACCACTTTGTTTTCTGTATATAAAACTGAAAGCAATAATGTATCTGTAGTGGCAGAAGTTAGCTCTACAGTGACAGTAGATGTAATAGTATTATTTGTGGCATTGTAAGAGTTGTTAATGTCTATATTATAAGGAGTTGTTTTACTCAAACGTGGTTGAAGAAAACCAGACCACAAACTAGCATTAATGGCATATACATATAATTGTGCATTCCCTTTCACTCTATCTACCCCCCCAGCTGGCAATCCTTGAAATCCACCAAAATTATCAGCTAAATCTTGAGCTTCATTTAATCTAAAATCAAACTTAGGGTCAATAGGTGCAGCTAAAGAGTGTTTAGTTGGATGCAGAGATAAAGCTACAATTCTACCCGGATTATTTTTAATCATGTCTGCCACTTCATCATGGGCAGCAGGGCAATTGGTACATTTGGCTCCTGTAAAATCTTCAACTAAAACAACTTTAGTTTGAGGTTTAGCAATACTTGAAACAATATATGTGGTATCATAATCAGATACAGTTGGGTCTTTAAAAACAATATTTGGAGGTTCTTCTTTACAACCAGTTAATAATTGAGAAACGACAAATATGGATATATAAATTATTTTTTTCATGATTATTAGGTAACAAAAATAAACAATCAAACATAAAAATCAATGTAGAATTTAATTAGCTTAATTTATTAGAGTAAAAATTATAGAATCATACATTGAAAAAAGATATATTTATAGATAAACAATGCATCAAAAGGATACTAATTCAAATATATAGTTCTCAACTTAGTTGCTTCTATTGATCAATTTAGTTTACTTTGTGGCAAATTATTAATTCATGAATTCATTCAAAAAAATTTCTGATGAAGATATAAAGTATTTTAACCAAAAAATTGGGGAATTAAATGTTTATATAGATTTAGAAACATTGACTCGTAATGCAAAAGACTATACTGAAGATTTAATATATATACCTGAAGTGGTGTTAAAACCAATATTAACTCAAGAGATTTCAGAAATATTAAGGTATTGCAATGCAAACAAAATCCCAGTGACTGTGAGAGGAGCTGGAACAGGTTTAAGTGGTGGCTCATTACCAATATTTGGTGGAGTGATTTTAAACATGGAGCGATTCAATAAAATTATAAATATAGATAAAGAGAATTTGCAAGCAACAGTTGAACCCGGTGTTATTAACGAAACATTTCAACAAGCAGTAGGAGAATTGGGTTTGTTTTATCCACCAGACCCTGCAAGCAAAGGTTCATGTTTTTTAGGAGGAAATATTGCACATAGCAGTGGTGGGCCTAAAGCACTAAAATATGGCACTACAAAAGATTATGTTTTAAATTTAGAAGTAGTACTTGCCAATGGAGAAATTATAGAAACAGGGGCTAATGTTTTAAAGAATTCAACTGGCTATAACCTAACTCAGTTAATGATTGGAAGTGAAGGAACTTTAGGTGTGGTTACTAAAATTGTATTCAGACTAATTCATAAACCATTAGAAACTTTTTTAATGCTTGCAAAATACAAAACCAATGAACTTGCATGCAAACATGTGAGCAAAATATTTAACCATGGTTTTAACCCAAGTGCCTGTGAACTAATGACTATTAATGCCTTTAACTCTGCACTTCACTATTTAAATTTGAATTTCGATATTGATACTTCAATATCATGTTTGCTATTAATAGAACTCGATGGGAATAATATACAAACATTGCAAGAAGAAGGATATACACTTGCCGAATTTTTGACAAATGAAGGATGTGATGATATACTTTTCTTTGATAGTTTTGATCAAAAAGAGCATATATGGAAAATTAGAAGAAGCATAGGAGAATCGGCTAAACACAACAATATATATAAAGAAGAAGACACAGTAATACCAAGAGCTTCACTTCCATTGCTTTTAGAAAAACTATCAACTATTGAAACTTTATATGGATTTAGAACAATAACTTATGGACATGCAGGAGATGGAAATTTACATATAAATATATTGAAAGACATGTTAACTGATGAGTATTGGGAAAATGAAATACCCAAAGCAATCAATCAAATCTTTGAATATTGTGTAGAACTTAAAGGAACAATAAGTGGTGAGCATGGGATTGGATTTGTTCAAAAAAAATATATACCAATTGCATTAAACTCTACTCACATTACATTGATGAAAGGTATAAAAGATGTTTTTGACCCCAAGGGTATTTTAAATCCAAGTAAAATTTTCCCTGATTAGTTTATAGATAATTAATAAACAGAGGGATTTATTTTATTTATAAAGTGCTGACTAAAAATGCCACAGTAATTTTCTCGATAAAAACTACAAATTTTGCTTATTTTTGTGGCAAAACGAAACAACAAATGGATGTTGCAAGCAAACCTACAATGACTTTAGAAGATTTTAAAAAAAGTGTGCTTAATGACTACAAGATAGCATTTGCGAGTAGACAAGCGAGTCTTACTGGAAGAAAAGAAGTACTAACAGGTAAAGCCAAATTTGGCATTTTTGGAGATGGAAAAGAAGTAGCACAACTAGCCATGGCCAAAGTTTTTAAAGAAGGAGATTTCAGATCAGGCTATTACAGAGACCAAACTTTTATGTTTGCTATTGGTCAGCTTACAGTGCAGCAGTTTTTTGCACAATTGTATGCCGAACCATCAGTAGAAGCTGATCCATCTAGTGCTGGTAGAAGTATGAATGGACATTTTGGAACACGTTTTTTAACTGAAGAAGGTAAATTTAAGAACCTTACTCAAATCAAAAATTCAACAAGTGATATTTCTCCTACTGCATCACAAATGAGCAGAGCAGTGGGTTTAGGTTATGCTTCAAAATTATTTAGAGAGAATAAAGGACTGCATCATTTAACAGAATTATCTAACAATGGAAATGAAGTTACATTTGTAACTATTGGCAATGCAAGTTCATCAGAAGGAGGTTTTTTTGAAGCGATAAATGCCATTGGCGTTTTACAAGTACCTGTTGTAGTTTCAGTTTGGGATGATGGATACGGAATCTCAGTTCCTGCAAAATATCAAACGACCAAAGAAAATATATCAGAAATACTAAAAGGTTTTCAGAGAGACGAGAATGGGGAAGGATATAATATATACAGAGTTAAAGGTTGGGATTATGCAGAATTGTGTAGAGTTTATGAAGAGGCTGCTCAAATTGCTAGAGAGCAACATATACCTTCTTTAGTTCATGTATATGAAATGACTCAGCCACAAGGCCATAGTACTAGTGGTTCGCATGAGAGATATAAGAGCAAAGAACGTTTGCAATGGGAACAAGAGTATGATTGTATTTTAAAAATGAAGGAGTGGATTATAAATACAGCACTTGCTACTCCAACTGAAATTGACACCATAGAAGCTGATGCTATACAACAAGTTAAAGACGAGAAAAATGCAGCATTTAAATCTTTTATTTCAGCTATTAAAGCAGATGTAAATGAAACTGCACAATATTTAGAAGCTATGGTTCAAGAATCAGGACATAGCTCTGAAATAAAAGCAATTAAAGATTCACTTACCGCTATAGCAGAACCAATCAGAAAAGATGTATATAATTGTATTCATCAAGTATTAAGAATTACAGTTGATGAGCCATCAAATGCAAGACAAAGTTTAGTAAATTTACTAGATGAGTATAATTCATTAAATTTAGACCGATATAGTTCTCATTTATATAGTCAATCATCATGGGCTGTTCATAAATTAAAACCCATAGAAGGCATTTACAATGACAACAGTAAATTTGTAGATGGGAGAGAGATTATGCAAGCCTGCTTTGATCAGATTTTTGAGACCATACCAGAAGTTTTTGCCATAGGTGAAGACGTAGGTAAAATTGGTGATGTTAATCAAGGGTTTGCTGGATTACAAGAAAAGTATGGTGAAATTAGAGTTACTGATACAGGAATTAGAGAATGGACAATCACAGGGCAAGGAATAGGTGCGGCTTTGAGAGGATTAAGACCAATAATTGAGATTCAATATTTAGACTATTTCTTATATGCTTTACAAATTTTAAGTGATGATGTTGCCTCTCTTCAATATAGAACTAAAGGTGGCCAAAAATGCCCTTTAATTGTAAGAACACGTGGACACAGACTTGAAGGTATTTGGCACTCAGGTTCACCTATGGGTATGATTATACACGCTTTAAGAGGTATGCATATATTGGTGCCTAGAAATATGACACAAGCAGCCGGATTTTATCATGCTTTATTAAAAAGCGATGAACCCGGTTTGATTGTAGAATGCTTAAATGGCTATAGATTAAAAGAGAAATTACCTGAAAACATTGGCGAAATATTGGTCGTGCCTGGTTATCCTGAAACTTTAAAAGAAGGCAGTGATATAACTTTAGTAACTTATGGCTCGTGTTGTCGAATAGCAACAGAAGCTGCTCAATTATTAGAAGATAAAAATATAAGTGTTGAAATTATTGATGTGCAATCTTTATTACCATTTGATGTTTCTCATTCAATAGTTGAGTCTTTAAAGAAAACAGGACAAATTGTATTTTTTGATGAAGATGTGCCAGGTGGAGCCACCTCTTATATGATGCAACAAGTATTAGAAGTTCAAGGTGGGTATCAATGGCTAGATGCTCCTCCAAAAACCATCACAGCCAAACCTCACAGACCAGCCTATGGAAGTGATGGAGACTATTTTTCAAAGCCAAGTGTAGATGATGTATTTCAAGAACTTTATCAGATGATGGTTGACTATGCACCAGCTGAATTTAAGTCGTATAGGTAATTATATATATTAACTTTTTTTTGATGAAAGTTTCTGGATTTACATTCATAAAAAATGCAGTAAAGTTTGATTACCCAATAGTTGAAGCCATTAAAAGTGTGTTACCACTTTGTGATGAGTTTATTTTAGCACTAGGAAATTCAGATGATTCGACTGAAGAACTCATTAAAACGATTCAGTCACCTAAACTTAAAATTTTTAATACTGTTTGGGATGATACTTTAAGGGAAGGTGGTAAAGTATTAGCTAGTGAAACAGACAAAGCACTTTCGCATGTGAGTAAAGATTCGACATGGTGTATATATATTCAAGGCGATGAATGTATGCACGAAGACGATTACGACACTATAAATAGAGCGATGAAATTGTATGAAAATAATGATAAAGTAGAAGGGCTAGTTTTTAATTATCTTCATTTTTATGGGACTTATGATTATATAAGTGACTCTTTTAGTAGATATAGAAGAGAGGTTAGAATTATAAAAAATAATAAGAGTATAACTTCTTGGGGCGATGCACAAGGATTTAGAAAAAATGGAGAAAAAATAAATGTAAAACTTATTGATGCTACTATATATCATTATGGAATGGTGAAACCTCCAAAGTTGCAACAAGACAGATTTAAATATATGCATCAGCTTTGGCACGACGAGCATACAGTAAAGAAAATGACTGGAGAGGCAGATGATTTCGATTATTATAACAATGAAAGACTAATTAAATTTAATGGCAAGCATCCGGCAGCAATAGAAGGTAGAGTTAAAAGACTTAGTTGGGAATTAGGTTACGATCCAACCTTGTTACCATTAAAATTAAAAATTAAAATCAAGCTATATATATATAAATTTTTAGGCATCAGAATAGGAGAATATAAGAACTTTAATACTATATAATTTTCAGATTATTTTTTTTCCCTATATAAGAAAAACAGCTTTTTAGCAACCTTTCAAAAGAGCAAAGCACACATTT
>CANHGM010000033.1 GCA_947460345.1 Bacteroidota bacterium | reverse complement strand
TACAACTTCCTGTATAAAATCTTTCTATGCTTTTAGAATATAAAATATATACTGATGCCATCTATAAATAGAAAAACTTCTCATTCATAAAAAAACTGAAGAAAGTGTGAGAGTGAGTGTCAGTCTAGAAGAAAAAAAATCAGAGTGTAGAGGTCGCTCTCGCTCTCCTCTCTCACTCTGATTTTTTTGTACCCGGAGCCGGGGTCGAACCGGCACATCTTGCGATATTAGTGTTTGAGACTAACGCGTCTACCAATTCCGCCATCCGGGCAATAAATTCAATCCCTTTAGTTGGTGCCTTTCAGCCTAACTCTTAGGGTCTGCAAATGTAGATACTGATTGCGTTAACCGCAAAAAATATTTATTTTTTAAATATACCCAAGTTAATTGTTTGAGTATATTGTTTTTGCCTTCTGTTGGGCTAGTATCAAACTGCTCAAACAATTGCTCTCGCTCTTGTTCATTATCTGCTATCAATGCCTCAATTTTATTTTTAACTTCTTCCCTACCCTCAGGCTCTGCAGCCATTTCTATCTCTTCGTTCAGGTCCATCATGTCCATTAAGAAGTCTGGTGGTAAGGCCATTTTATCTTCATCGGCCAATAAGCCATATATATGCAATACATGCTTTAACCTGGTTTGTGGATTCAACAACGTTTTATAGGCTTCATTGTTTACGGTGCTTTCAGCCAAGGCCTTTTGTTGAATTTCTTCACTAGCATTCGCAAAAAAATCTGGATGATTGTTTCTACTTTTCTCAAAAAAGAGTTTTTTCAATACAGCAGTATCTATGTTTAATGAAACAGGCAGTTGATAAAACTCGAAATACTGGGTCATGTTTATTTAAAAAACGCTTTGAATATATCGTTACCAAAGGCAAAGATCATTAAGCCCAATACGATAAACATACCTACCATTTGCACACGCTCCATGGCTTTATCGCCTAGTGGTTTGCCTCTAAGTTTTTCTACGATGATCAGCACTACATGCCCACCGTCTAAGGCCGGGATAGGTAATAAATTCATAAATGCTAAGACCAATGAAAGCAATGCGGTGAGGTTCCAGAATCTAAACCAGTTCCAATCAGAACCGAATGCTTTGGCAATACCTATGGGTCCTTGAAGGGCATTAGTGGCTTTTACTTTTCCGCTGAATATTTTTCCAAATGCTTTTACTTGTCCTACTAAATTTTCCCATCCACTTTTAATTCCCAATGGGATTGATTCCATAAAGCCATAGGTGATTACTTCAGAAGCAAACTCATGTTCGAACATAGGCATAAATCCAATGGTACCTTCTTCGCTTACCAAACATTTTAAGTGTAACGAATCTGAAGCCCTAAGCACAGTTAAATCTATAGACTTGTTTTTGTTATTTTCTAATGAAGTTTTAAGGTCGTTGAAGAAAATAGTGGGTGTATTATTGATAGCCACTATCTTGTCGCCTTTTTTGATACCTGCATCTGCGGCGGGGTTTCCGGCTGGAACAGAGTCTACATAAAAGTCTCTGATGAGTGGAGATAAGAAACTTTGTTTGGTTTTCTTTTCAGACAAAATATCTAATAAATTATCAGGGATATCAATTCGTTTTTGGGTGCCTTCTCTTTCGATGGTGATAAAATTATTATCAGAAGTAAACAATTCAGGAGTGATGATTTTCTCAGCATATTTAACTTGCACTCCATTTACGCTTATTATTTTATCGCCATTTTTAAAACCCATATCAATGGCTTCTTGACTAAAAGCAAATCCATCTTTGATTTCGCTAATAGGCGTATATTTTTCGCCATAGTGATATAAAATCCCGATAGATATTATTAAACCTAAAACTAGATTCACAGTTACTCCTCCTATCATTACTATAAATCTTTGCCAAGCTGGTTTAGATCTGAATTCCCAATTTTGAGGTTCAGATTTTAATTGTTCTGTATCTAGGCTTTCATCTATCATTCCAGCAATCTTCACATAACCACCTAAAGGCAACCAGCCAATGCCATATTCAGTTCCACCTTTGGTAAAGCTAAATAGTTTTTTGCCGTATGCATCAAAAAATAAATAAAATTTCTCTACTCTAATTCCAAACATTTTGGCCGCAAAAAAGTGACCTGCTTCGTGTAAAATAATTAAAATTGATAAGGCTAATAAAAGCTGGCCAATCATTGTAAGTGTTCCCATATTGAAAATTTGAACTGCAAATGTAAAGCCTTAGGATGAATATATATTCATTTAGCGACAAAAGGAATTGGTTTCTGCCATTATTTTTGCACAAACAAATGAAAATCACATTTACCGGTACCGGAACTTCTCAAGGTGTGCCAATTATTGGCTGTAAGTGTGACGTGTGCCTATCAACCGACAATAGAGACCAACGCCTTAGAAGCAGCATTTATATAGAACACAATGGCACACAGTTGATGGTGGATGCCGGACCTGACTTTAGGCAACAATGCTTAAACCTAGGCATAGACAGACTTGATGGGATACTTATCACCCATGGACACAAAGACCATGTAGCTGGAATAGATGATATCAGAGCATTAAATTTTGTGACCAAAAAAGAAGTAGATATCTATTGCGATGAGCTAGGCGAGAGTGCTATCAAACATGAAATACCTTATGCCTTTGACGATTTTAAATATCCGGGTGTTCCAGAAGCAAACCTCATAAGAATTCACAGTCAGCAAACTTTCAGCGTTAAAAACATCAACATCACACCTATACAAGTGATGCATTATAAGTTACCTGTATTGGGTTTTAGAATTGGTAATTTTACTTATATAACAGATGCCAATGCCATAACAGAAGCTGAGTTTGAAAAAATTTATGGTACAGAAATTTTGGTATTAAATGCTTTGAGACATGAGAAACATATATCACATTTTAATGTAGAAGAAGCGATAGAAATGGGCATAAAATCAGGAGCTAAGACTGTTTATTTTACACATATTAGTCACCAACTAGGATTGCATAGCCAAGTAGAAGCTACCTTACCCAAAGGTTTTTATTTAGCATATGATGGGCTTTCTATCATAGCAGAAATATAATTTTTTTAGAAAAACAAAACTAATTTATTAGTTAATGGTTTAAATTTGTAGCGTAAATTTTAAAAACAAAAAACAAATACACATGAGTATATTAGTAGGAAAAAAAGCACCACATTTTAGTGCAGATGCTGTTGCAGGAAGCAACTTTATTGAAAACTTTTCATTAGATCAATATATAGGCGAAAAATATGTATTGTTCTATTTTTATCCCCTTGATTTTACCTTTGTTTGTCCTACAGAAATCATTGCATTTCAAAGAAGAATAGCTGATTTTGAGTCTAGAAATGTAGCGGTAGTAGGATGTTCAGTAGATTCAAAATTTTCACATTGGGCATGGCTTAACACACCTCAAAACGATGGTGGTATACAAGGCGTTCAATACCCATTGGTAGCCGATATTTCTAAAACCATTGCTATGAACTATGGTGTATTGGCTGGTTATTATGATGTAGATGAGAATGGAAACCAAATTTGGGTAGGTGATAATGGAAACGATGCAGTTGCTTATCGTGGATTATTTTTAATAGACAAAGATGGTTTGGTTCGTCACCAATTGGTAAACGATTTACCTTTAGGTAGAAGTATAGACGAAGCTTTAAGAATGATAGACGCTTTGCAATTTAACGAAGAGAATGGAGAAGTTTGTCCGGCTGATTGGTCTAAGGGCAAAGACGGATTGGTTGACAATGCAGATGGAATAGCTAGTTATTTAAGTTCACACTAAACAATAAATAGTTAAAAATATATAAGAGCTCCGGAATTTTTCGGGGCTCTTTTTTTATCAAAACACTTACAATTTAAACATATATTCGCAGTTATGAATACATTTGGGCAGCTATTTAAACTTACCACTTGGGGAGAAAGCCACGGGAAAGCAATTGGTGGCGTTATAGATGGTTGTCCTTCAGGCATCGAACTCGATTTAACATCTATTAACAAAGATTTACAAAGAAGAAGACCAGGACAATCATCCATAACTTCACCTAGAAATGAAGAAGACACCTTTGAGATTTTATCTGGAATATTGAACGGTAAAACCACAGGCCATCCTATTTCATTTATGATTCATAACAGCAACAAAAAATCAGCTGATTATAACAATATACAAGACACATTTAGGCCTTCACATGCTGATTATACTTATACAGCTAAATATGGTATTCATGACCAAAATGGTGGCGGAAGATCATCAGCCAGAGAAACAGCTAATTGGGTGTTGGCAGGCAGTATAGCCAAACAGGTTTTAGCTAAAAAAAACATAGATATTTTTGCATTTGTAAAAAGCATAGGCACTATCAAACTTCATCAAAATCATGAATCAATAGATGCTTCTCAAATAGAAACAAATATAACCAGATGCCCAGATGCGGATACTGCTGCACAAATGGAGTTATATATAAAAGAATTGATGAACGATGGAAACACTTGCGGTGGCAGCATTCAATGCGTGATAAAAGGTTTACCTGTTGGTTTAGGCGAACCAATATTTGATAAATTTAATGCAAGACTTGCACAAGCCATGATGACCATAAATGCGGCTAGGGCTTTTGAATTGGGAGAAGGCGTACAATTGTCTTCACTCACGGGCAAAGAAGCAAATGATTCATATATATATACCGATCAAAAAATACAAACTAGCACCAACCATTCAGCAGGCATACAAGGAGGAATAACCAATGGAATGCCCATTTGGTTTCAAGTATATTTTAAACCTGTTTCAAGCATCAAAAAACCTCAAAAAACCATCAATCAAGAACACCAAGAGGTGACCATAGAAATAAATGGACGACATGACCCATGTGTGGTGCCCAGAGCTGTGCCAATAGTTGAAGCTTTGGCTTATTTGGTTTGTTTAGATTTTATGTTGCTTAACCAATCATACCTTATGCATGATTAAAAAGTTATACTTATTTTTTCTCTTTTTAAATGGTATATGTATCTCTTTTGGTTCTACTAAAGTTGACAGCATATTTGCTTCAACTCAATCAAATAAAAAAAGTAAAAAAACAAACAAAGAAATATATGATGCTTTATTAAATATATACATAAACAGCAATGATATTTCAGATAGTATTGCTGACTTGTATATAAAAGAATCAAGAAATATAGCCAAGAAATTAAGTAATACATATTTTGAAGCACAAACATATAAGTATGAAGGTGATTGGTATTTTAACAAAAAAAAATTCTACAGAGCTCTCGACAATTACCAAATAGGATATGAACTTTTATTGCAAAATAATTTGCAAGATTCTACAGCAGAAATACTTTTAGAAATTGGAAATACATTTTATGAGCATGGATTGTTAAACCAATCTTTAAATTACTTTGAAAGAGCTTTTGAGGTTTTAAAAAAACAAAACAATATTTTTTTATTAAACAAATATTATAACTACAAAGCCAATATATATATATCATTAAAAAAATTTGATCTAGCTTCTTATTATTTTGATAAAGCATATAATGAAATTAAAACCACCTCAAATTATTTCTTAATTGCTCAATCATTCAACAAAATAGCATCCGTATTCTTACATAAAAACCAGTTAATAGAAGCATTAAGTTACTTAAATGAAGCTCAAAATGTATTACTTTCTCAAAACAGTTTTTCTTCCCAAGACAATAAATTATTGACTAGTATATATCTTCAAACAGGGGAAGTATTTCAAGTTAAAAAACTGTATATAGATGCATTAAAAAATTATAATTTAGCCTTACAAAATTCTCAATCACCTTATGATATAAAAGAGCAATATGCTTTGAGTTTATACCATATTTCAAATTTACTTTTTGAAGAAAACAAATTAGATGAGTCATTTATATATTCAAACAAATCTTTGGTTATAGCAAACTATATACAAGACCTTGGGTTAAAAAAGAATATATATATACTTATATCAAATATATATACTAAAAAAAATAAGCCATTTGAAGCTATAGCATTAATTAAAAAAGCTTCTGAAATTACTGATTCTATTAGTAACAACCAATTGTCATCAAAATTTGCTGAAATCAAAGCTGTACTTGACTTGTCAGACAAAGAAAATAAAATTAAAGTTCAAGAAAAAACCATAAAAGCCCAAAACACCATTAGACAATTTTTGTATGTTATAGTATTAATTGTATCTATTGTTATTATTATTATTGTAATATTATGGTTAAGACAGCGAAGACTTAACGAAGAATTGGCTGTAAAGAATCATAAAATAAATGCTCAACAAGTTGAATTAAAATTATTAAATGGCACTAAAGACAAGTTTTTTTCTATTCTGGCTCATAACTTAAGAAACCCATTTAATGCATTAATAAACTTATCAGAAGCTCAAATAAAAGAGTTAGAAAATAAAAATTTAAAAGACATTGAAAATTACTCAAAGATTATAAACGACTCCGCCAAGAAAGGATTTACTTTATTAGAAAACCTATTGTTATGGAGCCAATCTCAAACAAAATCTATCGAGCCCTATTTTAAAACTATAGATTTAACTAAGATCATTCAAATTCAAATCAAACATTTCAATCAAGTATTAAAACTAAAAAAAATTGATGTTGAAATAAGCTCTGACGGATCACATATAACAGCAGACGAAAACTTATTAATTATTGTTATTAGGAATATATTGTTAAATGCAATTCATTTCTCTCCAGAAAACAAGATAATAACTATCACAATTAAAAGAGATCAAAACTTTGTAAACACCAGCATACAAGATCAAGGAATTGGTATAAAAAAAGAAGACCTTCACAAATTATTTGATTTAGGCATTTCAAATAATTCTATAAGTGCTAAAGGCATTAATAAAGGAACTGGATTGGGTTTAATTGTAAGTAAAGATTTTATTGAATTAAATAAAGGAAATATATCCATTGAAAGTGAAGAAAACAAAGGAACAACAGTAAGTATAAAATTGCCATACCATTCAAATGAAGGGGCATTAGGTTACACTCAATTTGCTTCAGAAAACAATTTTAAACTAGATTTAAGTGATTCTATAAAAGAAGAAATAAGTGAATGGCTAGAAGAGTTAAGTCAGTTTGAAATATATGAAATTTCAGAACTTAGAAACATGCTAGAAAAATTACCTATCAAGGACAAAACAATAGAAGCATGGAAAAAAGCCATGCAAGACGCTGTATACTTAAGTGATGGAATACAATTTAAAAAACTTATAACACTTGCCAAAAAATAATATATATGAAAAATATTTTACTCGTTGATGATGATCCAGAAAATAGAGAATCGGTAATTAGATTTTTAAATAATGCAGCTGAACAAATAAATATATTAGTGGCTACCAATGGAGTTCAAGCATTAAATATAGCCAAAAAAAAACTACCCGATTTAATAATTATGGATTGGGAAATGCCTGAAATGGATGGCATTGAAGCAACAAGCAAAATTAAAAAAATCTCTGCTTGTAATGGTATACCCATCATTATGTTTACGGGTGTCAGAACTTCATCTGCAGATTTACAACTTGCACTTCAAGCAGGTGCCATAGATTTTTTGAGAAAACCTATAGAGAATGTTGAATTGATGGCACGTATAAACTCTATGTTACTATTAATGGATTATTTTAAAGATAAAATTGAAGCAGAAGAACTTAATGGACAGTTAATTCAAGACAAATTAGATATAGAACTAGACTTTAAACACAGAGAGCTTCAAGCCATGACTATGACTTTAGTTAGTAAAAATGAGCTTCTTAGTCAAATAAAACATAACATAACTAAATTAGTAGAAAGGGATTCTCCAACCCTTGATTATATATTAGATCTAAAGAAAATTATTTCTCATATAGATTCAAATTTAATGGACCAAAATTTTTGGGAGGATTTTAAATCTAGATTTATGTTGCTTCATAATGGCTTTATGGAAAAATTACAATCAAATTTTAAAGATCTGACTATTAATGAAGTGAAATTATGTTGCTTCTTAAAAATGAATATGAGCAACAAAGAAATTGCTCAGTTACTAAATTCGTCCCTTGATTCCATTGATAAAAGTCGCTACAGACTTCGAAAAAAATTGAATATAGACTCAGAAACAAATATAAATTACTTTTTAAATTCATTTTAAACATGCATAAATTATTAAAAATTGTTTTCATTTTATTGATAAGCAATACAGCTATAGCCATTAACATTTCAGATACGCTTATACAATTTAAAGTAACTCAAAGTTACGATACTTCTTCGTATACCATTAAAATTGAAAATCTAAAATCAGTTTCAGAAACAATAAACTTATATATATCTGACAACAAAAGATTTTCAACTAAAGCTACATCAATAAATATTGCAGCCAATACTAAAGATAGTTTTGTGGTATACTTCCACCCTATTCATAATTTATTTTATCATAGCGAAATCATAGTTAGTTCTTCTAATGACCCATATTCTCAACAACATATTCATCTGAGCGGTCAAGGAAGATACAGTGGTTCATATTACACTTCTACTGAAAACAAAAGTGAACAAGAGCTAAAAAATATATTAAAAAAATTATTGGCTAAAAACTACAATTCACTAGGCTATAATGCCGCTAGAGATAAAATGTATATGGTTATAGACAACCAAGGTGTGAATGGGCGTGGAGCTTCTGTAAACACTTTAGAATGTGTATATACCGGAAGAATTATCACCAATTATACTTCTAGACAAGATGCTCAAAGTACCCCTAATGATTTTAACACTGAACATACTTGGCCACAAAGTTTGTTTAGTAGTAGCGAACCCATGCTTAGCGACTTGTTCCATATTATGCCTACAGATAATTCAGCCAACAACAAAAGAGCCAACGACCCTTTTGGCGAGGTTACCAATCCAACATGGCAAGTAGGTGGTAGTAAATGGGCTTCAAATGTTTTTGAACCTAGAGACGCACAAAAGGCACGCTCTGCCAGAGCTATGCTCTATTTTGCAATCAGATATCAAAACTATTCTGGTTATTTGAACAGCCAAGAAAGCATCTTAAAAAAATGGCACTTTCAATTTTTGCCTAACAAAGTTGATTCTCAAAAAAATGAAGATATATACAAGCTTCAAAAAAACAGAAACCCATTTATAGATCACCCTGAATTGGTAGAGAGAATAACTTCATTCTCTGATTCATCATATGCTTCTCCTGATTCTACATATTATATTGCAAACAATAAATTGTCTTATTCATTAACCGAAAACGATACAGTTAAAACATTTAAATTATATATAGTTAACGAAGGCAATACCAATTTGCTATTAAACAATGTAAAAATCAACAATCCTTCTATAAGTTTAAGTAATAACAACAGTGTATTAAAACCAGGATATGCTGAATATATTTCTGGCAAAATAATATATAACCCAAACAACAGAAGTTATATAGATACGTTATGGTATAGCTACGGAAATATTAATCATTATATATTGATAGATATTACAAGTAATTTATCGGTAAACAGCAGTATTAGCAATGCATTGCCTGTGTTATATCCAAACCCAACTTCAGGAATTATATACACCAAAAACTTCAATGAATATATACAAGTATTAGACTTAGAAGGAAAAATTATAGCTTCATATAACAATAGAAACAACATAGATTTATCTAGCATGAGCGATGGTTTATATATTATCATGACCTCAAACAAAAATCAAATTACTTATCAAAAAGTATTAGTTAAACATTAAAACTTTTTTAATATTTATTTGTAATAGTTGTATATGAAAGGAAAATTAAAACTCATTTTTTCTAGTGTAGCTTTTTTATTTTATTCTCAAACTTTTGCACAGTCAGCAGGTAAAATAAATGGTTTTGTAAAAGATGTCAATAGTCAACAAGCAATATCTGGAGCTCAAATTACTTTAGAATCAATAGGCAAACAAGCTCAAACAGACAGCAATGGGTTTTATAGAATTACCAATATCCCTGCAGGATCATATACAGTTAAAGCAACTATATTGGGATATACTACCAAGTTAGAATACAATGTGATTGTTACAAGTGGAAATACCAATAACATCAATTTTCTTCTAAATGCTGAAGGGAAAGAATTAGTTGGTACTATTGTAAAAGGCAAGAATTTTAAAAAGGTAATAGAAACCCCCTTATCTATCAATAGTTTAAGCGCCCAAGAAATCAAATCTTTTCCAGGAGCCAATTTTGATATTGTAAAAGTTGCTCAAAGTTTGCCCGGAGTCTCAGGTTCTGTAGGTTTCAGAAATGATTTAATTATCAGAGGTGGTGCACCAAACGAAAATGTATATTATTTAGATGGAATTGAAGTTCCTAATATCAATCACTTTGCAACCCAAGGTAGTGCTGGTGGACCCGTAGGAATGCTAAATGTTGCGTTTATAGATGAAGTTACGCTTTCGTCAAGTGCGTTTAATGCCAAGTATGATAATCCACTCAGTGGGGTTTTACAATTTAGACAAAAAACCGGTAACCCTGATAGAGTTCAAGGAAATTTTAGATTAGGAGCTAGTGAAGCAGCTTTAACGTTAGAAGGTCCTTTGAGTAAAGACAAAAGATGGACCTATATAGCCAGTGTGAGAAGATCATATTTACAGTTTTTATTTAAACTTATTGACCTTCCTTTCTTACCTAATTATTGGGATTATCAATACAAAGTCACTTTTAAACCAAACAAAAGAAATGAAATTAGTTTAATTGGATTAAATGCTATTGATGACTTTACTTTCAACCCACCTAAAATTGATACCGTTAAAGACAGCGATTTAGATATTCAAAGCAAATTATATATATTAAACAGTGTGCCTAAATTCACGCAATACTCTGCTGTAGCGGGTGTCAACTGGAAACATTTGTTAAACAAAGGATATATGAATTTTGCCATCAGTAGCAATGTACTTAGAAACAGAATTGAAAAATATGACGACAATGACATGACTGATGCTAACAAGCTTAGACAAAAAATCAATAGTTATGAGTGGGAGCATAAACTTAGATTTGAGTTAAATAAATATAATGGCACTTGGAAATATAGTTTTGGAGCCAATGCTATATATAGCAATTTCAAAAACGATTTCTTTAGCAAAGTATATATTCAACCTTTAAATATAGATAAAGTTATCACATTTAACACCAACCTAGCTTTTCTTAAAATGGGAGCCTTTGGCAATGTGAGTAAATCATTCTTAAACAACAGAATGAACGCTTCATTTGGATTGAGAACAGACATGAATACGTTTACCAAAGATGGCTTGAATCCACTGGCAACACTATCGCCTAGGTTCAATATATCATATGCCATTAGAAGCAATTTTAATGTGAATGCATCGGTAGGGAAATATTATAAAATAGCACCATATACTTTATTAGGATACAAAGACGCATCAGGTGAATATGTGAACAAGAACAATAAATATATATCATCGTTACATATTACAGGCGGGTTTGAATGGTTAAGAAAACCAACCAACAGAATTACCTTAGAAGGATTTTATAAAATATATCAAAACTACCCTGTATCAACAGACTTGGGAATTTCTCTAGCTAATTTAGGTGGCGGTTTTGGATTTGTGGGTAATGAAGCTGTATTAGGCAATGGAAATGGAAGAACTTATGGAGTTGAGTTTTGCTATCAACAAAAATTATCGAAGCATTTTTATGGCATTTTTAGTTATACTTATTTTGTAAGTGAGTTTACAGGAAAAGATGGAAAATATATCCCATCAGCTTGGGATAGTAGACATTTAGTTACTTTCACAGGTGGGTATAAGTTTAAGAAAAACTGGGAATTGGGCTCACGCTTTAGGGTTCTTGGAAAAGCACCTTATACCAATTATGACACTACCCGTTCTCTTACATCATATATAAGTACTGGTAACGGTACCTTAGATTATTCAGCATTTAACACCCAAAGATTTCAACCTTATTTTGCCATAGACTTAAGATTAGATAAGAAATTTAATTATAAGAAGTGGTCATTAGACTTGTTTATAGATATACAAAATGTAACAGGTGTAAACAATCCATCACAATCTAATTTTACCTTTAGAAGAGACCCATCATCGCCAAAAGACTTTATAGACAAAGCTGGCAACAGGGTAAGTTTGCAAAATGTTGATCCTAAGAATATACAGTATTTAATTATACAAGGAAGCAATTCAACTCGCACACCAGCTATTGGTATTGTGGTGGAGTTTTAAATTCAAAACTTATACAATTCAATTATACAACCACAGATTGTTGAATCAATTGAGATAAATAGTCAGTAAGTGATGCTACAGTTGCAAAAGGACTGTTATTCATGCTCAACACTTTTTCATCGGCAATGGTTATACTTTGATTGGTTTCTATATCAATGGCTTCTTCTAAGTCTACAATTAATCTAACCAACATCAAAGAACTTATTCCATCTTTGGTACCATATATTTTTGATTCACTATTGATGGCTTCATACTCAATAGCATACTCATCCATAATAGCGGTAAGCGTATTTATGATAATTGTTTCTATCGCTTCTTTATTCATGATTGAAATTATTTTTGAAACGGCAATCGTGGTATTGCTCTAGCCGGATTGCCTATTAAGGTTGTATGGTCAGGGTATTTACCTTTGACAACCGCACCTGAGCCCACTATACAATTGTCGCCTAAAGTAGTTCCACCTAATATAATGGCACCACCTGCAATCAAACAGTTTTTGCCTATTACTACTTTTTCAAATATGTGTTGATGGTTGTCTGGCCTTACCTCTGGGTTGGCAAATGAATCTTCACTTTGTGCCGATATAATACAACCAATTCCAACCCTAGTATATTGGCTTATTTCTATTTCTCCCCCACCAGCAAATAAAATACAGTTATATCCAACAATAACATCCTTACCAATATATATTCTACCATCTTTACCACAATAGTTAACTCCCCCAGCATTTAAATAACAGTTTCTATCAATCTTAACGCCTTCTGAAAGCTCAATCAAATGAGGTGAAACCAGTTTTATTTGGTTGTCAATTTTAGCTTTTGGAAATCTATTGTTTAATTGTTTGATTAATGAATATTGTTCGAAACCTGATCTAACACTCGAACTTAAATATCTTAATAATTCTCCAGACCATATATATTTAATCACAGACATTTGTATATATATATTAATCTACTTCACATTGTAGACCTCTGATTGATAAAGCATCTTGCATCATCGCTAAAACTTTATATGCTCCTTTTTTAACTATAGCCCTGCCTTTCATATGAGCTATAAGGGTGCATTGCTCTGCTTGAACAGGGTTATGATTGCATACTTCAATTAAACTCTCCATCACAAAATCAAATGGAGTGATATCGTCATTATATATAATTAACGAATGATTATTGTCAGTAATCTCATCTAATATTAACTCTTCACTTTGTATTTGTTGCTGATTCATTTGAATTATTTTTGTAAAATGGTTTGCCATTTATTCTGGTTTTGAACACTTATTTTATTTAAAATCTCTACAGCTTTGTTTTTGTCTTGTGGTTCAGCGTCTTTAAAAATCAAAATAATTTCATCTGCTTTAGCTTGAAAAAATGCTGACATCATATATAAATTATTAGATAATCTAAATACTTTTTCCATTTGTTCTAAAGAAGTTAAAACTTCTTTTCTTCCTGCATTCAAATCCTTACTCATTTGGTCTACACCTTTTCTATGATAATTATATATAGCAGTATGGAATTCTTTAAATCTAGAATTGGTTAAATTATCTGCTAACCAATATTTATTTCTATTGGCAGGTAAATCAAATGCTTGCCATCCTATTTCAGAAATAGATTGTGCTGTTGAAACAATAGATTGAGCTCTTAATAATAAAGATAATCCTGCATTATCGCCAAATGAATCATAGTCGAGCCCTAGCATTATAAAAGTATAGTAAGAAAGAATTGACGATAAATTATTGGTGAAGCTATTTTCATTATATTCTATGGCTTGAAAACTGTTATATTTAAATTCAATTTTATCGTCTTTCAAGTTTAACAATACAGAGTTATATGAAGAAGCATAAGCAGGTCTGGTAGATTGTATTTGCAAGCTGCCTTTAAAATAGTCAGGAGCAGTGAATTGTTCGATAATGAAAACAAAGGTGCAATTCAATCTTTCGTCGTTATTTACTTTATCAGTGGTCCATTTTCTATTGTTCAAAAACTCGAAAATACTTCTTTCTAATTCTTTAAAAACAGATTTATCACTTAGCTGAATTTGATCAGCGTTTACTGTAACTCTTGCGTTTAAATCTTGGGATTGTAAAGCATATGGAATGCACATATTTGAAACAAAAACGAGTATATATATAATTACTTTTTTCAATGTCCCTAATTACTTTTTAAAAAATTGTTGCGAAATATAATTCACAATCTCTTTCGCTGTTTCGCTTTTAGTTAATAACGGCAAATTTACCTTTGTAGTATCTTTATTTATAATAGTAACTTTATTGGTATCAAATCCAAATCCAGCCCCTTCGTCCTTCATCGAATTTAAGACAATAGCGTCTAAATTTTTTCTATTAAGTTTACTTTTAGCATTTGCCAATTCATTTTCTGTCTCTAATGCAAAACCAACCAAATATTGATTTAATTTTTTAGTCTCTCCCATAGATTTCAAAATATCTTTGGTTTTAACCAATGCTAAAGTGAAATCAGTTTCTAACTTTTTAATTTTCTCTTGGGCTATATTTTTAGGTTTGTAATCAGCCACAGCAGCAGCCATTATAGCTATATCTGATGTTTCCCAATATTTTATCACTTCTATAAACATTTCATCGCTTGACACAACATCTATCACATTAATATTATAGTCATGGTTTAGTTGATAAACATCAAGAGCCATTGGTCCTTTTACTAGTGTAACTTCAGCTCCTTTTTCAGATAAAGCAATTGCCAAAGCAATTCCCATTTTGCCTGATGAATGGTTCCCAATAAATCTTACTGGATCAATAGCTTCATGAGTTGGACCGGCTGTAACCAAAGCTTTTAATCCATTAAATGGTAAATTTTCAGAGAAATAAGATTCAATAAAATGATATATTTCTTGAGGCTCAGCCATTCTGCCTTCGCCTTCTAGACCACTTGCCAAAAAACCTGAATTAACAGGAATAATTAGATGGCCTCTATGAGATAATTTTTTTAGATGTTGTTGGGTAGTTTCATGTTTATACATATCCAAATCCATAGCTGGAGCAATGGCTATGGGCGACTTAGCAGATAAATAAATAGCCAACAATAAATTGTCGCAAATCCCTTGTTCCATTTTTGCTAGAGTATTAGCAGATGCAGGAGCTATTAATATCAAATCTGCCCAAAGAGCCAAATCAACATGATTAGACCATTCGCCTTCATCATTCAAAACGAAATCACTGTATACAGGATTTTCTGAAAGCGTAGACAATGTAACAGGAGTTACAAAATCTTTGGCACTGGGCGTTAAAACTACTTTTACCTCAGCACCTGATTTTTTTAACAACCTAACTAAAAGGGGAATTTTGTAAGCAGCTATACTGCCGCTCACCCCTATGAGTATGTGTTTATTTTTGATCATCTTTGGCCGGGTTACGGTAATAAACCTTCCCGTTCAAAAATTCTTCAGTGGCTATGATGGTTGGTTTTGGCAATCTCTCATATGCCATAGATAATTCAATTTGTTCTCTGTTTTCGTGAACTTCTTCTAAATTATCGCTTTCATTAATATACTCTTGCATTTGACCTTGCATTTCCTCTTTCAATTTTGATGCAATTTGATTAGATCTTTTTGCAATAATTGAAATAGCTTCGTAAATGTTTTGTGTATCGCCTTCTATTTTCTTCATATCTCTAGGAATAGTAGAATTGGGTACATTGGGAAATAAAGGTGCTTTTGGTTTTGCCATGATAATTAATTATTAATTGAAATTTTATTAATACTTTCTAATGATTGTTGTGTTTTTTTATAAATTATAGCAGCATCTACCATATACTTTGATTGAGGCCATGTTTCTTTAAATAACTGATAAGCTTCTATAGAATTTTCTAGTCTTTCTTTTTTAAGTTTTCTATATATCCCATCAATAATTGCTTCGTCAGCACTGTTTAAAGCTAATAAATAATGAGATTTTAATATTATAAAATCTATCTCTTCTTTTTGTTCTATGTCTGGATAATCTTTTAACACATTTCTAAAAGATACTATTGCTGCTTTATAATCCTCAATCTGATAATATAATTTAGCATTTTTATATGCTTTCATAGTCAGATTAGCTCTTAGTTTATCAATCAAAGCATTGGCTTCTGTTATTCTTTGTGCATTTGACGGGTACATATTAATATAAACTTGAAGTTCGTCAATTGCCTTAATAGTACTTCCTTGATCTAAATCTACTCCTTGTGAGTTTAAGTAATGACAATAAGCATACATATAAAATGCATCTTCAGCATGTTTTGAATTTGGATAATTTTCAGAATATGTTTTGAAAATATAAGAAGCTAAATCTAAACTCCCTAAATTGTAATTACAATACCCTAAACAATACTGTATTTTTTCATCTTCTGGTTGACCAAAATAAAAATTAGCCAATTGTTCGTATAACTGCAATGCATGGGCGAAATCTTTCTTACTATAATAATTGTCTGCAGCAGCCATCTTCACAGTCATGTCGGTACCCTTAAGTAACTTTTTATAAGCACTGTTGCATTGAGTTTGGGTGAAAACAATTACTATCAGAAATAATAAGAAAAATACTTTACGCATTAAACAGCAAAAATAAGTTAAAATCATCTGATATACAACGATATTTCTATATTTAAGTTACTATTGCTAATTACCTAATAATGAATATGCTAAGCCTATTTTTTAAAACTATTAATAAATAAATAATCATACTATGTAAACTATCAAATAAGAAATAGCTTATTTTTGCACCCCGAAATAAAAAAAATAATTAAACATTTATGAGCAATATCACATTCACTATGATTAAACCTGATGCTGTAGCTAATGGTCACACAGGTAAAATTTTAGACCACATGATTCAAAACGGTTTCAAAATTAAAGCCATGAAATATATATGGTTGACTGAAGAGCAAGCAGGTAAATTTTATGCCGTTCACGCTGAGCGTCCATTTTACAAAGATTTAGTTTCTTTTATGACTTCTGGACCAATTGTAGCTGCTAGTCTTGAAAAAGCTAATGCTGTTGGTGATTTCCGTAAACTTATTGGTGCTACAAACCCAAAAGATGCTGAAACTGGTACCATCAGAAATTTATATGCTGAATCTATTGAAGCAAACGCAGTTCATGGTAGCGACAGCGACGAAAATGCTCAAATAGAAAGTAGCTTTTTCTTTTCTCAATTAGAAAGATTTTAATCTTAAAAAATATATACAAACCCCGTTTTGCATTTGCTAAGCGGGGTTTTATTTTTTAGCTTGATATGAAAACACTTTTGCTACATGGTGCACTTGCTGACTATACTCAATTAGTTCCATTATCTAATACATTGGGAGCAGATTTTATTGCACTTAACCTTCCCGGACATGGCGAATTTTCAATATCAAACTTAAATGATATTTTAATACCTCAACTGACAGAATTTGTCGAGAATTATATATTAGAGAACCAATTATCTCAAGTAAATATTGTTGGCTATAGTTTGGGCGGATATATAGCATTAAATCTAGCACATAAAAATCCAAGTTTAGTAAATAAAATCATCACTTTAGGTACTATCATTCATTGGGATAATGAAGTATTTGCTCGTGAATCAAAAATGTTGAATCCTGCATTTCTGCATGAAAAAGTTCCAGCTTTTGTTCAAATGCTTAGCACTAAACATAAAACGCATTGGAAAACGATACTTCATCAAACCTATGAGATGCTTGATGATATCAAAAACAACCAGTATTTATCTCCTCAATGTCTAAAACAAATTTGTAATCAAGTTCTTTTAATTGTTGGCGACAAAGATTCATCTGCCGGTGTTGAAGCTACCCAACATGCTTCTATTCATCTTTCAAAAGCACAGATAGTAATACTTGAAAACACACCACATGTATTTGAAAAAGTGAACCAAGATGTGTTAGCAAATCATATATATTCTTTTATCAATAATGACTAAAAAAAACATATATATACTCACTACCTTTATACTTGCTTTTTTTATATCAAGTATGGATATATTTGCCCAAAGTGTTAAGAAGAAGAAAAAGAAATATAAAAAGAAATATAAGCATGCTAGGACGCATCATTACAGGCCTGCTCAAGATTCTACCGTTTGGTCAGCTAAATTAAATTTTGATACTGTTTGTTTAAATACCAACGATAGTTTGATGGCTATATGCAAATCATTTATAGGGCTCCCCTATCGTTATGGTGGTAATGATCCTCGAGGCTTTGATTGTTCAGGATATGTGAGGTATTGTTATAAAAGAATTGGCATTGATTTACCACACCACTCAGGCGGACAAATGCAACAAGGCATAAAGGTTGATGAAAAAAATGCTGAACCTGGAGATATCATTTTCTTTGGTCATTATAATAGTAAAAGAAGAAGCATGTATATTAGTCATTCAGGTATTGTATATTCAAATGTAAATGGGAAAATATACTTTATACATTCAGCTAGTTCTCTAGGAATTCGTATTGATTGTTTAGACCAAGGTTGGTATAAGCAAAGATTTAGAGGAATACGAAGAATTTTATAAATTATATTTTCAAAAGTGCCCTAAACCCTCTGCTAGCATAATACGATTGTGCACCATTGTGGTATATAAACACATTTCCATAACGATAATCGCCAAATATAGCTCCTCCTAATTTCCTAATAAAATCAGGGGTTTGGAGCCAACTAGATGTTTTTAAATCGAACGTACCTAATTTTTGTAAATTTCTATATTGATCTTCATCTAAAAGTTCGATACCCATTTCTTCAGCCATATCCATCACATTGCTTTTTGGTTTATTTTCTTTTCTTGAATCATAAGCTTCTCTGTCATAACAAAGACTTCTTCTGCCTGTTGGGCTCTCAGCTACACAATCTATATATATAATTTCACCTGTTGTATTATCTAAACCCACCACGTCTGGCTCCCCTCCAGTTCTTTCCATTTCAAACAACGACCAAAGTTTGTGTTCATTTTTCTCAAGTCTTGAATACACATCTATCCAAGATATGTCTTTGTGACGAATACTATTCATCTCAAACCTTGATTTTAAAGTGGTTATTAACTCTTGTTGTTGGTTTAACGTCAGTTTGTTATTTATTTTCTTAGACATATATATATCGTATTTAGATAGAATAATTTAAAACAAAAATAAAATTAAATACATATATATGCTATAAACTTTTTTAAATTAATCAGGAACCGCATAATGCCTTGTTTTCCATAGATACGCTCCAGTGGCAGCATCAAATGTATATGTACAATTTGATTTATCTGAATTAACAATATAAGCTATATATACAAAACCTTGTTCCCAATTATTACCTGCTTCGCTCATATCTTTTATTTCAAATCCAGGATCTTGGTTTAATTTGTTAAACACTTTATCTTTTCTTGTGCTATTATCTATCATACTTTTAGTCATGTATTGAAAATAAATTCGCTCTTTTCTATATAAATTAAAACTATCACCAGGGAACTGTTCTTTTACTGTTTCTATTAATTGATTGTATGGTAGTAATGATAAGCAAGTAGATGGAATTTTATACCAATCAATTCTGCTCCCATTAAAATATACTTGAGTGTAAAACTTCAAATTCGACCATATTATCACCACTTTGCATTCAAACGGAACATCGTCTATAATATAATGATAAACAATTTCAGGGTCTTTAAAAGCTGTATGATTGATATTCGTTTTGCTTTGATAAAAACTCTTTACTTTGAAGTAATCATTAAAACCTTCTTTGCCAAATATATTGACCATGGCACTATCAGCAAGTTTTCTGTATACAATGTCTACATCTTTTACAAACGTTATTGGATTCTTATGATTTTGATTCCAAATTGTAACAAACTCTGCCCACATCAACAACACCATATTACCTGTTGCTATTTTTATTTCTTTGACATTCTTTTTGTCTCCCAGCAATACAGAAGCTACCACACTTATTTGATGTGTACCTGGATTTAATGTTTTAACCAAAGTATCAAAAGCATTCAACATTGGGTTTGTTAAATTTCCATTCATACAGTTTATAGCATATGTTTTTTTGAATGGTACTTGGCTATAAGTTTCTTTGTTATAGGTATAGGTGTATGAAGCCAGTTTTTGACCATAAGCATATAAATCAAATTTAAGAGCCAATTGATCATCATCTGGTGTATGTTCTTTTCTTTTATGATTCTGATTTATACTAGATATTGAATCATTAATAATCTTATCAAGTCCTTGTGGAACATTTAGTTGAAAAAAAACAGAGTCGGATAAATTAAAACCACACAACAACACTTCTTGTGCATACTTTGAAAATTTTGTAGTATCTATTTTAAAATCTATAAATGGTGTTTCTTTAAATGTGAGTTGGGATTTATGTCGATCGCTTGGCTGAGCATAAATTGCACTTATAGAAATATAGAAAAAAATAAAAATGTGTTTCTTTAACTTTAACATAATATGTTATGTCATTACCTTAAAAAAAGTAAATGATAAGTTAAAAAAATGTACTTAATTATTGATTATATCCAAATAGTCACACCAATACCCAAAGCGTTCATTTCACTGATTAACTTTCTTTCAAATTCTTTGATGCGTTGTTATCCTGATTGTAAAAAAAATTACTGTAAAACGCTAATATAAAAACATTGATGCTTTTATAAATATTACCAAAATTACAATCTATAATTTTAGTTTATGTTTTCAAGTTTTACTTCTATCGACAATACAAATTAATGTCTCAACCGTTTTACCCATTTCACAACCTCAAACCAAACCACTGAAACAAATCCAACGGCTATGCTTAACAGCAATTGCGGTACTTGTAGTGTCTCAAACTCAAAAAACAATGTTAAAGGTGTTACATATAATATTAATCCTACCAAAGCAATAGTTATTAAAATGATATATAAAACCATATTGTTTTTATATCTTAATGTAGTAAAAATGGAATAATAAAACGACCGATTGATGAGCGTTAAAAATATATTAGAAGTAATTAACACCGTAAAGGACATGGTTCTAGTTAATGCTTCGTTATAACCATTATACACAGCATACTGATATATAAATAATACACCAATGGTGATTACTAAACCTTGAACTATACTGATAGAAAGTTCTTTCCAATTAAAAAAAGTAGTAGTCAATGCCTTGGGTTTTTGCAACATCGTATTCTTTTCGATGGGCTCGTTTTCATATATAATAGAACAAGTTGGACCCATGATAATTTCTAAAAATATAATATGAATTGGTGAAAATATATTCGGGTACATCCATCCCAAAGCCAGTGGTATAAACACCGTAAGAATAATGGGTATATGTATTGAAATTATATATTGAATGGCTTTTTTTAGATTGGTATATATTTTTCTACCCATGGCAACTGCATGTACCATTTTTGACAAATCATCTTCTAACAAAATCAAAGATGCTGCTTGTTTCGCTATTTCTGTTCCTCGCTTTCCCATGGCTATTCCTATATGTGCAGCTTTCAACGCAGGTCCATCATTCACCCCATCACCTGTCATGGCTACTATCTGGTCGTTTGATTTTAATGCTTCAATTATTTTCAACTTTGCTTCAGGAAACATCCTTGTAAATACATGAGTCTCCATCACTTTTATTTTCAGTTCTGTATCTGATAATAGCATTAACTCATCCCCAGTAATAGATTGATCATACCCTTTAAATCCAATTTGTTTGGCAATGGCTGTAGTGGTTGCTGCATTGTCACCAGTGATAATTTTTACAGCAATTCCTGCATCATAAAAATCTGATAATACTTGATTGATATTCTCTTTAGGAGGGTCGTAAAAGGCTACAATACCTTTAAATTCGAATGGTAGTTCTTGTTGTTTTGTAGGAAATGAATTACCTGTAAAAGTAGAAATACCTACTCCTAAAACTCGATAGCCATCGCTAGCTAATAACGCAATAGCTTTACTTATATGTTCCTTTTGTTTTTCATTGATGTTTGACACATCAATGATGGCTTCTGGGGCTCCTTTAGCTGCTATTATTTGATTTCCATCTGCACTTTTAAATATATGCGTCATCATAGGTGGCTTACCATCTAAAGGAAATTCATGAATTAGTTTAAAATGTGGTCTTTTGTCAATTTCTATTACTTCACTATAAGTTTGATGCAATGCCACTTCCATTGGGTCAAAAGGAATTGGTTCACTAGCCCACATGGCTAATTTTATCAATGCTTTTTCTTCATCTGTTAAAACATCTTTGGGTGTAAAAATTTTGTTGGTCGATAATAAAAATAGCTTTGCCAAACTCATTTTGCCTTCGGTGATGGTGCCTGTTTTGTCAGTGCATATAACTGTTGCACTTCCTAAAGCTTCTACCGTTTTCATTTGCTTCACCACAATACCCATTTTCATCAGTCGCCAAGCACCCAATGCCATAAATGTGGTAAATGCCACCGGAATCTCTTCTGGCAAAATACTCATTGCAAGGGTTAAAGATTGTAACAAACTATTGAGTATATGTTGTGAATGTATATAGTTAAAAATCCAAACTATCACAAAAACAATAGCTCCTGCTATAGCCATCTTTTTCACAAAGTTTGCTATTTGAATTTCAAGTGGTGTTTTTTCTTCTTCTATATCCTCCAGACTAGTCCCAATTTTACCTAATTTAGTTTGATTGCCTATAGCTGTGATAGTTGCCACTGCCAATCCACTGGCTACCGATGTGCCACTATATATATATTTATCTTCTTTGGTTTCATCTTTAAATACTGCAAAAGATTCGCCCGTGAGTATGGATTCATTAACCGAAAAATCTTGTGAATATATAATTTCGCCATCGGCCGTAATTGAATTTCCTTCTTCTACCATTAAACAATCACCAATAACCAAATCTTCGCTTTTTATTTCTTCTACATTTCCGTCACGAATAACTTTACAATTGGGTTGTGAAAAATCTTTCAATTTTTCTAATGCATTCTTGCTTCGTGAATATTGGTATAATGAGATGGATGTTTGAAAAATAATGGCTACAATCAAGAAAATTCCATCTCCAATTTTATTGCTCACAAAATAGATTGTTGCTGCTGTCAACAACAATATCATCATGGGGTCTTTGAATATGCGTTTTACAGTATCTATAAAATTATTCTCTTTTTTATAGTCTAATTGGTTTTGACCAAATTTTTCTCTTGCAAGTAATACCTGTTCTTGTGTTAGGCCTTGTATATTGATTTTTTTTGTAGGCATTTTGTAAGATAAATATATTGGCTAAAAATCTGCCAAAATATTCTCATTTTTCATCAACAAATGTATATCCAACAATAACAATAGTTGCAAAAAAACTATTACATAATTCATCTATTTTTTTAATCTTCTCGTCCTTTTCCAGCCAATATTATGGGTATATATTTTTCAATTCTTTCATCTCTTGTCTTTACTTACTTGGCTGATGAAAAATATAATAAATATCCTCTTTGAATGCCTGGAGTTAGTTTATCAAATGCCAGTTTTAATTCATGCATATCGTCTAATAGTGCTTTAAATTCTGATGGCATATTAAATTCTGTTGTTTTTTTCAATTCTACTTATACACCTGCTTCATCTAATTTAATGGCTTCTTTTATATACTGCTTAATAGTGGACTTGTTTTTCAAAACTTCTTCTACATGTGCAAACCTGATCTGCTTAGCCGATTAATCATTTTCAGTTTATTGCACTAACAATCCTTTGGGTCATTAATTATAGCACCATGCATAAACAGCAAAGCACATTAGTCTTTAAAACCATGTATCAAAACAATATTGCTTTTAGTTGGGTATAACCCCAATAACTGAAGAAGTTGAATATAAGGGACTGGCATTGGTATCATTCCGCAGAAAATACATATATAGTTTCATAACTCATCCAAAAGTCTATCTTTCATTACACTTCAAAAAAAACCTCTAAGCAAATTTGTTTAAAATAAAAACAATTAATCAAATAAAAAAAATGGCAAACCCATAAGCCGGGTTCTGTTCTATCTTGTCATTTATCTAGGATAATGGTCACCCATTACCTCATGCAGCCTACCCGCAGCTATATACAAAC
>CANHGM010000032.1 GCA_947460345.1 Bacteroidota bacterium | reverse complement strand
TTTTCATGCAAGACTTATTGATTCAAATTATCTGGAGAGTGTCAAAACAGATAAAGAAGGAGAGGTTATTAGTAAGGAAGCTAAAAAAGCCAAAGAGCTTAAAGAAGATATTGAAGCCTTGCTGACAGCCACTGACCAGCCTGACAAAGATATTCTAACGTTGGGTAGAAAAATCGAAAACAGTTATCAAGTACTTGGTATATATGTTTCAGGAAGGTATGTGTTTTCTTTCTTTAAAGAATATGTTTCAAAGGTGAGAAAAACCGAGCGAACACTTTTAAAACCCAAAGGATATTCGCTCACTAGTGACCTAGCTCCAGTGCTTGCCCAGTATGAAAAGGACAAGGAAAATATACTCTCCGTTGCTCAAACCTATCAAGGCGAGCAGAACTCACCACGTTGGGCGGAGCTTAAACTCGAGATACAAGCAAAGAAATCAGCCTTGCAGGTAGAAGGCAGAAGTGCAGCTTCAAGAGCTGAAGAATTTAACCGCTTAAATTATTTACTTGAATACAGAACCGCACTTCCAGCAGCAGAACCTGAAGCAAAGGAAAACACAAACTTGAGTGAGCTAGAACTTGAAGCCTTGGCATTAGAACTCGAACTTGAATTTATCAACTTTTAATTTTATCAATATATATAACCCTTTTTAAAACATATATCCATGTTAACTATACAAAACTATTTTTCTAAAACAGAAAACATCAACTGGGAATCACTACCTGAAGCATTCGTTAAAGGTCATTCTTTGGTGCAAGGAGCTTCTGCAAACAATTGGTCGGCTTATCACTCCAATGAGAATATTAAACGCGTAGTAGAGGCTTATTTTGAGAAGCTCTCCGAATATATAAAAAAGAATCTGGCTGAAACTAAAACAGAATCGGAGACAAAAGCAGAAACAAAACCAGCAAAGGTGAAAGTGAAGCCTTCGCCCAAACCACCGGCAGCGGCTGCACCAAAGCCAGCACCGAAAACAAAGGTAACAGAAAAACCAGAATATGAGTCGGAAGAAATTGAGTTGATTGAATCGGATGTTCAGTTTATCAGAAGATATGCGGCCATGCATGGAAAGGTGAAATCACAAGCCCAGGTATTAACCCTTATTCATAGTTTGCAAAAAGCAATTTTAGAACGTAAGATTCGCAAGGAGTCTCCTTATGCCAAAGAGATTGAGTCTATGCAAACACAACTGATTAATTGCTATGAAAAAATGGGAGAAATGGCGGAAATTAAAATTGATAGCAAGAATTTCAAACGCTATTTAGAAATAGCCCATTCACAAGTAGGAATGACTTCGATTGCCCTGCTTAAAGCATACGTTTCGCTCAATGGTAAAAAGGATGTCAAAGACAAAGCTGAACGCTTGTTTCAAAGAATAAAGAAAGCTGTGGCAGCAAAGAAAATAACTCCTGATGATAAATATGCCGTGAAGCTCAATGAAGCTTTCATGACTTTAAATGCATATATATCCGGTGATTCACCAACGCTAACCATCAACAAAGCTCAACTCAATGGACTCATGGGCATTATTGGTGAAGAGTTATTTGAAAAAAAAAGTCTAAAAGGAACCGATGAGGAACCGGCAATGATTGTTGGTTCAGGAGAACTTCTTAAAATGGACTTTCAAACCATAGGTCTGAAAGGAAAATACAAAGAACTCATTGGTGATCCATCGGTGGGCTTTACTGCAATGGTATATGGACTTCCCAAAAGCGGAAAATCTACCATGTGTATAGATTTTGCTAAACACTTAGCTGCTGAACATGGGAAGGTTTTATACTGTGCAATTGAGGAAGGATTTGGATATACCCTCAAAGAAAAAATCGAACGCCTTAAAGCCTCTCATCCCAATTTATATATAACAGACCAAGTGCCTGAAAATTTATCAGATTTTAATTTTGTATTTATTGATAGCGTTTCCGAAGCCGGAATCGAAGTTGACGATATTAATCGAATGATTAAATTGAATCCGGAAACTTCGTTTATTTTTATATATCATACCACCAAAGAAGGGAAATTTAGAGGGGAGAATAAACATGCCCATAAAGTTGATGTGATACTTCAGGTGGACAAAGGTGTGGTGAGTTCGAGTGGGAGGTTTAGTGCGGGGGGGAGGATGGAGTTGTAAGAAGAGAATTTCAAGTTAAAGAAAGAAACTCTCAAATAACCGCTGCTAAGGTTATATTAACTGCATAATTCAGAATATTGAATATCAAAAAAGGGGCTGCATAGCCCCTTTTTTGTTTAAAAAAAATTTGAGTTAATCAGACGGGATACCAAAGCCAGCAAAGTCAACCAAATAAATATAACCTTGATTCCTTGCTTCCTGACACCAATCTCTTGCGAAATTTGTATCATTCTCTGAATCGAATTTGCAAGTGTCTTCATAAGACCAAACCACTACTTCGTTCACAACAAATCCTGAAACAGTTTGGTGGTCTCTGACAATATTGGCGTTACCTGCTAATTCTCCGATGGGTCTTGTTGTGTTTTCCTTTAGCAGTTCATGAACTATAAATTGTGTGCCGTTGTATGGAACAACTCTCCTTCTTACAAAAACAAAATCTCCACTTTTGACGGAAGTATTAATATAACTGTTTACACCGCCATTAAAATTAAATGCTTTAGCAGCCCAGCCTATTTTTAGTTTTTTAATTTCCGGCTGTACAGGGATGCCCAGGCCAACATTTGCATTTTCAGGAATAACATAGCGGTTGTTATTTGCTAAGGCAATTTCTCTAAAATGTTTGAAGATTAGCAAACGATACCTTGCTCTTGTATAAGCTACAAATGCCAATCGTTTTTCTTCGTCTAACTGTTCTTCAAGTTCTGCTTGAGATAACAGGTCGTTGATTTTTAATGGTAGATTTGAGAATGATGGAGGGATAATAACGCTATCAAATTCGAGCCCTTTAACCTTGTGCATTGTGGTTAAAACTATTTCCGTTTCATGAGTTGCAGCCGAAATTCTATCTAAATGTTTTTCATATATTTTATACAACTGACCATCATCCTTATAGGTCAATTCGGTTATGAACTCTAATAAATTATCGAATACCTGACTTTCATCTTGTTCTTCCAAGTATTCCAAAACAAGTGCATGAATTACTCTAATGTAAAAATGATTCCAATTTTGGTTGTTGTTTATCAAGTCGTTTATAAATACACGAAATATTTGTTTGAAATCTAATGGAATTTGTTGGCCTATTTTAGATTTTAAGAACAATATAACAGCATGACATTCTCTTATTCGAGTGAACTCATATGGTAAGCTACCTTGAATACGGATTCTAATATTGGGAAGATTAAGTCCCTTAATTTTTTGAAAGCCTCTATATACCTCATTGTTTGTTCTGAACAGAATTGCTATCTGCTTATATGGCCTTTGTCCAACTCTTTCTTGCATTAATATTGAAATCTGATCCCACCAATCAACCCTTTGCTGTGTCCTGTCAATTATTTGAGCATAATTAACAACGAAATTCTCATCAGGAACTCTTGTTGGTCTCGGAATCAGGTGTTGGTGCTCTTCCGGAAGTGTCAATATCTGACTTGCTAAATCCAGTATTGCTGGGTATGACCGGTGATTGTCGTATAATTCAAATTGAGTTGGATTGAAAATACCATTAAAATCTGCATAGTATGGCCAAGGACTCATTTTACCGCCTTCTTTTATCCTTTCATAGCCGTATATACTTTGATTAGGGTCGCCAATAATAAATAAATGAGAATCGGTTAAATCATGCAGTTTATTTAAAAGCCTAATTCTTAAATTATTAATGTCCTGAAATTCATCTACCAAAATATGCTTTAATGGGGCTAATTGATTCATGATTTGCCCAGGAGCATTATTTAACTGTCGAAGTAATATAGATTCCCATTCATCGAAAGGTTGCCCTTTAATTTCATTCTGGCAATATCTTTTAGCCAATCCATGAAAGGTAAATATCTTGATTCTCTTCGCTAAATTTCCATAACCCAAGTCGTTGAAAAGACGGCCTAACCTTTCCTTCAATTCAGAAACAACTGCTCTGTTATATGCCAGCACCAAAATTTCTTCTGGATTTGTCCCAATATGATGTACTAATCTTGCAACACGAAGTGTCAATGTATGTGTTTTGCCGGAACCAGGACCAGCCATAACATTAATATGCTGGTTTATTTCGGCATCATAAACTTTACGTTGTTCCTCATTCAAGCGGTCTTCTTCAGTTTTTATAGCATCACCCCTCCATTTAACAAGCAACGGGTCATTCGGTGGAAGTTCATCCTGTAATAATTGCAATAAGCTTTCCAATGAATTACAACTAAAGTATTTCCTAATAAAAGTATCCTGCTTTTTTCTGACTGCACTTGCATCATTACCCAATCCACCTTTTTGGAATCCAGCCAACACCTCTAATGCAATCAATTTAAGTTCTCTTACTTTTCTGGTTTCCTCAAATTCTTCAAATATTTTTTTATCAAGAGATTGCAAATCTGTTTCGTCAATATTCTCGATTGAGGTAAGGTAAATCTCAATACCGGTAGGAAGTAAGCCTCCTGTTTTACTATATCCTAATACAGATAATATAAAGAGCAAGTCAGATAAGTATTGTACGTTCCCTTTGAAATCCAAATCGGAAATAATATCCGGCCAGTTGAAATTCTTTATGTTTCTATCAAAGTATTGCTTTGCTACATAATCCAATAGTTTTATGCAGTCTTTCTCTAATTGTGTGATTTTATTTGACCATTCTTCCTTTTTGTGATAGCCATTAAATATTGACTGCTTTATTCTGACTTTCCGGTTACCATCAGTAACCTTTTCCATTTTGGTTTCGTGTTTAGTCTTCCCCAACAATCGAATGATAGTAAAGGCATGTTTGCTTCTCTTTTTGAAAATATCCTTGATGTATTTGTTATACTCCTTTGTTTGACCTTCTGCATTGTCTTTCTTTGTCCAGGGTAGCTTCTTAAAGTTTATATTTTCATTTACAGATTCCTTTAAGAAATCATCTAATTCTTCTCCTTCAAAAAACTTGGAGCTGTTAGAAGGAACTGAGCTCAGTATTTTAGATGCTAATGAAAATACAACTTGCAGTGCTGGGTACTTTTCATTCTCATAATAAATATTCTTGCAATGATTTGTTTCATCCGAACGAATTTTGGTTGGTTCAATAATTACATCTTGCAATAACTTTAATATTCCCGCAGAATGATTTTTCAATAAGGCAGCAAATAGGTTTTGAAGACTTAGCTTTGAACTGCTTCGTAACGATGCAATAGAAAATTGTACTACTTTATTAGATTGAGCATCGCTTGGAAGTAATTTAAGTATAGCTTGACATACTTTTTCGCAATCCTTATCTGGACATTTATTTATACGTTCGGCTAATTTGTTTAATGATGCAGAATCAAATTCTAAATGAGTAATTGTGAAATACCCTAATTTAATTCTTTCTAATCGTTCCAGCCAATGCAATGCAATTCTGAATTTGTTATCCAGGTCATCATTTACAGAACCTTTTTCATTTGAATATAGATTGAACGGCACTGCCACTGGAATTTCAGTATCCGGTGTCATGGGCTTAAACCTTGCGATATATTCTTCCAATACCTGTTTAATATCCTTTACCTCATACCATGAAATTCTGCTTTCATGCAGTTGGTCTTTTAATTTTGCGAAATCATTATTGGTGGTAAGGCAAAGTGTCTTAATCGGATTTTCGCTATTATTAAAACCTGCTTCAAATCGTTGTTTCTCGTTTCTACCAGCCCTGCCAACTTCTTGAAGAAAATCCTCAAACGTACTGGGTGGTGAATAATGGGTTACAAAATGAATATTTGGAATATCCATTCCCATACCAAATGCTTTTGTTGCAAATAGAATTAGAATTTCACCCGTTTTATATTTTTCATAAGTGTCCTTTCTATCTTCTGCATCCATTCCAGCATGAAACGCACCTACCTTTTCCGCAAAACTACAGTCAGCACCAAATACATCTTTTAAACTATCCGACATTATTAGAGAGCATTCTTCAACTTTTTTTCTGCTCTTAACAAAAATGATTGCCCGGCTTAATTTTGGATTGAATTTGCCTGATTTTAAGTAATTCGCTACTTCAAGAAGCCTATCATCTTCAACCACATTATGTTTGAAATCCATTTTGATGTGGTCTCTTACCGGATTGTAACTTTTCTCTGTGCCTTCTACAGTTACAACGCCTGGCATGAGAATACTTATCTCTTCAAAAACCTGTTCGGAAATTGTTGCAGAAAACAGTAGCTTTCGCATTTGATAGATTTCAGAATAACCGGCTATTTTTCTGCTTGCATTCAAATAATCAGGACGAAACTCCTGACCCCATTGCGAGATACAGTGTGCCTCATCGAATACAACGTACTCTAATCCATTATCAGCATCCAATCTTGTTAGAAGACAATTTTCAAATGAACGAGACCTAAATCTTTCTGGAGTTATATAAAGAAGTGTAACCTCACCACCAGAAACCCTTCGATAAATATCTCTGATTTCTACATGAGATTTGTCTCCACTTAGAAACTCAACATTACTATAAAAGCCTTTATTCCATAGGGCATCTACCTGATCCTGCATTAAAGCACGAAGCGGACTTATAACAATTGAAAGTTTACACGAAAATGCTGAACGGAATAACGCCGGTCCTTGAAATAACAAAGATTTACCTGCTCCAGTTGGTAAGGAAATCAACAAATCCTTTTTTGCTGGTAAAATTTCATTTAAACATGGGTGCTGATAATCATGCCACGGATATGGAGCACCACCTTCTTCTGGTATCAAAAATATTTGCTGGAGTATTTCTTTTGCTTCATCAATATTAAATTCGGTGTCTGCATCTTCATGAGCTACTGAAAAGAACTCAGCTGCAATATCCTTATCTGTATCGTAATCTGCTTCCTTAATCCACATCTGAACACTTTTAACATTAAGATTTAAACTTTTCTCTATCCCATAATAGTCAATCAGTCTAGTATCACAAAGGAATAGCTGCGATTCTGGATTGTTGTCATAAAGCATTTTATAGTAATAATCTATAAGCGGTTTGTGCAGTTTTATTAGCGAAAACAAATCGTAATCCTTTTGAACCTCATTAATATCAGCCTGATATTCATCTTCCTTTTGTTCTTCATTAATTTCAATTTCTACCGGTATCTTTCCTTTCAACATTTGCAATTTCTCCTGTAGCAAAAAACTATCCCAAATAAAATCCAATGGGCCATTATAATTGCATGAAATTATTTTGTCTAAGGTTAGGAAAGAAGCTATTAAAAGTTTGTTAGAGGATTTATGTGTATGTAGTAATTCTAACTGTCTTGCCAATGAGGCCTTTGTATCAGGAATAAAAAAACCTTTATGCCTTGCATAAGCCGACAGCTTTTCAGTTTCCAATTCATCGTTTACAATTAAAACTTTGGGATTATTAGTATTGTTTATACTCTCGAATAATTTGAATTGATATACCCAATATGTTTTCCTATACAAAGATTCAGGATTAACCCTTTTTTGTTCTGCTATATAACCAGACTTCCTGACATCCGGCTTTATAATGAATGAATTTGATTTTGTAATGGTTTCATCTACCCAATCAATATAATGAGCCTCTTTAACATGCAAATCTTTTATACATGCCTCAAAGTTGAGATTACACCATACCTTAAATTTGCCTTTGCCAATTTTTTCTAACCAAATATTTTGAACAAATTCAGGGAATTCCGTAATTCCCAATTGCCTGCAATGTTTATGTTCGAGACTAATGAAACTTTTACCACCAGACATTTGGAGCCATATAGGTTCATTTTTTAATCTATCGAAAATTGTAGCAAAATCATAGTCTTGGCCTAATTGTAATTTACTTGTTAGATTGTATAATTCATTTCCAATTACAATGACTTTTAGATCTGAAACTTGATTAACATGCTGTTTTAGCATTTGTATATCAGTTGGCTTAATACAGATAGGCTTGTGATTAATATTTCCAAAGTCAACATCAATATTATCACATATTAACATTGATTGTTCACTGTTTAGCTTTAAACTTATGGCTATTGGCAGGTGCTGAAAATAAGGCCGTAACCCTTTTGAAATGCATGAATCCACAAATCGAAATAGGATAGCCTTGAGCAACTTATCAGCACTAAGAGTTGCTTCTATTTTTTCTTTATTTAAGCAAAAGCCTAAAGACTTATTATCCGAATAAAATGAGAGGTCAAATTGATGAGATAATGTATTCCAAAGAAATTCAGGAGCAATTACAACCTTGTTCCCCTTTTCATTTAATTTTTCTATGAGTTGATTAAATGTTTGTTCTGAAATATTCTGGTTTGTGGGATTAGGACGAAAAAACTCATTGGACTCTTTTACAAAATATTCATAATCCAACAATGCCCAATTTGAATTACTACTTATTTGATTAATTGCTTTGATTGCCTTTGATGGCAATAATTCTTTAACAGCTTCTAAATTACTTTGCGAAACTATTATCCTTAATAATTGATTTTTGAATAAGCGATAAGTGAGTTCTACATCTGATGCTGCACTGTGTTGTGTTTTAAGGCCGTAACTAAATCGTTCTGGGTTAAGCAACATTTCAACCTCGAGAGTATCCCATATTGAATCAGAAGATGGCGAAAACCCATAATTTGCTAAAACAGGTAAGTCAAACTGCTTAATGTTCTGACCAATTATTAAAGAATCTGAATTTATAAGAGTAACCAGTTCTGCGATACCATCTTCTAGCTTTTTAAAATCTGATTCGCTTTTTATACCTAAACCGCTTTTCCAGGCAAATTCATTTATTTTTTCACCATCCGATTCTAAGTCGAAACACAAAAAGGCAATTTTTGAAAACATCCTATCAATTTGAATCTCAAGATATTTACCTTGATAGATAGAAAGACTTGGGAAGTTAGCAAATTGAATAAGGGCTTTATTGATAGGTAGATTTTCGATAAACTCAAACTTTTCTGTCTCAAATTGAAGTTCTTCTATATGTAATTTAATAATATTATCTGACAACTCATTTATAAAACCATTTTTATATAATTCAATGTAGTACTTGTTATTGCTACATATATAGTTTTCTTCTCTTAAAATTATATCTTGGAAAGTAGTTTTAAATATTGAGAGAAATTCAATTACCTTTACTAGTTCATCTTGGTTGGAAATTTTCCAACCTTTAAGTATTAAATGATTATAAGTCTCCTCAACATGT
Source organism: Bacteroidota bacterium (assembly GCA_947460345.1). GTDB lineage: Bacteria > Bacteroidota > Bacteroidia > UKL13-3 > UKL13-3 > CANHGM01. Next base: position 18,537 of record CANHGM010000032.1, on the reverse strand, counting down.
TTAGAAGCTCCTTGCTCACTAAGCAACCTAGTCAAAACATTTTGTAAAGTTTGCCAATTAAATTTTTTTAATACTTCATCTTTCCAAAAAATAATTTCTTCATAATCAATTGGATTGGGTAATTTGTAATTTTCGTTATTAGCCCAAAAAACAAAACTGATTTTATTTAGATTTTTCTTCTTTTCTACAAAATATGTTCTAAAGAATGATATATCATTAAGATGAATTATTTCTTTATTAATTTCTGTTATTGTCTTCTGCTCAAAATTCTTAATTACATCACTGTATATTGAATTTATTTCTGCTTCTTCGAGTTCTGTCTGTAACAAAGATGTTAGCCATTCAATTGTGTCATTATATTCATAAAGGCTGGGTAAAAGTTTTATAATTATGGCCTTACTAAATAAAATTGATTCTGCTTTTTGAATTGTTTCAGAAGGTATAACCGAAGTCCTCCAACCAGATGCCCGAAAATGAGCAGTCACTGTAGCAAATCCAGTCTCATACTTCTCTGATAAAGTAATTTCTTTTTCTAATTGGCTATCTAAGAGTGGATAGGCAAAGGATATTAACGAAGAATCTTTATTGAAAATAAAAACAGGGATTTTGTTGGAAACTTTGATTGCATCTAAGTCTCCAGGCTTTTTTCTTGAGTCAACTGTTTCAAAAATAACAATATCATCCTCCTTAATACCTGAGGTAATTAGTTTTGAAACATGGATAAAACAATCTTTGTTATCCGTGAAACTATTTACGTACCCAAATCCTTTTGTGGAATCAAAAAATTTGACTTTGCCAAGCTTTTTATTTATGGAAGCCGATACTTCTCGGACTTCAGAATTTGGATTTTGACTTTTTTTTATAGATTGTTTAGATACATCAATTCGTTTTTCTATGACTGTACCAGTTACATTAAGATTATTTTTTATTTTTAGATTTTGTTCCCTTAAAACTTTTTCAAGTTTTAATCTTAAATCTACTTTAGTATATTTTGTTGTAGTTTTTGGATCAATATTGACCACAATTTTAAATAGCTCAATAAGACCAGAAATCTGTTTTTCCTCATTGTTTTCAAATCTTGACAAATTAAGACCTATTAGCTTCAAGCCCTTTTGAAGTTGCTCAATATCTACATTTTCATTCTCTAGTATTTTAATTAATTCCATTAATCATTTATATTAATTAAATAATACACAAAACATTCTGACTTTTGTTCATATAAATAATTACTGTATTAGTATAATAGTAATTTAAGTTCTTTAGTTAGCTTTTTCAGCAAGTTATTCAATTCCACTTTGTGCTTGAAATGTTTTGTGTTTTTGATGTTTTGTTGGAGTTGGGAAATTTCTTTTTCGAGGGTGCTTATTTGCTGATTGTATTGAATTAAATCATGCAATGATTTGTATGTTGTTGTGGGTTTGGCTGAGAGTTGTGTGCAGAAATCAAGGTACATGGCATCAATATTTTTTTTGAGTTGGAGTTCATGTGTTGTTGCTGAATGCAAAAACCATGATGTTTTAAATGTCCAATCTATAACTGCGTTGTCTTCGTTTACCGGGTGCGGATGCTTGGTTGATGTAGAAAGGTAAACTTGTTCTTCAAATTCAACTATAAAAATAATGTTATATGGAATTGCTTTGTCAATGATGTTGAGCAGTGGTTGAATCTCTTCTTTTGTTTTGAGTTCTATTTTGAAAATCTGTATTTCTTTTATTTCCTTAGCTTCTAAATTTATTGTATCGGTTGAGAGTTTATGCAACCACGTTATACGTGCAATTAATTCAGATATCATTTTCTTTTGCTTTGTATTCGTGTATGAATCAAAAGCATTTTTTGGAATTACTTTGTTGACTTTTGTTGTGTGTGGTAGTTTGAATATTTCCATTTACCGCACAATTAAGAATGATATTAATTTGAAATCTTCAATGCCCTTAAACTTTTCTTTGAGTGTAGTTGTGCCACCTGATTTGAATAAACTTAATACTTCTTTTTCTTCTTCTGATTGTAAAATTGAACTGATGCTTTGCTTCAACAATATTGAGTAGGCATCCATATCATGATATTCATCCGTTTCCAAACTTAATTCTTTGCAAAGATTTGCAAGTGGTTCGCTTTTGCCTTTGCACAACATTCGCATTGCGTCTAAAATCTTTTTAGGTTCTACATGGCTCTGATAAAGCTGACCTGAATTGTTAATATAGACTAAGTAGTAAGGATGTAATCGATTTAATTTGTTGATGTTTACACTTTGGTTAACGTTTTTCAACACAAAAGCTACACCGGCAGGTAGAAATTCAGTAGATTCTACTACTGCATGTAATCCTTCCGGAACATTATTAAGTTCGCCATAAGATTTAATATAGTTGGTTAAGTCAATACGGAAATCATTCAAACCTAAGTCGGTTATACTAACTCCTTCTCGTAAATCTTCCAAATCAATTACCTCTTCCTGTAATTTTTGAAGTTGAATTTTGCGGTACTCTAAATCTTTTTCGTCTGTGTTCAAAATGTTGTCATCGCCTGTGCTTGCCATGTTGCTAATCAGCATTTTGTTTTCTACACGTTGTTTTAAATTTATATAGGCATCAAGTGTAACATCAGGCCAAAAGTTAACCATTGTTATGCTATCGTTTTTTGAACCAATTCTATCTATACGGCCAAATCGTTGAATGATTCTAACAGGATTCCAATGTATATCATAATTAATTAAGTAATCGCAATCCTGTAAATTCTGACCTTCTGAAATACAATCCGTGGCTATTAATAGATCTATTGAATCTGTTATTCCTGGATATAACTGAGCCTTGTCTTTAGACAATGGCGAAAAACATGTGAGCAGAGGATTTAAGTCTGATGGTATTTTTTTTGAGCTACTAGTTTTACGAGAGCCAGTAATAATTGCTGTATGCAAGCCGTATTTTTCTTTTAAATATTCCTGAATGTTATCATATAAGTAATTAGCAGTATCGGCAAATGCAGTAAAGACAACTGCTTTTTTATTGTTTGGATTAAATGGTTCGGTTACTTTTTTATCTATTAATGCAATGAGTTGTTGCAGTTTATAATCGTCTTTGCCCGTTATATCAACAACACTACTCCAAAGCATATTTAAAATTTCAAGATCAGCTTTTAAGTCTTCCTTCCACTTTGTTGCATCCATATCTGTAACATGAACTTTGATTTTTTTACCAATCATATTTTCTTCGTCACCCCAATCAGCATCCCAATCAAAATCTTCGTTATTCAACTTTGCCTGAATGCCCTCATAATCACCCTTAGAACCATGTTCAATTGCTTTAAGTGCTTTTTCTATTTGTGCAATTATGCCTTCTAATGTTAGACGAAAGGAATCAACTGAACTTTCAAGGCGTTTCAAAAGATTGATCCGCATTAACAGTTTTAAACTGTTATCCCTATCCATTTGCGAAAGTTTGCCAAGCCCTTGCCTTACTTCTTTATCATACAAATCAGCATAAGCCTGTAGGCGGCTATTTAAAATGTAATTAAGAGGAGTGTATATAGAAAGGTTAAGTAAAATGAGTTGTTCAGCAATTGACTGATAGGTAACATCACCATCTTTTGTTAGCGAACTTTGGATTGAAACCGGAATGTTACGAGTTGGAAATTTACCTATTGCTGTTGTATCGTAATAAGTGGTTATATGTTTACGTGACCTTGCAATGGTCAAAGAATCGAGCACCTCAAAGAAATCGAAGTCAAGAAGCTGCGTTAGATTTTCTGTTGTGCGTTCTGCAGTATCGTATTTACTCCAAGAATTGAAAGCCTTTTGAGCCCGGCTGAAAATTAAATTAATTCCCTTTTCTGTGCTCAATTTGCTGTCGATGTTAGCCGCATCTCCTTCATAAGCTAAAGCTAACTGGTTTTTTAGGTCGTTAAATCTATTGTTAACAGGCGTAGCTGATAGCATCAGCACTTTTGTTTCAATACCTTCTTTAACTACTTTCCTTAATAATTGCTGGTAGCGGTTTTCACGCTCGGCATTTGGATAGTTGTTTCTGAAATTATGTGATTCGTCGATTACCACCAAACCGTAATTACCCCAATTTACATTTTCTAATAACCTGCCGTTGCTCATACCATTTGACCTTGTAAGGTCAGTATGAAATAACACATCATAACGAAAGCGGTCATCTGCTAGAATATTGTTCTTATCATTATGACGGTATGTGTTCCAATTTGCTTCTAATTTTTTGGGGCAGAGTACCAACACATCTTTGTTACGCATTTCGTAATACTTGATGATGCCTAAAGCTGAAAATGTTTTTCCTAATCCTACACTATCAGCCAAGATGCAACCTTTGTATTTTTCTAGTTTATTTATGCCACCTATGACTGCATCTTTTTGGAAGTTATATAGTTTACTCCAGATTAATGAATCTTTGAAACCTATCTGATCGTTGGGTAAATTATCTAATGAAATGTCTTGTAGGAAATCATTGAAGATATTGTAAAGCGTAATAAAGTAAATAAACTCAGGACTGTTTTCTTTATATGCACTTTCAAAGTAGTCCTGCACTTTTTGAGTAACATCTTTTAAATCCTCTTCGTTTTCCCAAATCTGATTGAACCAATCTAAATAAGCAGCACTTTCAGGAAAATCTGTTTTCTGAATAAGTGTTGGAAATCCTTTTTTGTGTGTGATGCCTAAATCGGAAGTAGTGAAACTAGTTACATTGGAGTATGCAAATTCTTCATCACTGTTATTTTTAACGTGCACCATTCCATTAATTGGAAGATTATGGTGTTTGTTCGATTTGAAAACAACTTTATCCTTCACCCATTTAGAACATTCGCGGGCAATTGCACGTTGGTTTAATTGGTTCTTTAAACGTAATTCAAATTCACCTCCACATAAATCTGTTTCGTTATAAATGTCAGGTATATAAAATAATGGACTTTGCTTTTTAAAGTTTTCATCACTAAATGTAGGTGAACTAAAAACAAAACGTAATTCTTCTATTTTATCCAATTCCTTTTTCAATGCTTCATAAGCATAAATAGAAAAGGACGAAGCAGCAATGCAAAGTTTGCTGCCTTTACGAATGGTTAATTTTAAATCATCTCCTAAGCGATTATTTACATTGTCTATTAGCTTCATTCTATATCACTTTCATTTCAGTTTCGGGACTGAGTTGCTTTAATAATTGTTTTACATTGGTTTTTGCTGTATCATCTTTAAAACCATTATCTCGAAATACGATACGAAGAGGAGCATCCTTAGCAATAGCTTTTGCAAAGTCTTCGTTAATGCCTTTATCGAAACAAGCGTATAGTGAGTCACCTGCAACTTTATAAATTTGTTTACCTGATATATTTATTTGCTCAATTTTTAATGAGAGTGGTAGGCCCCAATCAAGCATTACCTGTGCCAATAAATCATCAGGGGTTCTATCCAGTTTTACATTATCTGCAAAAAGATCTAATGAATCTTGCTTATATTCATGTGGTTTGTAATAAACATCTTGCATGTTACTTTCATCTAAACGATAAACCCGAAACCCAAGGTCAATATCAGCACCGGTTTCTTCTTTTATTTTTTTTGCAGCTCTTCTAATTCGCTCTTTCCCGATTTCACAAATATTTTTATAGCCAGCATTATAAGCTGTGCTTTTTTCGGATGTTAATTCAGGAATTTGTACAAGAATAAATTTTCTTTTTTTATTATTTAATGCATTAGCCTTTAATACCGCATGAGCGGCTGTTGCAGAGCCAGAAAAAAAGTCTAAACAAATACCACTTTCACCAGCAATTTCTATACATCTTTGAATTAGCAATACAGGCTTAGGTGTATCAAAAATGTTTTCAGGTATAAGATCTTTCATTTCATATCTTGCTATTTTTGTGTCACCAGCAAAATCTCTTGGCCACCATGTTTGTGGAGTAATACCTGATTTTACTTCTGTTAGGAATTTTTTCTGCATTGGCCTGCCTTTCCCTGAAGTCCCGAAAGTAATCCTATTTTCTGCCAACATTTCTTTAAACTTTGATTCTGAAACTCTCCAGGAGGTAGAATTCGGTGGCCAATGGATTTGTCCATCTGGCCCTTTAATCGGGTATACACAGCTTTCAGACAGAGTTCTTACAGAAAGATCACTTGCCCTCCAAACCCCTCTTTTATCATTGTCAGGATTTTTATATGCAGCAATCTGTTTTTCATCTCTATCCAAAAGTATAGGTGACCAAATACCTATATCTTTTGCATAAATTACAACATGCTCATGAGTGTCTGAAATTCCTTGAGCGTCATTTGCAGGTCCGTATTTTTTTTGCCATACTATATTTCCAGCAAAATTTTTTTCACCAAAAATCTCATCGCACAACTTTCTTAAATTATGGACTTCATCATCTCCAATTGAAATAAAAATTACCCCATCTTCCATCAATAAATTCCTAGCCAACTTCAAACGAGGGTAAATCATAGTTAACCAATCGGAATGATAACGACCTGATGTTTCAGGGTTTGCCACCAATCTTTGATTATATTCATCTTTCTGACCGCTTTCAATTAATTCTTCTTTTGCATCTTTAGAGAAGTTGTCTTTGTATACAAAGTCCTTACCTGTGTTATAAGGTGGGTCAATGTATATCATTTTAATCTTACCCAAATAACTTTCCTGTAGAAGTTTCAGCACTTCTAGGTTATCGCCTTCTATATATAGGTTTTCGGTATTGTCAAAATCAACAGAGTCTTCTCTAACTGGTCGCAATGTTTTGGAAGTGGGTAGATTGGCGGTAACAATAGCTTCTCTTTTACCAGGCCATTCTAATCGGTATCGTTCTTTATTACCTTCAATAACATCATTTATCAATTCCTGTTTCAACAAATCAAAATCTAATTTAATCCCTACAGCCGTCTCGACAACACAATTTGGGAAACGCTCAGCAATGAATTTAGCATTTAGGTTAGCCCAGTCAGGGCTTTGCATATCTAATCTTTCTTCCATGTTACTTAATTTGTACTATCTCTAATAATTTATCATAGCTACTAACTTTTTCAAACCTTACTTCGTTACCACTTATTTCTTTAAAGTGCTCTGTAGCACAATGAATTTTCAATTTTTCAATTTCTCTCAATTCCATATCAGAATCAGAACCTTTTGTTTCAGCTACAAAGTATATATGTCTTACTTTATCTTTATCAAAAACTATTGCCCAATCTGGGCTATAGTTAGCAACAGGAGTGGAAATATAAAAACTCTTTGGAAGTTTTGCATATACTACAACCTCTGTACTATTTTCCAACGCCTGTGCAAAATCAGATTCGATTTTAGAATCAGTTGTTAAATAATCATATATATGTTTTTTTAGAAGCTCTGAATTACGTAATGCATTCTTATCATTGGTAAAAACAGTTTTGGAATCGTGCCTTTCATCAATCTTATGGTAGACGATATTATTGATAATTAAACTTGCCTTCACTTCATTTATTAGTTTACTGCACTTTGCTATAAACTCTTCAGGGTTCTTGCGAAGCAGAAGAAACTTTTCCTCTTTAATAGACTTGAGTATTGCTACGATGGTGGTTCTTTTTAGATTCGTCAACGCTTCTATTTCACCAACAATATCATATACAGCATTGGTATATAAATCATTTTTAATTTTTAGATATTGACGCTCAGACTCCTTTACCAAAGTGCCTTCTTGCATTTGCTCTTTTGAACCATCTTGGAGCTCGCCAGTTTTTACTTCATATACTCTATCACCTATATTCAATTGTGCATTGATTCGCAACTTGCTATCATGAATCAGTTTTTCTGTATCAAACTTTACCTCATATATTGTTTTGAGATTTATCCTTTCCCACAATTCTTGAAATTCCTTTTTGCTATAATTTTTATTTGTATTTAATATAATGGTTTGACGTTCATCTTCTGGTTTAAATGTCTCGCCAGTATAAATAGATTTTAATAACTTTCCTATAGATTCTCTGTATGGCTCCAAGTTTTCAGGAAGTGGCATCTTATATTGTTCTATTATTGCTCTTCCTTCAGCTGTTATACTATAACTTTCATCAATTATTTCAGCTTTGATAAGTTGAAATTGTATTTTCTTAGCATCAATTTCTGTCAATTTATATTCTTCTTCTTGTTCATTCTTCACTACTTTGCCAATAAAATAGGCTACTTCAGCTTTCACAGGTCGATCTTTTAAGGTTGCTGCTATTTCACTTTGAAGACCTTTTGCAAATGCTTCGTATGATTCTGACGCAATAACAGTAAGTTTATTTATCTCATGAACCTGTTCGCCAACAGATTCATAATCTAAACGGTTACCGTTTTTATTCACACATAAACGCATACCACGACCTACCTCTTGTCTTCGTCTTGTTTGGCTGCCTGTTTCTGCATTTTTTAGGGCACATATTTGAAAAACATTCGGATTATCCCAGCCTTCTTTTAGAGCTGAGTGTGAAAAGATAAATCTTGTAGGTTCTTCAAAGCTTAATAACCTTTCTTTGTCTTTCATAATTAAGTCGTAAGCTGATATATCATCAGATTCGTCACTCCCTCTTTTTACAGATGGATCTATAGATTTCCCTTTTTTATCTATTGAAAAATAACCATCATGCACTCTATGAGCATCATCTCGTTTTAAATACTCACCATAGTTTGAAGGCATATACCCTTTATGTACTTTACTCGGGTCTGTTTCAACCAAAAAGTCATTATAATCTTGTTGAAAAAGGTCTAAAAAATCATTTCGAACATTGTTGTATTCTTCTTCAAAAATTTCAGCATATTCTCCCAAGGCCTGTTCACCTGTTTCATCATAAACTCTATACTTTTCTACAGAGTCAATAAAAAACAAGGACAGAACTTTAATACCTTTTTCAAATAAGGCTTTTTCCTTTTGCAGATGCGACATGATACATTCCCGTATTTGTATTCTGCGAAATGTATGTTCATCTTTATCGTTTAATATATCACCAGGATATATATCCTGACCAGCTACCACAATTTTATTAAGGTAACCATTAATATCTGTTATCGTTTGATTTTTGTAGGAAGGCACATTGCCTGAAAGCTCATATAAATTTGCCCCTACACTTAGTTTTTGACGCACTTTTTTAATTCCATCACCTGCTCTTTTTTCAAACTCTACTATGGCAAACGGTGGCTTGGTAGTACTTAAGCTAATTTGCTCTAAGTATAAATACCCTGTTGTGCCGGTTGAACCTTTCAGATTAATACCTTTAACCTGTATTTTCTTTACCAATCTTTTATTATATGCATCCAAAGCATCTAAACGATATACTTTGTTATAATCCGCTTTATGCGTTGCTGAATAACGCAGCGTAAGCAATGGATTGAAGTCCTGCATGCTTTTTAATGTTTGCTCACCATCTACGGATTGAGGTTCATCTATGATTAGAATTGGATTTGTTTGAGCAATTATTTCAATAGGTTTTCTTGTTCCAAATTGGTCGAGCTCTTGGTATATTCTTCTGGCATCTGCACCTCTTGCATTAAAAGCCTGAGTGTTTATAATCATTACACTGATGCGACTATCAGAAGCAAAGTTCTCAATATCCTGGGGACGACCTGAATTGTATATAAAAGGATTTATTTTATGACCATACAATTCCTGAAAGTGATCTTGTGTTACTTCAAAAGATTTGAATACTCCTTCTCTGATAGCTATACTTGGCACAATTACAATAAACTTACTCCATCCAAAGTTCTTATGCAATTCATACATAGTGCGGATATAAGTATATGTTTTACCAGTACCAGTTTCCATTTCTATAGTTAGATTATAGCCTAGATTTATACCTTTAGGTCTTTCTATATTCTGGCTTTCATGGAGGTCGTTATTCTTTTGTACTTGTTGAATGTTTTTAAGAACATGTGATTCTGGTATTTGAATAGGGCTATTTCGATAACCAATTTCTTCCATCACATCAGTTTCAAAAGAAAGTGTGAGCACATCGGTTGTGGCCGCTAGCTTGGCTTTACGCATAAGCTCTTTACTTCGTTCTAATGTAAAACGATTGGTTTTTAGTGGTTGCCCTGCAAAACAATCTACTATGGCTTTTACAGCCTGAACTTGAAAGTCTTGTTCTTTAAATTGTAGTTTCATATTTATATTGCTTTCAATTCAGTTTCTAAAACTAGTTGATCTATTTTGTCCATTTTATGAATTATTTCCTTTTTGTGTTGGTATTCCAATAGATTCAGCAAGCTCTCTGTATAATTTTGACTGAAGACCAGCTGAACCGCCTCCTTTATATTGGCTCTTCTCACCAAATAATTTTTCAGCTAAATTTTTACCTGTATCAGTTTTTGGATTGAATTGCAAAAATATTTCTCTAAATATATTTTCAATATCTTTAATTGATTGTTCCACTATGTCAACTTTATCTTTTTTGGGATACAATCCCAACAAATAAAGTTCATTTATTCTGCCAAGTAATCTTAGCAAGGCACCCATACTAGTAGTTTTTACCAATAAAGTCGCATTCTCCTTTTTATTTCCTTTCGGCCAGTAATCCGGAAATGTTTCTTTAATTACATTAAAATAAGCGACAAATACTTTAGGCAACTTTTTGTGTAACCCTTGACTTAAATCACCTAATTTATAGTCTTCAATGATGTTGTTCCAAGCACCACGAGAGCCTAATAATCTTACTAAATTTTGCGTAAAAAATGATTGAGAGTAAAAGCCATCTTTGGAATTAAAATCCTTTACAAACCCTTTTAAGGGCGATTTGTCAGAAGAATTTAAAAATTTACCTAATTCGTGTGAGACATACAAATTGTTAAATTTTTCATTTTTACCATCTTTAGGTGCACTTCCGAAAATATCGAAATATAATGAGCGGTCAACAGGCTTCTGATTAAAGTTTACATCTGCAAAAATTTGAGCCTGTTCCCACAAATCGTAACCTACTAAAATTGTACAGTTAAATTTATAGTCTAAGATTTTATTAGCTTGAATTGTATTGGATTGTGATTCTATATATTCATCATACAATTCCATCATTGCTTTCATGCGATGCTGCCCATCTACAATCAAACAACTTTCCTTTTCTGTTGGAATAATTAAATCTTTTACTGTTTCATTTGACTCCAAAATAGTATCATCAAAATCAAAGCTCAGTATAGTAGATGAAGGGAAAAGAACATGATCGTTTTGTTCTGTAGCAAATATAGATTCTTTAATGTATCTCTTTATATTTCTTATCCTTTCGAAATTTATTGGACGTTGGTAGTATTGACTCCCATCTAACTTTGATTTATCATCCGACCAATCAGATGTGTTTCTTTGGGTAAATACAACAATATCTTTCAATTCCTTAAAAGGAATTGCAGCGATTAAAATCAGATGATTTTTATCTTTAAATAGCTCAATTGTTTTGATTATTGCCATTGTTTTTAAATATTTATTTATTATGACTCCAAATCTTTATCATCAAAAAGACCCTTTTCAGTTGGTGGGGATTTTCTAACTTGGATATTGTTATAGTTGTCAGTTGATTTACTTGCTAATGATTTATTAGACTTTGCCGATGTATAATAAAAGTTCGTTGCACCTTCTGATAAGTTGTCTTTAATGCTGTCAATTTTTTCATTTAGCTCAGCTAAAACTTGATTTCTAATAATTTTCTGAATTTCCTCAAGTTTTTGTGACATAATATATTTAGTTTCTTTTTCAGCTATTTTTTCAGCCTCGATTTTTGCTGTATCAATACTGTCTTTATGCATTTGATTGATAGACTTGAAACCAAAGAATGAACCTATTGCGAGAATTATTGCAATTATTCCTGCACCATAGGTGTTATATAAATTTTGATCTTCTTTGAGTTCGATCAGTTTTTGGGTTCGATCGTATTGTTCATTTATTTGTTGCTTAAAATCCTCAGCAATTTTCTTATTATTTTGTTCAACTAATTTCAAATATTCAATAGTTTCCTCACTCTTAATCTTTTTTAATAGTTCATTATCAATTTGTAAGTTGTATTCTATCTTGAAACCTTTTTCAGTTTTAGTCTTAGCCGGAATTTTTTGCAATAATTGATAAACTATTATAATAACAGCTAAAACACCAACAGCTGCAAAGAAGATTGATAGCCCATTGCCCCAATTGACTAAACCTTGATATTTATTTTCATTCGTAGTACTCATTGTAAATATTTAATTTATATCACTTTCATTTCAGTTTCTGGACTGAGTTGTTTTAATAATTGTTTTACATTGGTTTTAGCTGTATCGTTGGTAAATCCGTTATCTCGGAATACAATACGCAATGGAGCATCTTTGGCAATAGCTTTTGCAAATTCTTCATTAATGCCTTTTTCGAAACAGGCATATAGTGAGTTTTCTGCGACTTTAAAAACTTTTTTGCAATCAATGCTTATTTGCTCAATTTTAAGTGAGAGAGGCAAGCCCCAATCGAGCATTACCTGTGCCAGTAAATCATCAGCGGTTCTATCGGGTTTTACATTATCAGCAAAAAGGTCCATAGCCACTTGCTTGTAATCTTGCGGTTTGTAATACACATCTTGCATGTTACTATCAGCAAGGCGATATACCCGAAAGCCATAATCTATTTCAGCATTTGTTTCTTGTTTAATTTTTTTTGCTGCTCTGCGAATCCGTTCTTTTGCCAATTCAGGAATGGTAAATGGTACTTTCAATTCTGAGAGTAGCTCAATTCCATTCTCTAAAACCCTTTTTTCTCCCGAACTCGCTGTTTTCAAATTCTCTTCCAAGTTCTCTGGCAACTGTACTAAAATGTAGTTTGCCTTTATCTTCTCATCATTCATTAAATGGTTATAAAGAGCATGTGCTGTTGTTCCTGAACCTGAAAAGAAATCGAGAACCGTATCGTTATTATTTAGGTGAATGCCAATGAGATACTCAATTAACGTAACAGGTTTTGGATTACTAAATACGTCCTTTTTAAACAAATCTAAAAGCTCAGAACTTCCTGAACTTGTAGTGCCTTTGTCAACTATAAGTGATCTTGGCTTCTTACCATCGGGAAGTCTTTGCTTGAACATTATACTCCAACCATCCTCTTTCTTTGTAAACTTTATTTCGCCTTTAGCCTTATCAGATAAAAATCTTTCTTGGGACCTTAACCAACTTACAGGATTACCTTCTTCATCAAACTCGACTATAGTTCCATCTGGACATTCAATAGGATAATATTGCTTGCCTGATTTTCTTTTAAACGTATCCCAAAAAAATCTACCATCTTCATCTTCTTCCTTATATCTTTTAGCATATTCTTCATCAAATGCTTCAAATAGTTTTGGAAGCATATCCTTGGACTTTGAGAACATCACTACATATTCGTGTTCTATCGCTGTATACTTTGCATCATTGCCACCACCTTTTTTATTTTGCCATATGAATGTTGAAATGAAATTCAAATCACCAAATATTTCGCCGCATACCCTTTTTAGATTGTCAACTTCATTATCATCAATTGAAATAAAAATCACCCCATCATCCGTTAATAAATTTCTTGCTAATTTTAAACGAGGATACATCATGGTTAACCAATCAGAATGATAACGACCAGCCGTTTCGGTGTTTACTACCAGGCGTTGGTTGTATTCATCTTTCTGGCCACTTTCAAAAAGTTCTGTTTCCTTATCTCCTGTAAAATTGTCTTTGTATACAAAGTCTTTCCCCGTGTTATATGGTGGGTCTATGTATATCATTTTAATTTTACCCAAATAACTTTCCTGTAAGAGTTTAAGCACTTCCAGGTTATCACCTTCTATATATATGTTTTCAGTATTGTCAAAATCAACAGAGTCTTCTCTAAGGGGTCTCAGTGTTTTAGTAGTAGGCAGATTGGCAGTAACAATTGCTTCTCTTTTACCGGGCCATTCCAAACGGTAGCGTTCTTTATTGCCTTCAATCACTGCATGGCTGAGTTCCTGCTTTAGCGTATCAAAATCTATGGCTTTGCCATTGGCAGTTTCTGTAACACAATTGGGAAATAGTTCAGCCAGCTTTTCAAAGTTGGCATTCACCATATCTGGTGTTTGAAGGTCAAGTTTTTCTATTATCATGCAACTATCATTGAGATTTTAATTTATTTTTAATATATATAATTCTTTGATTTTATTTAAACTTTTTCAATAAAATCGGTAGTTTAAATATTAAATATTAACTGCTTGGATATTGGCAAAAATAAGTAAAGGTGATTATAATTTACAATAATAAGTAATAAATTTGAAACCATTTTTAATAGAATAAAAATGAGAACTTTTTTGAGAAAAATGAAATAGGTATTAAATTTTTAATATTGAAAATAAGTATCTATTATTGGTAAAATTCATCCAACTCTTACCCAAAACACAAAGTCCCACGGAAAACCGCGGGACTTTTACCGGAAAATGGGGGTACAAACCGGTAATTTCAATGGAATTTTTTGGGAATTCCACAGAAATATCTTAGAAAAGTTTGGGAGAAAGGCGGAATTCAACGGAATCGCCTTGGGTTCTTTCTATAATATCATGTTCTTTCATATACTTTATATAGTTTTTAGCCATCCGTTCCTTCACATATAAAGCATCCATCACAGCTTTAATAAGCTCCTGGTAATTCAACACGGATTTTATGTAGAAAATATCCTTAGCTACTATATATAAATCATTCACTTTTCTGGCCTCAACATCCTCTTTGCTTTTTTCGCCTAGGTATTTATGTCTGTTCAATTCTTTGTCCCATCCAAATTGAATGAGCGGCACATCCAGCGGACTACCATCTCGCACTTTGAGAGCTTTTACTACACTTGAATTGGTCGAATCTTCTTTTTCAATAGAGAGAATTCCGGCAGCCTTACGCTGAATTTCAGAACCAAGATGACCTCTGAGTTTTAAACCACTTGGACTCAAGTGCAGCACACTCACAATACAAGTTTTATATATACCTGCTAATCTAAAAAGTTCTTCCACCAATTCTACCGATTGCTCTTCATCATTCACACTAGAGATTAAATCAGCAATACCATCAATCACTACCATGTGAATTCCTTTATACATATAATAAAACCGATCCATGCTTTGAAAGATTACCTGCATTCTTTCCTTTCTTGACATGCCAACCAAACAAAATGCTTTAAACCAGGTTGGCGGTTTATCAAGATTTGCTCGCTTCAATATAAATTTTAAATTCTTATATAGTTGTTCTTCCGATTGCTCGGTATCATATACAATTAGTGCGCGTCCTTCAGGATTATTTTTTATTTCAGTCCCTAGTGTATCTATGGTATCGCCTTCTTTTCTAATCACACCGGAAATGAGTCCACCTAAATAATTTGTTTTACCACTCCCCTCACTCCCGGTTATACAAAGTAAATTTCCAAATGAACCAACAGTAACTTTGTTTATAGTAATTAAAGGCTCCATTTTAATGGGAGGATTTTTGAAATCAATCTCACATGATTTTAATATAGACAAGGTTTCTTCATATAGTTTATCAAGCATCTCACAGAACAACTCCATTAATTTATATCGTGTATATCCCAATCTAAAAAAATCAGAAACATCCTTTTCTTCTTTTGTTCCGGCCAATGGAAGAACCAAACACTTCACTCCACAATCTTTAAGTGCTTGTGAATGTTTAACAGCCGAATCAATTCCTGTTTTATCGCAATCATATAAGATGGTGATATGCTTAAACCTAAAATTCAATCTTCTGATGATGTTTTTTGGAATTGTTGCCGTTTCACTATTAAAACAAATAGCATGAAAACCATTGGCAGCCAAACTCATCACATCCTTTTCACCACCGGTGATGAATAAGATATCTCCTCGGGTGGGCAATTGTTCTAGCCCGAAAACATATCCATCTACCAATTCTCCTGCATATAAAAACCTACAAACAGATTTTGGTCTATAAATTTTTATATATCGCTTACCTGGATAACCAAAAATCGGTTCACTTTCAGTTGCAGAAAATTTATACGGATTACCTTCTTTGTTCACACCTTCAAACTCCTGAACACTTACTACTCCAAATAAATACAAGGTCTCAGAGGTGATTCCATATTGCTTCCAGTACAAATACTCAGCATCAGAAAACGGTTTAGTGATAGGTTGTTTAAAATTAGAACTAACAGAGGCAACGGGTATAGAAGGCTCCAGTTCGTTTGCAAATTTTACCATAGGTTTAAGTTCATTTTTTATTTGAATTAATCTATCACTTTTGTCTACTAAATCGAGATACATCTCTTTGTTAATCAATTGAAGTATTTCTCTAAAGTCTTGGCTATTGCTGCAATCTTTATTGAATATTTTACCAACAAAATAGAAGCAATCTCCTCCAAAAGTTGCATCACCAAAATCTTTTATTTTATATACCCTAGTCTTATTATCAAAGTATATAAAGCAAGATGCTTTGGTATCTCTATAAAATGGATTTAAAAAAGCTTTACCTACTTTCCATTTACCTCTAACAAAATGTTTGAACACGTCAAGACCTTGGTTGGTCGCGTCTAAAATGGATTCTTTTGTAATGGTCATATATATTTTAGTTTAATTTAAAAGTGCCGTTCATGTGAAATATATAATATTCTAAATCTGTTACCCGGTAGTATACTTTTCGGTTGAGCTTGTAACATGGAATCTTATTCGCATCTCTGTATCTTTCAAGCGTTCTTCTGCTAATTTTAAGGATTCGAGCTGCTTCCCAACTATCAACATACTCTTTAGCCAGCTTTTTCTTTTTATCGCTCAGATCAGCTACTTTTTCTTTCAAATCCTCTATGGCTTTGATAAGTTTTTTATAGTCGTCTTGATTCAATATCACTTGCTCCATATATATAAATATTTATGGCTGCAAGAATCGAATATTAAAAAATGCAAAATGGTTAACTTACCGTTTAGTTAACCGATTTTATTTCTTAAATTTCATATCTGTATTGGAGCGGTCGCTATATTCCACGAAGGTTTTGCGTAACATCTCCAGAAAAGGAGATTCGTCTTTTTTCCGTTCTCGAGCTTTATATAATTTTATATCAGCTGATTTAATTGGCCTGTTAAATAGATACTCGAATAGTTGAAGGAATTCTTTCTTTGTTACCTGTCCTGATTCAAATTCTATGGCCTTACTTTCATATAAGGCTATGGCTAATTCAAGTAAATCAGTATCAGATTTACGCCAATGGATTTTGGGGAGTGGTCTTTTTTCTTCAGGGAAGAGCGAAGTTTGGCCAGGTTGAATTTTGCTTATCTCGCCTGATAAATAGGAATTTTTCTTTAATTTTAACTTATAAACTGATTTTGTTATTCGAATTTTCTCAGTGAGATAAATTTCCAGTTTATCTACTAGTTCAATTTGAGCTTGTAAAAAACAATGCAGTTTTTTTTTACACCGGAATCATTGAAATCAATCTTGTTCATGGATGACTTTATTTCAAATGAAAAATAGATAAAGTCATCATTATTGGGTAGGTAAGTCAACTTGTATTCTTTTAAGATTAGTAAATAACTTTCCAATAGTTGAATCTGGTCAATCATTTCATGAGGCATAGCAGCCAATTCGTTTTCTATTCTAATTCTGCAATCAAAATGCATTTTAACTAAGTGAGCTCTATATTCTTTTACAGAAGCAAACGAGTTCATTTTAATACCGTGATCAAACTCTTCTTCAAAGATATTTTTGTTTTTTTGCTTTGGAGACCATTCTATATTTCTTTTAGACAGTTCATCCAAAATGTTCTGCATAATTTCCATCAATGATGATTAAATTTTTTTTTAGAATTCATGTTTAATTTTAAAATATTATTTAGGGCAATAGGGCAATACATATATATATGAATTGCCCTATTGCCCTAGATATAATAAAATAACAAAAAAACAACGAAAATGAACAACTGTATTGGGTTTGAGTCCATTTAGATAGGTTTAAAATTGGGTGATATAAAACTATTGACTAATCGGTTTGCAGAAACTAACGTAAAAATTAAGATTTTATTTTTTAAACATCCTATGTTAACAAAATGAAGGTAACTAATGGATAACTCTTAAGGCATTACAAATACTTTTGATACAGAAAATTTAAAATACTACCAAATGAAAAGCGAAATTATTGTTGCTCTTAAAAAGATTATAGAAAACGAAAATGCGGAAGAAGATGATATCGTTCGAGAATTACAAAATTTGATATATAATATTGAAGCCAAGAATGATGAATATAAAGATGCAGAAGCACTTTCAAGCTTGTTCGCTAAAAACCTAGATATCATTAAAAATGGCAAGGCGAATACAGGTATAATTTATACAGGTTACAGAGAGATGGATTATCTATTGAATGGATTTTCTTTGGGTGAGTTAATTGTAATCGGTGGTAGACCAGGAATAGGGAAAACAGCCCTAGTTCTAAACATATTGCTTCATATTTCAAAAGAAAATCCTGTTTTATATTTTAACCTTAATTCTTCTAATATAACTTTAAGTAGAAGAATACTAAGTATTATTTCAAGTACTTCAACTGAAAGATTCAACAATCCAATGTTCAAAGATGAGTTTGAACAAAAGTTAATCGAAATTTC
>CANHGM010000031.1 GCA_947460345.1 Bacteroidota bacterium | reverse complement strand
TTAGTTTATTAAATCTTTATTTATTTAATTGTTATTCCGTTTAAAATTCTCTGCTTGCTCAAATATTTCAACATATACTTCATCTCTTTCTACTGGAGGATAACCAAACTCGTCGAGTAAGAGAATGAGCTCAACCTTTAATGCAGATTTGATATCATCGCGTTTATTCCAATCAGGAAATTTAGCTTGATTATCTACTATCGTTTTTACAGCTTTTGATAACTCTATGAGCTTGTCTTCTGGATAGTTAAAATCATACTTAGAACAAAGCTCTTTTAATATATCATAAAATGCTTTTTCTTCAAAGCCAATACCCAATTCATCGCCAGCCGAAAATTCTTTATGGACTTCCCAAATCAAATCAGTTAAGGCATTTGCCATTTCTTCATATACTTCACTTCTTAAAATGTCGTTTGCACTTCGGTCATTGTATCGGTCAACCAAGTCTTTCATTTTCTTTGAGAAATCAATTCCTTTTACTTTGTTTACCTTTTTTATTTCTCCAATTACTCTGGCAAGCAATAGTTGCAACAGTTTAATTTTAGTATTAGGCAGTTTAATTTTATCAATCTTTGCCAAGTAATCTTCATCAAATATATCTTGTTCAGATGTTGCTTCTTCTCCAAGTTTAAAAATCTCTTCTACACCATCACTTTGTAAAGCTTCTTTTATCATCTCACGCACTCTCGAATTCATCTGAGCTGTATCAGGTGCGTTACCTTTGGTAAGCTTAAAAATAATAGAACGAATGGCCAAATAGAAATGAGTATAATCCCTTTCTGTTTGTAATAATTGTTCACTACCAGTACATATATCATAAGCCGCTTTTAGCCTTTTAACCAAACCCATAAAACGTGTTTCAAAATCTTTACTTTGTTGCACATATTCTGCAGCCAAATTCAAAGTATTTAATTGTTGTATAGTGGTGCCATCGAAATATTTTGAACTATCGAACGTGTGAAACAACTTAGCCAAAAGGTCTAAATGATTTCTTACAATGACTAAAGATTCTGTAATATCTTCAAAGTTATTTTTTTCACCTTCGCCGTATATTTTTAAGGCCAAATTCATTTGTGTTTTGATGCCAATATAATCTACCACCAAACCTTTATTCTTACCTTCAAACTTCCTATTCACTCTAGAAATAGTTTGAATTAAATTGTG
Organism: Bacteroidota bacterium; assembly: GCA_947460345.1. GTDB lineage: Bacteria > Bacteroidota > Bacteroidia > UKL13-3 > UKL13-3 > CANHGM01. The sequence goes on along the minus strand of CANHGM010000031.1, from coordinate 28,425 downwards.
TCTATATATTGGCTTGTCTATGTAAATACTATCCAAGAATGGAACATCAAACCCAGTAAGCCACATATCAACAACGATAGCTATTTTAAAATTCGATTTTTCGTTTTTGAATTGCCTGTCTAGTTCTTTACGTTGCTCTTTTGTCCCTAATGAATCATACATTTCCTTCTCATCATCATGACCTCTGGTAGCAATTAGTTTAATTCTTTCAATGGGTTTTAATTCGCGTTTCTCTTTGTCAGTAAGCACAGCTCCTTCTTCGGCTTCTCGTTTTTCATTCCATTCAGGACGTAGATCAATAATATTCTTATATAAGTCGTAAGCAATCTCACGTGTGCTGCAAACAAACATGGCTTTACCTTTTACAGTTGCCCCTTCAGACAATCGCTTCTCATAGTGATTGACAAAATCTTCAGCAACTGCTCTCAGACGTTCAGGGTCACCAATAATGGCATACATCTGTGCCATCTCTTTCTTGCTTTTTTCTATCTGATTCTCATTACTTCCAACCTCTGCACAACTGGCATAATAATCTTCTATTTCTTTAAGTTTTGTATTATTTAGCAATACTTTGGCTGCTCTACCTTCATATACAATTCTAACTGTAATTTCATCTTTCACAGACTCTGTCATTGTATATGCGTCCACTACTTTTCCAAATACATCAAGTGTGGCATCTATAGGAGTTCCTGTAAAACCTACAAAAGTGGCATTAGGAAGTGAATCGTGTAAATATTTAGCAAATCCATAAGTTTTGGTTACACCTTTCTCGGTAACTTTTACTTTTTGGTCAAGGTTTACTTGACTGCGGTGTGCTTCATCTGATATACAAATAATATTGGTTCTCTCGGTGAGAAGTTCGGTGTCTTCTGTAAACTTGTGTATAGTAGAGAGAAAAACTCCTCCGCTTTGCCTGCCTTGTAATAACGCTCTTAGGGTGGCTCTGCTTTCAACGCTAACCACAGTATTATCGCCTATAAAGGTTTTGGCATTGGTAAACTGACTTGAAAGCTGGTCATCCAAATCAGTTCTATCAGTAATCAATATAATGGTTGGGCTCTCAAAATACTCGCTTTTCATTAACAAGCGGGTAAGGTATAACATCGTAAAACTTTTACCACAACCTGTAGCTCCAAAATAGGTTCCGCCTTTTCCATTTCCTTCTGGCTTTTGGGCTATCTTTATGTTGTCATACAATGCCCTCGCTGCATAGTATTGCGGATAGCGACACACTACCTTTTCATTTTTCTTCGAACTATCAGGTATATATATGAAGTTGCGAATAATGTCACGCAATCGGTTTTTATGAAACATTCCTTGTATGAGGGTGAACATACTATCTATGCCATCCACATCCTTGGCCAATCCTGCTATTCGTCGCCAAGCATAATAAAACTCATATGGGGCAAAGAAAGAACCTGCTTTATTGTTCACACCATCGCTAATCACACAAAAAGTATTATACTTAAACAACTCAGGTATGTCTCTGCGATAGCGAACTGTTAATTGCTTAAATGCATCAAAAATGGTGGCTTCTTCACGAATTGCAGATTTAAATTCAAACACCACCAAAGACAAACCATTTATATATAATATACCATCAGGTATCCTTTTTTCTGTGCCGATAATCTCTAATTGGTTAACAAATTTATAAATATTATTGTCTTTTTGAACGGAATCCAAATAGGCAAGGTCAATTTCTTGTTCTGCCGCTACTTCCAACAAATGTTCCCTGTCGGGTTGCTTGTGTTTTTGCAAACCTCTATAATCTATCAATTGTATATATATATCCTTCTTGCTGCGGTCTTCTCTTTTCAAAATAAAACCATCCGACAACATTCTTATAAATGTTTTATTACTTTCATATAGGTCAGAAGCTGGCAATGACTTTAATTGTAGAATAATTGATTTTACTTCTGAAGAGGTAATGCCTTCATGTGCATATTGGGTCATTAAAAACTGGTTCAAATCATCTTCTATCAATACTTCATCTGGTCGACGGTTGATGGTTTCACCCAAGTGGTGCGAAAAACCCTCCTGACCCAACAATTCTATAAATACATGTTCTAATTTTTCTTCGGTGAATTTCATTTAAAAGATTTTTTTAACATCCGAAAAAATATTTTCCGAATTCAAGTTAAATAACAAAGTGTTAATTATTAATGATTTAAACCCAAAATATAAATCATAGAAAAATAAGCAAAAGTCATTTTCCGAATTCTGGTTAAATAAAAAGTAATTGATTTTCAATGTATTCATATCTACATACGTTTTGTGGTTAAATAAGCCTATGCCCAATAAGGCACATACAAACTGAATTTTTTCGATTCACTTTCCGGATCTTTTGATTTTATTTTTCCTACTTCAATTGCGTCTTTTATTAATTTTGAAATTTGGGCGGCTTGTTTATCATGCATTCCAAAGCGTTTACGCAATGAGGTGTTATTAAATCCGCCATTTCCGTAATATTCAATGATACTATGCTGGTAACAAGCTTCAATTCGCTCTTCGTTTGACATTTCTGCAAACTTGCGTGGAGAGTACATCGTAACTTTAAAAGCATTTTCAGTTTCTTCAAATTTTAAAGGCGGCAATCCAAAAAGTTCAATAGCCATCACTGCTTTTTCAAATCCTGATCCTCTTTCTTCACAGATATTGTATCTGCGAAATGCCGAAGCTAAAATTTCATTTCTCGATTCGGGTGTAGTTCTAATTAAACGATCTAATTTTTTTGTTGGAAGCAGTTTGCCAGGATTGGTAAATTCAATGCGGTCTTCAAAAATCTCAATCATAGGGCCAGTTCCTCTAATGGTGAAATCTTGATGGATTAAAATATTGGCTATTAATTCTCTTAAAGCTATTTCAGGATAAACACTTGTTTCGTGACGTAATGAGTTTTTTATGACCTCACTGCCGGGAAGCAACCCTTTTACAAATTGTATCAGACCCTCAAAGCCAATGGCATATCCTTTTGTACCCGGATATTCTTTGCTCCCTGCTGCTTTGTTCTTACCTTCATATTTAATAAGGCGTACCGCTTTTCTGCTCAAACCATCAAATTTGGTTAAATCCTTTGCTGCAGCAATAGCACCAAAATTGGTGATGTAAAATCCTTTGCCATCCACATCTACAATCATTTTTTCATCTTCCAACCATTTAATAATTTCGGGAATATTACTTGGAACAGGTTTTTTAAGCAACTCCAAAATTTTATCATACTCCAATAGCGTTATAACCTCAACTTCGTTTAACAACTTTGAAGCGTGTAACTCTTCCCAGGTGGGTGATTTACTATTGAGCATTAACGCTCCAATTTCTTGCCGCGAGGCTTTACGAGTAGTTCCTCCGCTTCGGATATGGCTATCTTCTATGGTTTTGCCTTTTAAGTGAACCGGTTTTATGGCACTTTCTTTTATGTACACAAACAGCAATTCTTCTCCTCTAAAGGTTTCAATACTATGGTCTATACTCACCAATGGTTCCAGACCATCACGGCACAGCGAAGCCAATCTTTCTATGATACTATCCGCATCTGTTTTTGTAATTCCTTGAGCTTTGCCTGTTTTGTCATCCACCCCGAAAACCAAAAAACCTCCACCAGGCAAATTGGAAAAAGCAGCAATGTGTTTGCACAACTTATCATTATTGGGCGATAAGGTAATTTTCCAATCAATTTCATTGAGTTCGCTCGGTATTTTCCCTAACGATTTATCTAAATATGCTATGGCTTTAGTTATCCAAGTTTTCATTCTCTAATTAACATTATTTCTTCAAGTAATACTACGTCTTGCTTACGAGTTATCGTAATGCCCAAATGGTGGGAAAATCCTTCTTGCCCCAACAACTCGGTAAAAGCTCGTTCTAATTTTTCTTCATTGAATTTCATTTTATATAAATTATCTATAGACCTATTTGTCTGGTTGCTTTAAATGTATTTAGTAATTGTGGTATCATTTAGGATATTTTACCAATTATTCTAATTTTATTATTTTTCTCCTTTAAACTCATGTGAGTAATCATTTCCTTTTCTAACAAATTCTTGAACAATACTCTATTATATTCATTTTTATCAAATAATACTTTCTCATCATATTCAAAAATCTTAGAATAATCATCACCTAGTTTTTTAACTAAGGTTTCTATTTCGTTTTCTTTTAGTTTGTTAAAATGATGATTCAGTAGAATAATTCTTTTTTCTATCGAAAGATTGGCATCAAACATGGCACTTATTTCTCCATAAGAAACAGATATATTTTCTAAATTATAGATTAATTCAAAGACTATAATGGCAATATCTGTGTTACCAATAATAATATCTTCTGCAAGGTTTTGTATGACTTCTAATTTATAATTCAAATTAATTAGATCTGATTTAAAAAATAAAATCAATTCTCCATTGTTTAATAAGAATTTATCATGCTCGACAAACTGCTCAATAAATTGATCTTGATTTGCTCCTATATATTTCAAAAAGAGACTAGGATGATAATTCCTGATGCCATCAAAATTTTCATAAGAAAAATTCAACATATTGATTTCTATCATATGATTTATGATATCATCGTTAAATTGGCTATATTCAATTGCATTATAATTGAATTGAAAACTTAAAAGCAAAGACTTGAATGCATTTTGTTCAATTCCTTTAGTATATAATAACAAGTTTGAAAAGTCATCCAAATAAGACTTATCTCGTTCATCTAAATTCATTTTGAATTTAGAAAGCTCAAAATAATTTTTTTCTTGATTGAAGTAATGAACCAATATATCATTGATTGATTGCTCTTCCAAGCTATCATAATAATCAAACACGTTCAGCCAAGTAGGTTTTACCTTATTGTTTCTCAACAACATTTCTTTGACTTGTATGTCTTCTATCTTTTTCAATGATTCAACATCACTTCGTTGACTCAATACAAATTTTTCTCTAAGTTCTAAGGTATAATCTGTATTGTTCAGGACACCTTTCAGAATTTCTTCATCTTCAGAGTTTTCATCTCCAATCTTAAGTAAAACATTCTCAACAAATTCTTTAAAATTGGATTCTATATATGCAAATAGCTTTTCAATATTAAGTCTATACAGAGAAGAATAATAATTAGGGTAAAGGCTTCTGTTATTTTCTGGAGCTTTCCATCTTACGATGGTGTCTATATTGTGTTGATTCAGTTCATAGAGATTATTTTCATATACATATTCCAAAAATGGCATTGAACTAGATTCAGGATTTTGCAGGTATTCAATCAGAAGATTCTGACTCTTTATGAAATACTCAAGACTATCTGTTTTCTTTAATGAAGATGCGAAGGATAATAAATCAGGCATTTTCTCAATATAGGCTGCCAATGAATGCATATCTTCGAAAGATTCAATATCTTGCTTCTCGGCAAATTCAAACACTAGCTTAACAATATCTTTTATCTTCTCTTCTGGGAGTAAGGATTTCTGTTTTAAATATACCCAAAATGAAGGTTTATATTTTACAATATTCTTTATAAACAAACCTAAACTTTCTGAACCACCAACTATATATGCCAAGATAAATTGATTAATATTTTCCTCATCACCACTTAGATATCTGAAAAGTATTCGACTCTTTGAATGTTTCTCTGAAGTAAGATTCATTAGACACGTTAATAAATCAAAATTTAATATATACTTGATAGCAAAGTATTTCTCTTGAAGGTTTTTAATTACCTGTTCTGTCTTAATCAATTTATAATTAAAATCACTCTCCACATATCCTTTGACATTTCTAATGAAATTATAATCAGACTGTGTTAAGCTCACCCCATGAAACAAGGAGATATAATCGTTATAGTTTTCATTGATATAGCCATTTAGCAATAAGTACCTTACCAAGTTCTTATCTTTAAAACTATCAAGATAACCATCGATGGTAACCTGCTCAAATATATCCTTTATACTAAAAGCTTCAACATCTCTTATTTTATTCAACAATTCTTCTCTTCCCTTTTTCAGTTGATTCAATTTTCCTGAAGAAATATCAGTTAGGTACTTTTCCCTCTGTTTATATTTAAATTTGTTTGAAACTTCAATCTCTATAACAGAAAAATCAAAACTACTATACTTAGGCCCTGTTATTTGCCATCTCCCGTTCATGTGAGGGTCAGACCAATAATAGTATTTAATTTTTTTCTCTTCTATAAGTGCATCAAAAAAAGAATCTTCTAGAACTTCTTCTATTGTTGCACTATCCCCATTGATTTCAAACGAATGGAAATTCTCTAACTTCCCAACTAATTTGAGTATGTAAATTGCTCTTAAATCCTTTATAGGTTTATCAACTTCGCTTTCTATTAATTTAATTTCATTATCTAACTCCTCACCTTTTTTTAATAAAACATTTATGAGTTCTTTACCATATTCTTTTCGTTTGGATATAAACTGATACAACTTGCCTTTTTGTTTCATTAAATCCCCAAAATCTTCGGGATACATATTCTTGTATATCATCATGGCAAAGAGTTCATTTTGATTTAAGGCCTTATCTAAATGCTCTCTATAGATGGTGTATTCATGAAATATATTAATGAGCAACCTCATGTCTATATCGTTGATAAAAATGATCACATCGTCAATAAAATCTTCTGACAAAACGCCTTTTAGATTCGATTCTTCGATAAGTTTTCTTAATTGTTCATTTGCATTCGATGGATTAATAAAGGATATAACTGGTATAATAAATTCAAAGAACTTTACCCTGTCATTTTGGTTGGCAAACATTTCATCCTTGATAGCATAAATGAATTTCACCTCTCTGTCTATCACCTTTGAGTTGTTGATGAGTATATTTATTTCTCTCAACTTGGTGAATATATCGGTGCTATCAAACCTATCCACATCTTCTATGGTCACCACATTAAATTCTGTTCGTTCAAAGAAATATAATATCTCTTCTAAATGTTGGTTAAAAACTGATTTATCAGTGATTTCACCTAACTCCAACTCTCCTTTGATATTCAATTTGTTTATTTTCGAATTTTTAAACAGGCGGTATATACTTCTGGCTAAAAAACTGAGTCCGACAAAGAACATGGCAGATGCAAGTATGGCTATCCAATCGATCCGGTAAGCAAACTTCCATCCTTCTGGATTCAAAATATTTATATAATCAAACTTGAACAACAACAAAACACTGAATAACCAAAGGCTGAGAAAGAACGAGAACTTTCTCAGCCTCTCTTGGGTAATATTTGTTATTCGTTTAAACCTTGAATCTGGAATGATAGAAGGCTCTACATGATAAAACATTTGTTGTAAAATGCTTACTTCCAATTTTCTTTCAAACTCAGTGTCTTCAGGTTTTCCTTTATTTTCTTTAAAAGAAGCTAAGGATATATTCAAATATTTATATTCGGGATGACTGTGTCTAAATGTTTTGAGTATGGTGCTTTTACCACTTCCATAGCTGCCTGTAAGTGCTATATTATTAATCCCCTCTGTATTGATAGCCTTTTTTAAACTATCTAAATAGGGTTTTATATTTTTAAGTTGCTCCTCTTCTGTAATAATCTTAGGAGCCAATGAATATAAGGTTTCCTCCTCTTTCATCTTTTCATGCTTTACCTTTCCCTCAAGAAACACAAGTAGTTTCTTTAAGTGTGGTAAGATATATAGGAGAGTTTTTTTCAAATGTTAAATTATATATTTAGAATTATCAGTAAAATACTATTTTCAACAACAACTATTATTTTTCGTTTACAATTTTCATTACCTCTTTTATTTTATCACTTTCCTCCACTTGTTTATTTAATTCTTCTAATACCCCACTTGATAAAGTATAATAATGATTTTTATATGGCTTTATTTTTCTTGCTTCTATATAATGCTCTTTAATAAATTGCCCGGGACCATTAAACAATTCAAAAATTTCTCCATCCTCATTTATTACAATACTCAAGAAATAAGCGGGTGTGCGGTTTTCCCCACAAGGAAAGTAACTATTTCCTTTGAATGAAGATTTTATTTGCACCATTCTACCTGTTGACAGTTCTTCGGCATCGTGCACTTCTGCATTTTCTTTCAATAATTTTAATCCATATTTCTCGGCTGCCAATACTTCACCAATGTCGCCCACTAATTTACCATCTAAACTAAATTGTTTGTTTAAGTGGATATATTTATCTTTTAATTTTTTAGTTATGGCCAATAGTTCTTTTATCTCTTCCATTTTATTTAGTTGTTATATAATGTAACTCGGTAAATGCCTTTTCTAATTTTTCTTCTGTGAATTTCATTTAATCAAATCTTCGGTAATTTCTTGTGGTGTTGCTTTTGCTTTTTTTGCCTGAATTTGTAATTTTTCTTTCAAGTATTTCATTTTAGTTCCCCATTCAACTTCCAAAATATCAGACCATTTACGAACATATATCTTCACCCTACCATCATTGATACTAAAACTTAATCCTTTTTCCTTTTCACCGTGTTGCTTAGCATTTTGAATAAGCTCATTAATTCCTTTGTCATAATTTTTACCGATTAAATAAAATTCCCAATATTGATTTTCTCCATTGCATATATTCTGCTCTAATATTTTCTTTCTATAATCATTTATTTGGTTGTATTCTTTGCCTTCAGTCAATAGTTTAGACGCTCTTTTAATTTCAACAATTATATTCTTTTGAATTCCTTCGCCTGTTAATTCTGTTTTGGTAAGAAATAAATCTACTTCTCCGTTCGGGCTACTTTCTAATTCAGGGTCTTCAATCTCAAGTACTTCTTTAGCATATTTTATTAGCACATTTTTTAGTGCTCCTTCTGTTGAACTAAATAGCCTAAATTGTTCTCCAAACAACCAAAAATTTTCATCTAATATTTTTTGTAAGTGCTTGACTTCAAGAGTTTCTTTTTCGTGCTCTGAAATAAGAAATTTCAATTTGTCGATTACTTCTAACCTGTGGTCAATTTCTTTAATTGTTTTTATAATATTTGAAAAGGTTGTTCTTTTAAGAATCAATAATAAATCAACTTTTTCTTCTTCTGTTAATTCCTGTAATTGCTCTAATATAGTTTTAATCAAAACATCATCTTGTGTAGAAAGAAGACCCGCAAATGCAGCACAAATGAACTTTTTCTCTGGCTTACTTTTTCCAACAAAAAGAGAAGGTGTAATTGTGTAAATGGTTTTTATCAAGTCATCATAAGATTCTTCATCGTAAATCCCAAAATCGGGTAAGTCAGGAATTATTTTTTCTTCTTTTAGTTCCTCCAGCATACTATCTGACTGAAGAATTAGATATGGTTTTCTTAGCTTCACCAATTCTTCTTTCAAGAATGTTATAACTTGTTTTTTAATTCTAATAGCCTTTTTATCTCCAAAGGTTAAATTGATTTGAGAAGCTTCTTCATCTTCTTCTATAACATTATCTAATGTGTTGAATAAAGAAGATTTTATATAAACAGAATGCCAAAAATCGTCACTCTTCTTATTTAAACCAGTATTCTGTTTTAGTATTTCAATTTTTGATTCATTCAAAAAATAAAACTTAGAATACTCTGATGGCTTTTCCTTCCACAAGATAATTTTTGCTTCAAAATCTTTATGCAATTCATTTTTTACTTTTTCAGGGAAAGAATCTGATAAATATTCTTTTGACTCTTTTATGCAGTTGTAAGGATTAACTTCATTTTCGTTTATTATGATTTTATATTGTTCGTTTTCTAGCAAGAACCATCCAAATTCCAATATTATTTTTTGATGTAAAATATCGGATAATAAAAAATTAGAAAAACTTTCAGTAACACATTCAAAATTTATTTGGGTGCCGACTTGGTTAAAATCTGAATCTTCTTTTTTAATTTCAGTATTATGCTGTAAGGTTAATTTTTTTCCTTTACTAAAAGCTGTCAGTTTTTCTGAAATCCAAATGAAAGTATATCTACCTCTTCCATATTGACCTTTGGGAAGTGTATTGTTTCTCCTTGGATTTTTTGTTGATGACATAAAATTGTTCGTGGTGGCATCATCATCAAAATCCCATCCTTTACCGTTGTCTGTTATTCGTACATTTGAAGCATATCCTATCCCTTGATTTGGAATATCAAAGTCAAGTTTAACTTCGGTTGCCCCAGCATCAAAGGAATTCCATATATATTCAAAAAGACAATCAAAAGGGTTATCCTTATAAGACTTTAGTTCAGTTCTTATTGATTTCTCGTTGATTTTAAGTTTTTCGCTACTCATCTTTTAATTTTCTATTGTCGCTAATTTCGAAAGAAGAAAATCTTTCAGTTCCGATAGCTTTTAGTTTTCTCTTTCCAAGATTTCACTGTGATTGATGAATTTTACAAAATGATGTTTACCTATAGCCATAAAATTTGGTCTAATAATTCTAATATTTTCAATCAATTCTTTACTCAAATTTGGCTGTGCTCCACCATTTGCAAGATTTGCAATTTCAGATTGATTAATTCTTAAAAAATAATACAGGAATGTCGAATCAAATTCGTTATCACAAATCATTGCACAACAGGCTTGATTAGTAGTTGCTTCAAATCTCAAATAGCCCGCTTGTCCTTTAGTTTTTCCTTCGCCATACATTGCAATTAAAACTGTATTAATTGGTAATTTTTTCGCTGAACTATTTTTACACCCTTCATTTGAAATATATTCTTCAGCTTTAACTAAAACGCGATTACAAACTTCACCAGTTTTCAACCAAGGAATATCTTTTGAATTCCAATAAATATTGTTATCCCTACTGGGTGTTCCTCCAGATTTCATTTCTTTACAAAACTCTTTCACAGAAATAATTTTCCACCCCTTCGGAATTTCCTTCCCCAATTCCTCACACCAAACCATTTCACCACCGTTACTTTTATATGGCTTTCCATTTTCATCAGGAAATTCAAACTCCACAAACCACTCCTTATAAATCGCCTGTGCGGTTTCTTCAAGTTTTTGTATCAACTGTTGGTTGAGATGGATACGATTTTGGATGGTGTTGTATTCTTGTACGATTTCTTTTTGTTTGGAGATGGAAGGAACCTTAATTGGAAGACTACAAAATGTCTCCCAAGAAATACCACCTCTTACATCACCGCCACTTATAAAGCCAATATATCTATCGTTTTCTGGCCGACATAGCCACATCATTAAATATTCAGGCAATAACTCTTCTTTATCTTTTGGTTCAAAAACATAGTAAGCAGATGAAACAATAGATGGTTCTTGTTCTTTATATAAATCAACTGGGAGTTTTTCATCACGACCAACACTCATTAACTTACAAGCTAACTGTTCGTTTTTTAAAACTTTATAAACGGACATATCAACTCCATTAAGATTAGCAACAGATTGGATGAAAGTTTTTTCCATACTCACACCTAACAAATTTGTAATTGCCAAGTCTGAATTTCTTTCATTGACTTCTCTAATATATTTCCCTAATTCACTATAATTTGATTTCATAACCTAATTCTTTAAACACAGTTAATAAATCATTTTTAGAGGCCGCTTCGGCTTTCAGTAATTCGGCAAACTCTTTTTGCAAGGTTTGCATTTTTTCGTCAAAATCAATATTTTCATCTCGGTTTACAAACTCGATATATTTGCTTGGCACGAGTGAAAAATCTTTTTTGGCTACTTCGTCAAAGGTTGCAGAATAGCAATATTCAGGAATGTCTTTGTAATTGTTTTTTTCTTGTTGCCAAGTGTGGTAAGTTTTGCCAATGTCTTTAATATGTTGATCACTGAACTGGACAAATTTCTTTTCAAATGGTTCGCCAATTTGTCGCAAATCCATAAACAGAATTTCTTGTTCACGATTGCGGTAATGTCGTTGTTCATCGCCAATGCTGCGGCTATGTGCTTTTTTGTTTTTGTTTAATATCCAAATTGAAACACTTATTGGAGTAGTGTAAAACATTCCTTGTGGCAATACCAAAATGGCTTCCACCAAATTATTTTCAATCAGCTTTCTGCGTATTTTGTATTCTTCGCCACCACCACTCAAAGCACCATTTGCCAATATAAAACCTGCAATGCCATTTTCGGAAAGCTTAGAAACCATATTCAAAATCCAACCATAATTGGCGTTGCTTTTGGGTGGCACATCATAACCTCTCCAACGTGGGTCGTCCTTCAATTCAGTCTCAGCCCGCCAATCTTTTTGGTTAAAAGGCGGGTTTGCCATGATGTAATCGGCTTTCAGGTCTTTGTGTTGGTCGTCTGCAAAAGTGTCGGCAGCTTTTTCGCCAAGGTTTCCGCTTATTCCTCGTATGGCAAGATTCATCTTTGCTAGTTTATAGGTGGTATTTGTGTATTCCTGTCCATATATAGAAATCTCTTTCTTGTTGCCATGATGGGCTTCTATAAACTTAATGGATTGAACAAACATACCTCCACTACCACAAGCAGGGTCATAGATTATACCCTTGTAAGGTTCAATCATTTCGGCTATCAAGTTTACAATGCTCTTTGGGGTGTAAAACTCTCCTTTACCCTTTCCTTCAGCTAAAGCGAACTTAGAGAGAAAATATTCATATACTTTTCCCACCACATCTTGCTTAGGGTCTTTGGTGGTATCTATATCATTAATGGTATCGAGCAACGAAGCCAGTTTGGTTACATCCAACCCCAATCGAGAGAAGTAATTGTCGGGCAAGGCACCTTTCAATGCTTTGTTGTTTTTCTCTATGGTATGCAAAGCTGTGTCAATGAGCAATGAAATGTCGTTTTGTTTGGCTCTTTTTATCAGATAACTCCAACGGCTTATTTCTTCTAAGAAAAACACATTGTTCATATTGTAGAACTCCGCCATTTCGATGTATTTTTCTTTGCCTTCTGCAATAAGTTTTGCTTTGTGTTCTTCAAACTTATCACTGGCAAACTTTAAGAAGATCAATCCCAATACCACATGCTTATACTCGGCAGGCTCCACACTGCCTCTCAGTTTATTAGCTGCTTCCCAAAGGGTAACTTCAATTGCTTTTTCTTTTACTTCTTTTTTTGCCATACTTGCTTACAATTGGACATTTATAATTTGGGTTTTTATATTTTATTAATTCTTTAACTATTTTTTTATAAAATAATCAGATTTAGTGTGACTAAATACTTAAATGAACAATAGCTACAAACTTAATAAAAACTACCATCGAGTCAAAAGTAATGAAATATAACCATTCTTCATAATCAATAAAAATAATTTTCCGTCTAATAAGGTCAACTTTTGTGAATTTTAGAGTAATATAAAATAAAACACAAAGTCCCATGGAAAACCACAGGACTTTTACCGGAAAATGGGGTAAAAACCGGTAATTTCGATGGAATTTTATAGGAATTCCATGGAAATATCTTAGAAAAATATAGGAGAAAGTCGGAATTCATCGGAATCGCCTTGAGTTCATTCTGTAATTACATTCTCAATCTTATACTTTATATTGTTTTTCGACATCCTTTCTTTAATATATCATACATCCATTTTATCTTTATCCAATTCCTGGTGATTCAAAACTGTTTTTATATCGAAAATAACTTTAGCTGCTTTTTATAAGCATTCATTTTTATAGCAGTAATATTTTCTTTGTTTTTTGATAAATGAATAACTTATTGTATTCACATTTTTTTCTAATTTATTTAATAGGGCAATAGGGCAATACACATATATATGTATTGCCCTATTGCCCTAGAAATAAAATTTCAAATAAAACCAATGCAATTGATTAAATGACAATGGTTTGAATGTATTTAATCGTGAATGGAACTTAGAATAAAGAAACTGTATCGAAATAAACTAAAAATATAGTGATATTGGAGATAAATTCATTTTCATTGAAAAATAAGTTGGTTACTCAAATTGATATTTTTTTTTATAAAACCAAAAAGTATATATACATTTGAGGCTTGTTATAAGAAATTAGACATAACAATCCCCATGTTTGAAATCTTATAACAAAAAGTTACCCCGACACGACAAGACGCGTTGCATATGATTGATAATCAAGGCTATAAACAACTGATATTGAGAACCTCACTTTCCTCTGTTAATAATTAAATAATATGGATATCAAAAAAGTATTATCATTTTTGTCAACATTAAAAGACAATAATAACAAAGAGTGGTTCGATCAACATAGGTCAGAGTGGGAAACAATAAAGAAAGATTTCAATAAATTCATTGCAGACTTAATACTTGAAATTAGCAAATTCGACAAGAGTATAGAAGGATTACAAGCTAAAGACTGTATATTTAGGATTAATAAAGATGTTAGATTTTCTAAAGATAAATCGCCATATAAAACAAATATTGGGGCTATTATAAATAAAGGGGGAAAAAAAAGTAATTATGCTGGATATTATATACATATTGAACCTGGCTCAAGTATGATAGCTGGGGGTATATATATGCCTGATGCTCCTTTACTAAAATCTATTAGACAAGAGATTGATTATAATTTTGAGAGTTTTGAAAAAATTATAAACCATAAAATATATAAAAAGTATTTCAATAAAATGAGTGGGGATAAACTCATATCAACACCTAAAGGATATGATGAAAAAAATCCTTCAATAGAATATCTAAAACATAAAAGTTTTATTTCAGTTCATAAAGTTTCACAAAAGGATATGGATATTGAAAATATCGTTGAAGTTTGTAAGGCATTGAAACCATTTAACGATTTTTTAAATCAATCTATAACACAAAACTAACATGATAGAAACCACCACTTTTGATTTGAAAATGATGAAGCCTGCTGAAATTCAAACAATACTTCAACATGCTATAGCTCCAAGGCCTATATGTTTTGCTAGCACCATAGATAAAAATGGTAATGCTAACTTAAGTCCATTTAGTTTTTTTAATTTATTTAGTTCAAACCCTCCCATTTTAGTTTTTTCACCTGCGAGAAGAGTTAGAGACAATACAATTAAGCATACTTTAGAGAATGTTCTAGAAATAGATGAAGTATGTATCAATATGGTAAATTATGATATGGTTTGGCAAACTTCATTGGCAAGTACTGAATATGAAAAAGGGGTGGATGAATTTGTGAAAAGTGGATTTACTAAAGAAACCTCGCAACTGATTAAACCTTATAGAGTAAAAGAGTCGCCAATACAATTAGAGTGCAAAGTATTAGAAGTAAAAAGTTTGGGAGACAAAGGAGGAGCAGGCAATTTAGTGATATGCGAAGTATTAGTTATACATGTGAATAATGATGTATTAGATGCAGAAAAAAAACATATAGATCAAAACAAATTAGACTTAGTGGCTAGATTAGGCGGAGATTGGTATTGTAGGGCATCGGGGGGGGCTTTGTTTGAAATTGAGAAACCGGTGAGAAATAAAGGAATAGGTATCGATCAAATTAGAGAGGATATTAGAAACAGTCATTTTTTAACAGGTAATGATTTAGGACAATTAGGGAACGTGGAGCAATTTCCCACTAAAGAAGATATTGAATCGGTTTCGCCTAATATTGCTAAAAAGTCAAGTTTTGAAAAGCACAAAATGGCACATGAATTATTAGCACAAAAGCTAGTTCAAGAAGCTTGGAAAATTTTATTGTCTTAATTAATCTAATTATTTTTGAGTTTTATCATTCATACCGAAAACGTATCAAAACAATTTGCAGGACAGCTGCTATATAGTGGATTGAACTTGACTTTTGAATCACCTGTAAGTTATGTAATTTTAGGAGCAAATGGAAGTGGAAAATCTACCCTGATTCAAATGTTGTTAGGTTTTGTTGCTCCATCAAAAGGGGTTGTTAAATATATTCATAATGGACAAAACATGGAAGAAGAAAATATATATAAATTACTTTCATTTGCTGCTCCTTATTTAGAATTACCAGAAGAACTCAATGCAATTGAATTAATAGAATTTCATTTTAGTCAAAGAGACAAAATAAATGAAACAACCACACTTGAAATATTAGAAAAAGTTGGATTGTTGTCAGCAAAGAAAAAATATATAAAATATTATTCATCGGGTATGAAACAAAGGCTAAAGCTAGCTCTTGCATTTTATACCTATTCACAAGTAATAATGTTAGATGAGCCTTGTACCAATTTAGATGATGAAGGCATTAAAATTTACCATCATTTAATTGAGACACTTACATTAAATAGGCTAGTAATAGTAGCTTCCAATCAAATAGAAGAATATAAGTTTTGCAATCGAAAACTAATTGTAGGGTAAAAATATTAGTTTAAAATGGCAGCTATTCCCGGAAGTGTTTTACCTTCGAAATATTCAAGTAAAGCACCGCCACCTGTAGAAACATAGCTAACTTTATGTTCATATCCAAATTTGTTAATTGCAGCTGCAGAATCGCCACCTCCTATTAAAGTAAAAGCACCTTTTTCAGTTGCTATGGCCAAAGCTTCAGCTACTGCTTTTGTTCCTTTTTCAAAGCTACTCATTTCAAAAACACCCATAGGGCCATTCCAAAGAATTGTTTTAGATTCTAATATGCATTTACTATACGCTTCAGAAGCTTTAGGGCCAATATCTAATCCCATCCACCCATCAGGTATGTTGTTGCTTTCAGTAGTTTGTAATTGAGCTTCATTGTCAAATTTGTCAGCAATAATACTATCAATAGGTAGCATCAAATTCACCCCTTTGTTTTTTGCTTTTTGAATCAATTGTAAACAAAGGTCAAGTCTATCATTTTCGCAAAGACTGTTTCCAATATTTCCACCCATAGCTTTCATAAAAGTATAAGCCATACCGCCGCCTATAAGAATATTGTCAGCCACATTTAATAGGTTTTCAATTATTAATAGTTTGTCGCTAACCTTAGCCCCACCTGTAATAGCTGTGAAAGGTCTAGCTGTATTTTTCATGACTTTATCTGCATTGGCAACTTCATTTGCCATCACATAACCAAAACATTTATTTCCAGGGAAAAATTGAGCAATGATAGCAGTTGAAGCATGGGCTCTATGAGCAGTTCCAAAAGCATCATTCACGTATATATCTCCTAGTGTACTTAGTTTTTTTGCAAATTCTAAATCACCTTTTTCTTCTTCCTTATAAAAGCGTAAATTTTCTAACAATAAAATTTCATTTGGTTTAAGATTAGCAGCCAATTCAGATGCTTCACTTCCAATACAATCACTTGCAAAATAAACTTTAACTTTAGTTAGTTCTTCTAAATGAGAAACTAAATGCTTTAAAGAATATTTTTCTTCAGGACCTTCTTTGGGTCTTCCTAAATGGCTCATCAGTATACATGAACCACCGTCTGCTAATATTTTTTTAATAGTAGGCAAAGTAGCAGTCATTCTACTGTCATCAGTAATTGCAAAAGTTTGTTTATCTAAAGGTACGTTAAAGTCAACTCTAATAAGTGCTTTTTTATTGGTAAAAGAAAATTGGTCAATTGTTATCATTGTTTGTATTGAATAAATATGGGGCAAATTTATGCTTTGGTTTGCTTTATTTAAAATATATAAAACAAAGAATATTTAGATTTATATTTGCGGTCATTTTTTAAAAACTAAAGATGAAACCAATTAGAATGGTGGATTTAGCCACCCAATATCAACACATCAAATCCGAAATAGATTCGGCTATCATGAATGTATTGGGGCATTCTGGCTATATTAATGGCCCTGAAGTGAAAGCATTTCAAGCATCTTTAGAATCTTATTTAAATGTTAAACATGTAATACCATGTGCAAACGGAACTGATGCATTGCAAGTAGCCATGATGGCCTTAGGGTTAAAACCAGGCGATGAAGTGATTACAGCGAGTTTTACTTATGTTGCTACTGCAGAAGTGATTTCATTGTTAGGGCTCACACCAGTTTTGGTTGATGTTTATCCAGAAACTTTCAATATAGATCCTTCAGCTATTGAAGCTGCCATTACTCCTAAAACCAAAGCTATAGTACCAGTTCATCTTTTTGGTCAATGTGCCGACATGGAATCAATTATGGATATTGCTCGTAAACACAACTTGTTTATAATTGAAGATACCGCTCAAGCTATAGGAGCAGAATATACTTTTAAAGATGGAAGTAAAAAATATGCTGGAACTATTGGGACAGTTGGTACTACATCTTTTTTCCCTAGTAAAAATTTAGGTTGTTATGGTGACGGTGGAGCTATTTTTACTAACGATGATGCATTAGCAGATAATTTAAGAATGATTTGCAATCATGGTCAAAGCAAATTATATACACATGATGTGATTGGGGTAAATAGCAGATTAGACAGTATTCAAGCAGCGGTGTTGAACACCAAATTGAAGTATTTGAACGAATATACATCTCATAGAGTTTCATTGGCAAATGCGTATGATAAAGTTTTTGCGAACAATTCTAATTTGACTACACCTAAAAGGTCAGAAAGTTCTACCCATGTATTTCATCAATATACTTTGAAATTAAATGGTGTAGATAGAATGGGTTTGAAAACATATATGGAAAGTAAAGGTATACCTTGTATGATATACTATCCAATTCCACTGCATATGCAAAAAGCATTTAAAGATGAACGATATAAAGAAGGTATGTTCCCTGTTACTGAAATGTTGTGTTCATGTGTAGTATCCTTGCCCATGCATACTGAAATGGATGAAGAACAAATAAATTATGTAACCAGTAATTTATTAAATTATTTAAAAAACTAAATCAAATTATTAATAATAAAAACTATTTAAAAAAATGAAAGTAGCAGTAGTAGGAACCGGTTATGTCGGATTAGTTACAGGAACTTGTTTTGCCGAAGTAGGTATAGACGTTACTTGTATTGATATTGATGTAAATAAAATCGAAAATTTAAAAAAAGGAATTCTTCCTATATATGAACCAGGTTTGGAAGAAATGGTTGAACGTAATGTGGCCAAAGGTCGCTTGCATTTTAGCACTAATATCGCTGAAAGCATTATAGGTGCAGAATGTGCATTTATAGCTGTTGGTACGCCTCCAGGTGAAGATGGTAGTGCTGATTTGAAATATGTTTTAGGCGTTGCTAGAGACATCGGAAAACACATGCAAGACTACTTAGTGGTGGTTACTAAAAGTACTGTGCCAGTAACAACAGGTGATAAAGTACAAGCAGCCGTGGCCGAAGAGTTAGCTAAACGTGGATCTAATATTGCTTTTGACGTGGCTTCAAATCCTGAGTTTTTGAAAGAAGGTGCTGCTATTGATGATTTCTTGAAACCAGATAGAATTGTGATAGGCGTATCAAGTCCTAAAGCTGAAGAGGTATTGAAGAAATTATATAAGCCATTTATCGTGAATGGCCATCCAATTTTTAGCATGGATATAAGAAGTGCTGAGATGACAAAATACGCAGCTAATAGTATGCTTGCAACAAAAATTAGCTTCATGAACGATATTGCTAATTTGTGTGAAATAGTTGGAGCAGACGTGAACATGGTGAGAAAAGGAATTGGTAGCGATACCCGTATTGGAACTAAATTTATATATCCAGGTATTGGTTATGGTGGATCATGTTTCCCTAAAGATGTGAAAGCTTTGATTAAGACAGCTGAGACCAATGGTTATCACATGCGTGTATTGAAATCAGTTGAGGATGTGAACGAGGCTCAAAAATCTGTTTTATATAACAAAGTAATGAAACATTTTGGTGGCAATATCAAAGGCAAACATTTTGCTCTTTGGGGATTGTCTTTCAAACCAAAAACTGACGATATGCGTGAAGCTCCTTCATTGGTTATCATCAATCAATTGTTAGAACAAGGAGCCACTGTTACCGCATACGATCCAGTAGCAATGGAAGAGTGCAAAAAACATCACTTAGGAGATAAGATTGGATATAACGATGATCAATACAATGTGCTTGACGGTGCAGATGCTTTACTTATAGTGACTGAGTGGCCAGAGTTCCGTACACCAGAATGGACCAAAATTGGTTCAAAACTAAAAGCCAAAACCATTTTTGACGGCAGAAATGTATATGATGTGAACGAAATGAAAGAAGCTGGATATGACTACTATTGCATAGGAATTCATACCAACTAGTTAACAAGTTTTTATAAAAGAAAAATCCTGTACTTGAAGAAGTGCAGGATTTTTTTTGTCAATATATAATTATATTCGCTCTTTATTTAATTCATAAATGATTATTAACTTAATGCAAAGAGATGTAAAGCTTGGCTTGTTATGTTTGTTTTTTTCATTATACATAAACCTTTCATCTGGTCAAAAGCAGAACAAAATGTTAATAGGAGCAAACCTATTTAATGAGTTAAACTTTTCTATACAAAAAGAAAGTGATACAGGTAAATATATGGGCTTAGATATAGCGTTGGTGCTGCCTTTGACAAACCATGTTTTATATTCACCTTCGTTTTTTGAGATTTGGGTTATACCCATGAGAGTATTTAACGACAAAGGAATAAAACTCAGATATATCATCGATTTAAACAAAACTAAAAACAACTCTGTTAGTACTTTAAAATTAGAGTACGCTTATCTAAAATCGAATGTTTTTTATAAAGACCCAGGTTCATTTGCAGGTTCAAACAGTTCTCCATACTCAGAATTTACTCAAATCAAGAATATGTTAAGTGTTATGTACACTAAAAGTACACCATTGGGGGATTCTAAATTATATTTCAATTGGGGTATAGGTATACGTGGTAAATTAATTGAAAGAAAATATATAGTAGAGGGCACAAGATGGAACAAAGTACCTTCAAATAAAATTGAGCATTTTCCGGGAGCATCAGCATTTATGTTTTGTGGCTTTCAGTATCAATTATCAAAATAGCTTTAATCTAATGATTTACCAATCAATATCACTTTGGCATCCAAGCTTCCTTTCTGCATGATATATTTTAAATAGTATATACCTTGTGGATATTCGCGTATATCAAGTTTGATTTGTTGTTTGTTGTTTACCTCAATGCGTTGTAGAATTTTACCTGAATTGTCTGTCAAGAATAGCTCACCTAAATCACCTTCAATGTCAATATTAATAGGTCCTTCAGTCGGGTTTGGATATATTTTCCAAGACTTGAATTTAGGTTCTTCATTTTGATTCGGATTTTGGTTAAGTGTGTCTATAATAGCTGTGTCAATAGGGTTTTTCCAAGCAGGATTTTGAACTACAAATGTGTCTTTGATGGAACTATCGATTGGCTGTTTCAACTCATCACAACCCACACTATATGAATATTGTTTGATGAGCCTCACCAATAAATCATTAAGCAATTCAACATTATATTTATCTGTAGTAGGTTTGATGTGCGAGCCGCCAATACCACTGTCGTCTGTTAAGAACACGTATGTACCATTGGTAGCTAGTGCCATACAACGCATTAAGTATTCGGTTGTTTTGCCTATACCACTGGCTGTGAGTGGAACCAATCTTATGCCCATAGCGGCTGCTTTCTGAGTGAGCATTTTAATTCTGTTTAATGTTTTTTCATCATGATGAGGGGGAGCATCAAGTACCAAAAATGCAATACGAGTGATGGCTTGTTTGTCCCAGTTCATATAGTTTAAAGCAGTGCTAAGAGCAGTGTCAACACCTTCAGGTTCATCGCCACCGCCGCCAGCTCTTTGGTTTTTTATAAATTGAATGGTGTGTTGAATATTGGCATCCAAGTCGCTTACACGAGTCACATATTCATCTCCAAAATCGCGATAGAAAACACTTCCTAATCTAAAACTATTTTGAGGTAAGGCAGCTTTAGCTTTCTGGATTACATCATTTAATTCAGTTTTTAAATATTCTATTTCGTCGCCCATAGAACCTGTTGCATCTACAATAAAAGCTATGTCAATTTTGTTAGGAACTTCACAAGCAACATCAAGTTTTATCTTGTTAAGGCCGTTATGAAATTCAGATACTTTATGTATATATTTTACTGTTTCATTATATGTTATTTTTATTTTTAAATTTTTATCTTTGATGGAGTCATGCATATATATATTATTCCAAAGTTCAGCTTTTCCTGTATTATCAGTATATGCTTCCCATTTTATAATATTTGCTGATGAAAGCAACTGCACCTTGGCATTTATAACTGGTTTCTTATTGTTATTTACGACTAAAACACTGTATCTATTTTCAGGTTTTATACCCCAAATTTTGTTATATATAGCCAAATCATTTTCAGCAATGTCTTTCCACAATTTCCATTTACTGAAGTCGTTTACTTCGCCAGCGGTGAGCAAGCCAGCTTTAGTTGTAATTATTGCCTTTTCAGGGATAGATGAACTGATTTTTGATTTAATTATACCAGGAGTATAAGTTGGTAATCTTGGCAAGTCATCTGTTTCAATACTTAAAGTTGGTGTGCTATACCCTATATAAGAATCTTTTGTGGTGTATTCTCTATCATAATAGGTTTTAACATTTTTTTCCTTTTTGTTATAGGTTAAAGATTTGTTTTTTAAACTATCATTTTTATTGAATTCAAATCTTTTTTTATTGTAATTTACTATCCAATGGCTGTTGTTATAGATATAAATTTCAATGGTATTTACTACTGAAGTTGTAGTACTAGCTGTAAAAGTAATTTTATCTTTATTATAAAATGTATATATATATAAAGAGTTTGATATAGATTTATAAGTGCATTTGCCTTGGACATTGGTTTTGATATTTTTCTTTATACCTTGGTCTATGATCCAAATGGGCTGGTTTGGCAACAGTTTTTTGTAATAAAATACCTGAATATTAAATGTTTTTTGAGCACTAGCTAACAAGCTTAAACTGCAGCTAAAAAAGAAAAATAATAAATAGGATTTAATTTTTGTAGTATTCATTTGTTCGTATTTTTTTTTAAGCTATATGTATATGCTTATAAAAAAGTAAATGAATATCTCGATATTTTTTAGGTATGAATTAAAATCCAATAAACTGGCATTGTATGGAGCATGGCATCAAATCTATCTAGAAAACCACCGTGACCAGGTAATATGGTGCCTGAATCTTTAACGCCAGCAATTCTTTTTGCTTTAGATTCAATCAAATCTCCAATTGTTGCTGCAATACCTATGATAATACCAATTATAAAATATATAGGTTCATATTTTAGATTTTCTATATATATCATGATTAGCGAAGCAATCCCTGCGAATAACAATCCGCCCAATGTACCTTCAATTGTTTTTTTAGGTGAGATACTAGGCATTAGAGGAGTTTTGCCAAATTTTCTTCCAATTAAATAGGCAAAAACATCGTTGCACCATGTGATTACTAAAACAAAAATTGCTTTATTTATATATGTTCCTTTTAAATGGGTTGGATCAGCAGGAATACTTCCTACTAAATAGAATGTTCTACAACCAATATATATATATATAGTACCAAAAAACATCCAAAGAATTTGTTTATTTGTAAGCCAATTTCTGCTAATGATAGAAAGAGCTAAAATGCCTGTACCCATAGCTAGAATAATATCATCATTAGAAGTATCTATTAAAATATTAAATTTAGATTTTAAGTCTTCTGAAAAATTTAAAAAAAATAATACAATGGCACTAATTAATGTAAAAGCATTTTGCATCATAGCAGGAACTTTGAACATTCGAGCTAACTCCCATACACAGAAACAACTTATTATAATTGATAAAAGTGCAATGCTTAAATGGAATTGCACAGCAGTTAACATCACTGCAACAAATACAGCTCCTGTAATAGCTCTTTGTTGAAAATTAGATAATGACATTTGAGTTTCGGTTTATTTTATTTAAATAAAATATTGAAGCGGCTAGTAAAATGGTTGTAATTATTGTAACGATGATTGGCCAACTATCTAAATCACTTATGCTAATATTACCTCTATTCTCGAGCCACTTGCCAACCACACTAAAGCAATTATAAATAAAATGAAACAAGATACTAATACCTATGTTTTTAGTATATAAATAAACTAGTCCTAAGCAAATGCCAGCAGCAACTCTAGGAATAAAAGCAGATAAATCACCATGTATAAAGCTAAATAACAAAGCAGAAATACAAACAGCTAAATATGGTTTTTTAGTCCATTCAGTTATAATGTTTTGAATAGATGCTCTAAAGAAAAGTTCTTCGCAAATGGCAGGAAGTAAAGCAACACTTATTATATTTAAAGTTAAGTCTGTAAATGATTCTCCAGATAAAAATATTTTCAACATCGTATCAATGTTTTGTTTTCTCTCAGCATTAGTTTCTAAACCCGGAATTAAATGATTTAGATTCGAAAGCGTATCAATGATAGGCACCATAAATAAAGCACTAGCAATAATAAGTATATATGAAATTGCAGGAGACTTTATTTTCTCAATACCCATATATTCGTACATATCTTGTTTAGCATGGTATTGCATAAAAACCAATGCAGGTAATCCAAAAGATAGAATTAAATATAAGTTTTGAATATATATAATAGCATCGTTATTGGTAGGTTTGCTAAAAAAGTCAACCATATTATCTTGACTTAAATGAATATGATATAATAAGGAAGCACTTTTCATTCCCCCTAAAATGCTAATTATATTTCCAAGAAAAAAAAGAGAACTTAAGAATAATATTCTACTGAAATAAAATGCACCATTATTTATATTGAATTTGTTGGGGTTTGAATCAATACCACTTTCCATATTTTTAATTAAATTTGTGCAAAAATACGAAGACAAATAGTGAAGAAAGCTAAAGAATCTTTTTTTGACGATGTTTATGAAGTAGTGAAGCTTATACCTAAAGGAAGGGTTACAAGTTATGGTGCCATTGCTAAATATTTAGGAGCAGCCAAGTCGAGCAGAATGGTTGGGTATGCAATGAATAGTTGTCACCAGGTTGATGCAACAATTCCAGCACATAGGGTAGTAAACAGAAATGGATTGTTGACAGGGAAACATCATTTTTCAGATCCAAACCTAATGGAGGATTTATTAAAAATAGAAGGAGTTGAGATAAAACAAGATAAAATTATTAACTTTGAAAAGTTTTTTTGGGACCCCATAAATGAATTAAATATGTAAGCATTTTAATTTTATTAATTTATAAAACATTGTAAATTTTCATATTAAAATTAATATGTAATAAATATTCAATATATTAACTATTTAAAAAATGAAAGATAATACCATTTATTTTTTTTTTTACATTCATAAAACAGCTCATATTTGCTATATCAAACACACTTAAAATAAAACTTCAATAATGAACAAATTTTTTCAATTATTAATTGTATCAGCAATAATGCTATACGCAAATGTAACTAAGGCTCAAGGAGTTTTAAGTTCTGTAGTACCAACAACAGCTTCAGCCAATTCAACCATAGATATGGTTATTAAGGGTGCAGGGACAAGTTTTAACAATACATCTTCGATAATTATAAATGGAATAGTTATTAATCCATTAAACAAATTGGTTAAAGATCCAGAAACTATTCAATTGAAGTTTGATGTTACTGGTTTTGCTTCAGGTAATTATCCATTAGTAGTAAATACCAATGGTGTATCAACATTGCCAATCTTGTTTAAAGTTTTTGAAATAGGGAATGAACTTAATGTTTTGGTTAATGTTATGCCATTGCAAAGTATTAATGTAAGCGATTTTGACCCTAATAACTTAAATAATGCTCCTGTCTTATTTACTGTATCAATAGTTAACGATATCGCACCAAGGCAAAACTTGAGAGCGGTTTTAACTATAACTGGTGAAAATGCAGGAAAAATTGCTACTGCTAGTAAGTTATCCATTAATTTAAATCCTAATAATACTTTCTTATTTACCAATAAAGAATTTACAAACTATGAAGTAAACACCAATAATAGTTCATTTTTTGAAAAAGCTATAAAAACTGCAACATTGCCAGCAGATGTATACACCTATGCTATTGAAATTTTTAATGAAAGTGGTCAATCTATAGGTAAAGGTGAAGGTAAAAATACTATATATAATCAATTAACAAAACCAGAGTTGATTAGTCCAGGTAATGAAATGATTAGAGCTGCAGAATCATTAAGAAATATGCAACCTTTGTTTCAATGGTTTTCTCAAGGAAATGATTTTCAGTTTTCTTTATATGAAGTTAACAATGGTCAAAAAACTGCTGAAGAAGTTGTATTAAACAGACCAGTATTTACTCAAAACAATATTAAATCTAGTTCATTCCAATATCCTGTGAGTGCTGAGAAACTTCAAGAAGGCAAGACTTATGTTTGGCAAGTGAAATTAAATTCTGCTGGTAGCAATGGTTTACAACAATTGTCTAGTGATGTATTTTGGTTTAAATATTCTGCATCTGGTAAACAAGAGTTGGTTGCAAACGAAATAAAAATTACGCCAGAAGACTGTTATGTACAAATAAATACAACAAAGCAATTTAATGCTAATGTGTTTTCTGTAAACAATGAGCCAATGAAAGATCAAAAAGTAACATGGAAAGTGATTCCATCAGATGCAGGTTCTATTGATATTAATGGTTTATTTTCGGCAAGTGGTAAAATTGGAAGTTGTGCTGTAGTTGCTAAAGTAGGAGAAGTACAAGAATATGCAACCGTAAATGTATCAACTATGAGTGGCAATGATTGGACAATGAAATTGATGTTACAGAAACTATTTGGGATTCCAACTGAGAAATAAAAATTAAAAATATATATCATTAAAAACCTAGAAGAAATTATAAACTTCTAGGTTTTTTTAAATATAAAGATTGAACGAAATATTCAAAAGTTAGTATTATATGAATAGAAATAGTTTTTTGCACATATTTAATTATCTTTTTTATTAAAAATCAAATAAATTAATATTACTTTTTTAATCAAATTCGAATTTTTATGTATACAAAACAGATATTAATTAATCTAGTTATAAAGAATATCTCTGTTTTATTGTTTTCTTTTATAAGCCCAATATTGCTAGCCCAAGTGAGTCAGCAAGAGACTAATTTTGGAATTAAGACAAATGATATATATAGGGTTTTAAGTCCTAAACCAGATAGTACTGTTAAAAACGGAGAGCTTTTTATATGTATAGTATATGCTAAAAATGTAGAACTGAATGTTTCTAGTATAAAACTTTATTTAGATGGCAGACTTTTATCTGCAAATCTTAGGGTTCAAAATCATAAAATAACAGTTTTATATACTGAAACTTTAAGAAAAGGAGAGCATAAAGTATTGATGGAAGCCAAAGAAAAAGGCTATACTTGGTTGCAACCTTTAAAATGGAAATTTTATATAGATGATTTAAAAACACCAATTGAAGATAGCAGCGAAAAAGCCTATAAAAGGCAAGTAGAATTAACAGGTAGTTTCTCAGCTGATTATAGAAAAGTAAATTTAACGGGTCCGGGCAGAGATGCTAGACAAGAGCCTCCTTATACACAAACAACTAATTTAAATATGAATTTAAGGGTGGGAAAAGTAATGTTCCCTATTAGAGCTTTTCAAACCAGCGATGAACAGAACTATAATGTTAAGGGGATGCAAAGTAGAAATTATTTTTCTATTGGGATGGAAACTAAAAGAATTGAATTAAATATTGGGGATCAAAACATGAATTTTGATAAACTTGTTTTAACAGGTACTCGTTTGAGAGGAGCTAAGTTTGCTTATAAATCTAAAAGATTCAAAATGACATTAGTAAACGGTTATTCACAAAGAGCAATAGAAGGTGAAATAGCAAAATATAATGGTGTTGGTTTTCCGCCAACTAATATGAGATTAGATTCGACTTATGTATTACAGGGAACAGGAAATTTTCAAAGGAATGTTTCGGCAGTTAGGTTTGCATGGGGTTCAAAAACAGAAGGTCAGACCATAGGAATTTCAATATTAAAATCAAAGGATGATAGCAATTCAATTAAAAATGGATATGCTCCTAAAGAAAATTTAGTTGTAGGTTTAGATCAAACTTTTTCGACTAATGAATCGCGAATGAAAGGTCAGGTGGGTGCTGCTATGAGTATTATTACAAATAATATTAGTGATGGACCTGTTACTCAG
Source organism: Bacteroidota bacterium (assembly GCA_947460345.1). Lineage (GTDB taxonomy): Bacteria > Bacteroidota > Bacteroidia > UKL13-3 > UKL13-3 > CANHGM01. The sequence goes on along the minus strand of CANHGM010000031.1, from coordinate 524 downwards.
TTAGAGTTTGAGAAAAGATTAAATACAGAATTAATCGCAGACCCTTATAAATTTAGAAAAATACAGACCATCAATTATTCAACTGTCATTCCAGGCAAATCAAGTTTAGCGGCATATTTAAATTTTCAATTTAAAAGAAAAAACAATCAATTTACAATAGATTACAAGTATTTTGGAGCCGGTTATCAATCATTTGGAAATCCATTTGTACGAACCGATATTCAAGCTGCTTCAGTACAAGACATGCTCTATTTGTGGAAACGAAGAGTCACTATTAATGCCAAATATACTTTCCAATCTAATAATCTTTCAAATACTGCTTATAGTACAGTTTATCAGCATTTAGTTACGGGTAATATGTCATTTGTATATTCACCAAAAGCACCTCAGTTTATTTTAAATTATAATATGCAAGCCCGTAAGAGTATAGATAATAAATATAAAACTTTAGGGGCTAACGATCAAAACAGCTCTGTAAATGCGATGGTATTATATAATTTAAAAACAAAAGGAATACAACACAG
>CANHGM010000030.1 GCA_947460345.1 Bacteroidota bacterium | reverse complement strand
CCATTTTCATAGTAAGTTTTTCTTACTCAAAATTGACTAAAAAAAAACAAATACAAATACACTTTTTTTCCACTGATAGCAAGGATAAAGCCCTCACATTTTCTAATGACCGCCATTAGAAATTTTCCCTAATGACAATTTTGGGTTAATTGAATCTTTTGAAATACATAGACCGTTAGTCACTTCTAAAACATATTTTCCTTCTTTGTTCAAACTCTTTTCATATATAGTATCACCAGTATTCCATAAGTATTTGTAAGTACCAATTGGCCCTTTTAACCACAATGTTTCTCCTTTGCAAAAGGTTGTATCAACTCCAAAGTCTATTATGGGTTTATCATACAAATCAAGCTGCTGTGAGTCAGAAATTATGCATCCATTATGATGAATCAAGGTTGAACTTAACATATACTGTCCTGCTTTTCTATATATATGTTTGACTGCTGCTGGTGTTAAAAAAGTAGTATCTTCACCATCACCCCAATTGTAATATCTACTACTAACATTTGAGGAAGTATCAGTAATGGTAAACAATTGCGGGACACAATAACCATCAAAAGTATATATACCTTTGGATGGTAATTCTAATATTTTAATTTTATTTGATAGACTAAATGTATCACTACAAAATCCGTTGTAATATATAAATGTTGGTATATAAAAACCTGGCGTTTGATATTGACAAGTTAATGACACATTAAATGAATCGCTGTTTATCAAACTATTAGTAATTATTGTATCACGGCCATCCCCAAAACTGCTATACCAATAACCTCGGCTGTAATAATTAACAGAGTCAGTAAAACTATTGATTTTAAAGGTTACGGCTTTATTTATACAAAATGAATTGGTATCTACCTCTACTAGCAATGATGGTTTTACAAACTTATATACAGTATCGCTAAACCAACAATAATAACCGTCTTTGCTTATTGCTTTTAACTTTACCCATTCTTTAGATGAATTTGATTTAAACTTGTACCCTACTTCAAAACCTTCAATACTATCTGTTGCTTGTTGAATACTATCTGCTCCAAAATACCATATATATTTTTTATAAAAACTGGTATCACTAGTATTTACAAACCTAATGCTATCACAATAACCTGTATAAGTAAAGTGTACCTGATGAAATTGAGTCGGGTCATAATTATTCCAAAAGCCATTTACCAATACATTTTGGTATTTTTGATATGCATTCAAAATAGAAACAGACTCATTTGAATTGCTACAATATTGGGTATATGGGAAAGGTTCGTTAGGGTTTTTTATGACTCCATATTTCCTTGTAAAATTACCCCAATCTTGCTCTACATATATGGAACCATTGGGATTATATATAAATGAAGTGGGGCTGTTTCTATCATTAGTATCAGACATAAACATACATACTGATTTTCTATCTTTAAAGTTATATTGAAACATATACCTTAACATTTTATTTGACAAAGTGTCTATTTTATCACCTAAATAATAAGCATATTTTTGATTGGGTGAACGTATAACAGATTTAAAATAAAAGTATGGAATAGAAACAGTAGAGTCTATTTTAATCGTATCAATATTATCTATTGTGCCAATGGCTGCATCATATTTTATATATACAAAATATTTTTTATTTTCCTGTATATCCCCTAACAAATCATGACCAAACTTTGGAACATAAATAGCAATATTGGTTGCTATGTTTTTATGGCCAATATATAAATATACGCTATCAATAATTTTTCCATCAGCAAAAAGCCAACTAACCAAAGTGTCTTCTTTGTATGTTAAAAGCCAATAATGAAAAGGCAAAGAAGCATGAGGCACTACTGGTATATTGCTATTTTTAAATTTACCAGCAATCAATTTCTTATTCCAAAACATGGTATCAATATCTCCTGTATCTTGGTGTAATGTTAAATCAATCTTAGTGCAACAAACTGTAGAAAAGACACCCGCAGGTTTGTAATTGTTTAAATAATAAAAAACTGTTGAATCTTTAGAAGGCAATATACAACTACCATAATAATTGGTTTGATTATTAATAACCGAATCATTATATATTGAATGAGGCATTTTAATCCCTTTACTGTTATATATTTCATCACCAAAAGTAAACAGTTTTAACTCTCCATGTTTATTAATAAAATGGCTTTCGCTTTTAGTAGAAGGATAAATATATTTACCAGTATAAAAAGATGGTGGTTCGGTATTGAACGACACTATATTGCATGAGTCATTTGTATCCACACAAGTATACATTATTTCTTGAGCCAATGCTGAAAATGAATTCAGATAGGCTACTACAACTAAAATAAAAATATAACTACAATTTTTCAGCTGAAAATCAATTAATTTTAAATTCAAAAGTTGAATCTATCTTTTATGTATAAAACAATACAATAATAAGATATATTTATAAAATATTTTAAATTCAAATTTTGAAGTTAATGGATGACAAACATTAGTTGAGAATAAATACTACAAATTTTTATACATTTTCCTCATTAAAGCAAGCCTTATCTATCGTATTTTTGAGGCGTGATTTCATTACAAGATATTAATTTCGGATTTGGAGGAAACTACCTCTACCAAGATGCCTCATGGCATATAAAACCAGGTGAACGTATTGGCCTGATAGGGCAGAATGGACGCGGAAAAACAACTTTACTTAGAGTGATTACTGGAGAGTATGGCATTGAAAGTGGCGTTATCTCAAAGCAAAACAATATGGAGATTGGTTTCCTAAACCAAGACCTCCTCTCTCAAGAAACCGATGCTACCATTCTAGAAATGGCTATGCAAGCTTTCTCAAGACAAGTTGAATTAGAAAAAGAAATTGACGAAATCATCCATCAATTAGAAACCAATTATCACGAAGATTTAGTTCACAAACTTGGCGACAAACAACACGAGTTTGAAAACCTTGACGGATATAATATCAGATACAAAGCCGAACAAGTTTTAGAAGGTTTAGGTTTTAAAACTGCTGACCTAAACAGGCCGGTAAAAGAATTTTCTGGTGGATGGAGAATGAGAGCCATGTTAGCTCAAATGCTTTTGAAAAAACCTGAGTTGTTGATGCTAGACGAGCCTACCAATCACTTAGACTTACCCACCATTCAATGGATTGAAGAATATTTACAAGGATATCCCGGGGCTATAATCGTTATCTCTCACGACAGGTATTTTTTGAATAATGTATGTAATAAGATTGTAGAAATTTCAAACAAAAAATTCAATATATATCCGGGCAACTACGATTTTTATATGAGAGAAAAAGCTGAGCGTAACGACTTACAACAACGCCAGTTTGCCAACCAACAACAATATATAAAAGAACAAGAAAAATTTATTGACAGGTTTAGAGCCAAAGCCAGTAAATCTACAGCCGTGCAAAGTAGGGTGAAAATGCTCGATAAGCTTGATGTAATAGATGCTCCTGAAAGTGATGAAGCATTTGTGAACATGAAGTTTAAGGTGAGTAAACAACCTGGTAAAGTAATATATAGCTTCAGCCATTTATATAAGAAATATGGCACACAAGAAATCTTTAGAAACATCAGTGGTGAGATTTTAAGAGGTGATAAAATTGCATTGGTGGGTGCGAATGGATTGGGTAAATCTACCTTACTAAAAATACTTGCCAAGCATACTGATTTTGAAGGCAAATTAGAAGAGGGCTATAATGTAGCTACAGCCTTTTATGCTCAGCACCAATTAGAATCGTTAAATTTAGAGAACAATATATTAGATGAAGTGGGTGGCTATGCACCGCATTTGAAAGAAACCGAAGTAAGAACTTTGCTTGGATGTTTCTTATTCAGTGGCGACGAAGTTTTTAAGAAAATAAAAGTACTTTCAGGAGGGGAGAAAAGTCGTGTAGCTTTGGCCAAAACCATTTCAGGTGATGCCAACTTTATGTTGCTGGATGAGCCTACCAATCACTTAGATTTTCAATCAGTAAATATATTGATAGAAGCGTTGAAAAACTACGAAGGCTCTATGTTAATTGTGAGTCATGATAGGCATTTCGTAAGTAAATTGGCCAACAAAATTTGGTTTATTGAAGAGCACGAATTGAAAGAATATCCTGGTACGTACGACGAATGGAATGAATGGATGAAGCGCAGAGAGGTGGAAAAGAAAAATATGCCTCAAGAGAAGAAAACCATTACGGGCAAAGCAGTTGAACCAACCAAGGTAAACAAAGAGCCGCATCCTAAAAACAATAAAAACTTAGAAAAGAAAATGGCTGAATTAGAAGCTGCGATTTCTCTTAAAAAAGAAATGAAAAGCCATATAGAAAAAGAATTTGAAAAACCTGAAAACATTGCCTCTGCTGAAAAAATGAAAGAACTAAATGCCGACTACCAAAAGGTTTTCAAAGAGCTTGACACTTTAGAAGTAGATTTTGAAAATGTATTTTCAGAGATGATGGAAAATGAGTAGTTAGTAAATAAAACTAAAACACATAAGCTGCCCCCACTTTCAAACAAAACGCATCTAAATTTTTGTGATAGACTTGTAAATATTTTTTATAAGCATTTAAGTGGGTAACACCAGAATTTACAAACATAAAGGTTCCAAAATCAGAGGCGATGGCCATGTTTAACACTATATGATTGTCTTTGTATTTAATAATATTGGTGCGTCCAAAACCTAACCTAAAACTTATATATTGAGTGCCTTTGGGGTCAATTATTAATGAATCTTTATTGTTTAAACTCAATGGTTTTGAATAAAAAACGGCACTATTAGATAACGTAACAAAATTGGCATTGACCCCATAATCTATATAGATACCATTAGGAGCAAAACCACCAAATCTTTTCAAATATCTTTTACCAAAAACTCCTAGTTGTATTTTAGCAGTTTTACCGCCACCGGTTACTAATTGATTAGGCAAATAGAATGTATTTAATGGAGAATTTAATTGGGCTTCGGCTAAATAGTTCATATGATTGGCATCGCAATAACCAGTGATAAATTTAAGTGAAACGCCAACAGAAAGTTTCTTTGTTTTTACTTTTTCATAAAGAAATTCAAGTCTGTGGTTGGGTATATACCAACTAAAATCAGCATCTACATATTTTACATATACTGGCGTTGGTACCAGTTTATGTTGCTCTACATAGCCAAGTCCAAATCCGTAATTAAATCCAAACACATTGGTTTTGCCTTTAAAACCTACATATGATTGTCCTTCTACTGCATGAGTAAAAAGTATAAGTATGCTTATATATATAATTTTTCTCATTTGTGTTTGTTATTAATTCCTTTAATGCTGTAATATAACAATTGCCCCATCAGTTCATTGGTCCATCTACCATTAAACTCTTTAAATTCGGTATATACTACTTCATTGGTTTTAAAGTTGATGAGTACATATATATATTGAGAAAAATATTTATAAGAAAATAATGCCTGATAAGCTGCAGTAGCTAAAAACAATGGACTTAAGAACGATGCAGCCCCGCATGACAAGAATGCTTTAAACCCTGCTTTTTCATACATTTTAACCCTAGGCAATCTCACAGCTGCAACTAAACCAACATGCTCCGTTCCTATTTCATCAGCCATCACATCAGTATACTGACTTTCAAATAAAACCACACTAGAATCGTCATAATACATAAACTCACCCAGCCAGGTTTGAATTTCATTATTTACATTCAAATCATGAAGTAATTGAGCATCATCAGCAGTTATATCTACCATTTGAATTTGTGACTGATTGTTGTTCTTGATTTCAATTAGTTGGTTCACCATATTGGTTTCTCCTGCTTCAGACAAAATCATATTCGTCCTCATAGATTTTTCAACATAGAAATAGTAAGGATTCAACATCAATACTTTATCTACTCCCAACTGAGGTCCATTCGCTTCTATTTCTCTTTTAGTTTTTGTTTTTTCTGCTTTAGACAAAATAACCACTTTATCAGCGCTGTTTATCAAAGAAGATTGGTATTCATATACTGATTTTAATCTGGTTTTTGTATCATCATTCAAACTTAAAAAAATATTCTTCCATAATAATTTCTTTGGTCGATTTTTGAGCTCTACATTTTGAGTTGAATCATAAGAGAAATAAACTTCGTCTGAGTCTGAATCTGTTTCTTTACCTTCTTTTTTATTTATATCACTAACATTATATATAAAATCATTATATCGAATAGACTCTTTAGATATAAGTTTGGCTATACTATTTTCTGCAATTTTTTTAATAAATAAATCAGTTGGGTAGGCTTCTTTTAGTTGCCAGGCATAGCCGCTGGTAAGCAATAAACTTTCTTTTGTACTAAGCTGTGAAAAGAAATGCGATACCAATTGTGCTTTACCAGAGAGGTATTCCATTTTATCATATTTATACCTGTAGTTGGTATTGCCATACATTGCCATAAGCATCACTTTTTGAGCAAATTTTTTCTCGGGATATAAAGAATATAAAAGCCAAGCATCATATAATGCACTTGAGAATTTACCACTACTCAGTTCAAGCATACATACTTCGAATCTAGCCATTTTCTGCACCAATTTAAATGATTCTTCACTCACTATATAATAAACTTTAGTACCAGGTGTCTTTTTTAATGCTTCTCTAATTGCTTTTTTCCTTTTACCAATATTGGGGTGGGTATGTTTTGAGTCATCGCTTTCTTCTTCTATATCCAGATTGCTATAATCTATTTTTATTGGCAACAATATATATTTATTAGGGAGTTTAACTACTTTATCTTCTATAAAGTTATAAGAGAAATTAAGAGTATCAAAAGAATGGTCGGCAAACTTTAATACATCAAACATAGTATATATAGCATTGGTGTGATAACTAGATTTGTTATATAAAGTTAAGCCCCATAAATCAGCTTCTGATTCACTCTTTTTTGAGTAACGATAAAACTCTTCTATTCTGTCATTAATGCCCAGTTTACGGTAATTGCCTACCCCACGTTTTATATTTTCTTTAGCTACAAATCCTTCAAGCACATGGCTTAAAGCAAAGTGACCTATCTCATGTGAAAGCACAAAAGCCAATTCAGCTTCAGAGTGTAAATGAGCCAATAAACCTAAATTTATAAATATAATACCTTGTTGGGTAGTGAAGGCATTTACTTGCTCTGATTTGAATACATAGAACCTAAGTTTTGCCCTTAGTTCGAGATTGTTTTTTAATAATTCATCAGCAACTTTTGATATATATACTGAAGCTGGATCGCCAAACAACACCCTGCCAGAGAAAAGCAAATCATTGATTTGAAAATTGGAAGTTAACGAAAATTTCTTTTCACTTTTTTTTCTGTCTTTTGTTTTTTCGTTGCTTTTAGAGATGGCATCTTTGTCTTTTAGATACTTGTCAGTAGCCCTATTTTTAAAATCTTCGGGCACAGCACCTGCACATTTCATGGGTGTATAATTCTCAAAATCTTGAGCTGACACCACATGCATGAGCACAAAACAACAAAGTATCAGTTGGCTGATGATGAGTTTAGTTTTGAACATATTGGGCAAAAATATGTGCTAGGAGTTGATTAAAAAATTAGAGCCTATAAATAAATAATTTAACCTTTAAGTATAAAAAAGAAATGGTATGTTTGTATTGAAAAGATGAAAGACAAAGATCAAATAAAAGAAAATATAAGCACCAAAAACAACAGGATTGTATTTAGTAGTGTTGAAAACCAATGGGACGTACAATTGGCCAATTCTCTAACATTAACTCCCATAGAAAATTTAAAGATTATGAAGCAATTAAACGAACAAGCTTTTGGAATCAAGGAAGAAATATTAGAGAAACCTAAAAGAATAATCTGGGGAAGTTATGAATATATTCCATCGTGAGCATATTGACTATTTAAAAGTATTGATTTCACATAAAGTAGAATTTATCTTAATTGGAGGAATCGCAGTTAATTACTATGGTTATCACAGACCCACTGGAGATTTGGATGTATGGTTAAATACTACTGATATAAATAAACAAAGGCTAATAAATGCTTTAAATGAACTTCAAATAAACGTTTCAGATATTGAACTTATAGTCAAATCAGATTTTACTAAACCATTAGCATTCCATATAGGTAATAACCCTCCATTTATAATTGATTTTTTAACTAAGATTGTAGGTGTAACTTGGAATGAAGCTTGGGAAATGAAAAATGAAGTAGATATTGAATCTATAAAAGTTTCATTTATTCACATGAACCATCTAAAAATAAATAAACTTATTTCAGGTAGACCAAAAGATTTGGATGATATATCAAAACTAACCAGAATTGAAATGTTAAGGGATAAAAACAAATAATTCTATATTCTTTTGCAATCTCCATTCTTCAAAATAGAAAACAATTTAGATACTAAAGGCACTGATAATTTAACTGTATTACTAATTGAAGTTTTTGTCTTTTTTCTTATTTCATTAGCTGTTTTATTCATGTCGCCTATAATAATTCCTATATTTTTATCGTCAAGAAGAAGGAATCATGGCTTAAATGAGAACTTAATTGACTGTACTTTGAAACTCTATGATGAACCATTATTTTACATTTTTGTCCCAATTATTTCCATCATTATTGTGTTTATATACTTCAAATGGAATCTGAGATTCAATTATATAAGTTCTATAGAAGTTGATGAGAATCATATATATTTTAATTTGACCAATAGATTAGCTAAAAAATATAAAAGAATAACATTTGAAAACACAAAGAATATATATGCAAAATTTAAGAGATACGATGAAAAAGAAATCTATGGAATTAAATTTTTATATAACAACAACAGTATCGGAACCTTTTATTTCCAGCATCTAGAAACTTTGAATGAAGATGAACAAAAACTTATAGAGATTCTTAATTCATATAAATCTTATAAATACCTAAATTATCCGAACTAATATCTTACCTCCCCTTCATCTGCTCTTCAAACAGAGCCAATCCCTCTTCAAACGAGTGTGGATTATAGCCCAATTCTTTTACCGCTTTGTCCAAGATAAACCCAGTAATAGGTGGTCGTTTGGCAGGTTGATTGATGGTGATGGATTTAGAACGTTTGATTAAGCTTCTATCCAAATTCCAAAACTCAGCTACCCGTTGTACCAAATCATATATACTCATAAAATCTTTTCCTGAAATATTATATATACCCTGTGCCTCTTTCATAGCTGCCAATATACATCCTTGAGCTAAGTCCTCTGCCAAGGTGGGCGTTCGAAATTGGTCGTCTACTACATTGATGGTTTTGCCTTGTTCTAACGAACCTTTTGCCCAAAGTATAATATTGCTTCTACTCATATCATTCACTATTCCATATACCAATACAGTTCTAAGTATACACCATTCTTTTGCATATTGCATCACTGCTTGCTCGCCTTTCCATTTGCTTATGCCATAATAACTCAACGGAGCTGGCTTCTCTTCTTCTGTCACCGGCCCATGGGTGCCATCAAATATAAAATCAGAGGATATATGTACAAGTCTAAAACCATATTGAACAGAGGCTTTAGCCAATAATTCAACAGCCGTTATATTCAACAAATCGCACGACTCATGGTCTTTCTCACAATCGTCAACCATGGTCATGGCTGCAGTATTGATGACTATATGTGGTTGGTGTTTTTGCATCACTCTTTGCACATCATCAGCGTTGATAATATCAAAACTTTCGTATATATATCCTGTTTTGTTAGGATAACGGTCTCCTCCCCTAGCGGTTGCTATCAGTTCTATTCCTTCTTTATTCCTCAGTTGGTCGGTTAGTTTCTGCCCAAGCAAACCATTGCTACCTGTCACTAAAATCTTTTTCATGGGTGCAATAATACAAAACAGTTAATTACTTTTGCCCTCTATGATTTCTAAAAAAATAATCCTTTGCAGCCAAAGCCCACGCAGACGCCATTTGCTAGCAGGTCTTGATGTTGATTTTGAAACCGATGCACTTGATATGGATGAATCGTTCCCCAATCATTTGGTGAAAGGTGAAGTGGCTTATTGGTTGGCAGAAAAAAAATCAACCACTTATACAAAACCACTTGGAGATAAAATATTACTTACCTGCGATACCATTGTTTGCCTAGGCAATGAAGTCATCAACAAACCACAAGACTTAGCAGAAGCCACAGCCATGATTGAAAAGTTAAGTGGAAGAATGCATGAAGTATATACGGGTGTTTGTTTAAGGACCCAGACCAAGCAAACCACATTTACTGTTTGTACCAAAGTATATTTCAAACCACTTACTGAGCATGAAATAAGTTATTATGTAAATACCTACAAACCTATGGACAAAGCTGGTGCGTATGGCATACAAGAATGGCTGGGTTATATAGGGATTGATAAAATAGAAGGTTGCTATTATAACGTGATGGGACTTCCACTGTCAAAAATATATGAAGAACTATTGACGTTTTAGTTCATTTCTATACTTCATATAAATTAGCATTATATTTTGTCTCTTGCCTAAAACCACCGAAATTCGCGAGTAAATTTCTAATATATATTTATGAGCACTGACACCAAATACAATCCCGTTGCTGTAGAAGACAAATGGTATAAATACTGGCTTGACAACAAACTATTCCGTTCGGTTCCTGACGGACGTGAGCCATACACCATAGTCATTCCGCCGCCTAATGTGACGGGGGTATTGCACATGGGCCATATGCTAAACAACACCATTCAAGACCTACTTATACGTAGAGCCAGAATGATGGGAAAGAATGCTCTTTGGGTACCAGGTACCGACCATGCAAGTATAGCCACAGAAGCCAAGGTGGTAAAAATGTTAGAAGACCAAGGCATCAAAAAACAAGAAATTGGTCGTGAGGAGTTTTTAAAACATGCCTTTGTTTGGAAAGACAAATACGGAGGAATTATACTCGATCAGTTAAAAAAGCTTGGTGCTTCATGTGATTGGGAACGCACTGCCTTTACTATGGACGAAGGTTACTACAGAGATGTAGTAAATGTTTTTATTGACTTATATAACAAAGGATATATATACCGTGGGGTTCGTATGGTCAATTGGGACCCGCAAGCCAAAACAACCGTAAGTGATGAAGAAGTATTACCAAGAGCTACGCATAGCAAAATGTGTTATGTGAAGTATATGTATGAAGATGGCAATGGATATATAACTGTAGCAACCGTAAGACCTGAAACCATTATGGGTGACGTGGCTATAGCCGTGCATCCTGCTGATGAAAGATATATGCATTTGCATGGCAAAAAAGTGATGGTGCCTTTTGTAAACAGAGCCATTCCTATTATATGCGATGAAGCTATTGATATTGAATTTGGAACAGGTTGCTTGAAGGTAACTCCAGCCCACGATATTGTCGATTATGAAATTGGTCAACGTCATGGATTGCCGGTGATTGATTGTATAAACGATGATGGATCGATTGCCGAAATAGCGGGTGCTTTTGTTGGGCTTGATAGATTTGTAGCTCGCAAACAGGCTATCAAAACATTAGAAGAAACGGGCCTACTTGAGAAAGTGGAAGAATACACCAACAATGTTGGATACAGTGAAAGAACCGATGCTGCGATAGAACCAAAACTTAGCATGCAATGGTTTTTAAAAATGGAAGAGTTCAGCAAACCTGCATTGGATGCGGTGTTGAACGGTGAAGTGAATTTGATTCCGAACAAATATGTGAATACCTATAAGCATTGGATGGAAAATGTGAGAGACTGGTGCTTGAGCCGTCAATTATGGTGGGGACATCGCATACCTGCTTGGTATAATGAAGAAGGTAAATTTGTGGTAGCTGCTACACTTGAAGAAGCAGAAGCACAATGCAAAGCACAGAACATTGCTTATACCACCTTAAAACAAGATGAAGATGTGCTTGATACATGGGCATCTTCGTGGTTGTGGCCTATCAGTGTTTTTGATGGAATTGAAAACCCAGAGAATGAAGAAATAAAATACTACTACCCAACTAATGACCTGGTAACAGCCCCCGAGATTCTATTTTTCTGGGTGGCACGTATGATCATGGCGGGGTACGAATACCAAGGCAAGAAGCCATTTAACAATGTATATCTCACCGGTATTGTACGTGACAAACAACGTAGAAAAATGTCGAAGAGTTTGGGTAACTCACCCGACCCACTAGACCTTATAGCTCAATATGGAGCCGATGGTGTTCGTTTGGGTATGTTGCTTTGCTCACCTGCTGGTAATGATATACTATTTGATGAAAGCCAAGTAGAACAAGGTAGAAATTTTAGCAACAAACTTTGGAATGCCTATAGATTGGTGAGTGGATGGGAAATAAAAGAAGATGACGATGAGCAAGATTTTAGCGTGGCCATCAAATGGTTCCACAACAGATTTGATGAAGTATTAGCTGAAGTAAATGAAGATTTCAATACCTTTAAATTGAGTGAAGGTTTGATGAAAATGTATAAGTTGGTTTGGGATGATTTCTGTTCATGGTATTTAGAGATGGTGAAGCCCGCTTATGGAGAGCCTATCTCCAGAAAATTATATACGGCAACGATTGAGATTTTTGATAGAATATTGAGAATGCTTCATCCTATCATGCCTTTTATTACTGAAGAATTGTGGCAAAGTATCGAACAAAGAAAAGAAGGAGAAAGTATATGTGTAGCAAAATGGCCTACATTATATAATTCTACTAAAGTAAATGCTGACAAGGCATTGAAGCTCATCTCCGAGATACGCTCGTTTAGAAACAGCAAAGGCATTTCACCTAAAGATGTGGTGGAAATATATATTATCACCCCTAACGAAGCAGAATATAAGAACTTTGAAAGCTTGATTGTAAAATTAGCGAATATATCATCTCTGCAATTTGTAACAGAGAAAATGCAAAGTGCATATAGTTTCTTAATCAATACCGATGAAGCTTTTATACCTGTAGAGCTTGACAAAGAAGCTGAGACCAAGCGTATACAAGACGAAATCAATTACCTAGAAGGGTTTATGAAAAGTGTTGATGCTAAATTGGGCAATGAAAAATTTATGGCCAATGCCAAGCCTGATGTGATTGAAAAAGAGCAACAGAAAAAAGCAGATGCCTTGAATAAGATTGAAACGTTGAAAGAGCAATTGGGCATGTTGGTATAATAGATTACAACTATGTTTAACCCCACCAAAAACAACGCTCTTCATGGCATTACGCTAGAAACTATTGTGACCGAACTCGTCGATTTTTATGGTTGGCAAGAGCTTGGAACGTTGATTAAAATAAAATGCTTCAGCGAGAGTCCGAGTATAAAATCGAGTTTGACTTTCCTCAGAAAAACCCCATGGGCTAGAGAAAAAGTGGAGACGTTGTATATAAGGAGTTTGAAGAAGATGAAGAAGGATAAATAACTTTTCTTTCTTGCTCAGAAAATTAAAAAAAACAAGAGCCAAACATAAATATATTTAACTCTTGCTACTTTTTATAAAATTATTAAACAGCGTTTTATTGTTTCAATTTCCATCGCCAGCCTATATATATTTCTCTGCCTCTGGTGGGCCCCCAAACTGAAGACGTATCGAAATATTTACCAAAAGGAAATTGCCAACTTATGATGGGTTTCAACTGCCTGAAATCAAAAACATTCTCACACCCGGCATACCATTCCATTCGTTTTGCTTTGTAGGTCAGTTGGAAGTTTACCAATGTATATGCTTTAGAAAAGGTCGAAGATTGATATTCAGTTGGATTGGCAGAAGTGCTAGGTAACCGCTGCTTGTCGTACCAATGTATATTCATATCAAACAAAAATTTTGATTTTTTAGGTCTGATAGAAATGGCTGTCATTAATCTGTTCTTCGGATTGAAAGGCAATAAGTACTTTTCGTTATTGACCATCCTAAATACATCCAAAAAATTATAGCCTATTTTGATTTCATAGTAATTAAACAATTTAGTGCTGACATCCACTTGCAAAGCATTGGAAATTGACTTACCATAAAAGTTTTTAATATCCACCTTTGAAGGGCTTGCATCATAATCAGGGAAAAACTGATTGATAAACCTAGTTTGATACATATCAATACTCAGAGTGCCGGCAAAGTTTTTCCTGTCTAATGTATATATATAATTCATTCCCCAATTATATGCTCCTTCTGGTTTTAGTTTTTCAATAAAAACTATATCCCTCGAACTTGATAATATATTATTGTTTTCGCTGATTAAGTTTACCTGCCTCCACCCTTTACCTAATGAAACTCTCACGGTATGGTGCGTGCTCGGGCTTAGCTTCAACATACCTCTGGGTGTTAGATAATAACCAAATTCTTGATGCCTATCCAATCTTACACCAGTAATCAATGTTAATTTTTCATGATACCATTTGAAAACATTTTCAACAAAAATACCAGGAATCTTTAATTGCGTCTGATAATCTCCATCATAATTTCTGAAAGAATCTGCCACCGTGAACGCTATATTTTCTTTTAAATCCTGCCATCTAAAACTTACACCATACTTCAATTGATGAACTTTTCTCCACAATAATTCATGTTGCACATTCAGATAAAAATTAAACTGGGATGCTTGATAATGGGTAGTTCCAAAATAAGAATTCTGTTGCTGATAAAATGAACTCAGATTAACAACCACACTTTGAAAGGAGTCAATTCTATATCCAATTTTTGAAGATAAATCTGGTTGAAATAAACGAACAGATTGTCCGTATACCTTGCTGCTTCCTAAATCAATCTTTCTATCAAAAGCTGTCTGCCCTCCCACTCTGTCTTCATTTAAAAATCTGGCATTGATGGTAGCAAAAAGCCCTCTTCTATTCTCGTTACCAAATTTCCATTTATTAAAAATCATATACCGCGTGAGTTGAGGTAAATCCAAAAAAAGATCCCTATCTCTGTCGAACTTATTGCCGGGCTGGGCAGTATGCAAAGCCAAAATAGTCCCCCATTTTTTCTTCTTTCCAACCAATGTGGCATAATTAAAATTAATATGTTTCTCGGCAAAACTGTTGATATATATATTGGCAAAAAAAGCATCTGACTTTTCGGGAGTTTTGGTTACCAAATTTATTTGCCCTGCTATTCCTTCATATCCCTGTAAAACAGAATTAGCACCTTTTGACACAAATATATTTTCAATCAAACTTCCGGGATAACTTGAAATACCATAAGTGTAAGATAAACCTTGAATCATAGGCATTCCATCAACCAATACCTGATTATAAACACCAGACAATCCCAATATTCTCAACTCCTTGGAGTTGGTTATGACATTAGTGGTTTGCGGTTGCACGGTTGCCTGTGTTTCAAAACATCCTGCCATATCACAGCACGCCGACTTGCTCATTTCTTTTGGTGTGATAACCTCAGTTTTGGCATATTCTTTCTTCGAGACAAAACTGCTTTGCTCCTCTGCTTTTTTGGTATACTCAGCCAATTCTTCCTTGTTTGCTTTTAACACCACAGTAATATATAATTTGTCGGTAATAAGGATGGTATCTGACAAGTAACCATTAAAAGATATCCTTAGCTGTTTGCCTTGAATATTTGTTCCCTGAATTTCAAAAACACCATTGTCATTTGCATATATATAATTGTTTTCTCCAAGCCAGCTAACAGAAGCTCCCGGTAATATCATTCTATCCCCAATACCTTCCCCAAAAACTTTGCCTTTGACTATTTGAGAATGACCAGTATATATATATATGAAATAACTTATACATAAAAATATAAGTTTTCTCATTTCCCTTTGATCTTGGTTTTGACCGGTTTTACCTTATAAGGAAATTCGTCAGGATTATCGCAACACGGAGCTGATTCAACAATCTCCTTAATCTTAGATTCGGATATATAAAACGGATGAAACACAATGGTGAATTGTGATGCCCCTGATTTTTTATCGGTAAAGGTTACTTCATCTATACCTTCTTGGTTGATGAGTTTCTTTTTTATAACGGTCATATCCCCATCGCAACCTATTCCTGTTACTTTTATTATATATGTTTTCACAGAGTCGGCTTGGGTTTGAGCTATTGTTATAGTGATGGTGGTAAATAAAAACACCATCAAAAAAATGATTCTTTTTTGCATAATTGTTTTTTTGAGCAATAATGTATGCTCGGTTAATAAGTTAAAATTTGAAAAATAATGTACACGCTAATGATAGCGATGCAGTTAATTAATTAACCTTACCCTGATTGGGTGGACGTAAAAAAACATATATATAATGTGAATATACAGGCTTTACATAAAATCTTTCAATTGCTGAAGAAACCTCTAATGGTGCACTCAAACTACTAAACTCATTGATACAGCATCCAATAGAACAACAACAATTAAGAAATGGATTACAAAGATTCTCCAAACAATTATCTTTCCCGGTATTCTCCTCATCCTCAGAACTGCAAGCACCTCCACAGCATTCTGAAGCATACTCTTCTGACAAACAAGACATCACAGGCTGAATAACCAAAAAGGAAATGATAAGTGCGAAGAAAAGACAGAGCCATTTCATGTAAATGCAAATATAGAATGCATTCATTAAAGTTAGATTATAAATTTTCTGGCTAAAAAATTCATGCACTATTTTAAATCTTATAAATCCCTACTCCTCAAACACCCAAACCTTCTTACTCTTCTCTACCAACTCAGTAAACTTACCTGAGAAATGTGTAGCTCTCACAGGTCTGTCATCTATCCAATGATAATTGCCACCTCTGGGTTTGCCAAATACAATTCCATGGTATTTAAAACCATGTTCACTCAACCATTGTTCGGTATATGCTCTGTGCTCTTCAAGTCTTGAAGTAAAAAAAGTAATGATATGACCCTCGTCAAACCATTTGTTCAGTTGCTCTTTGGCACCCGGTATTTCGGCAGCGGTTAGCATACGCTCTGGTTCTTCGTTGGGAATATCATCACATATAGTTCCATCTATATCTATCAAGAAATTATTCATCCCTAGGGGCAACTTAGGACTTAGTCTGTTGCCGTGTTCATCAAAATTTTCTTTTAAACTCATATATATATACTTTAAGTCTTTAACTCATTTTCGATAACTATATATACTATCCATAAGCATTTTAAATTTCATTTCACTTTCTGTTTCATCTTTCAACACATAAAGCGAATCGTTGCCAACTGAAACCGCTTTTTGACATTGATACTGATTAATAAGATAAGTCCTGCCTTTACTAACATATATAATTCTTTCAGGTAATTTTATATATAATTTGTCTAAATGCCATTTCCTTCTTTCATAATGCATAGAAAGTGTTTGGTAATTTAAACCATACATAGCAGGAACACCATAGGTGAGCAAATCATTTTTATGACCTAATACCAACTGATTTATATGACATGAATCCATCATCTGTTTTACATCATTTACTTTATTTTCAAAGAATGACATCTTTTTACTATCAACAATATCATCACCTTCTAATAAACTTCTATTTGCTCTAGTTGTGATTGCTGAACTCTTGATAACAAACCAAATTAATACCACTGAGAGCAACAAAGTGCTTGATTTAGTAGATAGTTGTATTTCTATATGTATAAGTACAAAACCCAATAATAATGGCAAGGCTAAAAACATTCTTGAAAGTGGAAAATATACAGACCCATCGCCATCATGTATTTTATTAAAGCCAAATAACAGCGGAATCAAGATAAATAAAACTGCCACACCTATCTTAAACAATCTATATTCAGTCGGCAATTTCCAAATAGAAATACCTAAGAATATGAAAATAACTACTCCACCATGATGAACCAATGGACCAAAATTATTAAAACTCTGCAATGTCCTTAATGAGAAAAAGTCACCAAAATGCAGCACATTGAAGTAGCTAGATGGGGAAGGATGGATAATATAATCGGGATGTTGTGTGTAAAAATAATGTATATAAAAATAGAGTGAGAAAGGAACTATCAAACCAATAAAACTATATATGAATAGTTTGGGAGTTTGGATAAAATCATTCCAATAATAAAACATCAGCGGGATCAAAAGTAAAACTACATTGGGATTCAAAACCATGGCTAAACCAATGAACCCTGCTCCAACAGCCTTTTTCCAAAGGGGAATTTTTTCTAAAAACCATATACCAACAAAACAAGAAAACAAACCAGTAACAAAGCCTCGAGATATAGAAGTAACAAACATATACTCTGCTGGAAGTAACAAAAAATACGAAACCATCAATATTGCCGCATCTATATTTTTCTTCTTTTTAGCGATTCCAACTAATACAAACAATGGTATCAAAGCCAATAGATGAGTAATTAGCGGTAATGCATACTTCAATTCAATACCAAATGTATAAAAAGGTATAGCTAAAAAGCTTTCCAAAAAAGAATTATATGCTTGACCATAAACTGCTGGTTCATAAAAGTGGCCCTGCGACATCTCAACTGTACTTAACCAATACAATACTTGATCAGAATCAATAAATTGTCTGTTATATAAAAACAAACAACATATTCTCTCTAGCACCAATAGCAGACAGAGAAAATGTAAAATTTTATTTTTATTGGTAACTATATTCTTTAATTCCATTTTTATACAAACTTAAATACACTATATGGATCTCTTAAAAACAATTGTATATACTCATCCCAATCCCACTCATTTTTGCCATAAAAACAGCCATCATATACATTTACAAATGTCATGTTTACGTATATGCCTAACAACAATACTCCTGACAAAATATATACTTGCTTGTTTGACAATTTATTCATCCATGATGGAACAGAGAGTATGAATATAGGTAAAATATCTATAATAGCTCTGTGGCCATAACTACAACCCAAATAATAGGAGTGCCATGAAGCATATATAAGTAAATAAATAGCAAAGCAAATCAATTGCACATAATGTAAACTAGGCTTTATAAACAAACCCAACACAAGCAATAACATCAATGGTGTATAAGGAAACATGCCACTCTGAGCCGCAAATAATACTTCAATAATCTTAGGATGAAACAGGTGAATAAATCCTTCATCTTTATAAGAATCCATTACCAAAGAACCATTTAAATAGTAATAATAAACTGCTTGCGGTACATAAAAAAGAACCATAGCTGGTAATGCATACAAACTAAATTTAAACAATGATTTTATATTGGGGTAAAGCAATAACAACACAGTGAATGCAAATACAATATTTAATGTTCTGATAGAGAGTATAAGTCCTAGAAACAAAGCTGCCCCTATGAGTAATTTCTTATTTGTTAAAAATGCTGGATGCGTTACAAAAAACACAAACCCCGTGAAAGCAAAAAAAGAATATATATGTGACATCCCCCCTTCTTGAATAACATAGTATATAAGGTTGGTTCCAAAGGTGAGTGCTAATAAAATTAAAATTGATCTTTCACCTTTTACTTGATGTCGTTTTAAGACTATAAATAAAAGTATAAGACTTACAAGAAGATAAGTAACTGCAGCAAAGTTTATGGCGTTGGCATATGCTTGAGAAAAACCTGTTTTGTCTGACGAGAATATATGAGCAATCATCCAAAATGGTGACTGTAACAAAGCAACACCATAAGGATATTTGGTAACTACTTTATTGCCTTCAAAAGAAAAACCAGCTCCTGTTGAATCTGCAATTTTATCAGGAAATTTACTGGCATCAAAATCATATATGAAGAGTGATGGTAGATAAACATGATAGCCCATCTTATCAGCCCATAACTGATAGTGATAATTGCCAAAATAAGTCTTTGAATTCTTATTTAACGTAAGAAAAAGCAGTATAAAAAAAGTAACCCCAACAACTAATATATAATGAATTTTCTTCAATGAAAATCAATTATATACATTAAGCAAATGAAGCGATTCTATCTTTTTTGTATTCACCTGCAGCCAATTTTCCTTTTATTTGACTGTAAGCTTCTATGGTTCTGTCTACATCTTCGATGGTATGAACAGCAGTAGGTATCAATCTAAGCATAATCACATCTTTAGGTACAACCGGGTAAACCACAATACTACAGAATATATCGAAGTTTTCTCTTAAGTCTAACGTTAAGTGAGTTGCTTCAGGAATGGTTCCATTTAACATCACTGGCGTAACTGGTGTAGTAGTAATGCCAATATTAAAACCATTGTCTCTTAAACCACCTTGTAAGGCATTGGTTATTTTCCAAAGATTGGCTTTCAATTCTGGTTGTGTGCGAAGTAGTTCTAAACGTTTGCGAGCTCCAACCACTAAAGGCATTGGTAATGATTTAGCAAAGATTTGAGAACGCATGTTATATCTTAAATAGTCAACAATAAATTTATCGCCAGCTATAAAGGCACCTATACTCGCCATACTTTTTGCAAAGGTTGAGAAGTAGACATCTATGCCATCCATACAACCTTGTTGCTCGCCAGTACCTGCTCCGGTAGCACCCATAGTTCCAAAACCATGAGCATCATCAACAAATAAACGGAACTGATATTTTTGTTTTAACGCGACTACTTCTTTAATATTCCCCATGGCTCCACTCATTCCAAACACACCTTCAGTAATCACTAATATTGCACCTCCTGTTTCATTGGTTAGTTTAGTGGCACGTTCTAATTGCTTCTCTAAGCTTTCCATATCATTGTGTCTGTATACAAATCTTTTACCTTGGTGCAAACGAACACCATCTACTATACAAGCATGACTTTCGGCATCATAAACAATCACATCATGTCTATCAACTAAGGCGTCAATAGCAGAAACCATTCCTTGATATCCAAAATTCAATAAAATACAAGCTTGTTTTTTTACAAAATCGGCCAATTCATTTTCTAAAGCTTCATGATTGTTGCTTTCGCCACTCATCATTCTAGCTCCCATAGGATAAGCCATTCCCCACTCTGCTGCTGCATCGGCATCTGCTTTTCTTACTTCAGGATGATTAGCTAATCCTAAATAATTATTCAAACTCCAAACTAATTTCTCCTTTCCTCTAAACATCATATGAGGACCAATAGGACCTTCTAATTTAGGGAACATATAATACCCGTGAGATTCACTACCGTGTGTGCCTAATGGGCCAAGATTCTTTTGTAATTTTTCAAATAAATCCATGAATGTATTGTTATAAATTGCGGCTGCAAAAATAAGCATTACAATTTACTTTCTTTACATTTAATTAACCTATTGCAATCAATATTGATTCTAGACACTTTCTTTAAACGGATTTCTTGATTTCCAACTGTCTCCTACATTGCTATTAAAAAAACTATTAAAAAATGAAAATGCCAATGATGGCAATCCATGCTTTAGTTTGATATAATTGTAAATATCTGCTGAAACTGCTCCGGCACTAGCCTTAGCTTCCTTGGCCGTTCGTCCTAATTCTATGCGTTGTAGTTTTTTTTCAATGGCTATTTTAATCCCATCAAACAATATATTAAAATACAATTTATACGCTTCATTTTTCTGGTAATCAAACCCAATAAAATGAATTTCCATACTATCTTGATAATATATATATGTACTAAATGCCACTAATTTATCATTCACAAAATAGCCAAGCATTTCAAAACTTTCGTGATAATATTTTTTGAGCTCTATAAAATAATTTACATTCAAAATACCCATTCTGATGCTTTGACTTAAAGCAACCTGCTTATACAATTCTTCAATTCTTGAACCATATAAATTCATATCTTCTATAGAGAGTTTTCTTTTCTGAATTGATTCATTGGCTTTAAGAATTTTTTTCGCTCTTTGTAGATACTTTCTACTTAAGTTTTTTAGATAATCATCAAAAACAATCCATGAATTTCTTATATATAACTCCATTGTTATATCATCTTTAAATGGCTGAAATCTTTTCTCTTGTATTACAACAGGTGATGCTGGTTTCTCAACATCTTTAATTAAGATTCCACAAAAATTCTGCTTGTCATTGTTGTTTTTACTATAATCAGAAAGTATATCAAAAATAAGTGCATTGCTCTCTTGATTTTTAAAGTAAAAACCTTGGAAGTTAATTCTAAACAAATTGCCACACACCAATAAATGTATATGCTGTTTTAGTACAAATGATTTAACTAAATAAAACTGCGGTTTTTCTAATACACTATTATCATAATGCTTGTGGTTAAACTGAAGAATTTGAAGGTAAATACACCCAATAACTTCCTTTTCATCATATACCAAAATATATTTATATACTAAATCTTCTAAATTTGCATGAGACAAAACATTTAAAGAGGCATGAGACAAATGATGATTTGATGGCAATAGTCCATCCCATATGTTTTTAATAGTATCTAAATTATCATAAACTTCCGTTCTTACTTTAGTTGAATTAAATGCGTTTTTACACAAGAGCCAATGATTTTTTATACTACTGAGCATATATAATTTTACTTATATAAATAATACAATTTAAATACAGATATGTTTAGGGTTAAGCTGTTTTTATATTTAAAATATTTGAGAGCATATGATAAGTTTCAGGCATATATAATTTAAAGTTTTCTGCTTCTTCAAAAAAATTTTCTATACTTACGGCAAAAAACTCATGTGAATTCACACCAGCATAATTCCTAAAATAACTCAATTCGCCTGATCTTACTAGTTCTATCATTACTTCAGCATGCGAATTAAACTCTTGCATTTCATCATACAACACAGAAAAAATCGAGACATTTTGTTCGATATATATTTTAAATGCATGTGCCATTTCATGCAGGCCTAAATTTATTCTATCAGTTTCAGTTTTGTTTCCATCTATTAAATGTTCATATGACAGATACATGACTCCAGATTTGAAGGTTATTCCCTTTACTTCTTTTCTAATCATTCTATTATAAAATATAGAGGGATACACACCAATAGTTTTTAAGGTGGGTAAGTAAAAATGATCAAGTCCAAATGTTAACCTAATTGCCGGAATTGACACTAGAATTTTTATCTCGTCAGTCATTTCAAATTCTTCCATTCCAACAATTCTTTTGTTTTCTATAAATTTAAAAACTCTAATAGAAAACTCTTTTTGGTCTTCTAATGTATAAGACCTGTAAAACTCAAAATTCGAATACAAAAATTGATGAATATGTTGAAATGCTTCATTAAAATCTTGCCATGAAAGAGGGGTTGTATTATATTCGGTTTTTAATTGTGCCGTCCTATTTTCATAGTCACCAATAGCGTTAAAATCTACATATGCTCTGTATCCATTAAAAACAATAAATATTAAAATAAATAGAACTCCTACGACCATTAAAATTAAAATTAAAACAAATATATTGCTATAGTCCCTGATATTATATTTTTTAATTAAATTTTGAACTTTATTTTTGACATATATTAAATCATTTACTATGACTGAAAAAGACGAAGAATCAATTGATTTTAATCTACCTGAAAAAACGATAGCTCAGCTACAGCAAGCCAACAAGCTCAAAAAAATTGTTTTTGTATCGGGTTTAGCAATGTTAATCATATCTATTTTAACTACTTTATTTACGCATAATTGGATAAACTTTGTAGAAGTAACTGCATATATTTTTATGTATATATTGCTTGTGTTGCCAAGTGTATTCTTATATAGAAGCACACAAAATTATACCAATTATTTTGTTACCAAAGAAAAAGAAATATTAAATGAAGCCATATATAATGAACGCAGATATTGGAAGGTTGTAGGCATCTTTACTGTTTTATTGAGTATCGCTATCATTCTTGTTTTAGTGTTTGGTGGTGCTGCGGCCTTATTTAATTTTATTAGAAGATAATATGCAAGAGAATATAATTGACAACATCCCATTCGAGAATAAAGGTGATAGATTTTTTCCTGATGAGTCAGAAAAATATTTAAAAGAAACCCAAGATTGGAAAAATTTCATCTCTGGCTTTTTATACACCATCGGTGGTATCTATTTATTGGCAACCATTATTGTATCAATTTATTTCAGATTTGAAATTTTACTACAATCTACTTCACTCATGTTGTTTATAGCTTCTATAATTTTCTCAGGCATCATTTTACTACCTGCCTATTTCATCAGAACAAGTGTAAAAAATTTTAAAAAATACTTTGAAACGAATAGCTTTAACGACCTATCAGTTGCTTTAGAAAAAGATATTATATACTGGAAAATATCAGCTATTTATACCATCATAAACGCTGTATTTACTTTGATTGCTTTGTTAATAAGTTTAAATTCTTGATTTAACTTTTAGCTGATTTCTTTTTAGTGCCTATGGCTCCCTTTTTTACAAGTTTTTCTATTTGCTCTTTTACAAATGGAACTTTAGTAGATACACCACCAATATTCACCGTAATCTTCCCGATTTTATTACCAACACTAACAGTTTCATCGGTTAATGAGGCAATAGCACCACCTACTGTTATCAAAAAATTGTTCATATTATAACGAACTCTATTGGGCGATTGGTTCATTTCTTTTAACACTCTAGCAACTAACTTTTCATACACATTTAAATCTAAATCTTTGTCTTGTTTAATCATAGATAATGAAGCAAGAGTAGCCCAACCAGCAACTGATATTAATTCATCTTTGCTATCAATCCATTTCATTGCCAATTCAAACCCATAATTACTTTCAGCAGCAGCCCAAGCAACCGATGTTTCGCTTATGAAATACCAATTAGAGAGCTTAGCCCAAGATTCTAAATTGTCTTTAGACATCTTTTTTCCATCGCAAATAAAGCCTGCTAAATACATTGCATCAGTGACTTTAGTTTCAAACAATTCTATCGCTAAGTCTTGATTACCTTTAACTTTACGAGCTATTTTTTTTAAATCCTCCACTCTTACACCGTAAAAAGGTTCTTTTGCTCCATGTTTTAATAAGGTACTTTTAGTTTGTAAATTTTCTAGGTCCTTAATCTGTAAAATAATCTCTTTACTTGTCATTTTGCAAATATATGAGAATTAAGCCTAAATATAAGCATGAATATATTTGTAATTTAAATCTTAAGTGTATAGTGTTATATACTTGATGTTGAAAAACATATATAAACATATGACCAAATTGTTTAATATTGCCCCAATATGAACCCACAACTTATTCTTACTTTCTTAATCGTATATTTTGTTGCCCTTTTAGTCATTTCTTATATAACTTCTAGAAAAAGCACTAACGAAACCTTTTATACTGGTGACCATAAAAGCCCATGGTATATTGTTGCCTTTGGTTTAATTGGAACTTCTATTTCTGGAGTATCATTGGTTTCTGTAACCGGACAAGTCAGAAAGTTTCAATGGGGCTACCTTCAATTGGTGATGGGTTTTTTTGCTGGATATTTGGTTATCACTTATGTGCTTTTACCACTTTATTACAGACTTAAAATCACATCTATATATAACTACTTAGAAATTAGATTTGGTAAAAAAGCTCGAAGTGCTGGTTCATTTTATTTTATATTGTCTCGCTCATTAGGTGCTGCTGTCAGATTGTTTTTAGCTGCTCTAGTGATGAAAGATATAGTATTCTCTCATTATGGAATCAATATTTATTGGACACTTGTGATTGTTTTAGCTCTTATATTTTTATACACATTCCAGTCTGGCATTAAAACTATTATATGGACTGACACCATTCAAAGTGCTTTACTTATTTTAGGAATTTTTATAAGTATATATTCTATCAAAAACCTAATTGGAACAGACATCTCAACCATAGCCAAACAAGCTACAGATGCTGGTTTAACAACCATTTTCACAGGAGGCGTCAGTGGTTTTCTAAAAAGTTTTATCTCAGGTATGTTTATATGCATCACCATGACCGGCTTAGACCAAGGAATGATGCAAAGAAGTTTAAGCTGTCCTAATTTAAAAGATGCTCAAAAAAACATCATGAGTTTTTCAGTAGTATTGGTCTTTATAAATGTATTGTTCTTAGTTATTGGGGCCATGCTCACTATATATATGACCCAACAAAATATATCGGTAGCCTCTTCTGATTTAGCATTTCCTGAAATTGCTAAAAATTACTTCCCTCCTATTGCAGGGGTGATGTTTATTTTAAGTATGATAGCTGCAACATTTAGCGGTGCTGACGATGCTCTTGCTGCTTTAACCACTTCATTTTGCCTTGATATTTTAAAACTAGATACTACCAAGAAAAACTCTAATATCATAAGAAAAATGGTTCATTTAGGCTTTGCTGCTCTTATGTTTTTAATCATTGTACTATTCTTTATTGATTCGCAAAAAGCTGTTATAGACCTAGTATATAATATTGCATCAATTACATATGCTCCTTTATTAGGCATGTTTGCTTTTGGTATTATAAGCAAAAAAAACGTGAGCGATTCTGTAGTAGCAGCAGTTGCTATAGCTGCACCTATCATCATGATTTTAGTTTTTGCAGTGGTAGGTTTGCAAGGTGAAGCAGATATTTTATGGACCGATTTATTTGAATTAAAACTATTGTTTGCCCTGGTTTTTAAAGCAGTTGGCAATGAAATTATTTTTTATATCAGCGGTTTAGTATTTATTCTTTTATTAATGTTAAGCGATGATAAAACTGTTTACAAAGTTTCAGAAGAACACCCAGTGGAACATATATAATTTTTTATTGGGTTAAGTGACTTAAGTCACAAATTGTATGATTTTTAGTTTCGAATTTCGCACAAGAAATAAGCAATCTTCTTTTGAAGCCACAATTAAATTTATTTATCTGGTTATATAAAAATAGCCTTAGCATTTTAGGTTCAGCTATTGGAGCTTTATTAGGTTTTACTTATTGGTATTTTATTGGTTGCCCATCTGGCTTATGTAAACTCACTTCAAATCTTATATATATGTGTGTGTATGGAAGTATCATGGGTGGCTTATTCTTTTACATACTTCAATATATACAAACTCATCAAACCAATGAAAGAAAACAATAAATCAGAATTTGATGGAACTATTTTGGATGTCAGGACATCGGAAGATTTCTCTGAAAATCATTTAGTCAATGCCACCAACATTCCACTGCACGAAATCCCTTCAAACCTAGATGATATAAAATATTTATCTCAACCCATTGTTGTATTTTGTGCCAGTGGAAGTAGAAGCAAACAAGCACATTTTTATTTAAAAGAAATGGGAATAGAAACCATCAATAGAGGATCATGGCAAGAACTATCTAATAATTAACAATAATAATATCTTATAAAAATGGAACCACATATATATACTATTAACATCATATGGCAAGAAGGTAGAATGGGAATCATGAATTCTGATGAAATTAACAGCCCAGCCCCCAATACGCAAGG
The DNA here is from genome assembly GCA_947460345.1 of Bacteroidota bacterium. GTDB lineage: Bacteria > Bacteroidota > Bacteroidia > UKL13-3 > UKL13-3 > CANHGM01. The sequence continues at coordinate 4,717 of CANHGM010000030.1, read as the reverse complement.
AAGCTTGCAAGTAGCTACACCTCCTCCATTCAATGGCGGTGTTGAAGGCATTTGGTCACCTGAGCATTTATATACAGCGGCCATAGGTAGTTGCTTAATGACTACCTTCTTAGCTATTGCCGAAAATTCAAAACTTTCTTATTCAGGGTTTGCTTGCAAAACATCAGGTAAATTAGAACAAGTTGAAGGAAAATTTTTGATGACAGAAGTGTTGCTTGAGCCCGTGATAACTATTACAAACGAAGCAGATAAAGAAAGAGCAGAAAGAATTATACAAAAATCTGAATCAGCATGTCTTATTTCAAATTCAGTAAAAGCTAAAATAAGTATGAATTCAGTAATTGTAGTGGGGTAATTGTAGTATTTTTGCCCCTATAAATTACTTGTGAAATGAATCATCCATCAACTGAAAAACTTTCATTTTCGTTTAACAATACTGAAATAGCATTTCAATCTAAAACTAATGCCCAGTTAAACAAAGCTCATTTACTTTTTAAAGCCCTTGGGTATTCGTGGCTTGTAAATGCTGGTCCGGGCTTGGTTTCAATGGCATTTAAATTAAGATTACCTATCACAGGTATCATCAAAAAAACAATTTTTGCTCAATTTTGTGGTGGAGAAAATATTAATGAATGCCAAGATGCAATTAAAGTATTAAATTCATATGGCATAGGAACCATACTCGATTATTCTGTAGAAGGAGAAGAGTCTGTTGAAGCATTTGAAGCTACTGCTGAAGAAACTATTCAAACTATAAATAAAGCTATAAATAATCCTGCTATTCCTTTTTCAGTATTTAAAGTTACGGGTGTTGCAAGATTTCATTTGTTACAACAATGGAGCACTAGAAAGCCATTAAATGAAGCTGAACAAAAAGAGTTTGATACAACCTTCAATCGCATCAATCGTATATGTGAACATGCTTATAAAAATCATGTTCGAATTTTTATAGATGCTGAGGAAACATGGATACAACCTGCTATTGATTATATAGCTGAAAAAATGATGAGTTTATATAATCAAAAAGAATGTATAGTATATAACACGCTTCAATTTTACCGCCATGACAGACTTGCATTTTTAAAAGAATCTCACAAAATAGCTCAAGAAAAAAAATATATACTGGGTGTAAAATTGGTTAGAGGTGCATATATGGAAAAAGAACGTGAACGTGCTTTAGAACTAGGTTACGCTTCTCCTATTCAACCAGACAAACAATCTAGTGATATTGACTACAACGCTGCGTTGAAATATTGCATAGAGCATATAAATGAAATATATGTTTGTGCAGGTACACATAACGAAGATAGCAGTTATTATTTAGCTGAATTGATGAAGACTTTCAATATACCTAATAACGATAACCGTATATATTTTTCACAATTGTTAGGAATGAGCGACCATATAAGTTTTAACTTGGCTAAAGAAGGGTATCATGTGGCTAAATATGTACCATACGGGCCTGTGAAATCTGTTTTACCTTATCTTATTAGAAGAGCGCAAGAAAATAGCAGTGCTAAGGGACAAGCAGGAAGAGAGCTTAATTTAATTGAAACAGAATTAAAACGTAGAAAACTTTTATAATACTGTAAAGTTATTTATTTCTTTCTCAGTCAGTCTGCAGTTTATCCATTCATGGTCAAACACCGATGGGTATTTTTGATAAAAATTGATAGCCGTTTCATTCCAATCTAAAACCATCCATTCTAATTTTCTGACTTTCATTTCTTTTGCTACGTTTATCAGTGAATTAAAAAGATGAGTTCCAATTCCTTTTCCACGGTATGCTTGAGTTACAATGATATCGTCAAGATAAATACATTTACCTTTCCAGGTCGAATATTTAACAAAATACAAAGCCATCCCCACCATTTTCCCATCAACTTCGGCAGCTAAAAAATGGAAAGCTTTACAATCAGGGTGGAAGTCTTTTTCGAGTTCTTCTAAAGTTACCTCAACTTCTTGAGGTGCTTGCTCATATACAGCTAATTCTTTAATAAGAGATAAAACAACTGGCAAATCAGTAGATTCACCTTTTCTAATCTTGATGTCCATAATAATAGGGCTCAAATTTAATGTAAAAGTGTATTGAAAAATAAAATTTACAAAAATAAAAAGCCCCATGGTTTAATGGGGCTTTTTAAAAATGAATCTAAATTAATTTTTGAGTATTTTGCTAATCATAATATCATCTCCATTTTCTACTTTCAATATATATATCCCTTGTGAAACAGATTGAGTATTTAGCTGAACAATTACAATTGCTTTGCCCATATGGCATTGTAAGAGTGTAAAGTAAATTGTGTAAAATTTTTACTCTCCAAAAAGAGAGTCTACAAATTCGTTTTTATTAAATATTTGTAAATCATTCATCCCCTCACCTACACCTATATATTTAACTGGAATTTTAAATTCGTTTGAAATACCAATCACCACACCACCTTTAGCTGTTCCGTCAAGTTTGGTTAGGGCTAAAGCATTTACTTCTGTGGCAGCTGTAAATTGTTTTGCTTGTTCAAAGGCATTTTGTCCTGTAGATGCATCTAATACCAATAGAATTTCGTGAGGAGCATCAGGTGATACTTTTTGCATCACTCTTTTAATTTTAGAAAGCTCGTTCATTAACCCCACTTTGTTATGCAGCCTTCCTGCTGTATCAATTATGGCTACATCAAATTGTTCATCAACAGCTTTTTTAACCGTGTCGAAAGCTACAGCCGATGGATCTACATTCATGCCCAAAGCCACAACAGGCACATTGGCTCTGGTTCCCCAAATCTTTAATTGGTCTACTGCTGCGGCTCTAAAGGTATCAGCTGCACCCAATAAAACTTTTTTGCCTGACGATTGGAATTGGTGGGCAAGTTTACCGATAGTAGTTGTTTTACCTACGCCGTTTACACCAACCACCATGATGATGTATGGCTTAGGTGCATTAGTTAAATCAAAGTCTATTTTGGCTACTAAAGCATTGTCGTCTAGCAATCCTGAAATTTCATCGCGGAGTAATTTATTAAGTTCATTTTCTCCTAAAAATTTTTCATCAGTTGCCCTTTTTTCAATTCTATTGATAATCTCTATTGTCGTTTTTACACCAACATCAGATGAAAGTAAAATTTCTTCTAAGTCATCTAAAAAAGCAGCATCAATTTTACTTTTACCTAAAAGTGCTTTGCTAATTTTAGAAAACAAAGAAACTTTAGTCTTTTCAAGTCCTTTGTTTAATTGTTCTTTTTTTTCTTTATATAGAAAATCAAAAAATCCCATGGTTTGATGTTAAAAATTGTACGGAGAGATTAACAAAAAAAGCTATCTAAACTTATGTCCAGATAGCTTTAATTTTATAAGTTTATACTATTTAAAGTATTGTTTAACGTTATCGTTAGGCACCATTTCTTCTTTGAAGGTATAGGCACCAGTTTTAGGTGATCTAACTGCACGTATAATTTTTGCAAACTCTTTACCTGCTCCGGTTTTAAGTGTTGCCACAACTTTCTTAGCCATTGTATTGTATTATTTAAAGTTTATTTAATTTCTTTATGAACAGTTACTTTTCTAAGAACATTATTGAATTTTTTTAATTCTAAACGTTCTGTAGTGTTTTTCTTGTTTTTTGTAGTGATGTAACGGCTTGTGCCTGGTTGACCACTAGCTCTATGTTCGGTGCACTCAAGTATAACTTGTATGCGATTTCCTTTCTTACTAGCCATTTGATTTTTCCTTTTTTAATTAATTAGATTTTGCCTCTTTTGATTAAATTGTCTATACAAGCTGTGATTCCTTTTTTGTTAATGGTTTTCAAAGCTGATGTAGAAACTTTTAAAGTAATCCACTCTTCAGTTTCAGGCATATAGAATCTTTTTGTTTGAAGATTAGGATAAAAGCGGCGTCTTGTCTTTCTGTTAGAGAAAGAAACGTTATTTCCTGAAATTGCTTTTTTACCTGTTAAGTCACAAACTCTCATTTCTTTATTATTTTTTAGGGCTGCAAAAGTACTTCACCAATTGTAAATATCAAAACTTTTTTAATATTTAGTTCAAGAAAGCTTGCAATTATTTTTTAATTAACTATTTATCAGAATGTAACATACCAATTCTGATACCTACTCCCATTCTTAACAAAAATCCATTAAATAGTCTGTCAAACCATTTTACATCAGATGGCATCACTTCATTCAAATTAAAATAAACCCCTGTACGATCGACCATGTCCCTAAATAGGCCAAAATACCTTGTTTTATATGTGCTTGCATTCTCAATCCTGTATATTTTATATTTACATTTTCAATTTTATACTGATTTACAATTGCTGAATCTCCTCTTTGGTTTATCAATATGGGTGTTTCACCAACTTTTTCTATAGGTGAGATTAAGCATTCTAAAGACATGTCTACAGTTGAGCATTTGCGTCTAACCATTTTCCTTTTTAACCCACTGTTCATATGTAAATAAAACCTTGCTTTAAAATTGATTGATCTATAAAAAAGAATCCAACCCCATCTCGCCATCTTTTCCTATTTTAAACAGTTTAGACGATGTTTCTAAATTTTACTGAAATTTAACGAAACCCTCCTGTTTTCCGCAACGAGGTCACCCAAGTTCAAATATCTATTTTGAGTTCATCGATTAATATCTGTTGAGTTTTGTTCAAGGGTAATATAATTTGAGTCTGTTTTTTAGAAACAGGTAATTTTATACTTGCCTCGTATATTGTTTTT
>CANHGM010000029.1 GCA_947460345.1 Bacteroidota bacterium | reverse complement strand
ATATACAATCCCTCTAATGCATCCATGATGGTTAAACGTCCCTGATGTCCATCTTTCAAATTGTTTTTAATCCAACCAAGAGATAATTTGGGTTGCACGCCCGGAACAGTTATCGACAATTCTACGGCTTCCTTAGCTAATTTTTCCATCTCGTCTAGTCTATAAGGCAAATCTGGAGCAGACTTAGAACCAAAGAAAGCATTGATACATTTGGTATGGTAATCACCGGTATCAATGATGTCTAATTCTTTATAGCAATACAAACACTTATTCATCTCGTTTTTCTATTACAGGGTGAACACTTACAGCTCCAATGGTATTCTGACAACAAGCCAATAGCAGACCCATTCGATCATTTTTATTTATTTTCCAACTTTCAGCCGCAATTGTTAGTAGCCAACCTTCAGGAATTAATCCATCAAAAAATGGAAAAAGCCTCTTGCTTCTATAGGAATTTTTGGTCACAGGCATTTGGAAAACAATAAATAACTTAGGGTGGTTTTTTACATATTGTTCATCATAGGTGAACTCATACTCGCCTGTATCTAGCTCTTTTAGCAAGCCAGCCAAGATATTGTTATATTTAATAATAGCTTGTCTCATATTTATTTTTCAATTACTGGTCCTAAAACATGGCCAAACATCTTCAACACCTGGTTTACTTTTGATAAGCTCAGGTTCTCTTTTCCTTGCTCTATTTTTCTTACAACAGTTAACGCAACACCCGCCTTCAAAGCAAATTCCTCCTGGGTTAGCTTCAATTGTTTCCGTCTCGTTTTAACAAATTCAGTTATTGTAATCATTTTTATATGCTTTAGCATACAAAAGTAGCAAATAAATTCAAATTATATGCAATTGAGTATAATTTTATGTTTTTATTTTAATTTATATGCAAAAAGATATAGTTTTTAGAATTCTGATAATTTAATAAATATTTGTTTCAAGATTCTGTCACAAATCTTGTCGAAATTTGTGACAAAAAGAATTGCCTTTAAAATACCATACTAGCAATATATATTACTTCAAATTGAAGAATATAATTATATATATATAATTTAAATTCACTACAAAAATCATTTTATAATTATATATATATATATGTTGTAAAAACCATGATATATATACTTTATTTTTCGATTTTTTTGTGGTTAAAAACAAATTATATATATTTGAACCAAATTATAAGAAATAAGGCATAATAATCCCCATGTTTGAAATCTTGTAATTTCAGGTTGCCCCGACACGACAAGACGTGTTACAAAAGTTCGATAATCAGAGTATTTATAGAGTTCGAAATGGACCCGTCCGGTCTGCTCATAAAATTCCTAAATTGTTCAAAAGCTTGTAAATTAATACTTTACACGCTTTTTTATTGTTCTTTATATATTTGAATTGTTCACTCAATATATTTTTTTTAAAAGAACAAAAATAAAATTTTGCTCTTAAATTTGTGCAGAAATTAAAATCAACAAAATTAACTTAGCAAAATAGCTTAAATGAAATCAATATCATTAAAATACGAAGATGCATCTTGGACCACCAGCGATGGCGCTTTGATGACAGATAAAATTACTGCTGACTTAGTTCTGTGTTTTGGCTCTAAACAAATTTTAAACACCCCCGGTTTTTATTCAATTATAACCTCTAAATTTAATGCACCTCAAATTGTTATTTGCTCCACAAGTGGTGAGATTATCGACAACCAGGTTACAGACAATACCTTAGTGGCTGTAGCACTGCAGTTTGAAAAAACCAAAATAGAAACATCAAACGTAAATATCTTAGATTTTAAAAACAGCTACGACGCTGCTGCAGCCCTAGTTAACAAATTGCCAAAGACAGAACTAGCTTATGTTCTCATCATCTCCGATGGAAGCCTCGTGAATGGAAGTGAACTGGTGAAAGGCTTAAACGATTCTTTAGATAATAACGTATTAATAACAGGTGGCCTTGCTGGCGATGGGGCTAATTTCGAATCGACACTCGTAGGTCTTAATAATGAACCGCAGAAGGGCCAAATTGTAGCTGTAGCTTTTTATGGCAAAAATATCCTTGTTACTAGTGGATCTAAAGGTGGATGGGATATTTTGGGCCCTGAAAAAATAATTACCAAGGCAAAAGGTAATATCTTATTTGAACTTGACCACAAAAATTGTTTGGACCTATACAAACGTTTCCTTGGTGATGAGGCTGCTCACTTGCCATCTTCGGCATTGCTTTTCCCGCTTTCAGTTATAACACCAGACAATACAAAAGCTGTGGTTAGAACCATACTAAACATATCGGAAGCCGAGCAGTCTATGACTTTTGCCGGAGATGTTCCCGAAGGCTCAAAGGTTCGTTTTATGAAAGCAAACTTTGACTCGCTGGTAACTGCGGCCAGTAATTCCGCTCAGCAAACCTTAACTATAGCAGATAGAAAGCCCGACTTTTCGCTTTTAATAAGTTGTGTGGGCAGAAAGCTTACCTTGGGCTCGCGAATTGAAGAGGAAGTGGAATCTGTAAATGAACTATTTGAAGGCAAAACGCCGCTTTTAGGCTTTTATTCTTATGGCGAAATATCACCCATCCAAGAGGAAGTTTCCTGTTCACTGCACAATCAAACTATGACAATCACTTCATTTTATGAGTTTTAACAAATTACTTGAAAGGCAAATAAAAAAGACGCTTAGCGAGGAGATGCTTGCTGAGCCGTCCATAAAAAAACTGCTAGAATCTGTTAATGAATCTTACAACTCATATGATAGGGATAAGAAGCTTTCTGAACAAGCTTTAAAAATTGTAGAAGAGGATTATATTGCAATTAATAACAAATTGAATGATAGCTTCGACCAATTAAATAAGGAAGTTATTAAAAGCTTATCAGATTCAGAATTATTAGTTGAAAGCTTTAAAGATATTAATAGTTATGACTTACTCATTGAAAATATTAAGGTACAGATTGAATTAATTACCCAAAGTGATATTTCTAGTTTATATTTTTTAAACGAATCAGAAAACAAATTAAAGTTATTTTACCAAAAAGGATTGTCGCAAGAAGACCAAGAGGAAGTTGCAAAACACCTGATGAACGGGTACCTTAACAATGTGCTTTCAACTGGCCAATCATTGTTTATAACTGATGCAGACAAGGAACCAGATATCCAAACTAAATTTAATGTAAATAAATCACGGTCAATAATACACATCCCAATTAAGTCTACTAATAAAGTAATTGGCTTATTGAGCATTGAAAGCAAATCCCCGAATGCTTTTACCGCGATACATTTGGCTACTTTAAAAGTATTTGCTGCCTTAGCTGGCGATACGTTTAATGCCATTTATAAAAACAACCTAATAAAAAAACAAAATGCTGAGAATGAAAAGCTCTCAAAATTAGCAACAAGCACCTTAAATAAGGTTATATATACTGACTCTGAAGGAAAAACAACTTGGGTAAATAAGCATTTTGAAAATACCACCGGATATCTTCTTTCAGAAATCATAGGTAAAACACCTGGCAGTTTTTTATGTGGGCCTGCCACAGAGGAAGAAAAAACTAATGAACTCAGAGTTGCTATTAGAGAGCAAAAACCTTGTTCAGTAGTGATTACCAACTATACCAAACAAGGCCAAGAATTCAAAGTGGCTGTGCAACTTAGCCCTATATTTGATGAGGAAGGCGAACTGCAAAGTTATGTATCTATACAGCAGGACGTTACTGAATTAGAAAGAAACAGAATTGAGCTTGAAAATCAAAAATCTTATATTGAGGATACTTTAAATAAAGTATCTAAATCGGAGAAACAATACTCCACCCTGCTGAAAATTACAAACGAATTAATAACCGCATTAGACCCCGCAGGTAATATTGTTTTTGTAAATGAATCGTGGCTAACTAAAATGAACTACCAACTTGAAGAAGTGATTGGTTCAAATATATTTAGCTATATTCATCCCGCCTCACAAGCCCACTGTGCAGCATTCTTTAAAGATATACAAACTAAGAAAATGTCCTTTCTCGAAGTTAAGTATTCATTAATTTCTAGAAACGGCCTGCCTATTGAGGTTGAAGGACAGGTGCATTGCATTATTGAAGCGGGCAGTATCACTTCCATCAATTCATTTTTGGAGGATGTTTCAGAAATCAATAAATTAAAACTGGATAAAGAAACTAAAACAATAGAATTACAAGAAAGCAAAAACAGGCTAGAGACCGTGTTGAACTCACTCAACGAAACAGTTTGGGGACGATCAATTGAAACTGACCAATTAGAATACATCAGTCACTCAGCTATTGGCCTCTTTGGTATGGCTCTCGACGATTGGTATGCCAATTCAAATTTATGGCTAGAAGTTATTCACCCTGATGATAGAGCAAGAGTAGAAAAAGAAAGTGAGAACCTTTTTGAAGTAGGTGAAATTACTTCAGAATACCGAATTATAACCGGCCACAACGAAGTAAAATGGATTTTAAATAACGTAAAAGTATTAAAAAATGAGCATGGTGCACCATTTTTTATGATTGGAATATCAAAAGATATTACTGCAAAAAAAATCACGGAAATAAACTTAATAAACTATAAGCAAGCTATTGATGAATCTGCTATTGTTAGTATTACCGATTTAGAAGGAAATATTACTTATGCTAATGATAAATTTTGTGAGATTTCGCAATATTCAAGAGAAGAATTACTAGGAAAAAACCACCGAATAATCAACTCGGGATTCCACCCCAAAGAATTTTTTGAAGACTTATGGAAAACCATTTCGGCTGGCAAAATATGGACAGGGGAGATAAAAAACAAAGCAAAAGACGGCTCATTTTACTATGTAGAGAGCACCATAATACCGTTTATGGAAAATGGGAAGCCGCAAAAATATATGGCCATACGTTACCCCTCAACCGAAAAAGTTATGGCTAAATTAGAAATAGAGGAACAGAAACAATTTTACGAAACCATCCTAAACAATATACCCGGTAATGTTGCTGTATTTGATGAAAAAGGTAATTACTTGTTTATTAATCCTAATACGGTTAAAGATGCAACACTGCGGAAATGGCTGATAGGTAAAAATAATTATGATTATTGCACCTACCGTGGTTTATCGATGGACCTTGCGATTGACAGAGACAATCAATTTAAATTACTTCGTGAAAATGGAAAAGCAATTTCTTCCGTCGAAAAAAGACAGAATAAAGACGGCCAAACCGCTTACACAAATAGTAATTTAATTCTGCACGAATACAAAGGCGAAAAATTGATGATAGCATACGCCATAGACATCACAGACTTAAAAAATGCAGAAGCCAAGGTTATCGAATTAACGGAGTTCTACCAAAACATTTTGAATAATATACCTGTTGATATAGCTGTGTTTGATGATCAGCATAAATATTTATATTTGAATAAAGAGGCGGTAAAAAACGACGAGTTAAGAGCATGGCTAATTGGCAGAGATGATTTTGAATATGCAAATTTGAAAGGGTTACCTTTTTTATCTGAGTCTGCCCAGTTCAGAAGAAATCAATTCAACAATACTATTCAAACTGGAGTGGAGTCATTTTGGCTAGAGAGCATGCCAGACTCGACAGGGAAAATAAAATATAAGGAAAGGCGTTTCCATGCCTACGACGATAAAAAATATGTTGTGGGCTATGCGGTAGACGTAACTACCCTTAAACAAAAAGAGATTGACAATGAGAAAATTACGAATGATATTTTCCAAAGAAACAAAGACCTCGAGCAATTTTCATATATCGTTTCTCATAATCTCAGGTTGCCAGTAGCCAATATTATGGGCTTTGCTAAAATACTAAACGATGATAAATTAGACGAGGCAAACCAAAAACAATTCTTTAATGCCCTCTTTACATCAATTAAAAAACTAGACGAAGTAATTTTAGACTTAAACAACATACTGCAAATTAGAAGAGACATAAATGAAAAAAAGGAAAAGATTGTTTTTTCAAAACTTATGCAAAATATAATAGACAGTATTCAAGATACCATAAACCAAGTGGGCGTAAAAATTATAACTAACTTTGATGCAATAGATGAATTTTACTCTATTAGAAGTTACATGCACTCCATATTTTACAACTTGATAATTAATAGTATAAAATATAAACAGGTTGATATCCCTATTATCATTCAAATAAAAAGTGAACTGCTGCAAAATAAATTAATTCTTTCAGTGAGAGATAATGGCTCTGGGATTGATTTGACTAAAAACAAAGAACTTGTTTTTGGTTTATACAAAAGATTTCACAGAAAAGTTGAAGGTAAGGGTATGGGTTTATATATGGTAAAAACACAAGTGGAATCACTGAATGGAAAAATACACATCGAAAGTGAAGTCAATATTGGAACCGAGTTTATAATCGAATTTGAATTAGACAATTAAAATCACTACAAATTAAAACAGCCATGAACCAAAAAATACTAGTTATTGACGATGACCCCCTAAACAATATATTAAGCTCTTACATTATAAAGAAAGAACTTAAAACCGCAGAAGTAAATTGTTTTGAAAAACCTACAGAAGGTCTTGAGCATTTATTAGATATCCCTATTGAGCCACCGCCCACAATTTTATTTCTTGACATCAATATGCCTGAAATGAATGGATGGGAATTCTTAGAAGAATTTAAAAAATTTGACAGTCGTGTTCAAAATCAATTTAGGATTTATATTTTATCCTCTTCTATAAATCCTGCAGATATTGAAAAGGCTAATTCAAATATATTTGTTAAAGATTTTATTTCAAAGCCACTAAACGAAACTGTGATTCAAAAAATAATTCAAACTGGTTATTAATTGCCCCAATTGTCTTCTATATATTTTAAAAGCCAATAGTCTTCAAAACTTAATGACCCCGGCGTGTTTATATTGATAGCTTTGCATGCAATTTAATACGTTCATTTATTTTATTCTTAAGTTTGCAATTTTATTTTTTATTTTGTCGGCATGTAATATTTTCTTTATAGCGAACCAATGATGAAGTTTTAAGAATTTCTTTTGTTTCTATTATAAATAGTTTTTGTTTTTTTTTGTCCAATTCTGTTAACTTAAAGCAATAATCAACTTCTCCTTCTCTTCCCCAATTTGTTGTTTCATAACTTAATTGCAATTTATTTTTTTGCTCATATTCTGTAATGTATTGGTCGTATTTATGTTTTGATTGTTTGTCTATACCTGAACCAATACTAATGAATGAAACACTAAAGCGATAGTTTATATCTGCCGATATTGTGTCCTGATTTGTTGAATTTATTGTTTTTTTGTCTGTTACGTTTTTAGCGCTATTACAAGCAAATAAAGTAAACATTGCAATTAAAAAAATTACGTTTTTCATTTTGTTTAAAGAAAATAAAGAGAAGCAATTTCGATGAAATTGCTTCTCTGATTAATTTATTTTGAGATAAATACTTTTTTAGTTATAGTATAGTTACCGTTATTGAACTTTATAAAATAACTACCGTTTGGTAAATCGTTTAAGCTCATTAGGAATGGATAAGTGCTAACATTGTCATATTGTTGAATTTTAGAACCTAATAAGTTATATAAAGTAATGCTTACAACTTCATTCTTTGTTAATTGAGCATTTATTATAAAGTTACCGTTATTTGGGTTAGGATAAATATCAAATGTGTTTTCTAATAAAACCTCATTAATAGTTGAAGAAATGCTACATCCTAATGAAGTCAACAATCCTGCCCTTTCAACATTTAAAGCAGCATGCATTCTCATACCTTGGTCAGTTGTAAACATAACCATACAAGTATCATCGACGTAGTCCATATAGTTCATATACATTTCTCCATCAGCACCAGACCCACAGTTGCTATTTGCGTTATGAGGGAAAATGGGGCAACCATAATTATCTTTTTCTGCGGGTTCTGTATCTGCTACAAAATCGTCTCCACAAGTAGAGTCTCCCCAAATGTGTCTTAGATTTAACCAATGTCCAACTTCGTGTGTAGCTGTTCTGCCCAAATCATTTGGAGCTGTAGCTGTTCCAATATTACCAAATGCGGTATAGTTTATTACAACTCCGTCTTCATCAGGATTAGAATCTAAGTCAGATGGAAATGACGCGTAACCCAATGTTCCATTACTAGCACTTAAATCACAAACCCATAGATTTAAATATTTTGTTGGGTCCCAATTATCCTTTCCTCCAGTTGATGTATACTTTTCGTAACCATCGCCCGCGAATGAAAGAGAATCTGTATATGTTCGTGTAATGCCGGATGTAGCCTTCCCATTGGGATCTCTTGTTGCTAAACAAAACTCTATCTCGGTATCCGCTGTATATTGCCAAAAAGGATGAGAATAGTCTAATGAATCAGAGTTCAAAAGTCCAAAATCATCATTCAAAATGTCAATTTGGGATTGAATTTGTGCAGTTGAAATATTCTGCGTTGCGTTATTATATATTACGTGAACTACGACCGGAATGCTCACAAGTTTTTGTGCTTTTTTTGCATTACGATTTGCAGAAATCCATTTTTGCGTTTTGATTTCTGACTGTTGCATTCTTAATTGAATTGAAGGATCTTTTTTCATTCTTTGCTCAAGAACTTGCATTGTTGCGCATTTATTTCTTTGTGCTTGTGTATGCAAACAAAATAAAATTGCAAGACCTAATAAAAAACATTTGTACAAGTTTTTCATGTATATATATATATATTAATTTTATTCTTACTCATATGGCTTTTCAGATTCCGCCCTGTTTTTTTGAGTGATTACAAGCCTTCACTTTTATAAATTAATAATTATTGAAAATATTTTGATGTAATTTTGCCCGAATAACAACCTTATATCAAAGTTTTGTTTTTTTTGATGCTGAACTAAAAAGCTAGAACTGTTAAAATCTAATAGACCCATCCTAAAACTTCCATTATTAAAAGTTTTTTTTTTGCTTTTTTCTTCTAGCAATTTAGATATTAAATAGTAAGGTTCACTAAATAATTCCTTGTTTTTAGAGATGATGTAGATATGTTTTACTATATCTGGTTTAAGAATTGAAAAGGTAGTTCCAATCATTTCAGACGAATGAAACAAAACCCCAAAAACAAAATGCCCACCTTTTTTAACATGATATTTTTGTGCATCACCACTTGCATTTAAATATTTATTGGAATCGCTAAGTACAAGATTCATATATCTGGTAGTTACTGCCTCATTTTTGCCTTTTAAATGTATTGAAAATATAAGAGAAGAGAAAACAATATTTTTTTTGCCTTTGGCCTCGAATACAATTGAATAATCTTTAATTTTAGGAACTTTTCTTTCAAATATTTTCTCGGTTTTTAAAGTTAAAATATCTCCCGCATTACAATTTAAAATAGAAAGAAATGCAACTGAAATAAAAATGATTTTTATCATATTTTCGAATAAATTTTATTTTTAATCATAAAGATTTTCAGATTACGACCTATTTATTTTAGTATTGGCTAGAAACCACTTATATATATAAACGACAACAAAGGAACTATGTTTTTTTGACAATCAAAGTCAATCATTTGGCAACTAACTATGTTTGACTCTATTTGCCAGGATATTTCACATATTTCAATCAAAATAAAACTTACAGGCTGTTTTCATTTCTTAAACTCCATCCAATTAAGGAATTTTGAATAGTATTTATAGAATATTATTTCTATAAAATCTATTCTCAAAACAAAATATAAAAAAACCATGTACATAAATTATACATGGTTTAGTTTTTGAAAATTATATAGATTGGGAAGTTATAAATCTGTCTAATGTATCAAAGTTAAGTTTAAAATTTTATTAATAAGTCAACTCCATTTTCAAGCAAGTGTTTGCAGTGAAGTTCACCACACCTGACCAGATCTCATCCCCATCTTGGTCTTTAATGGAATAAGAATAAGTTTTGTTTTTAGCAATTCCTAAATCTTCAGTGATTGTAACCGATTGAGCTTGACTACATTCAGGAGCACCTGTCCAATATACACTTGCAGCACCTGAACCAACCAGTTTAGAGTCTACGTAATAAGTTAAAGCTGTTGATCCACCGGCTAATAATTTATCTGCAGTAGTTTTTCCATACCAAAACACTACATTTCCTTTGTAAGTGCATGAACCATCATCTTTTTTGGCACCTGATTCAAAGTTAACCGCATTTGCATCTGTGCATCCGCTTTTGCCACATCCTGAAACAAAGGCAGTAAGCAATGCCACTCCCATAATTGTCAATAATTTTTTCATTTTTTTATGTATATATTAATTTTATTCTTACTCATTTGGCTTTTCAGATTCCGCCCTGTTTTTTAAAGTGATTACTGGTCTTCACTTTTGTTTGTATAATTGTTTTTTTTTAAAAGCTGATTTTTCCTCAAAATCATGACTATATAATATGCAAAAGAATATATAATGATTAGTATGTATTTGATAACCTCAGAATCGAATACTTCATTTAACAAAAGAACCGCACATTCCTTCCAGAGCAGAATAAAAAAATATAGCGGTGTTTTTTATATTAGTTTTGAACTATTGCAGTAGTCGGGTCAAAAACATTATTGGCTTTGCACCAATCTTCAAAGCCCTTAGAACCTAAAGATGCTTTCATTTTGCTGGTGCTGATTGCCGTTCCTTCAACTCTGTAACCTGCAACAAAAAAGTAATCATCTTGCCTAACGACTCCGTCAACTAAAAGGTCATAATCTGGACCAGCACTTTGTAAAGCATTGTCCATAGCGTCTTTGATACTAACTCCAAGTCCGAGAAACCCCATACTCTTGCCTGATACTACTTTTCCTTGTGCTTTGTCGATTTTCAATGAAACATTTTTAGAACTTATTACAGTAAAGTCAACAATTCGTTGCGAGCAACCTGTAAATGTAATTGATCCAATAATGATTGCAAAAAGATGAATGCTTAGTTTTTTCATGATGTTTTATTATATATTATTTTTATTCCTACTCATATGGCTTTTCAGATTCCGCCCCGTTTTTTTAGTGATTACTAGTCTTCACTTTTTATTTATTTATAATTGGTGCAAAGAAGCAAAATGTTTTTGCCAACTAAGGTCAATCATTTGGCTACCTGACTATATTTGACTTTATTTGCCAAAATATTTTACATATGTTCAACCAAAATAGAATTTACAGACTGTTTCAGCTGATTAATTTTTTAAAAGCTAGACCTCCTAAATCTATACGAAGTATTGAAACATTTTTAGAAACATCAGAGCGAACAGTTTATCGTTATTTAGACCTGTTAAAAGACCTCGGTTTTGAAGTTGTGAAGGATCATAAAAATAAAATATATATAGCTTGCGATACTGAATCAAACCAAATTCCATTTACTCCGCAAGAAGCAGATTATCTTAAAAAACTCATTTTGTCTGCAGGCAAGAGTAATCAATTAGCTCAAAGTATATTAAAAAAGGTGCAACAATCTAGAGAGTTAGAAATAGGAGCCAATAGTTTATTTAAAGCCCATCTTGCTAAAATTGTCGAACAAATTTCATTAGCTATTTTAGAAGGGAAACAACTTTTAATAAAGGGATATAGTTCAGCAAATAGTCTAAGTATCACCGATCGTTTGGTTGAACCTACTTGTTTTACTGAAAATTATGATGCAGTTTCAGCCTTTGAAATAAGTACAAAATTGAACAAATATTTCAATATTGAACGAATTACATCTGTTGAAGTACTAGATAAAAAAATGCAATATATAGAGCAGCATGAATTCAATAAACCTGATATTTTTGGTTTTCAAGGGAAGAACTTGAATAAAGAAATAGAATGGCAAATGTCGATGAGGGCTTATTTGTTGCTCAAAGAAGAATACCCTATGAGCATCGTATCTATTATACATTTACCTGAAACAAATAAATACCATTTCAAGGCCAATGTTCAAAGTTTTAAAGCACCAGGGCGTTTTGTGATGGGCTTTTATGAAGATGTTGAAGTGCTGGGCTCTAAAGAGTTTATATTATATATACAGAAGTTGACAAAAAAATAATATATACTTATTTTTTCTTTCTATATTTTCCTCTGGTTTTATAATAATACCTAGAACGGTTCTGATTTTTGATTGCGTTTTTATTCGTACTCACCGGCATTCTTATATGCCCTTTTCTAAAACGTCCTCTTCTGTCAACGGTTGGTTTTATATATACTGCCCCTTTAGTCTTCACTCGTTTTTCCTTGATGTCGCATGACATGACGAATAGCATGAGAAAGCTGAGTGATATATAAATAGTTTTCATTATATAAATATTTTACAAACAATTATAAGAAACAAAATTGGAACACCAAATAAGAAAACTAAATTCACCAAGCAACCGCTACTGGTTTTGTTATATACTTTATTATATAATGCTTTCTTAGGATAGGTTATCCAGCCTATGCCTCTTGGAGCTTTAAAACCTAAGTTGTGACGAATCATACGCTTCACCGAAGTGCGAGCTGCAATTCGTTTATTCAGGTTGGGTATGCGGAATCCGAATTTCATATTTGTTTTTTATTATTTACTAAGTTTATATAAAAGATTAAACATAATAACTTATAAATTTTAGTTCTATAAATTGTATTAAACGCAATTAATTGGACACACTATTATAAGCAGATTACCCCCTCAAACAGTTTTTAAGATCAAATTTGAGAACTCCTGAAAAGCAGTTTCCATCTTCCTCATCAAAATCAGGTTTACTGATTCTCCAGCATTCAGATTCCTCAATATTAAAAACAAATACCTCTTTAAGTGATCTAACTTCTTTTATAGCTTTTCTTACCTTTTTAATGTCGGTATTCCAGCTTCTATTTCTGGTTACTTCTATAATCATCTCGGGTTGATTCCATGAACTTTCCCACTTTTTCACTGAAACGTCAGGGATTATATAACCATCTTTTAAATCCTCATTTCTCAATATTACTTCTGGGGCAACTTTAAACTCGTATTGTAGACCACGACTTTGCAGGTATTTTCGGATGTGATAAATAAAATCTGAAATCACCTCTTGATGAAGTGGTATATTATATCCTGATATTTTTTTCATATGGTATTTATTTTAATTTGCTTATAACTAACTTATATAAGACAATTACTTCCCCAAGCCAAAAATATTTGTTGCATTGGAGACAAAACCAATCTTATACAAAAGCAATAATAACACACAACCCCTAAATATATAAAAAAACAATCTTGTTTTTACCTATATAAAAATCAAGAATCTATATTTTAAAATGGTTTGCCTCAGTATAGGATTGAAAATAATTCAGACATATAAGGTCAAATACAAACATGCACGGATGAATACCTAAATAAACGGAAGTATACCTGAAGGGAATTTTCTATCAATCTGAACCCAAAAAAATTATATAAGTAGAATTATATATATAATCAAATTCACCACAAAAATAATTATATATATGCTGTAAAAAGCTAAAATATATATCATTTATTTTTCGATTTTTTTTATGGTTAAAAAGAAATTATATATATTTAAACCCAATGATATGAAATAAGACATAATAATCCCCATGTTTGAAATCTTATAATTTGAAGTTACCCCGACACGACAAGACGTGTTACAAAAGTTTGACAATCAGAGTATTTATTGAGTTCGAAATGGACTCGTCAAGTCCGCTTAAAAATTTAAAACCCTTAGTGAAATTCACTGAGGTTTTTTTGTGTTTTTTTTACTGCTTTTGTTTAAGGAGTTTATCTGACTCTTCCGTTTCATCCGTGATTCAGATAAAGAGGCCTTAGCTGCCTTAAAACCTTAAGGAAGATTGCTATTAACTTTATAAGATATTCGCAAATATATGTTATCAAAGGAAATGAATTTATAATATAATTTTGAAAAAGATGAAGATTAAAAATTCAACACAAAATTAGAAATTAGTATTTCAGAAACTATATTTTCTTGGTTTGGGGTAATGAACTTAATGTATCAAAGTTTCTAAAGTATGGCGACAACTGGTTAAAGTAATTTCTTTTCAGAAATATAAAATTGTTAAGGAAATTTAATTCCAAATGAACCTCCAATCCAATAGTGCATTCTTGAATGTGAATTAGATAGAATTTAATATATTAATTTTAAACCTGCTTGTTAAATTACTTTAGATAAAAAATCCAGTTCACTCAAAATACCCACTCCGTCGTCTCGTCGATGTGTAATGTATGTTAAACCTCTGGCCAGGTTTTAGGTTTGGATGATATATATAATTAGTTAAAATAGCTTTATTGATTGTATATACTTTTTACTTTTTTTCATTGCCAAGAAAAGTATGCAACCGCCAGCAGTCGGTCACAGTCCGCCTGAGGTCGGACATGCTTTAACTTGGGCTGCGGTAAATCTTCTTAAAAAAACTACATAAGATTTTTTTACCGCGAAAGGCTAATGTTTGCAAGAGGTTTTTATTACAAATATGGGGTTGTGCATTCTTACCCTATTTCCAGAAAAAACATAGAACAACTCCATTATAATATATTTCTAAATTACTTAACTTTGTGGCTAATCAATCCAATATCAGGATGCACAAAATTATATATCTGCTAAAAATATGTTTTATACCCTGCATGCTCGCTAGTTATATGGCGTGCTCTACTGATGCACTATTGCCTAGCACCGAAATGGAGATTTTAAACAAAGAACTATCCCTCCCTTCAAAACCTTATAATTACGCTAACCTAAATACCCCTTCTTTTTTTAACAGTCAGTTTGTTAATATTCAAAACAATACCACCACCTCCAACCCTATTACAGACTGGGGTGCTACCTTGGGTAGGGTGATCTATTACGATAAACTACTCTCGGCCAATAAGACCATTGCCTGTGCCTCATGCCACCTGCAACAATTTGGTTTTACTGATACAGCCAAACTCAGCACAGGATTTAGTGGAGGCTTTACTGGTCGTCATTCTATGTCGTTGATAAACGCCACCTATTATATCAATGGTCGTTTTTTTTGGGATGAAAGAGCCGCTACCCTCGAAGAACAAGTGCTCAAGCCTATACAAGACTCTATAGAAATGGGGATGACCTTAGACCTTTTGGTGAGCCGTATGAAAAACACCACCTACTACCCTATCTTGTTTAAATATGCTTTTGGGAACTCAGATATCAATGCAGAAAGAATCTCTAAAGCCCTTGCCCAATTTGTGAGGTCCATCGTTTCGTATAACTCGAAATATGATATAGGGAGAAGCCAGGCTACTAACCATATCGAGAATTTTTCTAATTTCACCGCTCAAGAAAATATGGGTAAAAAGATATTTATGACCCAAACCAAAGTCAATTGTTTTGGTTGCCACAACACCGACGTTTTTGTGATGGATAACCCCAGAAACAACGGTCTGTATACCACCAATACAGATGTAGGTATATATAAACACACCAATAACCCTATAGATATTGGGAAGTTTAAAGCCCCTTCTCTCAAAAACATCGCCCTCAGAAAAAGATTTATGCATGATGGCTCTTTGCAAAGCCTGGAAGATGTGGTGAACCATTATAACTTTAATATACAAGCCAATCCCAATCTAGACCCTCACTTGCAAGACAGAGGAACCAATAAACCTTATGTGATGAATTTGAGTCCGCTTGAGGTGGAGGCGGTAGTGGCGTTTTTGCATACGCTTACGGATGAGGTGATTGTTAAAGACCCTAAGTATAGTTCACCTTTTAAATAATCGTTGTTGTTTGTTTTTTTTGCTTTGATGTTTTTGTTGGGGTGTAATGTTTGTTTGGCCTAACCCGCTCCATTCGTCTAAGATGGAGTGTAATGAAAGATAGGCCTCTGGCCGGGTTTGATATAAAGTATCTATTTTAAAAGAGCTTTATGGGTTATTTAAGCTTTCCACTTTTTTCATTGCCAAGAAAAGTAAGCAACCGCCAGAGGTCGGACAGGCTTCAGCTAGGGATGCGGATCCTATTAACTGAAAAGGCTCCTAATGCCCGTCCCATTCTTTCAGCTGCATTAATTGTTGAGGCTTTAGGCGTAGCTGCATGATGGGATTGCGGGAAACAATTAAGCGTAACTGTACTCATTTGTGATATTCGTGGCTATATATTTCTTTTTAAAAGCACTACAGAAACCCCGGAGGGGTGATAGGATACATTTATCATATATATTAGTGAGATCCTGAAATAAATTCAGGATGACCTTCGATTGATCCGTATTGGTTGTTGGGGTTTTAGGCGTAGTTGTGTGATGGGATTGCGGGTACAATAAAATAATCTGTGAAATCTGCGTAATCTGTTTAATCCGTGATTCAGACGAAGAGGCGTAGTTGTGTGATGGGGCTGGTGGTTTGAAGAAGTAAATCTGTGTTTATCTGTTTAATCCGTGATTCAGACATCTTAGCTATTATTTACGCTGCGTCCTGCTTTGCTCTGCCTTTGCTTCTAGAGACACAGCTGCGAAATCAAATCTGTGCTATCTGTGAGAAACATCGTCATCTGTTTCATCCGTGATTCAGACAAAGAAGCTTAGCTGTGGGAAAGAAGTAGTGAGAAAGTCAATCGGTTTTTTAGTTCTAAGGAATATGCGTTAACTTTGCGGTCCTTATCAATTACACACATGGAAAATAAAGTTACCCAACTCACTACTGTTCATCAGTTTATTTTAGACCGTCAAAACGATTTCCCTTATGCAACTGGCGAATTGTCAAGACTTTTTAGAGATATCATTTTAGCTGCTCGTATTGTGAACAGAGATGTGAACAAAGCAGGTTTGGTGGATATTCTTGGAAACTTTGGAAGTGTGAACGTGCAAGGTGAAGAAGTGAAAAAACTAGATATTCACGCCAATATACAATTTATCAAAGCCTTATCTAGAGGTGGTGAATGTGCAGCCGTTATAAGTGAAGAAGATGAAGAAATTTCTAAAGTAAATCCTTTAGGAAAATATATAGTAGCAATGGACCCTTTAGACGGTAGTAGCAATATAGATGTGAATGTATCTATTGGAACTATCTTCTCTATATACAGAAGAATCTCTCCAATAGGCGTTGACGCTACCTTAGAAGATTGTTTGCAACCAGGTAGTGCTCAAGTAGCTGCGGGATATATTTTATATGGTTCATCGACCATGCTTATATACACCACAGGCAAAGGCGTAAATGCATTTACCTTAGATTTATCTATTGGTGAATTTTGTTTGTCGCACGCCAATATCACCACTCCTAACATGGGAAGTATTTATAGCATAAACGAAGGGAACTATAAGAAATTTCCTGATGGTGTAAAAAAATACATCAAATACTGTCAAGATGAAGTGAAAGAAGAAAAACGCCCTTATAACAGCAGGTATATAGGTTCGTTTGTAGCTGATTTCCACAGAAATTTGATGAAAGGTGGTATATATATATACCCAAATACCAGTAAAGACCCTAACGGAAAACTGAGGTTGATATATGAGTGCAATCCGATGGCCTTTTTGATAGAGCAAGCGGGTGGTAAGGCTTCTGATGGGTTTAGAAGAATCATGGATATCAAGCCTACTGAGCTACACCAACGTTCGCCTGTTTTTATTGGAAGCAAAGAAATGGTTGAAAAATCAGAGGAACATATGGCTGAGTTTGTTACTCCATTTGCTGATAAAAAATAATACCTTTTGACTGCCCACACTTCATATCATCTAAATATAAGAATAGATTAGAGTGAGTTGGATATATTTGAGCATGTGAAAAATGTTGCGTATTTAAAATATATACAAACAACACGTATTCATTTTTGGGAAACTATAGGTTTATATAAACAATATGCGGAGTCGGGCTTTGGGTTTATTGTAGCCTCTACCTCATGCGATTTTAAAAAACCATTGCAGTACCCGGGTAGTATTGATATATATAGCCAAGTTGCAGAAATAGGAAACTCAAGTTTTGTGTTAAAACATATACTCTACGACCATGAGAAAAATATAGTAGCCGAAGGGAAAGATGTGCTGGTTGTTTATGATTATACAAACAATACCAAATTGAGTATAGAAGAGGATTTGAGGGGGAAGTTGCTTAGGTAACTAGCTTTGCTTTAACATTTAGATTATATATATATTGTACTACTAATATTTATCGAATTATATTTTTAGGATATTCAAACATGAGTATAGCCATATTGCATAAATACAAATTTGAATAAACAAAATACCCTCTTATATTTGCATAATGACTTCATTGAATTACATAACCAATACTTTAAAAGTGAACAAGCCCATGTTAGAAAAAAAGTACGGCTTGAGTGTCATTGCAGTATTTGGCTCTTATAGTCGTGGTGAACAAAATGAAGAAAGCGATATAGACATACTTGTAGATTTTGACAAGCCCATTGGAATTGAATTTATAGACCTTGCTGGTGAATTAGAAATTTTATTGAAACACAAAGTAGACTTAGTTTCCTTAAAAGGAATAAAACCTTCTAATTTTCAAGTTATCAGTCCAGATATCAATTATGTCTAAAAGAGAATCTACCTTATTGCTTCAAGACATTTTAGGTTCTATAAGTAAAATTAACACTTATACTTTAAATTATACTTACGAGGATTTTATAGATGATTCTAAGACTTGTGATGCGGTTATTAGAAACTTCGAAATATTAGGCGAAGCAGCCAACAGGCTACCTGAAGAATTTAAAGACACCTATTCCCAAATAAATTGGTATAGAATAAAAGGTTTTAGAAATAGAATTGTTCATGACTATATGGGTATTGACTACCAGATTGTCAGGCATATTATAGTTCATGATTTGAAAAATTTATAAAAAGACATTAATAGTATAATAGTAAATATTAAAAATTAATCATCAGAATTTTAATAAGTTTTATTCTCAACATAGATTTGAAATTATGATGAAAATAGCTCAATTTTGAGCACGATAAAAAAAGAGTATATATGAACAAAATACTGATTGCCAACAGAGGAGAAATAGCCATACGCATTATGCGAGCTTGCAAAGAAATGGGAATTAAAACCGTGGCTGTATATAGCGAAGCCGATAGACAAGCCCTACACACCCGCTATGCGGATGAAGCTTATTGTATTGGCCCTCCGCCTTCTAACCAATCGTATTTGTTGATGGACAAGATTATCGAAACTGCCAAAGCATCAGGTGCAGATGGCATACATCCTGGATATGGTTTCTTGAGTGAGAATTCGGTATTCAGTAGAAAAGTAAAAGAAGCAGGATTGATTTTCATTGGCCCAAGTGCTGAGAGTATAGAGATTATGGGAAGTAAAATTGGAGCCAAACAAGCCGTTAAAAAGTTTAACGTACCAATGGTACCGGGTACCGAAGAAGCCCTGACAAATATAGAAGAAGGAAAGAAAATAGCTGAAGGTATTGGCTTTCCGGTGTTGATTAAAGCCTCAGCTGGTGGTGGCGGAAAAGGTATGAGGGTGGTGAACCAAGCCAACGAATTTGAAGAGCAAATAAAAATGGCTCAAAGCGAAGCTACTGCAGCTTTTGGAGATGGCTCTGTGTTTATCGAAAAATATGTAGGCAAACCCCGTCATATCGAGTTTCAAATATTGGCTGATAACCACGGCAATGTGGTACACCTATTCGAAAGAGAATGTAGCATTCAGCGTAGACACCAAAAACTTGTGGAAGAAGCTCCGAGTAGCGTACTTACCCCTGAGCTTAGAAACAAAATGGGTGAAGCAGCTGTGAATGCAGCTAAAGCTTGTAACTATAGCGGTGCAGGAACAATAGAGTTTTTGCTAGACGAGCAATTGAATTTCTATTTCTTAGAGATGAATACCCGTTTGCAGGTAGAGCACCCCGTAACCG
Organism: Bacteroidota bacterium; assembly: GCA_947460345.1. GTDB lineage: Bacteria > Bacteroidota > Bacteroidia > UKL13-3 > UKL13-3 > CANHGM01. The sequence goes on along the minus strand of CANHGM010000029.1, from coordinate 12,997 downwards.
AACAAATCACGGGAATAGATTTAGTAAAAGAGCAAATAAAAGTAGCTAGGAATGAAAAGCTAACTTTCACACAAGAAGACTTAACCATCAACGGACACAGTATAGAGTTGCGTATATGTGCTGAAGACCCAGCGAATAACTTTTTACCAGATATTGGCACTTTAAAAACATATAAAATACCACAAGGGTATGGCGTGAGAGTGGATGATGCTTATGAAGAAGGTCAAGAAATCCCTATTCAATATGACCCAATGATTGCTAAGCTGATTGTTCATGCACCCACACGTGAAGCGGCTATGAGCAAGATGTTACAAGCTATAGACGATTATAAGATTTCAGGTATAGCCACTACCCTTCCGTTTGGAATATTTGTGATGAAACATGAAGCTTTTAGAAGTGGCAATTTTGATACTAAATTTATTGAAAATTATTTCAAGCCCGAAGATTTACAAATGCCATTTACAGATGAAGAATTGCAAGCAGCTGCTATAGCCTCACTTGATTTCTTGAACAAAGAACGCACCGCTATTCAGATATCTTCTGAAACACAAACGGTATCTAACTGGAAAAAGAGAGTAACGCTTAGATAAATTATACTTTTATTTACCCTATAAGAACTTCCATCTTACTTACCTTTGTAAGATGGAAACTTCAGCAATAAAATATTTAACTAATTTGGGTATTGAGTCATTAAACTCAATGCAATTACAAGCTGAAAAAGCGATACTGCAAAACAAAAATATACTCTTAATATCACCTACAGGTTCGGGTAAAACAATAGCATTTCTATTACCTCTGTTAGAATTATTAAATAAAGATATTGAAGGTGTTCAATGTCTAATTTTAACACCAACTAGAGAATTAGCCATGCAAATTGAACAAGTATGGCGTAAAATGGGAACTGGATTTAAAGTATGCACTTTTTATGGTGGGCACCCCATGTCAGTTGAAGTTCAGAGCTTAACAACGCCGCCAGCTTTGCTTATTGGTACTCCTGGAAGAATCGCAGATCATTTAACAAGACGTACTTTTAAACTTGACCAGATACAAACACTTATCCTTGACGAGTTTGACAAATCATTAGAGTTTGGGTTTCAAGAACAAATGTCTTTTATAATTAAAGCAGCCAAAAAACTACAAAAGCGTGTATTGGTTTCAGCAACTGCTGGAGTTCAGATACCTGAATTTACAGGAGTTACATTTCCTACAGTAGTAAAGTATGAAACAGAAGAGAAAAACAAAGAAACATTAACCATCAATATTGTAAAGTCTGAAGAAAAAGACAAAATAAATACCCTTATCAAACTGATAGGCACTATACATTCAGAGTCGGCGATTATTTTTTGTAACCACAGAGATGCCGTAGAAAGAACTTGTCAATTGCTAAATGATGCAGGTATTTTTTCTATATTCTATCATGGGGGGATGGAGCAAGAAGACAGAGAACGAGCACTCATCAGATTTAGGAATGGCAGTGCCAATTTTATTGTCACAACAGACTTAGCAGCTAGAGGACTAGACATACCACAAATGAAAAATGTGATACATTATCATTTACCTAATTTAGAACACGAATTTACCCACAGAAATGGAAGAACTGCAAGAATGAATGATAGTGGAACAGCTTATATCATTATACATGCAGAAGAAAAGCTTCCTAAGTTTTTTGATGAGCAATGGGAAGAACTTGAGTTGGCTCACAAATATACTTTACCCAAACCACCTAAATTTCAAACACTATATATCAGTGGAGGTAAAAAAGACAAGTTGAACAAAGTTGATATTGTTGGATTTTTTTCTCAGAAAGGCAAACTTGAAAAAGACGATTTGGGATTAATAGAAGTAAAAGATTACACCTCATTTGCTGCGGTAAAAAGAGAAAAAGTAACGCAACTTTTATCCCTAATAAAAGAAGAGAAAATGAAGGGTAGAAAATTTAAAATTGAAATTGCGAATTAATAAAAAGCTATCGTAACAATTGGAAGCTTCCAGTTTCTAATTTTCTAACATTATCAAAGCCCCAATATTTTACTATATATACATATGCATCAGATTGGCAAGGTTTATCATGGAAAGTACCATCCCAGCTCACATTTAAATCATCGCTAAAGAATAATTTTTCGCCCCATCTGTTGTAGACTGTAATTTCATAATATTTTAGACTGCCCCCTTTAAGCAAAAACACATCATTTATTCTATCGTCGTTAGGTGTAAAAGCATCAGGTATCCATAATATTGGATCGAATGTAAAACAGATTCTATTAGAAAAACTTATATATTTTCCGTTGCTTTGAGAGGCTTTAATTCTATAACATTGTTGCCAACTATCGAACCCGTTTTGATAATATGCGTTGGTATCAATAGTCACTTCATATCCATTATATATGGCATCTTCTGCAACTCTTCTTACCACATTATAATTCTGAACCCCATTTTTCCAACCTAAATATTTTGACCATTTAAGCTTTGTGTCATATCCATCTATTTTCATCCCATTCAACAGTATAGAAGTATGAACATTTGTTCGCATAGGCTGGTTACATAAGTCAAAACCTTCAACAAAGTATTCATATGAATGAGAGAAAACATCTACTTTAATATCAGTAAATTTACGAAGAGAACTATCTACCTCTCCTACCAATTGAAACGAATCAAGAGCACCTGCCAATCTTCTATATATTTTAAAGTTCTTATTATAAAAAGGAGCATTTATAATATCCCAATATATTTCAATTGCTTCTTCTTGTTGTTCGCCTACAGTTATATATTGCAATTCAATTGAAGGTTTATCCATGTAAACTGATTTCAACAATGTATCACCCACACAACCAAATTGAGATACTTCTGTCACTTGTATATAAGCTGGATTGAAACCAAGCCAATCAACACTCACATTATCAGTATTAGCCCCTGAAGTGATGTTTCCATTCTTAGGGAACCAATTAAATGTAGACCCTACAAAACCTGAAACGCTATATATATGATTATTGAAATTTGGAGCACATATAAATGAATCGCCAATGATATCAGTAGTTCTAGGTTTAGGATGCACAACTATAACAGTATCTATCACTTCACCTATACAACTATCAGCTGTGATTTCTTGAACTGACAAAGTATAGCTACCTTCAGTATCGAAAATTAAGTAAACAGAATCGGTAGAAGAAGGCAACACATTACCATCTAATTTCCATATATATGTTGAGTTTAAGTTGCCAATAGTTGCGTATGCTTTTTCAAGTTTAGATTCACAAAAATCTACTTCACCAAATATAAATTTGGAAGAAGGTAAAGGGGCAATTCTCACTTGCAACTCATTGGCTTGAGACACACATGGCAATAAGCTAATAGAGTCGTAGCTAGTTTCTACAACCGATACTTTAGCATTACCTGCTGTACCCCAATCTACTATAATTTTGTTTGTACCTTGACCAGATACTAAGGTTCCGCCTGTCACATTCCAAGTATATGTTGAGCCCGTGGTGTTATGAACTTCATAAGGAACACCAGTTGTAAATGCACATAAAACGGTATCGCCTACAGGCACTTCACCTATTAAAGCATGGTTAATATCAACTACATACTTAAGGGTATCACTTACACATCCATATTTATTGATTTCAACCACATCTACTTCTCCTTTTCCAACACCTCCCCAATTCACTAAAATACTATTGGAAGTTCCACCGGCAACTTGAGCTCCACCTTTTACTGACCAAAAATATTGAGAGCCCGAAGAGCTAGGTACATAGTAAATAACTGCTTTAATATTGGGACAAACAGACGGAGTTCCGACCATTGGGCCCGGTTCAGCTCTATATATATTTACAAATAAATACATGGTATCACTTGGGCAACCATATTTAGACGTTTCAACAACAGCAACATTACCTATACCTTTTGTTGCCCAGTCTATAGCTATTTGATTGGTGCCTTGGCCATTTTGAATGGTTCCATTATTTACAACCCATTTATAACTAGAACCAGCAGTAAATGGCACACTATATACTTTACCGGTAACAAACTCACACAAAGCAGTATCACCTGTGACAGGCTTAACTGTAGTAGGCGGTAACACAACTATATCAATAGTATCAGGTGTTGCATCGCAACCAGCCTGGTTTTTCATATTCAAAATAATTTGGGCTGCACCTATATTATTAAAATCTACACTTATAGAAGAAGTGCCTTGTCCTGATGCTATAGTACCATTGTTTACTATCCAATTATATATATAATTAGGTTTAGCATTTAATACAGAATATATATTTCCTTTTTTATTTAAACAAACAATGGTATCACCACTAACTTGTCCTTTCCCAACAAATGGTTTAACATTAATAAAATAAGAAACGAGTGTTTTCTTTTCAGGGCAGCCATTGTCTTTAACTTCAAGATAAACTATATATGGTAACGTACGGCCATGGTCGCAACCAGTTTGCCAACAAAACTCAGTTGAAACTGTACCTTGACCTGTTTTATCAGGCATGGTAGCTAAAGGTGACTTAATACCTCCTGTTCCTTTTATTGGGTCGCCGTATGCTGAAAGAGTAAGCGTTTGAGCTGAAGAATCAGTAAAAGTTGCAGTAAAGCATAGATTATCGCCTTCAGTAATGACAAATGGGTTTGATTCAGAACCTTGAAAACTACCACCACTGGCACCTGATAATTTAGGGGCGGCATTAGGAACACAAAGGTCTGTAGCAATTATTTGAACGTCTCTTCTTACTTTTCCTAGATATACACCATTTCTATATTCAGCAATTTCTATGGCCACAGAATAATATCCTTTTTGTTTAATAAAATATTTACTTAAACCTGTTTTAGAATTTACTGTACATACCCCACCTGCACCAAATGGAAGTGTACTAGAATATCCACTATTGTAAAAAACTTGAGGAAGCGGTGATGGCAATGGATTGGGAGGCGTTGGGGCAGGGTCAGTACTTGTACCGCCTCTATAAGGCCAAACAACAGAATATACTAACGAGTCGCCGTCAGGATCTGTAGCAGAGTTTTCAATATCTATGGTATCATTTACACATATTACTGGAGTTGGAATTTTAGCAAAATCAGGTGAACTATTTTTAATGTTAGTATTAGGAATAAAACCATAATAACCTTGTCCTTCATCTTTTCTAACATTTGCTTGTAAATTTCTACAACATCTTTGATACCATAGGTGGTATCCATATATAGATTTATTTACGTCAATTGTTGCTTCAAAATAACCTTCTTTTACACAAAATTTAAGACTATTGAATTGCGGGCAATTTGTACTCCAGGGTGGGTTTACATTTTTTTCACTTACAAAATTCAAAACAGCATCAAAAGATTTAAAATTACCATTCACATTTTCATAAACACCCACTTCAATTGTTTGGTCGAACTGAACATCACTTTGACCACAATCACGGTATACTTTTAAAATTATCTTATATCTAACTTTACCATTACCCAAATCGGCAATGTATTGATAACTCATGTTACCTCCCATCAGATGGGTTGCATTCATATTTGATACTTTAAACAATATCAAAAGAAAAATAATATAAATTTTCCTCATTTGCTTTCTACTTCAAAATTAAACATTATTGGTGATAAGAACATCATTTAAAATGAAAATTTTATGCCGAAAACGAATATTGTAAAACAAATCTATTTGATAGTTATTTTTGCATCCATCAATATGTTTTACAAACCCGACTGTATTCATTATAGAGGAGACATTCCTTGTCTTCCTCATAAAGAACGTAATTTACATTGCAATAGTTGCGATATGTACCAAAAAGTTTCCCACAAGATTTTGATTATAAAGCTTGGTGCTATGGGAGATGTGATTAGAACTACACCTTTAGTTCTGAGATACAAGAAATTATATCCAAACTGCAAAATAACTTGGCTCACACTTACGCCTGATATTTTACCTAAAAATGATATACATGAGATATTGTCATTTAAACTTGAATCAATTTTATATATTCAAGAAACTGCCTGGGATATTGCTATAAATTTAGATAAAGAGAAAGAGGCAGGAGCTTTATTAAAACGAGTTGAAGCAAAGGAAAAATATGGATATATATTAAAAGATGGCGTAATTACTCCATACAACGAATTGGCATATCATAAATTTGAAACAGGCATGTTTGACGATGTGAGTAAAGCAAATACATTAAGCTATCCAGAAGAAATTTTTGATATATGTGGATTGACCTATGAAGGTGAAAAAAACCTTTTAGAAAACCACGAAGACAAAGGTTATACATGGAATTTTGATAAAACAAAAAAAATCATAGGATTAAATACTGGTTGTGGAGATAGATGGACTACACGATTGTGGAGCTCAGAGAAATGGGTAGGTTTAATTAAACTTTTACAAACCCAAAACTTCGAGGTTTTACTTTTAGGCGGGAAACAAGAAGACGAAAGAAATATTGAATTACAAAAACTAACCGGTGCTACTTATTTAGGATATTTCTCCTTACAACAATTTATCAACTTGGTTTATCAATGCGACTTAGTGGTAACACAAGTTACCATGGCTATGCACATCACATTAGGACTAGATAAAAAGATAGTATTGATGAACAATATATTCAACCCATATGAGTTTAATGTAAAAGCAGAAAATGGAATGATAGTAGCTCCTGAAAAAGCTTGTAAATGCTTTTATAAAGGGAGTTGCATAGATGGAGTAAGCTGTATGGAAAATCTAAGTTCAGAAAAAGTATTCGAAGCGGTATTAAACGTTATTTCAAAATAATATTTAATTATTCATCAAGATCAGAAAGCTCAAGCCATCTAAGTTCTTTTTCATCAAGTACATTTTGAATTTCTTTAATTTCAGCTGCCCATTTTATAATGTCTTCATGGTTGTTAGAGCCGCTTGATAAATTCTTTTCTAAAGTAGATTTATTTTTATTTAATTGTTCTATTTGAATAGCCAATTGTTCAAACTCATGTTTTTCTTTGAAAGATAATTTTCTTTTATCTGTGTTCACTTCTACCACTTTAGCTATTGGTTTTTCGATAGGTTTTGAAGCATTATTTGAAGAGCTGTTTTTTTCTTCTAACCTTTTCTGGTCGCGATATTCATTATAGGTTCCGTTAAACATATTAATGACACCTTCACCTTCAAACACAAATAAATGTTCGACTAGTTTATCCATAAAATATCTATCATGGCTAACTACTAACAAACAGCCAGTAAAACTCATTAAAAATTCTTCTAAAGCATTTAAAGTGAGTATATCTAAATCATTGGTAGGTTCATCAAGAATTAAGAAATTGGGATTAGACATTAAAATCCTTACCAATTGTAAACGTCTTTTTTCACCACCACTCAGTTTTCCTACTTTGTTGTACTGAGTATCAGGCTGAAAATGGAATGCTGTAAGTAATTGTGAAGCTGTAATATGTCCGCCTTTGGCCGTTGGAATTATATCTGCAATATCTTTTATCACATCAATTACTCTCTTGTCGTCATGCATACTAAAACTCTCTTGCGTAAAATAGCCGAAAACAATTGTTTCACCGGTATTTATTTTGCCTGAATCGGCTTGTTCTTTACCAGTGATGATGTTTAGAAAAGTACTTTTCCCAATTCCGTTTTTACCAATAATACCAATACGTTCGCCATGTTTAAAGGTATGGTCAAAACTTTTGATAATTACTTTTTCACCATACTTTTTTTGAATGTTTTTAAGCTCTAGAATCTTCCCTCCTATCCTACTCATTTTAATATTAAAAGTAAGATCTTTGTTATCAGTTTTTCTAAAAGCTACTTCTTTAATATCTTCAAATTGGTCGAGACGGCTTTTAGATTTGGTTCCTCTGGCTTTAGGCATTCGTCTTACCCATTCTAATTCAGAACGGTAGGTATTTTTTGCTTTACTGATTTCAGCCCCTTCGGTCATTTCACGTTCTGCTTTTTTCTCAATAAAATATTCGTAGTTCCCTTCATAGGTAAAAATTTTACCTCTATCCATTTCTATTATTCTGGTACAGATTCTATCTAAAAAATATCTATCGTGCGTAACTAAAAGCAGTGTTACATTTTGACGAGAAAGCCAAGCTTCAAGCCATTCAATCATATCAACATCTAAATGGTTGGTAGGCTCATCTAATATAAGTAAATCAGGTTCGTCAATTAAAATTTTGCTTAGTGCTATTCTCTTTTTTTGACCACCACTTAGAGTCTCGAAAGATTGAGTAAGATGGTCTATACCCAATTTAGAAAGAACTTGTTGGGCTCTAGACTCATGATCCCAAGCTTGTAAAGCATCCATTTGGGCATAAGCTTTAGAAATTATATCCATATCACCAGATTCGATAGCCACTTCATAATCTTTAATAGCTAATTGCACAGGGTCTGACACATTAAAAATATAATCAGATATAGTAAGAGAGCCTGTAAAATCAGGATCTTGCTCTAAATATCCTATTCTAATATTGTTTCTAAAAGCAATATTTCCACTATCAGGTTGTTCTAAGTTTGCGAGTATTCTAAGTAAAGAGGTTTTACCTGTTCCATTTCTAGCAATCAGAGCAGATTTGTCGCCTTTGCTCAGGCCAAACGATATATTAGAAAACAATTCTTTATCACCAAATCTTTTGCTGATGTTTTCTACTGAAAGATAATTCATGTATTAGACTTAGTCTATTACTACAATTTTATTGATTTTGTCGCCTTGATTGATTTCGTCAATTATTTCTAAACCTTTGACTACTTTACCAAATACGGTATGCACACCATCTAAATGTTGTGTGTTTTGTCTGTTATGACAAATAAAGAATTGAGAGCCACCTGTATTTTTACCAGCATGAGCCATTGAAAGCACACCTTTGTCGTGGTGTTGATTTCCGCCTGAAGTTTCGCATGGAATATTATAGCCAGGTCCGCCAGCACCCGTTCCGTTAGGGCATCCACCTTGAATCACAAAATCAGGTATTACTCTGTGAAATGTTAGTCCGTCATAAAAACCTTTTTTAGCTAGGTCAGTAAAATTTTTTACTGTAATAGGTGCATCTTTTTCAAAAAACTCAATTGAAAGTACGCCTTTGTCTGTGTGTAATTCTGCAGTCATAAATTATTTTAAAATAAAGCCAACAAAAATAGGCATTTAGAAGTTATGTTTGTATGAGATAATTGATTTATTTAATAATTAAATTTAGAATTGATAGGATTTATATATGCATTTGCCACTTTGGCTTGTTGGACACTTGCTGTTAGAAACTTTGCTGTTGCATCAGCTATATTTAAGCCATCTTTGGTAAACAAATTCAGGCTTTTGCTTGCTTGTATCGTTCTATATATTATACTCATAACTATAATTGGTATTTCTCCGAAAGAAGTTTTTACGAATATAAGTATAAACCAATATATATGGTTTGGGCTATCAGGTATCATTGGATTAGCGATTGGCGATTTTTTTGCTTTCTCTGCATTTGCAATTATTGGACCTACCAAAACAAGTTTGCTATCTACTTTTGCTCCAGCCGCCGCTTTAATTGGTGGTGTATTTTTCTTAAATGAATCATTAAATTATATAGGATTAATAGGCATTGGTATTACGCTTTTGGCAGTGATATATACTGTAGTTCATAAAAAGCAAACTTTAACTATAGAAGCAAAAAGCCAATTGATTTCTTTTGGATATATAGCAGGAATAATGGCTGCATTGACACAAGGATTAGGTTTGGTTTTTACCAAAATGGGATTTTCTAATGACTATATATATTCTCGAAAATTAGCCCATTGGATTTCTGAAAACATCGCATCACAAATACATCATACACAAGTTCACCCGGTGCATGTTACATTTATCAGAATATTAGTTGGATTTTGTGTCATCTATATTATTGACCTATTTAGACAAAAAGATTTTAAATTTATATCACCCTTTATTGAAAATAAAAAGGGCACTGTATATTTATGTATAGGCACCCTTTTCGGACCTGTTTTAGGCGTTTCTTTTAGTATTTCAACTATTAGTCATTTGCAAGTGAGTATTGCTCAAACTATATTTTCAATGTTACCTATTACGGTAATGCTTTATGGATCTGTTTTCAAAAAAGAACCAGCCATTACAAAAAACTGGATAGCCGCTTTAGTTGCTATTCTAGGTGTAATTGTAATTGTTTGGCGTGACTCTTTTTAATTTACAAATTGGATTACAACCACTTGCTGATAAATGAATTGAAATTCGATTTATCTTCTGAATAAAGTTTAACATACGTTTCAACTTTATCTCTCAACTCAACATGGTCATCAGTTAATCTTCTATCAGAAGCTACAGGATTTGATTTAACCAATTCTGCATAATTAGCATCTTTAATTTTTAAGTCATGAAAAAGCTCATCAGCTACTTCAAATTGACGGATAAATTTGTTTTGATACTTTTCTACTTCTGCCATTACTTCAGTTTCGTTGTTTTTAGCAGCAACTTCAGCCAATCTGTTTTGGTAGGTTTTAAGTTCATCTCTAGTAAACTCGATATTGCTTTTCCACTCTGTAATTTCTTTGTGTAAGTCGGTAATGTGTTTGTTATTTGTCATGATATATATAATTGTTTTATGCAAAGTACGATTAATAAATTGAATAAAAAATTGACAAATGTCATGTTTGTAATTTTTAATGAAAAAATATTAGCATCACTAATCCTATATGATATTCATGACAATAGTCATATTTACAGCTTAACACTTCATTTAAATTTGCAGTCCAATTACGAGTATATATGAATCAACTCAAACTGCATCAATTTCATATTCCAGTGATGGGATTATCTTATACTGTTGACACCCCTATTAAAGTGGCTAGATATGGTATTTCTTCAGTGATACCAATTGTCGAAGACCGATTGTTAGAGATGATGAGAAGCTACTATTATCCTACCATAGACAAACCATATTCGCCTATTTCTAACAAAGAAGTAGATTACAGGGCTAAAAGAATTACTGACTATCTAAACTTAGTGAACACCATTGTGAATGCACAGTTTGAAAAACTTAAACATTCAGCATTTGAAAAAGGTTCTGAAATAGTAAAATATATGGAGATGTTGCCACAAAGCAGTTATATATCTCAGCTATATTCTAAGTTAAGCTATATAAGCGATATTGTAGAAAAAGAAAAAATCGAATCATATATACGCGAGCATATAAAGCCAGGCAGCATTGATGTAAATATCATGACTAAAGTAGATAGAAACACTTTAGATAAAAATGGCCATATTATAGAAGATGGTTCAGATGGTGTTACAGCTTTAAGTGGATTTGCTAAAAGTGAATTAAAAAACTCATCAGTAGTTTTTTCGGCAGGAATGAACCCAAGACTCTATAATTATCTTGAGAAATGCAGGCAATTTGATATAAAAAAAGATGGTAGTTTTGATAAAAAAATAACCATTAAAGTAAGTGATTATAGGTCGGCGTTGATACAAGGGAAATACTTAGCAAAAAAAGGGATTTGGATAAGTGAATTCAGAATCGAATCGGGTTTAAACTGTGGTGGACATGCATTTGCAACAGATGGTTTTTTATTAGGCCCCATATTAGAAGAATTTAAAACTAAAAATGAAGAATTAAAAACAGAATTATACAATATATATACAAAAGCACTGGCTGAAAAAAATGTATATACACCTAGTATAGTTCCACTTATAAAAATTACTGTACAAGGTGGAATAGGTACAAGTGAAGAAAATGACTTTTTACATCAAAACTACCCTATAGAAAGCACAGGCTGGGGCACCCCATTTTTATTAGTACCTGAAGCTACAACAGTAGACAATCACACATTAGAACTACTTAGATTAGCCAAAGAAGAGGATATTGAATTAAGTAGGCATTCTCCGCTTGGTGTTCGTTTTCATTATTTAAAAGGAACTACCGCTGAAAAAGAAAGATTAGAAAGAATAGACAAAGGCAAACCAGGAAGTGCCTGTTTTGAAAAACACCTTTCATTTAATACAGAGTTTACAGTAGAACCTATCTGCACTGCATCTAAGCAATATCAAACTTTAAAAATTGCACAACTTCAAACACTTGATTTAACTAAAGAAGAATACGAATTGCAGTACAACCAAGTGATAGAAAAAGAATGTCTCTGTGTAGGCTTATCTAATGCTGCTTCTTTAAAATATGAAACCACATTTATCAAGAAAAACCATGCTGTTAATATTTGCCCAGGTCCGAATATTAAGTATTTTGACAAAGTAGTTTCATTACATACCATGGTTGACCATATATATGGAAAAGTAAATATTATGGATGATACTTCAAGACCCAATATTTTTATAAATGAACTACAGTTATATATCGATTATTTAAAAGAACAATTGCTATTAGAACAATCTCAATTATCCAATCCTAAACAAAGAAAGTATTTCTCAGCGTTTTGCAATAACCTTATAGATGGGATTTCTTATTATCAAAATTTCAAAAAAGATTCATTTAAAGAAATGGAAAAATTCAACTCAGATTTGAAAACATTATTTGATGAATTAAATGATATCAGCAATAAGTTTGAATTGGTTAATTAGTTTTACATTTAAGAAAAAAAAGGAGCTATATAAATTAATATACAGCTCCAGTCTAATATATATATAACAATTAACTAAAACTCATACCTATATATTGGGTCTATATCCCCATTGTCGTCGTACACAGCTTTAAGCTCTGTTACCAAACCACTATTGAGCCCATATACCCAGCCATGTATCTGAAGTTTGTGACCACTGTGCCATGCTTTTTGAACAATTTTAGTTTCAGCTAAATGTTGTACCTGTTCAATTACATTTAACTCCGTTAATCTATCCGAACGTTTATCTAAATCTTCGATAGCATTAAGTTCATTTTTGTGAAGATTATATACATCTTTAATGTTTCTTAGCCATTTATCTACTAAACCATATGTTTTATTGGTCATAGCAGCTCTAACGCCACCACATCCATAATGGCCACAAACAATGATATGCTTTACCCCAAGAACATT
>CANHGM010000028.1 GCA_947460345.1 Bacteroidota bacterium | reverse complement strand
GTGGATATATAGTGAAAAATGGTAATCATAGAATATTAAAACTATCACTTGCTATGAAGCGACGAGAATGGTTTACTGGACTTTGGATGAACATTAATAATATAAGTAAATCAACTGCTTTTTATTTCTAATGACAATTTTGGGATAAATAAAAAAACTAAATAAAAAATATTTCCCTACTTTATAACAAAAAGACATGCCAGTCCTATGTTTTGATTGTTTCTACTTTAAAGGCTGGAAAACACGGTTGATCCTAGCTTCTGAAAAATTCTTTGCTAATTTTCGAAATATATAATCTAGGAAAATTCATCAATTTCCCGCCCAATCTTCTCTATCCAAACTTCTATAATGTATAGCTTCTGCTAAGTGTTCAATTTGTATATCAGCACTTCCTGATAAATCGGCAATGGTACGACTTACTTTTAATATTCTGTCATAGGCTCGGGCAGAGAGATTCAACCGCTCCATGGCGTTTTTTAATAGGTTTTGTCCGGCTGTAGATATCTGGCAAATTTCTCTCACCATTTGGGCACTCATTTGGGCATTGCTATATATACCTTTGGTGTCTATATATCTTTGGGTTTGCACCTCTCTGGCTTTCATTACACGCTCTCTAACATTTGCACTAGGTTCAGATTTTCTGTTGTCGCTAAGTTGGTCAAAGTTTACAGGCGTTACTTCTATATGTATATCTATTCTATCGAGCAAAGGCCCTGATACTTTACCTAAATATTTTTGCACTGTTCCGGGCGGGCATACACAATCTTTCTCTGGATGGTTGTAGTATCCACACGGGCAAGGATTCATAGAAGCTATGAGCATAAAGCTAGCGGGATATTCGATACTATATTTGGCTCTTGATATCACCACTTGTCTTTCTTCGAGAGGTTGCCTTAAAACCTCCAAAGCTTTTTTATCAAACTCTGGCAATTCATCTAAAAACAACACTCCATTATGTGCTAGTGAAATTTCACCGGGTTGTGGTGTATTACCCCCGCCTACCAAAGCCACATTACTAACGGTGTGATGTGGAGACCTGAAGGGACGTATAGGCATCAACCCAATATTGCTTCCTAGTTTACCTGCCACCGAATGTATCTTGGTTGTTTCTAATGCTTCGTGCAAAGTAAGCGGAGGAAGAATGGTTGGAAGACGCTTCGCTAGCATGGTTTTGCCAGCTCCTGGCGGACCAATAAGGATGGCGTTATGACCACCAGCGGCAGCAATTTCTAAAGCTCGTTTTATATTTTCTTGACCACGTACATCAGAAAAATCTATATTGTAATGGTTCTCATGTGTAGCAAATTCGTCACGGGTGTTCAGAGTAAGAGGTTCAATACTTGAAGTGCCATGGAGTATATCAACCACATCGTTTAGGTGAGAAGCTCCATATACTTTTAAATCGCTCACAATAGCTGCTTCTTTTGCGTTTTGGGCAGGCAATATAAAACCTTCGAATCCTTCTTTTTTGGCTTGAATGGCAATAGGCAAAGCTCCTTTGATGGGTTTTAATTCACCATCTAAACTAAGCTCACCCATGATAATATATTTACTTAAATCTAATGTAGGCTGTATTTGATTAGAAGAAGTAAGAATGCCAATGGCAATAGGCAAGTCGTAAGCCGAACCTTCTTTTCTGATGTCGGCTGGTGCCATGTTTATAACCACTTTCATGCGTGGCATTTTATAACCAGTTTCTTTTAGAGCTGTATCAATTCTTTGTTGACTTTCCTTTACTGCATTGTCAGGCAGCCCCACCATATAATATTTTTCACCTCCACTTACACTCACCTCCACTGTAATTGTTATTGCATTTACGCCATAAACCGCACTTCCAAATGTCTTAACTAACATATATAAAAAATTAATAACTACAAATATACTATCTATAATTATTTTATTTCAACTAGCATTATATACAAATCCACATTCAATTTTTTTTTATACACATCTACTTAAAAAGTATCGACGTACCTTTGATTTATATTTTTAATACAGCTTTGAAAACAGCCTTAAATACATATATATTTTTTATCGCATGTACCATACAAGCGTTAACCGCTGTTGGACAAAATTTAGATATTAATACACTAAGAAGTATTAACAGAAATGAAAGTGTGGCGATGAATTATTATACAAATGTTATGGCCAATTCAGTTACGCCAATGAGCATAGGTTTACCGCTAGCCATTTATGGTTATCATGCAATCAAAAACAAAAAATATATACATCAAAAAAGTTTTGTGATAGGTGCTTCACTTATAACAGCAGCGGGCATCTCTACTACTTTAAAATATACAATTAACCGTACTAGACCATTTATTACTTATCCTGATTTGGTCAAAAGGTCCACGGGCGGAAGTCCGTCATTTCCTTCAGGGCATACTTCCTCTGCCTTTTCATTAGCCACTTCTGTAGCTATACAATATCCTAAATGGTATGTTGTAGTACCTTCATGTATATGGGCTGGAAGTGTAGCATATAGTAGGATGTATCAAGGCGTTCACTACCCTAGTGATGTTTTAGCCGGAGCGGTTATTGGCAGTGGTTCGGCTGTGTTGTGTTACTATTTAAATAAAAAGCTTTTTAACCACTCCAAAAAAATTAAAAGTTAATTGTTAGGTGCTCCAGCCTTTAGCCAAATTTTTAATTGTGCTATTTTGCAATCATCTATTTTGTTTCCACCTTTAGGCATTGGAGAATATTTTGGGTCATGAATAACAGTACCTAGCAAACTTCCAAAATCAGCATAGGTTTTAATATTAGCATATCCTTGTAGGTTTATACCGCCAGAAGGATTGCTGTTGCTGTGGCAACCTTGACAATATGTTTGAATGATTGGCCCTATTGTTTTACTAAAAGTTACATTGCTTGTATCGCATCCTTTGCCACAATCAATATTTTGTTTTCTTCCTTCATTGATCCATTTCTTAATTAAATCTATTTGGGTTTGTGTTAAAGCACTCATTGGAGGTGGGGGCATTCTTTTGCTTGATACTGTTGTAGTAATATAAGTAATAAGCTTATTTGATGAAATAGTACTTTGAACGTTTGAATAATTGTTTAAAATAATTCCTTCTTGAGCAGAACCTGGGTCGTGGCAACCGCTCATGGCACAATTAGAATTTAATATGGGTAAAATTTCTTCGTCAAAACAAACGCTGTCTTTAGGATTTGTAGGTGGTTTAACTATATTGGTATCTATTGGCAACGAGTCTTGTTTTTTAGGGATTATAGGATGGTGTTTACAACCCCCAACAACCGATATGGTAATAACAACGATAGAAAGAATATATATTATTTGTTTTTTCATTACTTTATTGTGCAAAGTTACCCTCACTAATTCTTATATTTTATGACAAAAATTAGTATTATTTTTTTTCTCATGAATTTGTTTGTTATTTTCGCTAAAAAAACAACATGAAAAAAATATATATATCTATTTTAGTTTTAGCCACTTTGTCGGCATGTAATAATAGCCCCAAAACAGAAAATGCAGAAGAGCCAAAAACAGAAGAAACTGTTGTAACAGAAGGAACTAAGTCAGAGGCAATAGCTACAGAAGAGCCTGAGAAAAAAGAGTTAAGCATGGAAGATTTAGCAGGAAATTGGGAGCAAAAAGAAACAGCAAGTGGAGGAGGGATGAGTGTATCAGCTAAGCTTACAGTTAAATTAAAAGCAGATGGTACTTTTGAGTCTTCACAATCAGCCATGGGCGTAAATTCATCTCAGGCTGGTAAATGGAGCTTAGAAGGCAAAACTGTAAATCTAAAAGGGTTAGAAAAACTTGAGTATGACGAGAACACTCAAACATTGGTAAATGCTAAAGAACACATAGCATTAGAAAAAAAATAAACTAAAGCAACTTAAAGTTGTATTATATGTTTAACATGTTAAACCGAAAAGATTTAATCTATTTTGGATTTCTCAATATTGTTTTTCTTTTAGTATATATATATGTTTGGGTTACGCTTGGGTATCCTGATGAGAATTTTGTATTTAACACATTTGATTCTCAATCTTATAGAAGCTCTGGAGCGTGGCTGTTTGGTTCGGGAGCAGGAGAATATATAAATATAAGACCATTTTTGTTTCCTTTAATTGTATATATATTCAATTTTTTATTTTCGTTTCATGGAATATTTTGGGTGAATACTTTGTTGTGGTTTGTAACAGGTAATATTGTTTTGTTGTCTGTTTGGCAATTGACCAAAAGTAGATATTGGGTTTTTGTGTCGTGTATGTTTTATGTTTCTGAGCTAAGTTTAATAGCTTTGTGTGGGCATGGTTTAACAGAAATTTATGTTGCTTTTTTCACCTCTTTGATTGTGTTTTTATATATTAAAAGCAACCAAAGTAAAAAGTATTATATTCATATATGTTGGATTTTGTCAATTCTTTCTTGTGTTAAACCTGTGTTTTTAAGTTTTTATTTATTGATATTTATAATATACCTATTCAATATATCAAAAGAAAAAAAGCTCAATACATATATATTTCTAACACTGCTACCAATACTTTTACAAATAACAATTTATACATCTAAATACCATAAAGTTGGTTTTTCAGAGATTGGCAAAATAGCATTAAATAGATATTACTTTGCTCAGGGAACTAGTAATTTACACCACATTAGTTTTGATTCAGCAAGAGTTGTTGTGAAGGATTATAATACTATTCAAACGTTTAGCACCATAATGAGCAACCCTGTTGTTTACTTCAATACCTATTTAGATTTGTTACATGAAAATTTTGATGGAGACCCTATATACTTTACTTTTCCTGATAGGCATGAAAAATTATATATATACACAAAGCAACTTAATCACATGAAGTTTTATTTACATCTTATACTTATAATTCCGTTATTGTTTGTATTTGTCAAAAGAAAAGAACTTAGGTTTTTAATCATTCTATTCTCATATATGGTTTTGACTACTGGATTAAGCTTTAAACAAGGTGATAGATATGCCACACCAATTGTAGCTATTTGGGCTGTGCTTTATTGTGCAGTCTTTACTTTAAAATCATCTCAAGAGCAAAAACTGACCGTTTAGCTTTATTTTTTCGTAGCCATCATAAGGCACAGCATAAATTCTATAATAATAAACTCCCACGTCACCTGGTTTATCTTTTATTTTTCCGTCCCAACCTTCTGTTATTTCTTCTGTTTCAAATATTTTTTCACCCCATCTTTCGTATATTACCATTTTGAACTGTAATGTAGGTTTGTTGTGGTTGTAGTGAATAGAAAGAGGTATACAACCTGTTGTATTATTGATTGAAAAGTCTATACTACCACATTGTGCCTTAACTATATTGTTTAGAGCAACAAATGAAAATAGTAAAAACACCCAAAATACACGCATAATTTGAACACGAAATTAATAGAATTTAGATATATTTTTTAACTATAGCAACAAGAGTTGCCAAAGCCTTTTCTAACAAGCTAGTTTCAATATTTAAAGGCGGACTAATCCTCAGTTTATTTGAAGAAAACAAAAACCAATCAGTTAATATTCCGTTTTCTAAACATGTATCTATAATTAATTTGCAAGTATCAAAATTTTTAAAAGTTATTGATTGCATAAGACCTAAACCTTCTGTTTCTATGGCCAGATGTTTTTTTATATATTCATGAATATATTTACCTTTAATGGTGGCTTGCTCCATTAGGTTTTCTTCAACAATCACTTGCAAAGTAGCTAGTGCAGATGCACAGCAAACAGGATGCCCGCCAAAGGTAGTTAAATGCCCCAAGATAGGGTTTTCAGAAAGCGAATTCATTACTTGATTAGAAGCAATAAAAGCACCTATTGGCATACCACCTCCAAATCCTTTAGCTAGCAATAAAACATCAGGTTTGATTTGTGTTTTTTGAAATGCAAATAGAGAACCTGTGCGTCCACAACCTGTTTGTATTTCATCAATAATTAACAAAGCACCCGTTTTTTTACATTGCATATATATAGCCTCTAAAAACGCCATTTCTGCTGGTATATAACCTGTTTCGGCTTGAACTATTTCTATAAATACAGCAGCAACAGTTTCGTCTATATAATCAATATTTTCGAGAGAATTATGGTTGATAAACTTAACACCAGGCAGCAATGGACTAAAAGTTTTGCGGTATTGTTCGTCACTCATCAAACTCATGGGGCCATGTGTATGGCCATGATAAGCTTGATTACAAGCAATAAAATTACTTCTACCTGTATATCTTTTGGCTAATTTCATGGCTCCCTCAACAGCTTCAGCACCTGAGTTTGTGAAGTAAGTACTTACAGGTCCATTAAAGTCGGCTATGAGTAAATCATTTATATATTTAGCTAATAAAGTTTGAGGTGTTTGTATATATTCACCATAAACCATTAAGTGCATATATTTTTGTAATTGATGGTCAATAGCTTTTAAAACCTTTGGGTGCCGATGACCTATATTGCTAACACTTATACCCGAAATAAGGTCTATATATTCTTTGCCATGTATATCATAAATAATACTACCCTCAGCTTTTTCAGCCTCAAGCATTAAAGGTGATGTGCTAGTCTGTGCATTATGAAGCAAAAAAAGTTGCCTATTTGACAGCTGCATGGCTAGGCTATTAAGTTAAAATTTTAAGATCTCTTGTTTGCTGTTTTCAAACAAAGAGCTAATAGAAGTGTGTTCGTATACTGAACGAATAGCATTGGCAAATAAAGGGGCAACAGTAATTACTTTAATCTTATCGATGTTCTTCTTTAACGGAATGGTATCGCAAACGATTAACTCTGAAAGCACAGAATTTTCTACATTTTCATAAGCATTACCAGAAAGCACAGGGTGCGTACAAACGGCTCTAACAGAACGAGCACCTTTATCCATAAGCATTTTTGCTGATTTGGTAAGCGTTCCACCGGTATCAATTAAGTCATCAACTAAAACGATATCTGCATCTGTTACATCGCCTATAACAGTCATCGAAGCAATTTCGTTGGCACGTTTTCTTTCTTTGTCGCATATAATCATATCACAATTTAATGCTTTAGCAAAAACACGAGCACGGGCTGTTCCGCCCATATCAGGAGCACCAATAACTAAGTTAGGTAAATTTAAACTTCTGATATATGGTAAAAATACTGTTGATGCATCTAGGTGATCAACAGGAATATCAAAAAAAGCTTGGATTTGAGCAGCATGTAAATCCATGGTCATAACCCTACTTGCACCTGCTGCATGAAGCAAATCTGCAACAAGTTTAGAGCCGATGGACACACGAGGTTTATCTTTTCTATCTTGTCTAGCCAAACCAAAATAAGGTATTACTGCAGTGATATAGTGTGCAGAAGCTCTTTTGGCTGCATCAATCATTAAAAGCAATTCCATTAAATTGTCGCTAGGGGCAAATGTACTTTGAATAAAAAATACATCACATCCACGAACGGTTTCATTGATGCTAGGTTGAAACTCTCCATCAGCAAAGCGTAAAACAGTAATATCACCCAATTTTGATTGGTGAGCTTCAGCTATTTTTTCGGCAAGGTAGAGAGAGGAAGTTCCTGAGAACAGTTTCACTTGATTGGTGATGGAACTAACCATGGTTAATTAAATTAAGTTGCCCGAGGAGGATTCGAACCTCCACAAACGGAACCAAAAACCGTTGTCCTGCCATTAGACGATCGGGCAATCTTTACTTCGTTAAAAGTGGTGCAAATTTATGCGAAATACAGTATCTACCAAACCTATAATTAAAAAAAAATTAACGTTTTGTAATACATTACTAAACAGAAGGTTAAATAAATTTAATAAACAATCTATATAATTGAAATAAAACCCAAGCGTTAGATGATGCTCTTTAGTTGGCTAATTTAAAGACATTTCTTAAAACCTTCTTTGTAGTAATTTTCGAGAGCTGTTGCCTCTTTTATTTGTGCACGAGTTAAGTGAAAGGAGTTTTTATGTTGTTTTAAATCTTCCCAAACTCTTTCGGCGTTTAATAATCTGAGGTCTCTATTCTGAGTGTTTTTATAATTCCCAGCCATATAAACTGGCACTACCTCAATGGCATTTAATTGCGTGATGTTATTAACTTTTACCACTTCAAATTTTATATATACCGGCAAATGACACCATAAAAATATATCATAAGCCACAAAATCGGCTAAGCTATATACTACATATCCTGTTTTTGACTGCTTAGTAAACGGACAATTATATGTATATTTTTCCATGGGTTGGATATTGTGTGGGTGCCCACCTAAAATTAAATCGACACCGCACTCTGTAAAAACCCTATGTGTATTATCTATGATATGTTTTGAAGGGAAGAGTTGGTATGCATTGCCATAATGAAGTGACGCAACAATAAAATCAGCCCCTTTTGACTTCGCAATTTTTACATGGTTATATATCAACTCTAAAGACACATCGGGTTTGTTTAATTCTATATAATTAGATAGATATGGCTTATCTATTGGGTTTTTAAATTGATTTAAAGAATAAGTATATGCTAAAAAGGCTATTTTAATTCCATTTTTTTCGATGATAGGAAAAGCGTTTTGTTCTTCAATACTTCTGGCAGTTCCGGTATACTTAATTTTTTTAGATTCTAAAAACGCTATTGTTTTTTCAACACCCTCAGCATCCATATCAAGCGAGTGATTGTTGGCAGTACTTAGAACGTCAAACCCTTTATAATGACCGTTTCCATTAAATATACTAAACATATCATCTGAGCCATTAAACAACATATTTGACAGCATCATTTCAGGTACATATGAAACTTTTTTATCTTTAACTATGGGTGTTTCTAAATTCGCAAAAACCAAATCTCCATTAAAAAAATCATCACCTATATCATCCCACAAATGCTTACAAAACGATGGTTTTATCCATTCATAAGGCATCAAATCTCCACCAATATGCAAGGTGACTTTATTGTCAATATTTTCTTTTTTATCTTGATTGAGCGTATATATAAGTTGCTCACTAAAAAAAGTTTCTGCATCAAAATCTATATTGCTTTTTTGGTGAGGAAAACCAAAATACTTATAAGCAAAATAGATTAAATCTTTGGTGTTATATAGTAATGGGTCCTCACTAAAATTGTTTTTTGCATATTGCCATTTTTTATATTTAACAAATTTTAAAACATAGCAAGCTGGAACTATGATAGCAAGTAATGTTTTGGCAAAAAAAGTATGTGCTTTTACTGCTCTCAAAGTTGGTCTATGTTTAATATGCCTCCAGTGTGTAATAACATTATTTTATCTCCAGCTATAAATGATTTATTTTGTAATAATTTATAAGCAGCTAAAATCATTTTACCGCTATATATATGTTCTGTTGGAATGCCCGTTTCATTATAAAATTGTTTCATGGTATTTTCAAGTTCAATGGATTTTTTGGCGTATCCACCTTCATGAAACTGATGATGCATGGAATAGTTTGATAAACGGGGTATTAATTTTTTAACTTCATCATTCAAGTATTCTGCACCTTTGAGCACCACCACTCCGTGTGTATATGCATTGGGTTGAAATTGATGGCAACCAGAAACCACTCCAGATAGCGTAGCTCCAGTTCCAACGGGCAATATGATATGATCAAAATGTCTATCAATTTCTTTTACAATTTCTTCGCATCCCTCAATTGCCCAATTACTTTTGCCGCCTTCATCTACAAATAAAGTTTCTGGGTCATTGCCATATATATTGTTATATAAACTTTGTTTATCTCTATACAATTCACGAGTGGTGAAATGCAAGTTCATACCACATGATTTTAAAAAACTAAGTCTGTGGTTTGAGTTGGCGTTTAACTCATCTCCTCTGACAAAAGCGGCACTTTCAAAGCCATAGATTTTAGCAGCCAAAGCCATAGCAGGTAAATGATTTGAATATGCCCCGCCAAAACTGACTATTTTTTTTATACCAATATCATTTGCATGAGTGATTAAATATTTGAGTTTTCTCCATTTATTACCTGAAATAAGTGGATGTATCAAATCATCACGCTTGATATATACTTCAATACCTTTTTCTTTGAATGCTTGTAAATTCAAAGCTTGCACCACACTTTTAGTGGTATCAATTGTATCAATCGTTTGTATAGTATTTTGCAAAAGTGGTTAACCTTTATAAGTTCACTCGTTATATTCGCAGCAAATATAAATGGAGAGCGAACAACTTAAAACGCTGATTGAACAAAACAACCTTAGAGGATTGGCTAAGGGCATTACTGAGGTTGAAAATCAAACTCAAACGGGCAGAGAATTACTCTCTATATTAACTCCTCAAAAACACACGCCTGTGCTTGGTTTTACGGGACCTCCAGGAGCTGGTAAAAGCACTTTAATAAATTCTTTTACTGAATTTTTAGTTCAAAAAGGACTTAAAGTAGGAATTATTGCAGTAGATCCTACGAGTCCTTTTAACAAAGGTTCGCTTTTGGGTGATAGGGTAAGGATGAGCAGCTTGTTTTTAAACCCAAACGTATATATTAGAAGTTTGGCCACTCGAGGTTCGTTAGGTGGTTTAAGTCCTCGCACATTTGAAGTGATTCATTTGATGCAATCAGCAGGGTTTGATTATATTATAATTGAAACAGTAGGCGTAGGGCAAAGTGAAGTAGAAGTTGCAGGTTTAGCCGATACTACTATTTTAGTTTTGGTGCCTGAGGCCGGAGATGAAGTCCAAACTTTAAAATCTGGTATCATGGAAATAGCAGATATTTATGTAGTAAACAAAGCTGATAGAGATGGTGCAGGTATTTTTGCTAAAAATTTACATATGTTATTACACGAAAGAGAGCTATCTGATTGGCAAACCCCAATAGTTAAAACAGTTGCTTCTAAAAGTGAAGGAGTTCAAGAGCTGTATGAAGCTGTATGTAAACATTTAGCTTCAACAAGAGCAATAGATAAAAAAATATATATAATGATGGAAAAAGTATTAGCCATTATTAAAGATGAACGAATAAGACAGCTTGATACGGATACCATTTTTAAAGATTTAAATCAAAACCAATCTAAAGAAGGATTTAATATATACCAGTTTGTAAAAAAGTATATATAAAATATTCATACTTATATTTGCCACATGAAATGTAATACCCCTGTTTTATTTATTATTTTCAATAGGTTAGACACTTCAGAGAAAGTATTGGCCGAAATAAAACGAGCTGAAGTTACTAAATTATATATATTTTGTGATGGTGGAAGAAATGAAAATGAAACCCTTAAGCTTAATGAAGTTCAACAGAGGCTTTTAAGCCTGATAGATTGGCCGTGCCAAGTAGTTACTAATTTTTATGAAGTAAATAAAGGACCGCGTGTGGCTGTTGGAGAAGCCATTACTTGGTTTTTTGAAAATGAAGAAGAAGGTATTATTTTAGAACATGATTGTTTGCCTCACCCAAGTTTCTTTGGCTATTGTTCAGAATTACTAGAAAAGTATAGGAATGACGATAGAATCATGCATATAGGTGGTGATAGTTTTCAGTATGGAAAAAAGTATGGCGATGATTCATATTATTTTTCTAGATACAATCATATATGGGGTTTTGCAACCTGGCGTCGGGCTTGGAAATATTACGACAACAGTTTCTCTTCTTATACTGAATTTGTAGAAAAAGATTATTTTAAACATATATTTAAAGACAAACGCGAAATTGATTATTGGAAATTGCACTTTAGATTATTACACGAGGGAACTATAGTTACTTGGGATTTTCAATGGACCATGAACATGTGGATGCAAAATGGTTTGGCTATTGTTCCTCAAGTAAATTTGGTTTCAAATATTGGTTTTGGAGAATTATCACTCAATACCAAAAACACTAAAAATAGAATGGCAGATGTACCTTCATTTGACATCGGAAAATTGAAACATCCATCTATTGTGATGCCGAATACTGAAGCTGATACCTATGCTGTATATGATACCTTTTATCCAACACTTTGGACCATTGGTATTAGAAAACTAAAGCGTTGGTTTAATTTATAGGCTATATATCAATGAAAAAACCTGAGCCTATTTCAGATGTTTTTAATCAATATATATCTCGATTCGATTATATTTCTTTTCATACACCAGACACATCCAATGATAAACTTAAAGCTATCATTGTTATACCTTGCTATAACGAGCCTAATATAACAGCTTGTCTTGAAAGCGTATATAATACCCAAATAAATACTACCATATTTAAATGTATAGTTGTAGTGAACGCTGCTGATGAATCACCACAACAGGTGAAAGAGCAAAACCAACAATCGATACAAGACATTGAAGCTTTTTGTTTGAAGTATGGAGTGAACAATATATATACTATAGTATTTGAAGACATGCCTAAAAAACATGCAGGGGTAGGTCTAGCAAGAAAAGTAGGCATGGACGAAGCAGCCAGAAAATTTTCATTAAACCATAACCCAGATGGTATTATTATTTGTTTAGATGCTGATTGTACGGTTTCTGAAAACTATATAGATGAAATAATTTCAACATTTGAAAGAAACGCCAAAACTGATTTTGCAACTATTAAATATAAACATCTATTAGAAGGTTTAGATCCAATATATGCTCAGTCAATTACTCTGTATGAAAAACACTTAAACTATTATTCTGATGCACTAAATTATTGCCAGTTGCCCTACCACTTTCAAACGGTTGGATCGTGCATGGTTGTTAAGGTTATTCCATATATGCTTAGTGGTGGAATGAATAAAAGAAAAGCTGGAGAAGATTTTTATTTTTTACATAAACTAGCCAAAACATATACACACCAATATATAGAAAATGCTTGTGTTTACCCTTCTGCTAGAATATCAGATAGAGTGCCTTTTGGAACAGGTAAAGCTATGAATGAAATAATCTTCGAAAACCATATTTCATTAAAGACCTATCATCCCGAAATATTTAAAGTAATTAAGGTATATGTTTCGCAAATGACAGATTTTTATAACCATGACAATGCTTTTGACTATGTACCTCAAGAGTTAATAGCCTATATACAAACAAATAATTATATACAACAATTAACATCTATCAAGCGTCAATCGACAAATGAGAAAAATTATTTAAAAAGACTTTTTCATTGGTTTGATGGATTTGAAGTGTTAAAAATGGTTCACTATTTAAGAGACCATACTTTTGGAGAAATGGATGTGAACAAAATTGAAAATATTTTTTAAGTAATACCTTTTATATACATACATTTGCCAAATAAATCTTTAGGGGTGTCTATACAGACTGAGAATTACCCTTAGAACCTGATCAGGATTATACCTGCGTAGGGAAAAGATAAGACAAATACATTTTGTCTATGCTTTCTAAGCAATTCTCGTGTGTTTATGCTTCTATTTTAATTAATCAGAACATGAGAACAAGAATTCTTTCTATTTTACTTTCTATTATTACAATGGACGCATTTGCTCAAAAAGTGCTTGATGCAGATACCTTTAAACCCATTGTAGGAGCTAAAATTTCGCAAGTAGATAATAACCAAATAGTAGCTACTACTGATACCTCAGGAGCTATTGTTTATACAGCAAAAGTTCAAAGTAATGCAAAGTGTAATATACTCAAGCCTTCTTACAAGACATATATATATGTGTATGAATCCAATGCTTCAAAAGCGATTATATATATGAACAGTGATGTGGTAAGTTTAGAAAGCGTAATTATCAAAGCAACAAGAGAGAATCCAAATCCAACGAATACGCACTATAGCGTTAGTGAAATTAAGAATTATAATACAGGTAGAGATATACCCATGATACTTAGCCAAACACCCAATGCTGTAGCTACAAGCGATGCAGGCAATGGTATAGGATATACAGGTTTGAGAATAAGAGGGGCTGACCCCACACGTACCAATATCACTGTAAATGGTGTACCGCTAAATGATGCTGAAAGTCAAACTGTGTTTTTTGTAAATATGCCTGATTTTGCTTCTTCATTACAAAGTATTCAAATACAAAGGGGGCTTGGAAGTTCTACTAATGGAGCAGGGGCATTTGGTAGTACTATAAACATGCAAACAAACGAAGCACAAGAAAATGCCAGTACAAGTTTAAATATAGGTGCAGGATATATCATACCAGAAAGCAAGCAATATCAGCAATACCCAGGCAATAGAACATCTGCTTTGTCTAACGTTATGATCAATACCGGAAACATTAATAATGGATATATAACCGCACGTTTGTCATATATAAAAAGTGATGGATATGTGCTCAGAAGCCAAAGTGATTTGCAATCATATTATTTATCTGCAGTTAAAAAAATTAATAAAACGTTATTTAAATTGATACATTTTGCTGGTAAAGAAAAAACAGGCCAAGCTTGGAATGGCATACCTGAAGAAATTCTATATAGCACTAAGGGATTTGCTTATAATCCAAACAGAATATATAACGAGTTTACCTATCCCAATCAAACAGATAATTACATGCAATCGCATAGCCAATTGCACCTCAATCATGAGTTTAATAAAAGAAATGTATTTAATATTGCATTGCACTATACCAGAGGCAAAGGCTATTATGAAGAGTATAAAAAAGACAGGTCTTTAGCAGATTACCAAATAGTAGTTGATAGTTCACTGCATATAACCACAACAGACTTGATTAGAAGACGTTGGCTTGATAACCACTTTTTGGGGATGGTTTTTTCGCATATATATACAAATACTAAGTTTCAGTTTATAACCGGTGGTGGAGCAAATACATATATAGGTAAGCATTTAGGTGAAGTTATTTGGGCTAGATATAGTGGAAACACTGAAATAAACCATCCATACTATAATGGCAATAGCAATAAAACGGACATAAATATTTACGAAAAGATAAACTATCAACTGAACAACAAAGTTAAAATTTGGGGAGATTTTCAATGCAGAAATATTATATATAAAACATCAGGAGTGAATGATAATTCAGGGGTGTTGCTTCCTTATAATGCCAATAAAAACTATTTGTTTTTTAATCCTAAAGCGGGTGCTGAATATAAAACAAACAAAAGAGGTATCTATTATATATACTTAGGATTAGGCAACAGAGAGCCCGTGAGAGATGATTTAATAAATGCCACTAAAAAATCTGAACCAAAACCAGAGAGATTGTATAATTTAGAATTAAGTCATGCTATAAAACTTAACAAGTTATTATTACAAACCAATATATATGGAATGTATTATACCAATCAATTGATTAACGACGGAAGTGTGAATGATGTAGGGGCATACAACAGAATAAATGTGCCCAAAAGTTACAGAGCAGGAATAGAGTTTTCTTCAATATATACTTTTTCTAAAAAGCTTGATTGGACATTGTCTGTAGCTGTTTCAAGAAATAAAATAATCAACTTTAATGAGTATATTGATAGTTATGATTCAAACTATAACTATGTAGGAAACGGTATATATAAAACCTATAAGAATATTGATTTGGCATTTTCACCCAATGCTGTGGGGTCATCCATATTTAAATACACAATTAACAAAAACGCACGACTAATATATATCACAAAATATATAGCTACTCAGTATTTAGACAATACCCAAAGTGATGAAAGAAAGCTAAAATCGTATTTTTTAAACGATTTACAATTTATATATAGCTTTCAAACAAACAATTTTGGTAAGATTAATTTGAATTTGTTGTGCAATAATATATTCAACACAAAGTATGAAAACAACGGATATACCTATGGTTGGATGTTTGGAGCACAAAGAGTAAACAACAACTTTTATTATCCTTCAGCTGGAACTAATTTCTTATTAAAAGTTACCTTAGATTTTTAATATTCTTCTAAGTTATATTGTTTTATTTTTCTATATAGTGTTCGCTCTGAGATGCCCAATTCTTTAGCTGCTCTTCTTCTTCTCCCTCTATGTTTTTCAAGAGCTCTTTTGATAAGTTCTAATTCCTTTTTTTCAAGAGAGAGAATTTCTTCTTTGGGTTGTTCTTTTATTTCTATAATCTCCTCTACTGGTTGATGAATCACATATGATGGCTGAGATTGAATATTGTTTTGTGGAAGATTAAAATGCTGGTTGAAATTGGTTTGATTTTTAGATTGCACTTGTAAGGCAGTATCAGTACTCATGATTCTATTAAGTACTTCATTATTTTCAATAGGCATTTCAGGATTTTGACCTATCATACCAAACACAATTTGCTTCAAATCATTCATGTCTTTTCTTAGGTCAAACAACACTTTATAAAAAATATCTCTTTCTGAAATACCTGTGTCATTAGAGTTTGATGAAACCATAGGCACCGAAGGATATTCTTTAGGTAAGTATTGATATATATTTTCAGCCGATATATTTCTGTCTTCTACTAAAACAGTCAATTGCTCACATATATTTTTTAATTGACGAATATTACCTGGCCATCTATAGGTAACTAATACTTGTTGGGCTTGTTCGTCTAATATAACAGGAGTTACTCTATATTTTTCAGCAAAGTCTTGAGCAAATTTTTTAAATATCATCAATATATCAGCACCTCTTTCTCTTAATGGTGGCACTTTGATAGGCACAGTGCACAACCTGTAATATAAGTCTTCTCTAAACCTGCCTTTTGAAGTTAACTCTAATAAATCTTTATTGGTAGCAGCTATCACCCTCACATCGGTTTTTTGGGCTTTACTAGCCCCTACTTTTATAAACTCACCTGATTCTAAAATTCTCAATAAACGCGATTGTGTTTCAAGTGGCATTTCGCCTATTTCGTCTAAGAAAATAGTACCAGTATTTACGGTTTCAAAATAGCCTTTTCTGGTATCATGTGCTCCGGTAAAAGCTCCTTTCTCATGACCAAATAATTCTGAATCAATAGTTCCTTCAGGAATGGCACCACAGTTAACAGCGATAAAAGGTCCGTGTTTTCTTAAACTTAATGCATGTATAATTTTTGAAAAATTTTCTTTACCTACACCACTTTCTCCATTGATCAAAACCGACATTTCTGTAGGTGCTACTTTTATAGCTGTTTCAAGGGCTATGTTTAGCAAAGGAGACTTTCCTATAATTTCAAATCTATTTTTAACGTCTTGAATATTCATATTTTTTGTCTGACTTTTTGACTCACAAATGTAATCTATTTAAATGGTTATTTACAACAAATAGCTTGTTTGTATGTCTGTTTACGTTGATATTTTCAAAAATCTAACCAAGTTAGAATATAGGCATAATGGCAGACACTCATTTTAAAAGATAATAGAAACTGTTTAAAGATAATTGCCGCATATGCCAATAGATTGCGTGGTAGGTGTTACCAATCTTCAAGAATGTTGACTTATATATAAGCAAGGTCTGTGTCTTGGCAATACAAGGTAAAATATTTTCTTTAAGTATAAATAAATTGCGAGATATATTTGCATGTACTCAAAGCAATGAACAATAATATGCACCAATACCGGATACAAACCCTACATATATAAATGTATCTTGGTTCTTGGAGAACAGCGATAACGTGATAAATTGGTTTTTTTCTTGAAAGAAAAAACATTGAAGTAGAAAGCATTAAATATCCTGAATTAAAGAATCATAAAATAAAAAAATAGATGGAACCAATAGATAGTGAAAATTACAACAATGTTTTTCAAAGTACAAAGTTGAATAAAGTCCCTCTTATAGTTTCAATGATAATTATAGTGATTGGATGGATTTTACATTTATTGCATTGGCCATTAGCCGATGTATCGATGCTACTTGGGCTTGGTGTATTCTTTGGTTATAATATAAGTGCTTTTTTAAGTTTAAAAGGAACAAACAACTTAAATAATTTACTATCAATATCAGCTTTAATTTGGATTTTTATACTATTTATTGGTGTTTTTTTCTTAGAAGGTCATCCGTTTAATCTTGATGGAGTGATATTGTATTTTGTCGTTATGATAATCACTATAGTTATTAATCAAATAAAATTTGACTTAAAGAAAAAAGGATGAATAAATCTCAATTTAAAGTATAGAAACATAAAAAAGGAAGTTCTCGCCGTTCTTCAAAAACGGTGACTTATATATAAAAGTAAGGACTGTGACCTGGTATTCAAAGTTAAAAATTTATATATTTATGAAAGAATATTCACCAGTGGTACAAGCTACAGTCTAATTGGCATTTGGGGCTTCATTGCCTGGGAGGTCGTATACGTTTAGTAATTGATTATAGGAACTAATACTTCCTGTTTTTCCATTCTACACCTGGTATTAAAATAGCAAACGATAAAAGTGTATTAAAGAAGATAGAGTAAAACTCATAAGTCAATACATATATATAATTTAGTTTTAAATGGAGTTTGTATTTTAACAATATATGTATGACCAATTGCAGTATATATTTTGTGATAAAAAAACCAATTGCTAATATTGGATTCAAAAAAAGTAGGGCAAAAATCACCAAATGAAAGATACCGAAAATACCAAACAGCCCTCTCCAAAACCAATTGAACCCTGCCACTCCGCCTTTTGCCCATCTTTTTCTTTGCTGTAAAAGTTTTTTTAGACTCTCAGCTTCATAAGTATAATTCAGGCTATCTATAGTATATATATTTTTCCACCCATAGCCATTTTTCTTTACTTTTTCAAACAAGGCGTGGTCTTCTACTATTGAGAATGGAATATTTTCATACCCACCTAACTTTTCATAGGTTTCTCTTCGTATAGCCATATTGTTGCCCACCGCTGTACAGCCTATACCCACATTGGCCATAGCCTGAAGCACCATAGTAAAATATCGCCAATCTAAATCTTGCCAGCTCCCAATGTTTATTAGTGTTGAGCCCGAAACTAAATGTGTTTTATCATCAAATGTGTTGAGTAAAGTTTTAATCCATCGTGGGTTTACACATATATCAGCATCTGTTATAAATATATATTCACTGGTGGTTTTTTGGGCCAATTGAGCCAACACATTTGCTTTGCCTTTAGCCAATCCAATATTCTCATTTATGGTATATAACTGAAACCTGGTATCTTCTCCAATAGCTGCTAATGCTACACTTTCTGTGTTGTCTGTAGATTGATCATTGCCTATATATATATGCAACTTATTGAGCGGATAGTCTAAAGCTTTAATACTTTTGATACAATTTTCAATGTTTGTTTCTTCGTTTCTTGCAGCTATTAAAATGGACACACTTGGACACACTTCCATATCATTGTTTTTTACTTGCTCTTGGGCTAGCCAAAGAAAAGAAACCAAAGAAAAAAACATGATACCCAAGTATATAAAAATATATATTTCAAAAGCAAGCATTTAGACGATTTAAAGGTCAAAGATATTAATATTTACAGTGTATATAATTAAAGGTTTTTTTTTTGAGAAAATTTAGTGAATATTGTGGCTGAAATTATTTGAACCCATTTTAATACCTGAATAGATGATAAAAGCAGCAATTACAGCTACCGGAGGCTATGTTCCCAAAGACATTCTGACCAACCAAGACCTAGAAAAAATGGTTGACACTACCGATGAATGGATAACCTCAAGAACAGGAATTAAAGAACGCCGCATTCTTAAAAACTTAGAGTTTAGTGATATGGGTGCTGCTGCTGTAAATATGATTTTAGAAAAAAGAGGCATTTCGCCACTTGAAATAGATATGATTATCTGCTGTACCATTACTGGTGATATGATATTTCCTGCCTCTGCTTGCATCATCGCTGATAAAACCGGTATGAAAAACGCATGGGGATATGACTTATCAGCAGCATGCTCTGGTTTCTTGTTTGGTTTAGAAACAGGCAGTAAAATGATTGAATCTGGTAAGTATAAAAAAGTGATTGTTTTAGGTGGCGACCGCATGTCATCTATCATCGATTATACGGATAGAAATACTTGTATCATTTTTGGCGATGGTTTAGGTGGTGTTTTACTTGAACCAACCGAAGAAAACGAAGGTATTATGGATAGTGTTTTGCATGTAGATGGTTCAGGAAGAGCCTTTTTACATCAGAAAGCTGGTGGCTCTAGTATGCCTCCAACACAAGCAACCATTGACCAACGCCTTCATTATGTGTACCAAGAAGGTCAAACGGTATATAAGTTTGCGGTGACCAATATGACTGAAGTTTCTCGCCAAATCATGGATAGAAACAATTTGAAAGCTGAAGACATTGCATGGTTGGTTCCTCATCAAGCTAACAAACGCATAATAGATGCCACTGCTGATAGGATGGGTATTGGTCCAGACAGAGTGATGTTAAACATCATGAGATATGGTAATACCACCAACGGTACCTTGCCATTGTGCTTATGGGAATGGGAAAATCAAATGAAAAAAGGTGACAATATCATACTTTCTGCATTTGGAGGTGGATTTACTTGGGGCTCTATTTGGATTAAATGGGCCTACGATACTAAATAATATATATAGCCAAGTTTTTAATTTTTTCAATTATATATATGAAATATTTAATTGCTGGTTTAGGAAATATTGGTGCTGAATATGATTTTACAAGACATAATATTGGCTTCTCAGTTGTAGAGTATTTAGCCATGAAACACGAAGGTGTTTTCAAAACCGAAAAACTTGCCCAGGTTTGCGAAATTAAAATCAGAGGCAGACAAGTAGTTCTTATCAAGCCCACCACTTATATGAATCTGAGTGGCAAAGCCCTAAACTACTGGCTTCAAGCTGAAAAAATTAATATTCAAAATAGTCTTACCATCACCGATGATTTATCGTTGCCGCTCGGGAAAATTAGACTCAGACAAGGTGGAAGCCCAGGCGGACACAATGGTTTAAGCAATATTATGGATAGTTTGCACACAGCTGAGTTTCCTCGTTTACGCTTTGGAATTGGCAGCAATTTTCCTAAAGGCATGCAAGTGCAATATGTGCTCAGCCGTTGGTATAAAGAAGAAGAAGAAGAGGTGGCGTTGCAAATAGAAAAATCAGCCCTAGCAGCCGAAACTTTTATATTCGCTGGCTTGGTTCAAGCCATGAATCAGTTTAATAAATAAGATTATTTCCAGCGGGTTTTAGCCCAATCTTGCTGTTCTGCTTTGGTTAAATAAGTCCATACAATTACTCTACTTACCTTGTTTCCTTGAGCCATCTCTATAGTTTTATATTCACTTACACCTATAGTTTTTAATATATATATAATACTTTTTAGGTGTGATTGTTTTGACACCAAACTCGAAAACCAAAGCACTTGCTTGGCATATAGTTTACTTTCTTCAATCATAGTTTTAATAAAGGCAAGTTCGCCACCCTCGCACCACAACTCGTTTTCTTGGCCACCAAAATTCAATATAGTTTTATTGTTTTTTTTACCTGTTAAGTTATTCAGTTTTCTTCGTGTTCCAGCTTGACCATCGGCCATAGAAGCATGAAAAGGTGGGTTGCATATAGTTATATCTATATACTCTTTTTGATGGATGATGTTTATAAATATATGTTGTAACTGAGGTTGAAAACGAAGGTCTATTTTGTTAGGCATATATATATGTTGAGATATAATATTTCTAGCCACATCAAGTGCTTTAAGGTCTATATCACTCCCTATAAAGTTCCAATCATATTCGCTTATTCCTACAATAGGATATATCATATTAGCACCAACACCTATGTCTAAACAAGTTACTTTGTTTCCCCTTGGAATTAGGTTTTGATTTACACGAGCCAACACATCTGCCATATAGTGTATATAGTCTGCTCTGCCGGGCACCGGCGGGCATAAATAAGGCTCTGGTATGTCCCAATATTGTAAGTTGTAAAAATGCAATAAAAGTGACTTATTTAGGGTTTTCACAGCCTTTGGGTTAAAAAAATCTATCGACTCATCTCCATATATGTTTTTATGAACAAATGGTTTTAGTTCACTACAACTAGCAATTAGTTTTTCAAAATCATACCTCTCTCTATGCTTACTTCTGGGGTGAAGATTGCTTTTTTCAGAAGTATTTTCCTTTTTGGGTTGCATATATATGGATGATATAACGGCTCTATATATATCTTCTTGAATATATATATAATTTATAATCCCAATTCTTTTCTTTGTTTTTCGTCTATTGGTCCCGGGGCATCTATCATCACATCTCTGCCCGAGTTGTTTTTAGGGAAAGCTATAAAGTCTCTGATGCTATCAGCCCCACCAAACAAGCTACACAAACGGTCTAATCCAAAAGCAATTCCACCATGTGGAGGAGCACCATATTTAAAAGCATCTAACAAAAACCCAAATTTTTCTTGGGTTTCTTCAGCAGTAAATCCTAATAAGTTAAACATCTGTCCTTGTAGCGTACGGTCGTGTATACGTATACTGCCGCCCCCTACTTCCCAACCATTTATCACTAAGTCATACGCATTGGCTTTTACATCACCAGGGTTGGATTCTAGCATATGTATATGTTCTGGTCTTGGACTGGTGAACGGATGGTGCATAGCATACCAACGTTTATCTTCTTCGCTCCACTCAACCAACGGGAAATCTAATACCCATAAGCAACTAAACTTAGTTTTATCTCTCAACCCCAAACGTTGACCCATCTCTAAACGCAAGTCGCCCATCACTTTTTGAGTCAAATCTTTTTTGCCACTAAGTACCAAAAGTAAATCGCCCGGTTTGGCTTGTGACGCTAATGCCCATGCTTGCAAACGTTCTTGGTTATAAAACTTATCTACGCTCGATTTTACGTTACCATCAGCCTCTACACGGGCATATATCATTCCGCTCATGCCTTTGTCTTTTACCCAATCAGTGAGCTCGTCTAATTGCTTGCGGGTATATACTGCACAGTTGCTTGCATTAATAGCCAATACCAACTCAGCATCATCAAACACTTTAAAATCTGCACCTGCCACTAGGTCATTACTTTCATGGTTTTTGAGTTCAACAAATTTCATCTCAAAACGTGTATCAGGTTTATCGCAACCATAGTAACGCATGGCATCATCATAACTCATGCGTGGTATCTCTTGTATATCAACGCCTTTTACTTGCATAAACAGATGCTTAACCAATCCTTCAAACGTATTTAATATATCTTCTCTTTCTACAAAAGCCATCTCGCAGTCTATTTGTGTAAACTCAGGTTGGCGGTCGGCCCTTAGGTCTTCGTCTCTAAAACATTTAACCAATTGAAAATACCTATCGCAACCTGCCACCATTAGTAACTGTTTAAACGTTTGCGGACTTTGAGGCAAGGCATAAAACTGACCAGGGTTTAATCTACTAGGCACCACAAAATCTCTTGCACCTTCAGGCGTAGATTTGATAAGCACAGGGGTTTCAACCTCCATAAAACGTTGCTTGTCTAAGTAGTTTCTGGTTTCAGTAGACACGCGGTGTCTTAGTTCTAATTTCTCGCGAACGGTATTTCTTCTTATATCTAGGTACCTATATTTCATTCGCAAATCCTCACCGCCATCGGTTTCATCTTCTATGGTAAACGGTGGGGTAATGCTTTCGTTAAGTATATGTATTTGGGTTACTATTATTTCTATTTCACCAGTAGGCATTTTTAGGTTTTTTGACTCACGCTCTTTAACTACACCCGTTACTTGCAACACAAATTCACGACCCAAACTTCTAGCCTGTTTGCATAGAGCTTCATCGGTGTCCATATTAAAAGTAAGTTGTGTTAACCCAAAACGGTCTCTTAAATCTATAAAAGTGAGTCCGCCTAAATCTCTGCTTTTTTGAAGCCAACCAGCCAATTGCACGGTTTGACCTACATGGTTCATATTTAACTCTCCGCAAGTATGTGATCTATACATAAAAATATATTTTAGAATGAGTCGCGAAATTAAGTATAAAGTTTGATTGACTTTTTTCGAATTTAAAATTAAAATACAGTCACCCCACCTTTCTCAAAACGTATCCGTATTGAGTAGTGTAACCAATTAAATAAATTAAAATATGAAAAAGTCATTTAAAGTATTCATGATGCTAAGTGTGGTAGCTATATTTTTAGCATCATGCAACAAAAAAACGGAGACCTTGCTCACGCCTAGTTATACATACCACATCAAAGCAAACGAAACATATACGTTTACCTTACCTACCAATACGGATGATGAGTTTGTAATAACCACCAACCCAACCCATGCTCTTGTAAATGTATTAGGCCTTGATTCAGCAGGCAATAAAATATATACCTATACACCTATACTAGACTATACAGGCACCGACCATGTAGTGTTGTCAACTGTAGAAGAAACGCATACAGGCAAAAAGCCGCATGGCCCTAATCGCCCCAAAGGCACGTGTCATGCAGAAGAGAATGATTATATAATCACTATAGATTTTGTGATTGACCCCAACGTGAAATAATTTTGAGTTGATATATAGTTTTGATAGAATAAGCCTTCAAGCTATTGAAGGCTTTTTTCTTTTGAAGCTAAAGCGTAGTCGCGTTCTCCAAGATCTAAGATATATATATATAAGGTTTAAAACCCATTTTCAAATATTTCAATACTTTATATGTAAAACAGACCTAGTGTTCATTTTATACTCATATTCAATTCATTTATTCTTCACATTAAGCTAATCGTAAGTTTTTTTACCACCGATACTTTTGATTCATTAATTTATATATCATATGAAAATACTTAAACTATTATTCCTGTTCTTCTTTGTTCTGTCTTTTAATGTTATGGATGCAACCACTTTTAACGCGGGCGAAATTGGCATTATTGGATACAACTATGACGACCCAGATGAACTTAAAATTGTTGTGTTGGTTGATGTAACTAGCGGCACAACCATTAGCATAACTGATAACGGGTGGACAGGCACAGCTCTTTCTACCACAGAAGGCACATATACTTATACATTTGCTAGTGCTGTGTCTAAAGGTACAGTGATAAGTATAAGCCCAACTGCTGTTGCTTTTTCAACTTCTGGCGATCAAATTTTTATATATCAAGGAATTGCTGCTTCACCTACTTTTATTACCGGTATTAGCACAACTCCATTTATTACTTCTGGAGCAATTTCTTCTACTACTTCTTATAAACCTGCTGCTTTAACAGCTGGTACCAATTGCATTGCGTTTAGTACCGAAAAAGATGATGGACAGTATAATGTTGTGACCAACAGTGGAAGTGCTAGTAGTATTGCTGCTTCTATATATACTTTAACCAATTGGACAAATACAGATACTCGCATCACTTCTTGGACCGCTTGGACTTTTAGTTTAAATAGTTTTGCAACAGAACCTACTGCTTCTCCAACTGCTCTTACGTCATTAAATGTAAAATCGTATAAATTTGATGTAAAATATACTGCTGCTTCTCCTGCCGCAAATGGCTATTTGGTTTTATGGAAAAAAGGAAGCAGCCCTAGCAGCAGCCCTACAGATGGCGTAACATATAATGTTGGCGATGCAATTGGCGATGCTAAAGTGGGATATATAGGAGCTGGCACTACATATACTCAAAAAGGAAGCATTGAAGCAGGTACTACTTATTATTATAAAATATTTTCTTATAATGGCAGTGCGAGTACTATCAACTATAAAACAACTGCTCCACTTGCAGGAAGTATAACTTCGTTAAGTAATATGATGGGTAGTTATTACAGCGGTTGCAACACAGCGAGTAACAAATTTTTAGATTCTTTACAAGCTAAAATCAGAAGGAACACCACTAAAATTTCTTATACCAATTATACCACTACCATGATTGCAGATTTTGCGTATCGTGATACTGCTGCAGGCCAAAGGGTTGTATCTTGTGTATATTCAGGAGATAAATATGTATATACCACTTTTGCTTGGTACACCACTGGTACTTTTAGTAGAGAACATTCATGGTGCCATAGCTGGATGCCAACTTATAGTTCAACCTCAGGTGCAGAATATAGCGACCAACACCACCTATTCCCTACAGAACAGGCACATGCCAATGGTGTAAGAAGCAACCATCCTGAAGGAGTTGTAACTACAGTTACTTCTACTTACTTAAACGCAAAAATTGGTACAAATGCCAATGGTAAAGTAGTATATGAGCCTCAAAACAACCATAAAGGAAATACAGCTAGAGCATTGTTATATATGGCTGTGAGGTATAATGGTGTATCTGGTTACGACTGGACATTTAATTACTTAAACAAAACAACTTTAGTAGCATTAACTGAAGATTCTCAAAGTGTAGCAACATTACTCGCATGGCACGCTGCCGACCCTGTTGATAGTTATGAAGTAGCTAGAAACGATTATGTGTATTCTATACAAGGAAACAGAAACCCTTTTGTTGACCACCCAGAGTATGTAAATTATATAAACTTTCATAACGTAACATATAGCACTACAGGTTCTAACAAAACAGGTAATGACGACCAAGCAAATGGCTTAGAATCTGCGGTAAACAATCCATTTAAAATGTATGCCATGCCTAATCCATTTAATGGTGAGTTAATCATTAGCATGAATGCGAATGAAGACATGAAAACGCAATTGCATATATATGATATTACAGGCAAGTTAGTAGAACAAAAGTCTATCGACATTAGTTATGGTTTTAATGCGTATACCTACAACACAGAAAATTGGCCAAGCGGTATATATATAGTTAAAATTATAGGCAACGGACAAGTGATAAAAGTAATCAAAGAGTAGTTAATTTATAGGTAGTTTATTTGTTCATCCTTACCGAAAGTCTCTATAACCTAGTTGGCTTTCGGTATGATGATGAATATGGGGCAAAGAATCAAAGTATATATATATCATAGCAATATATATATTTAATAGTAGTATAGTGCAGTTGGTTTTATGTTTTGGTTACTGTTATTGTAGAACGGCGACAACAGCCTCATATTAGCTTGAAAAACAACAACTTAAAAAATAATAAAAAAAAATTTGGAAATGTGAAAGGTTTATAGTTGATTTGCGTAACAAAATAAATTAATATGAAAAAATTATACTTTCTTTTAATGATTTTGATGGTTTCTATCAAGGTCATAAATGCTTCAACCATCAATGTAGATGTTAAATTACTTGATGAATCAAGTGTAAATACTATTACAGGTGCTTCTGCCAGCGTTTATTTAAAAGACGCTTCGGGTTTTGTGTTTAAAGGATTAACCAAAAATGGTTTATTGAATATTAGTAATTTGACAGTTGGGCAAACCTATATGTTTAGGGTCAATTATAATTCGGCTAATTATGATTTTTCCATTTTGGCAGGTACCAATCTCCCTACTGTGCAAACAACTAAATTGAGCATGCGTTTGACAAGTTGTGATAGTATCATTACTACCGGTTTAAATGCCAGTGTATATACTAAAGGCAATGCTCAAAGTACAGATTATTTAGTAGGTATTACCTCCAAAGGGGTGAAAAGTATCTATTTGTTGCCGGGTACCTATGATTTTCAGATGGATTATCGCAGAGGAAGTGAAAGGAAATCAACTGTCACAGTTAGTGGTGTAACACAAAATGTTGATTTTCTGGCCTCCTATGTACAGGTGCCGGTGAATCCTAGTTTGTTATATAGAGGTCTTGATACTACTTCCTATTTTCCTTGGGCTGGGGGCTATTTGTTGGCCGGGAATTATACTTTTAAAAATTCAGCAGGACAAGAAAATGTAGTTGGTGTGAATGGCTGTATTACCTCAAACCGCACGGCAACTGTTCGTTTGATTGACAGCAAGGGTCAAGGGATTGCTGGAGGTACAGTTGATTTTTGGAATTTCACTAATACCAAATATCCTTCTTATACCAACAATGTCGCTACTACAAATGCATCAGGCTATGCTGTTGTTAATCTCCCTGCTGCTCCGCTTGCACCCTATAGAGATTATGTATATTTTAGAATGAATTATGCTGGTGCTCGTCAGCAATTGGGCTATTTTGATATGAGTAAATCACCAGCACCGGTTGTAACATTTCAGACGGTTCCCGTGACGCTGGCATTTGTGGATTGTAATAATAAAACCATTTCAGGCGGTAACGCACAGTATGGTGTCAATACCACATTTTATACTTTTGGAACTGTAAATAGCAACGGAACCGTAACTAAAGAATTGCTTGCAAACACTTTCGGCAGTTCTTATTACTTTAGAATAAACAGTATTGTAAATCAAGTTGGGCCCATCCAACTCTCAGCTGCACAAAAAATATATATCAAGGACTGCAAAGGTGGTGGAAGTAGTTTAACACCTGAATTAGGTTTATCTGAGCCTGTTTCATCAGGCATTTTTGAACAATTTTCAATCTATCCAAATCCTACCAATGATTTTTCTTTGATTGAATATAATTTGAAAGAACCCAAAGAAATTGAAATTGAAATTTATAATATGAACGGTCAGTTGATTCAATCTCAATTAAGAGTTATGCAATCTGCCGGTTCTTATACCCATAAATTTGATTTCACCAACTTCTCCAATGGTTTATATCATATGAGAATTATTTCTGGAGACCAATACAAGGTATATCCGATCATTATTCAAAAATAAACTGCATTTGATTTACAAGCAACCGCGTTTCGGAACTCGATACGCGGTTTTTTTTATGCCCTCGCTATCACCGTTCTTCAAGAATGGTGATATATTTATATTAGTAGGGTTTGCAACCCGATTTCAAACATAGCAATACTTTATATACCTAGTTTTTCGATCACAGATTACAGAACTTTTTTTATATAATTCACGATGGCCAGGTATATATATAATTTTAAGGCGTACATTTCTGGCTGTACGCTATACCCTTCATAGCTGCCTAGCTCGCATTGCTCTGGCGGTTGTTGGCTTCTTGCCTCCCGATAGCTATACAGGACGCCCCACCTACTCAGGCACTGCAGCTATCAGCCATACTGTGTGCCGCTGCCAACTAGGCCGCATATATAGTTTTGAGAGAGCCTCTGTTTATTATTCAAGTTTCAATAGCTTAATTTAATTAAAGATTCAAATCATTCAAAAACTCAAGAATTATTACTATATTTGTAATAACAATCATAGAAATAATAAATTCATGATACGTACTATCACCATTGATATCATTAACAACAAAGCCATAAGACTCTTGCGGGATTTGGAATTCCTTGATCTTATAAGATTGAGACAAGAAAAATTAGAACCAGATACTTCTACAACAAACTGGGCTGATAAATATAAAGGGAAAATGACTAGAGAATCTCAAACAAACATTGATATCCAATTAGACCAATTGCGTAACGGATGGGAATAAGATACCTTTGGGATACTAATACTGTAATTTATTATTTGCAGAAACAATTTTCACCCCAAGCTGAGAAATTCATAGACTAACTACTTGTGAATGACAAACCTCTTATTTCTGTCATTTCAGAGATTGAGTTGCTTTGTTGGAATACTCTGCTGAAGAAGACATAGAACTTTTACATGGCTTTATTAATGACATAGAAGTTGTAGAATTAGAACAACAGATTAAATTAAAAACAGCATATATAAGAAAGAAATATAAGCTTAAGCTTCCTGATGCAATTATAGCCTCCACTGCTATTGTTTATGGCTTCACCTTGATTACTCGCAATGTGACAGATTTTAACAACATTGAAGGATTGAAAATTATAGATCTTTTTAGTTTATAAGTATTCTCAAAACCAAGGTCTTGCCGAAAACGTTTTGGCCAAGGTTCAATTTTTTTATATACAAATAATTTTAACCCCCTCACTTTATCACCGTTCTTCAAGAATGGTGATATATTTATATTAGTAGGGTTTGCAACCCGATTTCAAACATAGCAATACTTTAAAAACCATTCTTAACATTCCCAGGTCACAGACCGTGCTTTTATATTTAAGTCACTGTTTATGAAGAACGACTTCTACTTGAGTGATTGCAATCTGAAAACAATCTGACCACAAAACCAAGAACCCGCCGAAAGCATTACGGCGTGGGTTTTAAATCGTTAAAGACATCGATTTTCTGTAAATAAAAAAAAAGCTAGAATTAATTCTAGCCTTACTTATTGTTTTCGCGAGAGCTGGCCTTATTTTTTATTAATTAAACAATTAAATAATTTAATACTTTTGTCATATGATATAGAGCTACCTTCAACAATATAAAGTTTATAATCTTTTATTCCATATTTTTTAAAAGTATTAATATCATTAATATTTAATTTTATAAAACAAGTGCTATAAAAATCTGATGAAATATAGGAGTTATCTACTTTTGCTGTAGGAAAGGAATATTTACTACCATTAGATAGTATTAAATTTACACCGGTTCCAGTATATATTCCACTAGTTTTTGAATAAATACTTAAATAGTAAATCGATATACCATTTTCAATAATTTTATAAAAAGAAATATCACCGCCATCATCATCAAATTTATATGTTTTTTTATCAGAAAATTTATCAGTCTTTAATTCTATTCCTTCACATATTTTAATTCGTTCAATACTATCATTAATTCTTTTAATATATTTATGATTTAAAATTAAAGTGTCTGTATAATAAAAATTATTAGTACCTTGTTTAAATTCATAATATAATGTATCATTACCCTTATTTACTTCTATTAAAAATGTTAAATTATCACTATAAGTTTTAATTTTAAAAATAGTAAAAGTATCATTAAATATGCTATTGTATTTAATAAGACTAATACGATAAAATTTAGCATCTGAAAAATTATAAGTAAACATATTTTCTAAAAAGTCACTATTATTTTCAAATCTAATTTTATGATTACAAAAATTATTATAATTTGTAATAGTCATTTTTGAACTATCCTCTTGACAAAATGCAGTAGAACTTAAACACATCATTAGTGCTATCATCATTAATTTAAAATGTTTCATATTGTTTATTTATTTTACCATTGACGTTGATTTGTTATAGTAGCTCGATTTTCAGTAA
Organism: Bacteroidota bacterium; assembly: GCA_947460345.1. Lineage (GTDB taxonomy): Bacteria > Bacteroidota > Bacteroidia > UKL13-3 > UKL13-3 > CANHGM01. The sequence goes on along the minus strand of CANHGM010000028.1, from coordinate 2,072 downwards.
GTATAAGGCCTCCACATATGGTATTTATATGACTTTTTTAAGTTATATATACGCAAGACTGGAGTCTTGCCTTTTGAACTCACAAGACTGGAGTCTTTAGAGGGCTGGTTCGAGCTGAATATAAATACTAACAGGCCCTTTGTTTATTTTAGAAATTACATAACTATAACCATCACTAGCGGTTATATAGCTTACATTTCTTTCGCCAGTATATTCATTTCTCTTATCGGACAAATAGCAAGTGTCATTTGGTGTAAGGACACTTGATACAAAAATGTAATTTGTTATATTGGTTTCAGCATCACTGTATAATGTCAGAAAAAGCAGCAAGCCTATTATTCTTAAATATACTTTATTCTTCATTTATACTTAACTCATTTTATCGTAACTCTCAACCGCCTTAAACAACATCTCTGAATGATTAAATATATCATCCAATATATTTAATTCAAATTTGTTTTCCTTTTTCTGTTCATCCAAAAATCCAATCTGTTTTTTGGCACCTATATATAATCTACATATAGTTTTTCTGTTATTATCGTCAAGTAATATCGCAAAGTATGACTGAGCATCTCTATGAGTAACCCTATCAGCTTTTATCTTCTGCCTCAATATAGTTTTAACAATCATAAACGCTTCCAATTCTTCATCAGTCGTCACTACTTTACTTTCTTCTGGTTTATTTGCTATTTCTAATGCTTCCTGCTTTTTAGCTTCTTCATCTTCTTTTGATAAAGCAGCTTTTAATCTATCGTTTATCATATCATTTATATTTTGATGAATAGATTTTTTAACCAGTGCTGTAAATTGCTCTAACACTTTTGCAGTAATCACACTTGGATAAACTTTTTTAGCAAAATACTTTACAAAATCAGGACTTGGATTTGCAAAATCATTATTCAATAATACTTTTAATTCATTCGTATATTTTAACTCACTTGCAGTATTGACTATATTGTTAAAATCATAATGAGCTTTATGGAATTTCTTAAGTTCTTCAATTTGATTATCTTTTATATCAAGAATATTAAATGCAAAGAATGGCTTTTCATCCATTTTGTTTGGCTCTAATAAATCTGTGTAGAATTTATATTCAATACCATTTGTTAGAATAGCAAACTTTGCTTTGGTTGTATGAAAATACCTGAATAACTGTGATTCGTTATGTATATTTAAAGTTGCTCCACTCCATTTGCACTCTATTAAAATAATAGGTTCCCCATTTTGCATAATAGCATAATCAATTTTCTCACCCTGCTTCATTCCAATATCAGCAGTTAACTCTGGTGTTACTTCATTAGGATTGAAAACGTCGTAACCTAGTTCACGAATGAATGGCATAATTAGAGCATTCTTTGTTGCTTCTTCTGTTGAAAGTTGGTCTTTCATATTCAGCACTCTAGTAGTCAATGCTTTTATTTGGTCTTTGAATTCCATAATGTTATTTTAATTAAGGTATGCAAAGTAAGATTGTACCACCGATACTGACAAACTACTTGTGAACATTTTTTAATTATTCTATAAACAAAAAGGCCTTCAATCATTGAAGGCCTTTTTAATTTGTGTCACATAGGATAGGAGAGACTCATTATAGAGTCTGAAGGTTCTGTAGAGCTTAGTCTTATTCTAAGCATAGTGGATAGAAATGATTCCTAATAATTACTTCTTAGTTGCATGAGTAGCGTTGTCTCTTCCTTTGCCTGAAGGATTGCCAGTTGTGCTTGGTTTTCCACCAGAGCCCAATACCTTATCGCCGTTCTTCAAGAACGGTGATATATTTATAATAGTAGGGTTTGCAACCCGATTTCAAACATATCAATACTTTAAAACCATTCTTAACATTCCCAGGTCACAGACCGTGCTTTTATATTTAGGTCACCGTTCTTGTAGAACGGCGACAACAAGCAAGCAATAGATTGGCGAGAACAAGGTTATAACTAAATCTGTTTCAGCAATAGTTACGGTAATTTCAAAAAAAAACACCTACAATAACGTAAGTGCTTGATAATCAAATAAAAATTTGTGGGCCCACTTGGAATCGAACCAAGCACCTACTGTTCCGATGGCTATCG